>SVFN01000016.1 GCA_015056815.1 Lachnospiraceae bacterium | reverse complement strand
TATACTACAAGATCATACAGAGAGACCATACGTGACGAGATCAGATGGCTCAAAGAAACAGGAAAAATAGCATAATTATTTATAGAAAGAAAAGACAGGAGAACAATGAGATGAACGATTTAGATAAGGTTTATGCGGAGAGTATAGCAAAGGAATATATGCCCAGGGAGACAAACAAGGTCAGGCAGCTTAAAAAGCTTGATGAGAGAGCAAAGCTCCCGGCTTTCATTTCGGCAATGACACTGGGAATCATAGGAACTCTGATTTTTGGCACAGGAATGTGCTTTGGGCTGGGCGTCTTTGGAACAGGAGCAGTTTTCATGATCGTCGGAGTACTGTCGGGACTGGCAGGTGCTGCAATCTGCATCGCTAACTATCCTTTATACAAGAAGCTTCTGAAAAAGGGCAAGGAAAAATATGCCTTTGAAATTCTGGAACTTGCTAAAGAGATAACAGGAGAAGCATAATACTTCTTAGGAGGACATTAAAAGATGAGCGATGTATGCGTAGTAACAGGTGGTGGCAGTGGTATGGGGCTTTCAGCAGCTCTTCAGATGCCAAAGGATAAGATAATAATCGTATCAGGAAGGACTATCTCCAAGCTTGAAAAGGCTGTGGAACAGCTAAAAGAAGGTGGGCATGAAGCATATGCCTGCACATGTGATACGTCAGACCGGAAAAGCGTAAAAAAGCTGGTGGAGTTTGCGGCTTCAAAAGGAACTGTCAGAAATGTTATCAATGCAGCGGGAATGTCGCCGAACATGGCAAAGCCTGAACCGCTTCTCAGAGTTAATGCGCTTGGTACAGTTTATATCAATCAGGAGTTTTCAAAAGTGATGCCAAGGGGCAGCGTTATAGTGGATATCTCTTCAAATTCTGCATATGCATTACCGAAGATCCTCCTAAATAAAAAGACCTTTGCCCTTGCTGAAACAGATGAAGCAAAATTCATAGCAAAGTGTATCAAAACAAGTAACCTTGCCAAAACGGATTATCAGAAGTCAGGCTTTGCTTATGCTCTTTCCAAGAGCTTCGTTGTCTGGTATGCACAGAAGTGTGCTTTTGAGTATGGGCAGAAAGGAATCCGTGTGTGCTCTCTAAGTCCAGGACTTATTGCGACTGACATGGGCAAACTTGAAGAAAAGGAAGGTGCTAGCATGCTTGAATATGCAGCAGAAAAAAGGATGGGTACTCCGGATGAGCTTGGATTTGCAATTGCGACTGTAGCAGATGAAAGGAACGGATATCTTGCTGGTGTAGATGTGCTTGTTGATGGAGGCAGCACAAACGGAAAGAGCTTTAGAAAATAATAACAAAGATAGAAAAGCGTTATCATAACGGAAAAGCTACTGCCTCATGGTAAAGTCCTTTGAGTGTGTTTATGAATTTCTGCAGACTTTCCCTGTTGTCTGTTTTATGAGTACAGAGGACGCAGTTAAAGGTATCCTGACAATCATATGGTATCCAGGCGAACTGTCCGCTGTGATCAGTAGGGGATCTTTTTGCAGTTCATCGGCACAGTTGTCTTCATAGTATGTGCCGAAGATCTGGTAGATCATCTGCAGGAGATTCTTGTCATCCGTATGGATACGGAACATGGCTGTATCGTTGGTCTTGAAGCTGTTCCTTAGTAGCTTTTCAAATCCAAGAGCATGGAGGAATTCCTTTATCATCAGGAGCCCTCCGGCGGAGGAGAGTTCGCCTCCGTCAAAATATACAATGAACTGCTTATTGCATTTGAGCTGAATTTCTTTTATACTGTGCATAGAGCTTCTCCTTTGCTTTGTGCATGGCGGTCAACCAATACAATTATAGCAAACTTGAGGCTCTTTTCATATTTGTTTTTCACCCAATGGGTGAAAATGTGAAACAGCAAAAATGCAGTATTTACAAAGCGTTACGCATCAGTAATGCAATTTGATGAATAATTCAGGTTTAGAGTGATTTTTTGAAAATCTTCTGATGGGTTATCAGAATGCGTTAAAGAATAGATTTATCCATGTGGATTACAAGGAACAAAGTGCAATTCAAAGTGCAATTGAAAAAGATTCAAAGTGCAATAATTGCACTTTGGAGGAATTGGCCATTCTAAAAGAGTTACTAAATAATCCTTCGATTACGCAGAAAGAATTAGCTGGTATCATTGGAAAATCAGAAAGAACGATAAAGATACGAACAGTTGAAAAGCAGAAAAAAGGATTAATCCGCAGAGAGAACGGCAGATGGGAAGTGGTGGTAACAATATGATTAAAACTGTAGAAATAGTAAGCTTATCAAGCGGAATCATCGGTGAAGCAGTTGCGGCACACGAACTTAAGATTGGCATTGAGCGTTTAAAGTCTATGGGTCTTCAGGTAAAGTTTTCAAAGCATGCTCTTAAAGGAATAGATTATATTAAAGGACATCCGGAGGATAGGGCTGCAGACCTGATTGAGGCATATGCCGACTCTGAAGTAGATATGATCCTGTGTGCGATCGGCGGAGATGATACATACCGCTTGCTTCCATATCTGTTTGAAGATGACAGGCTTAAAAATGTTGTGAATGAGAAGCCGTTCCTTGGATTTTCCGATACCACGATGAATCACTTTATGCTTCATAAGCTTGGGATAAAGACATTTTATGGTCAGAGTTTTCTGGCGGATATATGTGAACTTGAGAATGAAATGCTGCCTTATACCGGGAAATTCTTTAAAGAACTTATCACTACGGAAATGATTAAAGAAGTACGTCCAAGCGATGTCTGGTATGAGGAAAGAACAGAATTTGACGAGAGTCAGATTGGTGTTCCCAGAGTGAAGCATCAGAATACCGGCTTTGAATTGCTGCAAGGGACGTCTGTCTTTTCGGGGAAGATTCTCGGCGGTTGTATTGAGTCAATTTATGACATTTTTAATAATGATCGATATAGTGACAGTATTGAGCTATGTAAAAAATATGAACTGTTCCCGACACTTGATGATTGGAGAGGAAGGATCCTTCTTTTGGAAAGCAGTGAAGAGAAACCGTCACCTGAAATGTATGAAAAAATGCTTCTTGCTCTGAAGAAATATGGTGTTTTTGATGTTGTATCTGGTGTGCTTGTTGGAAAGCCCATGGATGAAACATACGCAGAAGAATACAAGAATCTACTGGTCAAGACAATTGCTTCTCCAGAGTTACCTGTTCTGTTCAATATAAATATTGGACATGCCACTCCGAGATGTATCATTCCCTTTGGGACATATGCAACAGTGGATGCTGATAAACAGCTTATTATATTCGAGTAGCATATTCAGATCGGCATAGATGCTGAAGACTATTACAGGATCAAAGATGCACAAAAGGAATCCCGGTAAGGGCAAGAATAAGGGCAATGAAATGGAAAAAAAACAAAACGTTTGATTTCGTAACAGAGGATGATTTCCGGTGGACTGTGAATGAAGCAGCGCAAAAGAAAAAGCAGGGTTTCTCCAAAGTAGAGTTTGTGTCGGTCGAAGAAGGACTTTGCATACAGTGTATGCAGGTCGGTTCTGGAATGCTTTTTGAAAAAAACAACTTGTACCCCTTTACATACAAGTTGTATGATGGAACTGCAGGATAACAGTAGGATCGCCGGAAATGGGTAAAAACGGCGGTTTTAGAGATTTATGTAATGAATAGGAGGAGAAAAATGTTAACACAAAAAGAGTACAAGTTTTGGTTCTGTACAGGCTCACAGGATTTATACGGAGATGAGTGCCTTGCACACGTTGCAGAGCATGCTCAGAAGATCGTGGAAAGCTTAAATGCTTCCGGTGCACTTCCCTATGAGATCGTATGGAAACCGACTTTGATCACGAATGAACTGATCCGCAAGACTTTCAATGAGGCAAATGCAGACGATACATGTGCCGGCGTCATCACCTGGATGCACACTTTCTCACCGGCCAAATCATGGATCTTAGGTTTGCAGGAGTTTAGAAAACCGTTATGCCATTTACATACACAGTTCAATCAGGAGATCCCTTATGATGAGATCGATATGGACTTTATGAATGAGAATCAGGCAGCTCATGGCGACAGAGAGTATGGTCATATCGTAAGCCGCATGCGTATCGAGCGCAAGATCATCTGCGGACACTGGACGGATCCGGTTGTTTCCGACAAGCTCGCTTCCTGGATGCGTACTGCAGTCGGTATCATGGAGTCCAGCCATATCCGTGTTATGCGTGTGGCAGACAACATGCGTAATGTTGCGGTTACCGAAGGTGACAAAGTAGAGGCTCAGATCAAGTTTGGCTGGGAAGTGGATGCTTATCCGGTAAACGAGATCGCGGACTGTGTCGCTTCCGTTTCCGAGTCCGATACCAATGCACTGGTAGATGAGTACTATGATAAATACGAAATATTATTAGAGGGCAGAGATCCCGAAGAATTTAAGAAGCATGTAGCAGTACAGGCTCAGATTGAGATCGGTTTCGAGCGTTTCCTGGAGGAGAAGAATTATCAGGCGATCGTGACACACTTTGGCGACCTTGGCGCGTTAAAGCAGCTTCCGGGCCTTGCGATCCAGAGACTGGAAGAGAAGGGCTACGGATTTGGTGCGGAAGGCGACTGGAAGGTGGCAGCCATGGTACGTCTGATGAAGATCATGACAGCCGGCATGAAAGATGCCAAGGGTACTTCCATGTTAGAGGATTATACCTACAATCTGGTACCGGGCAAGGAAGGCATCTTACAGGCTCATATGTTAGAGATCTGTCCGACGATCGCAGATGGCCCGATCAGCATTAAGTGCCAGCCTCTTTCCATGGGTAACAGAGAAGATCCCGCAAGACTGGTATTTACTTCCAAAGAAGGCAAGGGTATCGCTACCAGCCTGATCGATCTTGGTAACCGTTTCCGTCTGATCATCAATGATGTTGAATGTAAGAAGAACGAGAAGCCGATGCCGAAGCTGCCGGTAGCTACGAACTTCTGGACTCCGATGCCGGATATGTACACCGGAGCGGAAGCATGGATCCTGGCAGGCGGGGCTCATCATACAGCATTCTCGTATGACCTGACTGCTGAGCAGATGGGCGACTGGGCTGCTGCTATGGGAATTGAGGCTGTATACATCGATAAAGATACCAAGATCCGCGATCTGAAACGCGATCTGATGTTAGGTGAAGTATTTTACAGATAAGACAGAGACGAAAGGAGTAAGAAAGTATAATGGATGCAAAAGAGTTAATCGCAAGCGGTAAAGCCGTCCTCGGTATTGAGTTTGGTTCTACCCGTATCAAAGCTGTACTGGTGGATGAGGAGAACACTCCTATCGCCCAGGGAAATCATGAGTGGGAAAACCGTTATGAGAACAATGTATGGACGTATTCCAAAGATGATATCTGGAAAGGGTTGCAGGATTGCTACAGTGAGCTGGTAAAAGACGTCAAAGACAAATACGGTGTGGAGCTTACCGGACTCGGAGCGATCGGTTTCTCCGGCATGATGCACGGATATATGGCATTTGACAAGGACGGAGAGCTTTTAGTACCTTTCCGTACCTGGAGAAATACCATTACAGGACCGGCTTCCGAGAAACTGACAGAGGTGTTTAACTACCACATTCCGCAAAGATGGAGTATCGCGCATCTGTATCAGGCAATCTTAAACGGCGAGGATCATGTGAAGGATATTACATTCTTTACGACATTGGCAGGTTATGTTCACTGGAAGCTGACAGGCGAGAAGGTGCTTGGTGTCGGCGAGGCATCCGGTATGTTCCCGATCGATATCAATACAAAAGATTACAATCAGAAAATGATCGGACAGTTTGATGAGCTGGTAGCAGACAAGGGATATCCGTGGAAACTGGCAGACATCCTTCCGAAGGTTCTTTTAGCTGGCGATGCGGCAGGTAAGCTGACAGAAGAAGGCGCGAAATTACTGGACGTTTCCGGTAAGCTGAAAGCAGGCGTGCCGTTCTGCCCTCCTGAGGGAGATGCAGGTACCGGCATGGTGGCGACCAATGCGATCAAAGAGCGTACCGGCAATGTATCCGCAGGTACCAGCGTATTTGCAATGATCGTTCTGGAGAAGGATCTTTCCAAGGTTTATCCGGAGATCGATCTCGTAACAACGCCTACCGGCAGTCTGGTAGGTATGGTTCATTGCAACAACTGTACATCCGACCTGAATGCATGGGTAAATCTGTTTGATGAGTTCGCAGATACCTTTGGTATGAAGATCGACAAAAACGATCTGTATGGCAAGCTTTACAATAAGGCACTGGAAGGCGATCCGGACTGTGGTGGTCTCTTGGCATACAACTATTTTTCCGGCGAGCATGTGACAGGATTTGACGAAGGAAGACTTCTCTTTGCACGTACCGCAAACAGTAAGTTCAATCTTGCCAATTTCATGAGAGTGCATCTGTTCACTTCTCTCGGCGCATTAAAGACAGGATGCGATATCATGCTCAAACAGGAAGGTGTGAAGGTTGACCGCATCACAGGTCACGGCGGACTGTTTAAGACCAAAGGTGTCGGACAGAGCATTCTTGCAGCAGCATTGGATACTCCGGTTTCCGTAATGGAGACGGCAGGAGAAGGCGGCGCATGGGGAATCGCGGTATTAGCTTCCTACATGTTAGGTAAGGAAGAAGGCGAAACCTTGGACAGCTTCCTCGTAGATAAAGTATTCGGCGGTGAGATCGGTACCAGCATGGATCCGGCGGAGAAGGATGTAAAGGGCTTTGACGAGTTCATCAAACGCTACACAGACGGTCTGGCGATCGAGCGTGCAGCTGTGGATGCTTTACCGGAATAATACAGTATCCAACCAATAGAAAGAGACAAAGAGGTATCGATTATGTTAGAGCAGTTAAAAAAAGAAGTATATGAAGCGAATATGGAGCTTCCGAAGCGCGGACTGATCACCTATACCTGGGGGAATGTCAGCGGAATTGACAGAGAGAGCGGACTGTTTGTCATCAAACCCAGCGGAGTGGAGTATGATGAGCTGACACCTGATGATATGGTAGTCATGAACTTAGACGGTGAGAGAGTGGAAGGCAGATACAAACCTTCGTCTGACACGGCGACTCATCTGGAGCTTTATAAGAAATACCCGGAGATCGGCGGCGTTGTACACACGCATTCACCGTATGCGACAAGCTGGGCGCAGGCAGGAAGAAGTATTCCGCTTTACGGGACGACTCATGCAGACTATTTTTACGGACCGATCCCGTGTGCGAGAGTTCTTTCACAGGAAGAGATTGATGAAGCTTATGAGTTAAATACCGGTAAAGTCATCATCGAGACATTTGAAGAGCTTAAATTGAATCCGATGTATACACCGGCGGTATTGTGCACCAATCACGGACCGTTTACCTGGGGCAAGGATGCAGCTCAGGCTGTTTATCACGCAGTCGTTTTGGAGGAGGTTGCCAAGATGGCACTTCGCACGGAAGTATTAAAGCCGGGCGTAGAGCCTGCACCGCAGCGTATCGCGGACAAGCATTTCTACCGCAAGCACGGTGCTAACGCTTACTACGGACAGTAGAATTGTTCCCAAAAAGATTTGATTTGCGCCCGCCATGTATTTACATGGCGGGCGATGAATCTTTAGAATAACCCTGCGATCGATTCAGATCATATTTATTCCGATCCGTTAGATATATGTGCGGATTTCTTTCAATGTTTTTCTTTTTCAAATCACTATCCCGTGGACAAATAGATCATCCATTCAGCTTCGGCATTTTCAGCAGTCTCCCGGCTCTTTTTAATGGTAATATCAGTGAAATATTTTTGGATCGTAACTATATTTTCAATAGGGGTTGTTTTTATTACGCGGTAAAATTATAATATATAATAAGGGTTAATAAGCTTAAAAATGTTGTATAGAGGTTTGAAGCAGCAGAAGGGAGAAGAATATGAAAAAGAAAAGTAACCTGAAGAGGCGACTTTTGTCCATCGGCTTGTCTGCGGTGTTCATTTTGACCGGAATTCCGACGGGCTTTGGCGCAGTAGAAACAAAAGCAGCAGAGACGGGACAGGGGTATAATGCCGGTTCCGGGAATGCCCTGAAGGCTTTGGGAATCAATTCGGATGTGTTGCCGGATGGCTATGATCCGGATGATGATATCACGAATCCCTATGGCAAAAAGACGGTTACGGGCACAGTTTCCGATGAAGTGTATATGGCGAACATGGGAGTGTCCGGGTATACGCTGATTGGTAATGACAGGTCAACCCTGACGGGACGGACATATACCTATGCGAATGCAGGGTCTTTGTCCCAGGGGAAAAATGTGATCACATATTTGAACAATAGCATTTACAATAATGCCGGTGTTGGAGAAAGAGGCACTTATATCTCTGATATTATAGTCTCAGGAGGAGGCGAGACAGAGGCTCAAAATGCTATTAGGAATAGTGGCTATAACCTTATTGGAATTGACTTGAATTACAAAGCCGGGGGCGATTTTATTTATTTGGGATATAAGACAACTACCGATCCCGAGCAAGCAATTACGGATCTTCTTATTCTTAATAATCCGGGGGGAGGGCCGCCTAATAGTATAGAAATAAGCGGAAAAGATTATTATCGGGCTCCTATTACCGGAGGTACGGGCAACAGCGGAGATCTAAATCATAAAGCAGGTGGACAGTTCATATGGTTGTATTACACCAAAGGCAAGGATGCAAACGGATTTACACCGATTACGAACTTGTATGTTACATACCAGAATAATCCGGGTAATGATTCCATAGGTGGGTATTACTGCAATTATAACCCTTGGTCAAGTAATACTGAATGGCGTAATAATGCTGACATGAACGGTGGCTGCGGAACAAGCAGTGCCACGATTCATATTCACAGATCGAGGGTACAGCTCCATAGAGCAGATATAGAAGGAACAAGAAAAAGCGCGCAAAACAGTGCCCCCTTAAGTTCGGCGTACATGAATAAAACTGCCGGCGGAAGCTTTGACGGCAAAGCAGACGGGAAAAAAGCACAGTTTGCTATGGTAAGATTCGATACGGATAATCAGAAAACCTATCTCAGCGTTGTGGATACGAAAGAAACAAGTATCCAAACGACAGATAAGTCGAAACAACTCGGCTGGAATACATCGCAGGCTGTTTCGACATATCGGCAATGGACTTACATGAGCAATGCAAATGCCAACAAGATACAGGCCATAGCATACATGAGTATTGTGACCGGTGATTTTGATGGAAATGGCATCGATGAAATTGCAGTTTATAATCCGAAGTCGGACGCGGGAGCAAGAATAGAAGTTTATGGTCTGACTTCATCACCGGATAAATGTGATATCCGTGATATGAGCAACTGGGAAATCCGGAGTACCATTTCGGCGAAAGACGATAACTTCGTTTCCATGGATGCGGGCGACTTGAACCAGGACGGCATTGATGATCTGGTTGTGGGCTGTGATCAGGCAGTGACCATCTATCACGGTTCCAGAAAACTTATGCTTGATCAGTCCCGGTCAGTTGACCTGACGGCCGGCGGAGTAATGAAGGGCAGAAATTTTTATGATCCGTCAGTTGTCGTTTTCTGTGAAAAGGTTGCAGGTAAACTGAATACTTATCTGGGAATACTGTCCAAAACTACGGTTACAAGTACTACTTCGTACGGGAGTCTTTCGGTATGCAAGTATAATGCAATGAAGAAGGAGTATGAAACGGTAGCATATGATAAGGATTATCGGTTAGAACTCAATACTTTTAATTCGGGAAACGCAACAAACTATACCCTGCGTATGCCGCTTGAACTCCATTATGTGAATCATTGTTTCCTGACATCCTATGAAAAAAACGATAGGGCACTGTCATTTCAGGATGGAGTGCTTACGGTAGAGACGGGAGTTGTACATCCAAAGATACAATATAATCGTGATGCCGATAATAACAATTCTGTAAAAGGAGCACAGCAGGGACTGATCCCTTATGATTTTCAGGTGTCAGATCTGAATGGAGATGGCGTTCAGACAGTATTCTATCATAGTCTTGT
Source organism: Lachnospiraceae bacterium (assembly GCA_015056815.1). Lineage (GTDB taxonomy): Bacteria > Bacillota > Clostridia > Lachnospirales > Lachnospiraceae > SIG333. Next base: position 82,880 of record SVFN01000016.1, on the reverse strand, counting down.
TATGACGGAATCACATTATCGCCCAAATCTTTACGTAGATACATATGGGAATAACCCTCTGAAGACAGGATATTATACGGGAGCATATTCGCCCGGTTCTGCAGAAGGCCCGATGATGCCTCTCAATGTGGCAGAAAAGTTTTACAATGGCACTCCGGCGTATTATGGTAATCCGGGCGTATTTGCCATCCTGAATACTGATGATGATACCATGTATATGAACTACACCGGTAAACACTCTGTTGAATATACGGATCCCGAGGTCCTGGCTGTGCTTTCTTCACCGCCGTACTTTAAGGATCTTCTGGCGAATGATGAGCTTTCCGGCAACTATCCCGAGTCGACCACTTCTTACGGAAAGACAACCGGAAGCGGACAGAGCGTAGGTGGCTCTGCTACGATCTCAGCCGGTGTTTTTGAAAGAGTAGAACAGGAGATCAGTATCCTGGGTCTTGGTAATGTGGCACAGGTAGAGGCTGAGGTTTCCTGGACGGCAAGTTTTACGGCAGCATATGAGCAGGAAAGTTCGCTTGAATACTCTGTAGAGTATGCGACCAGCTCAGGTGCCGATGCCGTGGTACTGTATTCGATCCCTACCGAGATCTATGAATATGAAACTTTCTATATAGACAGGAAGACAGGGAAAAAGCAGTCTTATAAGAAATCTATCTTCTTCCCCAAGACGCCATGTGTTACCACTATGGAACTGGAGAAGTACAATACGATCGCGGAAAACTACACCGAGCTGCCGAGGATCGATGAAAGTGTACTGAATCATACGCTGGGATTCCCGGAGAGTTATCCTGAAAGTTCAGGAAGTTACAGTCATGTCAGAGAGTTTGACGGAAACTGGATGGCGGTTGATTTTACCAGCGCAGGCGGTGGTATGACGCAGAGTCAGTCCATCGAGATGAGCAAAGAAAATGAAACAAGCTTTTCGGCGGGAGTGGAAATGTCCTTCTCCGCAGGAGCCGGCGCAGGTGGCGTAACCCTCGGTGTTACGGGCGGAGCCGCCGTGGAGGCCGGTTATGCCATGACCAATACCTCCGGAAATTCTTTTACGGCAGAGATGCAGAACATGCCGAAAGAGGCTGAGGATTACGGCTATGGCATGTCATGGAAACTGTTTGCCCATGAAGGCTCTTATACCAATAGAAACGGAAAGACAGTAAAATTCCCTGTTGTTGATTATCTGGTTACGGATGTGGTACAACCTCCTTTAGTACCGGAAAATCTACATCAGGATTATGACGAGTCAACCCCCAACTCCATTGCACTGGAATGGGATTATGAAGATATCACAAGGGCAGGGCGTTTTGATATCTACCGCCTGCACGATATCAACGGCAGGAAGGCAGTACTTCGTGTGGGCAGCATCGGCGTGAAGGAAGGCACAAAGAATGAAGACGGAAGTTATACTTACACCTTCATTGATGATGGGAATACTGCCAACAGCGGAAAAATCGAACTGACACCGGGCACCGAATATGAGTATTATGTAGAGGCAGCTCGTGATCTGTCATCGCCCCCACCGGTATCCATGCCCAGCGAGACGATCCGTGCATATACACATTCCGATGCCGAGTATCCGAATATCGAGCTGAAGGGACTAAGCGGTGACAAGCTGATCATTTTCCCGGACAGGACTTATGATATTCAGGCGAAAGTGCTGAATGCGGAAAGTTTCACTTTCCTTTCCTATCAGTGGCAGAAATATGATATCAAGAAGGGCTGGAAAGATATCAAGGGTAATACCACTTCTGTTATGAGCATAGAGAATGCTTCCATGGATGAGGCGGGAGATTACCGCTGCAGGATCGATGCGATCTATGATGATCCTGAGCTTGGTAAACGCAGTAGTGTTACGGCATTTACGGACGTATTTTCCATTGCATATCGAATGCGCGGCGTGAGTATGGGCAGTATCAGTGCTAAGTGCACGGATAGGATACCGGATGCAACGGTAACCCTGAAGCCTACGGTGAATACATGCCTTGTGGCACCTTCCGGAAATGTGAATTTTATTATAGAAAAAGATTCGATTCAGAAAGTATACACTGTTCCGTTAAAGAGCAGCGGAACTACAGCTACCGCATCCCTGGCTGATGCAACGGATCTGAATGAGCTTGAAGACGGTATCTATCAGATACGTGCATACTATGGCGGCGATGCTGTATTCGGTTCCTGCTCAGCTGAGCCGGTAAGCATGCTTGTAGGGCAGGAGGCGATCTATCCCGTTCTGTCCAAAGCAAACGGTGAGCGTACCGTAACCTTTGCTTACGGTGATGATATGCGCATTGACTTTTATCGTTTTACAAAGGATGAATCGGGCAAAACCATTGAGGAAAAGGTAGCAGATGAGACGAATGAAAACGGATACTATGAGACACTGCTCAAAGCCCCCGGAGTTTATGAGAACCAGAAGATTACAGTAAAACTTGCCGGTGAAACGACCCAAAGGACATTTAGTTATTATTACACCGTTGTAAAACGACCGATCGAAATCGGCGTACTGGTTCAGGATCTGTCCAAGGGCGATGTGGAAGGAAAAGAACCGAAGGCGTACGTTATGTATGATGATCATCCGGCTGGAAGTGATAAGCTTGAGGATCTGGTAACGCTTACATTCCTGAATGGTAATCAGACGGCTCCGGCAACGATCAATAATAATACAGCGCCCGGAAAATATTATGCAAAACTTGCGGCGAAGGCTGGTTCGCAGGCGAAGGCAAAGAATTATGAACTGACGCTTCATTCCCAGGAGTTTGTGATCAATGCAACCAAGTATCCTGTACAGATCAGCGCCAAGCCTGTCGAGGGAATCCAGGCCGGAACTGTCTCAATGACGGTTCCCGAGAAAATAAACAGCGTATCGGAAAACAGTGTATCTTATGCGGCAGGAACTACAGTGAAACTATCAGCTGAGCCGTTAACCGGATATGCATTTGATCACTGGACGATAACCGAAGACGGTGAAGAGACGACGCTGAATACCCGGAATATCAGCAGGAATATATTTGCCAAGAATACGTTGATCGATGCATACTTCAGGGTATATTCGTTCGGCGTAACGGTGGATGAAAAACTGACAGGTGGCGGAACGGTGATCAAACCGGAAGGTTTTGAAAACGGTATGAAGTATCCTGTAGGTACAAAGCTTGAGTTCGAAATGCAGGAAGCAGATGAAGTGGTTCCTATGTACTGGGTTAAGATCGTGGGAGGCAGGTCATACTATATCTACGGCGATACCCTTGAGATCACAATGCCTGAAAGTGATGTGACCATCTATCCCGTGTTTAAGGGGAAACCCTGCACGGTAAGTTATAATGACAATGTGGTCGCTTACTATACTGATATAAATGACCAGGAAGAGGAGATCACTGAGAGGGTCGTATCCGGTAAAACAGTTCCCAAGGGTTCAACGATCCTGCTGAAAGCAGGAAACGGCCTCGTCCATTACAGTTGGTTTGTGGATGGGGAAAAGAAGGCAGAGAACAAGGACTATTCCTTCGAGATCGAAAAGGATACGGTGATCGATCTTGTACCCACACAGGTGGCAAATATGCCTGATCCGGAGATCCGTGTTGAATACAATATTGCAAAGGTTGGGGACATACCGTTGCCCGAGAATTGGAAGTGGGACGAAGAGGATGCTGAAATTGAGATCATAAACGGCGAAGAGGTCAGTGCAACGGCATTTTACTGCGGAGCCGACGCCGGAAACTATGAAAATGAAACAATCGTCATCACGATCAACAGGAAAGAATGTGAACATGAGCACACGGAAACGAGAGATGCTAAGGAAGCTACCTGTGTCGATGACGGATATTCAGGTGATATCTGGTGCAAGGACTGCAATAAGAAGATTGAGGATGGAAAAACCATCAAAGCGACAGGTCATGAGTATGGCACACCGGAATACAAATGGTCCGAAGACGGAAAGAACTGCACGGCAGTTGCAGTATGTAAAAAAGAAGGATGCAAGGATACAGACGAAGGCCATATATTGACAGAAAAAGCCAGCATATCCGAGGTTGTATTGGACCAGCCGGGCAGCGAAAATCAGGGCGCAACGATGTATGCGGCAGTCTTTAAGAAAGAGCCGTTTATTCTGCAACTGAATCTGATCGGTACAATTAAGCAGCCGGCTCCGGTCGCATCATCCGGTGGAACTCCCGGTGTATCATCCGGTGGAACTCCCGGTGTATCATCCGGTACATCATCGAAAGTACCGGTTTCAGCACCTGGAAAAGTCACATCTGCGAAAGCAAAGAGCAAGAAAGCCGCAGTAGCGACAATTTCCTGGAAAAAGGTTAATGGTGCAGCAGGGTATGAAGTACAATTGTCGCTGAAGAAAAACTTCAAGAAGATTGCAAAAAATGTTTCCGGTATAAATGCGAAAGCAACTGTCAAGAAACTGAAGAAGGGTAAGACCTATTATGTCAGGGTAAGGGCATACGTGCTTGATGCCTCAAAGAATAAGGTTTACGGAGAGTACAGCGATCCTGTTAAAGTTAAGATCAAAAAGTAACACAGACATCGATCAACAAACGTCCGATACATTTTAATAAATGGTTGACTTTTCGATATAGGATGTTATAATAGCCTATGTCAACCGACAGTTCATTGGTACCTTCCTGTCGTAAAACAAAACCTGGACCGCAGAAAGAACATGTTTCCATTATAATGGGAGCAGGGTAGAGTTACGTTCATTTGCGGCTTCGCGTTTTGCGAAGCCGTTTTCTATTGAAAAAAGAGGAAAAACATGAAAGCATTGGTGTTATTCAGCGGCGGACTTGACAGCTCTGTCTGTCTGGGACTGGCCGTAAAAAAATACGGAGCGGATGAAGTCTTGGCGCTGTCTGTTTTTTACGGACAGAAGCATAAAAAAGAATTGGAAGCCTCCGAAAAGGTGGCAGCATATTACGGCGTGAAAAGACTTACCCTCGATCTTGGAGAGATTTTTAAAGACAGCAACTGCACACTGCTGGAGGGAGCCAAAGGTGAGATCCCTCATGAGGATTATGCCGATCAGCTTAAGAAGACAGATGGTGCTCCGGTCAACACCTATGTACCGTTTCGCAATGGACTTTTTCTTTCCTCGGCAGCTTCCGTAGCCTTAAGCCATGGCTGTGAGGTGATCTATTACGGGGCTCACGCGGACGACGCTGCGGGAAACGCTTATCCCGATACAAGCAAGGCATTTAACCGGGCAATCTCCGATGCGGTCTATATCGGAAGCGGGAATGCATTAAAAATAGAAGCGCCCTTTATTGATAAGACAAAGGCACAGGTAGTGGAAATGGGAACCGAGATCGGAGTCCCCTTTGAGCTGACATGGAGCTGCTATGAGGGGCACGACAAAGCCTGCGGTACCTGTGGCACCTGCCGTGACCGTTTGCAGGCCTTTTCGCTCAACGGACTCATCGATCCTGTTGAGTACGAAGAAGGAACGGAATTTTAAATAGGAGGAGATAGAAAATGTCAAACGAATTAATCTTTGTGATCACGGTTTTATTTTATCTGGGCAGTGTGCTTGCCCTGTATAAAGTGTTTGGCAAGAACGGTTTGTTTGCCTTTGCGATCTTTGGTACTTTACTGGGTAATATCGCTGTTTGCAAATGTGTGGATCTGTTCGGGCTTTCCACAACGGCCGGAAACGTATTGTATGCATCCACGTTTCTTGTGACAGATATTCTGTCGGAAAAATACGGAAAGAAAGAAGCTGCAAAGGCGGTCGCATACAGCTTTACCATCATGGTGCTCTGGCTTGCCGGTACCCAGATGATCCTTGCGTTTACCCCGAATGCCAACGACTATATCCACGATAGTCTGCAGGTGGTTTTCGGTCTGGTGCCGCGTATCACCATTGCAAGTCTGATCGGTTTTGTGTGCAGTCAGAATATTGATGTGTTCCTGTATCATTTCATCTGGAAAAAGACAGGTGATGATAACAAAATGCTCTGGCTTCGAAACAACGGAAGTACCTTGACAAGCCAGGCGATCGACACGATCATTTTCACAACACTCGCCTTTTGGGGAACATATCCGACCAATGTGTTTTTCAGTATCCTCATCACGACGTATCTGTTTAAGGCGGTTGTGGCACTTTTGGATACACCGTTTATCTATGTAGCAAGAAAGATAAAACCGATGGGTGAAGAGGATCCAAAAAGGATGCAGGGAAAGAAAACAGAAAGCAGACAGGAAAGCCATCATGAATTGGATGCTGTGAATTCCTGATGACAGAGCGTACTATGAGAGATACAGTATAGGCAGAGGTTCCCCGAATGACGTAAGACAGGGAAGCGGAAGAGGAGAAGCTATGAACACAGAAACAAGAGACAAAAAAGATTTTACGGTATTGGGAAGCCGGAAAACACAGTATCCGACCGAGTATGATCCGTCGGTGCTGGAAGCATTTGACAATAAGCATCCGGAGAATGATTATTTTGTGAAATTTAACTGTCCGGAGTTTACCAGTCTTTGTCCGATCACAGGACAGCCGGATTTTGCATCCATTTATATTTCTTATGTGCCGGACGGAAAGTTGGTGGAGAGCAAGGCGTTAAAGCTTTACCTGTTTTCGTTCCGGGATCATGGAAGCTTCCACGAAGATGTGGTCAATATCATTATGAAGGATCTGATCCAGTTAATGGATCCGAAATATATTGAAGTATTAGGAAAATTCCTGCCAAGAGGAGGTCTGTCTATCGACCCGTACTGCAATTACGGAAAACCGGGGACACCCTGGGAGCAGGTTGCATGGGACAGACTTGCCCATCATGATATGAGTCCCGAGGATATTCATAACCGCTAAAATAATAATTCCGGAGAAAAGGAGCTGTTGCCTTTCTCCGGAATTTTTAACAATGGATTTATTAAGTCTGATTGAAATCATTTCTTTCATTTCAGCATTTTTAAATAGGAAAGATTGTATTCCTTTTTATTCCAGGTATGTGTCTTTCGAAATTCCGCATCGGTTTTCAGAAAATAAGTATCAAACAACAGAGAATCCCGGTCGGGATCATCCCAGGTGACATCCACGTGTCTGGCCTTTCCGTTATAATAAACCAGATTCCAGGAATGATTGCCCCCGCATACAGTAATGGCTCTGATCCCCATATTGCGTAAGATCAGGTTATATGCCGCACTGTATCCCTGACAGACCGCTCTTTTTTTAAATAAGGCCGCGTAAGCAGTGTTCTTTTCACTAAAAGAATCCGGATCACCGCCGTGTTCGTAGCGTACATTTCGGCATAGATAATCGTGAGCTGCTTTCATGCGTGAATAGGGGGAGCGATACTGCTTTTTGATCTTTTTGGCAATCGATGCCGCCTTTTTGTCGATGGCTCTGATCTTCTTTTTGATTGTACTTTTGGTCTGTGTATTACCGGGTGAAAATTGAATATAAGCATCCGGCAAATGCATACCGGTGTCCGGGTCATACCAGTAACCATAATAAAAACGCTGTCCCATATGGTAGGGCGATTGTGACAGAGCGATGGTGAAGATGGATATATTGCGTTCCAGATCTTCGAAAGGAAAGACAAACCTTGTGGAAAAATCGCTGTTTTTGATCGCATCAGAGGCTTTGTAATAAGCATCTTTTTTGCCCTCTATCCGCACCTGTGAAGTGTAGGACAAAGCCGCATAGACCTTTGTGGAGATACCCTGATGAAATAGAAACAGAAAAAATAAAACAAAGAGCAGGAGCTGTTTTGCAGGTTTCATAAAGAACTCTCCTTTCTTATGGGAAATGACGAACTGTTCAGGCAGGTAACGTGCTCTGAAAGGATATGCTTTCATTATATAAAAGCGCCAAATTACTGTCAAGAAAAGAGGGGAATTGATTGAAAACAGTGTGGTTTTGTTATACAATCTAACTTGTATCCATGTAAATATCGATCGGACAGATGTAAGGAAAGAATCAATGCCGGATAAAGAGATAGAAAAAAAGAAAACAGAAGGAAAAACAGAAAAGCCAACGAAAGCAAAGAGACTGCGCCGCAGGCACCTGGCCTGGGATAAGCTGGATAATACAGCCAATCTGTTTCCGGTGATCGCGACACAGACGTTATCGAATGTTTATCGGATCTGCGTGACACTGACAGAGCCGGTGGATCGTTTCCTGCTACAGGAAGCACTGGACAGGATCCTGCCGCAGTTTTTGATCTTCCGCATGAGACTGCGGACAGGTTTTTTCTGGTACTATTTTGAGGAGAATACAAGGCCGGCACCTATCGTGCGTGAGGAATATGCGGGACCGGGTGCTTATATCGACAAAAGCAGGAACAATCATTATATGTTCCGTGTGACCTATTATGACTGCAGGATCAATCTTGAGGTGTTTCATGCCCTGACAGACGGTGCGGGAGGCATTCTGTTTTTGAAGGAACTGCTGTATCAGTATCTGCGTCTGAAATATCCGCAACTGCTGGAAGTGGAGAAGGATAAGATTTCTTCCGGGATTTTTCTTGATCAGGAAGACAGCTATGTCAAGAATTTTACCAGACCCCATGAGAAAGTGTACAAATCAGAGCGGGCGCTGATGCTAAAAGGTGAGAAGATCCCGGGCAGGGAAATGGGTGTGGTTCATGGCTATATGCCGGTAGAAGAATTAAAGAAGGCGGCAAAAAAGTATGGAGTGACGCTTAATCAGTATCTGGTGGGAGTCTTTGTATACAGCATTTATAAGGAATATCTGAAAGAACAGCCGTCGAAGCTGCCTATCAGCTGCTGTGTCCCGGTCAATCTGAGACCTTATTACGATTCCCACACCATGAAGAACTTTTTTGCCATGGTGTCTGCGGTCTTTACGCCGGACAGAGAGCATATATCCTTAGAGGAAGTGATAGGGATCGTAAAAGACAGTTTAAATGAACAGATCACGAAGGAAAACCTGAACAACATCATGTCCTACAATGTTTCAAACGAACGCAATCTTCTGCTTCGTGTCGTGCCTCTTTTTATCAAGAATGCGGCGATGAAGCAGGTATACGGACTGTCTGCCAAAGCGACTTCTGCTACGGTTACGAACATTGGCAATATTGAACTCAGGGAACCCTATCAGAAATATGTGGAGCATTTTTATGTGATCCTTTCCATGTCCAAAGGGCAGAATATGAAAGGAAGCATCTGTTCCTATAACGGAGTTATGACGTTTACTTTCAGCTCGGTTTTGCTGGATCTTTCCATTCAGAAACAGTTTTTTCAGATCCTTGCAAAGGATGGAGTTACCGTAGCGATCGAAACCAATGACGCCTATTATGAGTAGGATTCACAGATAAAAGAAAATGGTGTAAATATGAACAAATGTCAAAATTGTAAGATTATGATCTATGATGAAACGGACATCTGCCCACTGTGCAGAAGTGTGCTGGATGAGATGTCTGAGGAGGATGAGGCGCGGGTACGTTTGTTTTCGAAAAAAGGCGCTCCGTATCCGGATATCAAGAAAAGGACAAAGCGCCTGTATTTTGTGATGAGACTGATCCTGTTTCTGTTTATTGCGGCGGAGATCGGGTTAGTCAGCGTCAATTATGTTTTTACGCCGCAGTTCTGGTGGTCGGGGATCTGTGGGATTTCCATGATCTATATATATCTGTCCATGATCTACTGGATCCGGCATGATGCGGGATATGCGGCAAAGATCGGTCTGCAGCTTTCCCTGACGATCGCTTTGCTTTTGGGACTGGATTATTTTACCGGGATGACAGGATGGTCTTTGCAGTGGGCAATACCGGGGGTTATTCTGTTTGGGGATGCGATCGTGTTTTTTTTGATGATGTTAAACCGGCAGCAGTGGTACAGTTATACGATCCTTTTGCTGCTGATCATGCTGTTCAGTATCGCGATCATTGCACTGTATTTTCTGGGAAAGATTGCCAACATCGTACTTCCGGTCATTTGTATCGGCGTGACCGGTTTTTATTTTCTGGGTACCTTTATTTTCGGAGACAGGGAGTTTACCCGTGAAATGAAGAGACGGTTTCATGTTTAACATAAAGAGTGAAACGAGACACCCTGGGATTGATCTGAAAGGCGGTCATTTATCAATAATAGAGAAGTAGAGAGTCCTATGGAAGAAAAAGTCAGTATCAAAGGAAGAACAGCAAGGAGAATGGTGCAGGTAGCCAATCACCTGCCCTATCTTGGGAATAAAGCACAAAACGGTGAGCTGCGCAGGCATCTGACGGAGCGTGAAAAAGAATGGGAATGTCCACCGCATCTGGAGAGAGTGTTCATTGAGAGGGAAAACTTTGACATGGAGCTTCTGCACTCCAAAGAGGAGGAGGACATCGGACTTATTTTGCAGCTTCATGGAGGCGGTTATTACGGGAAGCTGCACAATACGTATCGGGATATGGCAGCGATGTACCATGAGGTGAGCGGTGGTTATTCTGTGTTGAGCATCGATTACAGAGTGGCACCGGAGTATCCGTTCCCGGCAGCGCTGGAGGACGCACTGGATGCTTACCGATGGATCTGCGAGCAGGGATATCCTGCAGAGGAATTATTTGTGGTGGGTGACTCGGCAGGAGGCGGACTGGCGTTGGCGCTGGTATTGTATCTGCGGGATCACAAGATGACTCTGCCTAAAGGCATCGTCACGATGTCAGCCTGGACAGATCTGACCAAAAGCGGTGAGTCTTATACAGAAAATTATAAGAAAGATCCCATGTTTGGAAGATCCATGGATACTTTGATCTATAAGGAGGGATATTTCGGTAAGGAAGATCCTGCGAATCCCTATATTTCACCTGTAAACGGCCAATACAAAGGCTTCCCGCCCATGCTCATGCAGGTGGGAGAGTATGAAATGCTCTTAAGCGACACGCTCAGCGTTGCGAAGAAAGCAAAAGAAGCAGGCGTTCTGGTAAAAGAACATACCTATGCCGGAATGTTTCATGTTTTTCAGATGGGAAAGCTTTTATACCCGGAGTCAAAAGAGGCATGGGTGGAAGTGGGAAAGTTTATTCGTGCCCTGACAGCTGAGGAGCGGAAAGAAAAAACAGACCGAAAAGAGGAGCATTCGCAGCAGGGTGAACAGGAGGAAGGGATAGAATGCCTTCCCGTGATCCGCGTCGCAGGTCTGAATGTCCCGGAGCTTGGAATTTATCAAGAGCGTACCGAGTCCGGACTATTGCATTATTTTGAACCAAACCCCGGACTGTTTATCGCAGAGACAGAACTGGTGCTGGAACGGGCTTTGCAGAGAGGATATGAGCCGTTTTCCGCATTGGTGGAAGAGAAAAAAGCGGAAAAGATCCTGCGGATGCTGTCGAAGCAGGGCAATCTGTCTGTTCCGGTTTACACAGGAGAGGAAGAGCTGCTAAAAGAGATCGCGGGATTTACGTTAACCCGTGGCGTTTTATGTGCCATGAAGCGCAAACCTCTTCCGTCTGTGGCAGAAGTCTGTAAAGACAGCAGAAGGATCGCTGTGCTTTCCGATGTGGAAAACCCTACGAATGTGGGAGCAATTTTTCGGAACGCGGCAGCCCTTGGCGTGGATGCGGTCATTCTGACGACGGACTGTGCCGATCCCTTGTACCGCCGGGCGATACGGGTCAGTATGGGGACGGTCTTTCAGATTCCGTGGACGATGGCGGATGATCTGGAGGAGCTTAAAAAACTGGGCTTTGTGATGACCGGTCTGGCCTTGCGGGATGATGCGGTTTCCTTTGACGGACTGGATGTGGCGGGAATCGATAAACTTGCACTGGTTTTGGGGAATGAAGCGAACGGGATCGCGCCAAAGATACTGGAGCAATGCGAGTATACGATAAAGATCCCGATGTATAACGGTGTGGATTCCCTGAACGTGGCTGCGGCTTCAGCGATTGCTTTCTGGGAGCTTACAAGGAAACAGAGATAACAGGGCACAGACAAGAGAACAGGTTATCTGATCTGGGGGGATAAGATGGCATATTCAGAACTGATTAAAAATTTTGATCACATACGCGGCTATATGCAGGAGTTCTTTATTTACGGCTTTAAGAGCCGGGACGAATACGATGCCAAAAGTGCCAGAAGCTATGACAATGAACGACGCCGGATCCAAAGCTATCTGGGGGAACTGGTTTCTTTCAGACAGAATGCTTCCGGGAAAAATGTTTTTATCTCGCTCGATGGACGGGGGACGACACACAATCCTTTATATAAGGCATTCAAAGCCAAAAGCTTTACCAACAAAGACATTACCCTGCATTTTATCGTGATGGATATTCTGGCGGATGAGGAGGATCATTCTTTAAAGGAGTTAATTCAGATCATTGATGAGGAATATCTGAGTTTTTTTGAGAAGCCCATGTGTTTTGACGAGTCAACGCTTCGCAAGAAGTTAAAGGAGTATGAACAGCTGGGACTCATAGACTGCCGGAAAGAAGGAAAAACTTTATACTACAGACTTGCCCGCGATGAGATCAGGTTAGAAGCATATCGGGATGCGATCCGTTTTTTTGCGGAGGAGGATCCTCTTGGCGTAGTGGGAAGTTACCTGGAAGATAAGTATGATGCTGCACAGGAGTACCTGCGGTTTAAAAACCATTACATTATGAATGCTTATGATACGCAGATCATAGAGGCGGTCTTGCAGGGGATTCACGAAAAAAGACAGATCGAAGTGACAAATTACAGTCCCAAGGGAAAGCAGGAAAGAAACTGGCTGGTGATACCACTGAAGCTTTATGTCAGCACACAGGGGGGCAGGAACTATCTGATGTGCAGGGCAGTACGGACTGACCGGTGGTTTTGTTTTCGGATTGATTATATCCGCAAGATAAAAGTCGGGGAGACCTGCAAAGAGTATGAGCAGTATTTGCGGGAATTTCAGGAAATCGCGAAGCACACGTGGGGCGTTGCATTCGATAAGAATAAAAAAATGCAGCACATTGAGATCGATCTTTTGATTGGCAAAGAGGAAAAGCACATCATCCGGCGTCTGGAAAGAGAACGCAGATGCGGAACGTTTATACAGATCGATGAGCAGACTTACCGTTTTATGGCGGATGTCTGGGATGCTTATGAGATGGTTCCCTGGATCAGAACCTTTTTGGGACGGATCAAAGCAGTCAAGTGTTCCAACGAGGAAGTGACAAACCGGTTAAAAGCGGACATCGTAGAGATGGCGAAAATGTATCAGCTGTTGTAGGGCTGCAGAACGGATAAGGGCATGCGATCACAAGGAGAATACGGACATGATCTTTCATGAGATATATGGTTGCTATTATAATGCGGTAGCCAGACTGATCCGTCTGGCGATCGATGGAGAGCTGACAGAAGAAAAGATTTATACGATCGCATCGGAGTCTGCTTACGGGGAGAGCTTTCTTACGATATCGGAAGCTATTCGGTCGCAGGAGTGGCAGCTGATCGATGCCAATCTGCAGACTCCTATTCTGAATCCGCCAAAGATGCCCCTTACAGTTTTAGAGAAACGGTGGCTTAAGACGATTCTGACGGATAAGCGGGCAGGACTTTTTTCAATACCCAAACAGGGACTTGAGGATGTGGAGCCTTTGTTTACACCGGAGGATATCGTACACTTTGACCGCTATCTGGATGGCGATGACTATACTTCGCCGGATTATATCAGGATTTTCCGGACAGCGCTTAGTGCGGTAAAGGAACACAAAAAGATAAGAGTATCGTTTGTGAGCGGGGCGGGAAGAAAACGATCGGGGATCTTTTTGCCGACACAGATCGAGTATTCTGACAAGGAGGATAAATTCCGGATTCTGTGTGTCGGCAACCGGGAGATCCGAAGTATCAATATCGGAAGAATCCTGTCCTGTGAAAAACTGGAGGATTGCGTTTCGGGCGGTCCACAGATACTGAAAAGAAAGAAAGAACGGCTTGTTTTGGAACTGACGGATGAGAAAAGTGCTCTGGAGAGAGCCATGATGAAATTTGCCCATTTCAAAAAAGAAGTGGAGCGTCTGGATGAACATACTTACCGGGTAGAGCTGGAATATGATAAAGAAGATGAGACAGATGTTTTGATCCAGGTCATGTCCTTTGGCAGATTTGTCAAAGTATTGGAACCGGAGGCTTTCAAAAAGAATCTGTGCGACCGTATTTCGCGCCAGCTTTCCATCCTGGAGTGGTAAAACGAATGGGGAATCCCAAAAGGATTTCCCGTTTTTTTTTACATTTGATCATTTCGCAACTTTTTTTCCGTGATTAAAAAAACAAGATACGATAAGATAGCATCATCAGATGAAACGAAAGACGCAAACAGCAATTCTTTGGTCATACACTCGTCTTCCAACGAATGAAACGGTTCGAATCCGTATGCGTCTTGTGGAAAAACATCCGGAACAGAGCTTTATGATGGCTTTTGAACAGAAAATGTCTGTATAGAACGGTGGCTTAATATAGAAAGATGCATACAGCAGATCATCTGACGTAGGGGTTCTTGCAGGAGTACGTCTGATCGGTTCGCAAAAGCGGCCGGTCGGAAAATCCGGAGAATAAGTTAGGCATCTTGGATAAGCAGTGATCGGAGACGAACCGTTTCACAAGCCATCATGAAAAGCAGGACAGGAGGAAAACACAATGTTATTTCATTTAAAAAAAGAAGCAAACTATACTTATACAGAAAACGGGGCGCTGACCTATGCGTCCACGATGGACTCCTGTCTGGATCTTTTTGCTACGGCAGGCGGGCTGAGAAATGCCAAAGAAGAGGAGATTGTCAGAAGATTTGTCAGGGCTTATGCGGAAAATGCGGATATTGCCATGAAGATCCTGTTTTATGCAAGAGATGTCAGAGGCGGTCTCGGCGAAAGGAGACTTTTCAGGATCGTCTTACGGTTCCTTTGCGAAAACCATAAGGAGTCTGTTGTAAAAAATCTAGACCGGATCGCGCAGCTCGGACGTTTTGATGATTTTCTGGCTCTTATGGATACCGCCTGCGAGAAAGAGGCGGTCGATTATCTGAAAGCGCAGCTTTACAAAGACCGGGAAGCAGTGCAAAGGGGAGAGCGAGATATTTCCCTTTTGGCAAAATGGCTTCCGTCTGTCAATACCAGTGACAGAGAAAAGGTAAGACTGGGCAGAAAGCTGGCAAAAGCGTTCGGTATGTCCGAAAAGGATTATCGCAAGACTCTTTCTATACTCAGAAAGAAAATAGATATTCTGGAGAATTACCTGCGCGAGACAGACTATACGTTTGCGTATGAAAAACAGCCCGGAAAGGCACTGTTAAAATATCAGAAAGCATTTTGCAGGCATGACGGTGAGCGTTACGGAGCCTTTATGAATCGGGTGGAAAAAGGCGAGGCGGTTCTGCATACGGATACGCTGATGCCATATGAGATCCTGAGACCTTTTTATAAAGGCTGGAAATGCATCGGGCAGGATGTTTCCGAAGCGGAAGTAAAAGCATTGGAGACCACCTGGTATGCACAGAAGGATTATGCGGGTGAGCATAATTCCCTGGTTGTCATAGACGGCTCGGGTTCCATGTATGGCGGGGGAAATCCGATGCCTGCTCTGGTAGCACAGTCTTTGGGACTGTACTTTGCAGAGAAAAATACAGGTGCGTTTGCGAATCACTTCATCACGTTTTCCGCAAAACCGAAGCTTGTGGAAGTAAAGGGCGGAAGTCTGCTGGAAAAACTGCAGTATATCAGTACCTTCAATGAAGTGGCTGATACCAATATCCGGAGTGTATTCGAGCTGATCTTAAGAACGGCAGTCAAAAACCGCATACCGCAAAAAGACATGCCGGAGAGGATTTTCATCGTTTCGGATATGGAGTTTAATTACTGCACAACGGACAACAGCGTGACGAATTTTGAATATGCAAAAAAAATGTTTCAAAAAGCAGGCTATCGGATCCCAAAGATTGTGTTCTGGAATGTGGCAAGCAGGACGGGTCAGCTTCCGGTGACAAAAAATGAACAGGGCGTGACACTGGTGAGCGGCTGCAATGCCAGACTGTTTGAACAGGTGATCTCAGACCACACAGACCCTTATGAGTATATGCTTAAGATCGTGGATTCTGAGCGATACGAAGGAATCGTGGCGTAGCCGGGGAAGGAAGAAGGTATGGAGTATTTAGAGATAAAAGGAAAAGTAAATACAGCACTTTGCTATGCCACCATCATCGAGGAGGAGGCAATTGAGCAGATCAGGAGAATGTGCGATTATCCGATGGCAGAGGGCAGCAGGATCCGGATCATGCCGGATGTTCATTCGGGCCGGGGATGCACTATCGGTACGACCATGACGATCACGGACAAAGCAGTACCGAATATCGTTGGCGTGGATATCGGATGCGGGATGTATACGGTAAACCTTGGAAAAACACAGATCGATTTTGCAAAACTGGATGAGGCCGCGCACTTTATTCCCTGCGGGCGGAATGTCTGGGAGGGACGGCAGGAGAAATTCGACCTTACCGGACTTCGCTGTTACAGGGAGTTAAAGGACAGCAGACGACTGGTAAGATCGCTTGGGACACTGGGCGGAGGCAACCATTTTATCGAGGTGGATGAGGCGGCAGACGGAACCCGGTATCTGGTCATTCACTCCGGGAGCCGTAATCTTGGAAAACAGGTGGCAGAGCTTTATCAGAAACTGGCGGTGAATTTAAGCAGAGGGTATGGTGAGTATCTGGAGAAACGTGACAAGATCATACGGACTTACAAAGAGCAAGGGCGAAAGAGCGAGATACAGGCGGCTTTGAAGCAGCTTAAGTTTAAGGTTTACAGAGGAGATACTCCGATTCCCGAGGACCTTTGCTATCTGAGCGGTAATTATCTGGAGGATTATCTGCATGATGTGGAGATCTGTCAGGAGTTCGCCCGCAGAAACAGAGAGAAGATGGCACAGATCCTTTTGGAGAGGACAGGGCTGGCAGGAGGCGAGGCGTTTCATACCATCCATAATTATATTGACACCGGGGAGATGATCCTTCGAAAAGGAGCGATCGGTGCCCATAAGGGCGAGAAGGTATTGATTCCCATCAATATGCGTGACGGCAGTGTGCTGGCTGTGGGAAAAGGAAATCCGGAGTGGAATTACTCTGCACCGCATGGGGCGGGGCGGCTGATGTCGCGGACCAAAGCGAAAGAGGCTTTAAGTCTTGCGGAGTATGAGAAAGAAATGGAGGGAATCTATACGACCTGCGTCAATATGTATACACTCGATGAGGCGCCTATGGCGTATAAATCGCTGGCGGATATCATTGATGTGATCAAAGAGTCGGTGGATGTCATAGATATCATGAAACCGATCTATAATTTTAAAGCATCGAATGAAAGTGAAATAGTCGAAAAAGACAGGAATCGGTAAGAACGCCTGTCTTTTTCTGATGTTTTGGGCTTTTTTTCATAATTAGATGTTGAGTTTCTCGCAAAAACCAATTAGAATATAGTAGGCGTACTGAATAATCCGGTAGGCATGAATGATAACACTGCAGGAATATGCAGGGAAAAAGGTGAGACAGAACAGATTTATGAAAAAAGGCATTCTTATCAAAACGATCGTCTGCATTGTGGTTTTTCTGATCTCTACAGTTGTGATCAGCGGCCTGATGAACCAGAGCACGTTAGATATTACGGCTGAAATGAAACCGGCAGAATATCCTTTATTATATATAGAAAGCAATGGTGTGAAGATCAATCCCATGAGAGGACATGTGGATGAAATGGAGCTTGGCTATATGCGGGATTCCATCACACCACTTTCAGAAAACAGGACACTGGATCTGTGTGTTGAGAAATTTGGCTGTCAGATCGCAGGAATTTCCTATCAGGTACGCTCCGTAGACGGGGAGAGACTGGTGGAGAATACGGACGTTTACAATTATATTGATGGGAAAGAAAACCTTACCACGACGATCCATATCAAGGATCTGATCGGGAAAGAGACAGAATATGCACTGGTGGTGTTAGTGACGACACGGGACGGACAGACCCTGCACTATTACACACATATTGTGCAGGCTCCCGATTATATGGCCGGAGAAAAAGTCGGATTTGCCCTGGATTTTTCGAACAAAACCTTTGATAAATCTGCCGCCAGGGACATTACCAAATATCTGGAATCCAATTCCGAGGGGGATAATACGACCTTTGGTAAAGTAAATATCAATAGCAGTTTTTCTCAGATCACATGGGGAGATCTGCCGGTGAAACGGGAATCGGAGCCGGAGACTTACATCAGGGAACTGGCGACGCAGACTGCGACGATCGAGCTGCGTTACCGGGTATCGGTTGCCGATGGCAAGGAAACGGATTTCTTTAATGTGACAGAGGTCTACCGGATACGAAAAGGCAGTGAGCGCATATATCTGCTTGGCTTTGACCGGAAAATGAATCAGATCTTTGACTGGCAGAACACCGTGTTTGTCAACAATAAGATCGTTTTGGGTATCACAGACGGGGATATACAGATGGAAGAAAGCGATGGCGGGAGCATTGTCGCTTTCGTACAGGAAAACAGACTCTTTATGTACAGCGCCGCGAATAACAGAGTGGCTTATGTATTTGGCTATTATGATGATAAGAATCTGGATGCCAGAACGACATATGATGATTTGGACATCAAGGTGTTAAAGGTGGATGAGACCGGTAATGTCCGCTTTATGGTATATGGTTATATGAACCGGGGAAGTCATGAAGGACAGCTGGGGGTACAGGTTTACTATTATAACAGTAATGTAAATACGATCGAAGAAGAGGTCTTTATTCCTTATTACAAACCGTTCCCCATCTTAAAGCATGAGATTGAAGAACTGGCTTATGTCAATAATGCCAATCAGCTCTATCTGCTGTTAAATGCTTCACTCTATTGCGTAAATCTGGAACAGAAAAACTATACACAGATCATTGACAAACTGCCTGTCGGCGGATACAAGGTTTCAGCCTCCAATCGTATGATCGCATGGCAGGACGGGGGAGAACTGGATCAGTGCCAAAAACTTCAGGTCATGAACTTCAATACACAGAAGCAGACGCAGATCGAAGCGGGAAGCGGCTGCTATGTGAAACCGATCGGATTCATGGGAGAGGATATCATCTATGGTGTGGCGAGACAGGAGGATCTGACTACCGATCTGTCAGGAACCGTTTTGTTTCCCATGTATGCAGTGAAGATCGAGGACCAGAACGGAAATCTTTTGAAGGATTATGCAAAGCAGGAGCTTTACGTAACAGACGCACAGATCGTGGATAATCAGATCAATCTGAATCGCGTGCGCAAAACCGTAAGCGAAAACGGACTGCCGAGTCTCATTCCGGCGCAAGATGATCAGATTCTGGATAATGATGTGGATCAAAACGGCAGTAATACTCTCGAATCCGTCGTTACGGAAGAGTTTGAGAAGATCATGCAGATTGCCTTAAAGAAGGCTATCAATGTATCTTCCCTGAAATTCCAGACACCTAAGGAAGTTATGTATGAGGGAGGCAGGCAGGTGGATATCGACCTGAAGGAAGCTCCTTATAAGAGATATTTTGTATATGGAACACAGGGAGTGGACACTGTTTTACAGGATGAGGCTGATGCGGTAAAAAGAGCGGAGGAAATTGCCGGCGTCGTGGTTGATGATACCGGACGGTATATCTGGATGAAGGGAAACCGGGCGGTCAAAAATCAGATCATGAAGATAGAAGGTGCGCCTGCCGGTGAAGCACAAAGCAGCATGGCGGTATGCCTGGATACGATCCTGAAAGGAGAAGGAATTGCCCAGGATACGGAAGGAATGCTGCAAAGCGGTCAGAGCGCTCCGATGATATTAGATGCCTGTCTGGAAGAGGCACAGATATTGGATCTTTCCGGCTGCAGTCTTGACAGTGTTTTGTATTATGTAAACAAAGATATTCCGGTACTGGCGATGCTTAAAGACGGAAATGCGGTGTTGATCGTGGGGTACAATGAATTGAATACGGTGATCATGGACCCGCTAACCGGCACGGTTTACAAAAAAGGGATCAACGATTCCACAGAGTGGTTTGCCGAAAATGGAAACCGCTTTATCACATATATTCGATAAAAGGACGGACATTGAAGAGTTTGACAGAAGTTATGTAAATTGCAATCGTGACTGAAATACAGGAAGATAATAAGCAATGAAATGGACATTAAACAGACAACAGTTAAAAACGATCGCGATCGTGTCGATGGTGATCGATCATACCGCATGGGGCTTCGTGGACTTTTACTCTCCTCTGGGACAGTTTTTGCATGTATTGGGAAGATTTACGATTCCGATCATGTGCTTTTTCATCGCGGAGGGATACCGCAAGACGTCCAATCTGAAGCGGTATATTTACCGGATGACTTCTTTTGCCATTATCGCCGGGCTGCCCTTTTACTTTTTCTTTCATGAAGAATACGGTTACAGGCAGAATATCATCTTTGATCTTCTGTTGGGATTATTAGTGCTGACCACACTGGAAAGCAGACTGAAGAAGTGGCAGAAGGCTTTACTGGTGTCCCTGCTTTTTGCGATATCGATTGCAATCGGTGGTTGGCCGGTGACGCCGATCCTGTTCATCCTCAGTTTTTACTATGGCAAGACCTTCCGGCAAAAAGCGACCTGGTTTATCGTGACAGACATTATTACGGTTCTGACTTTGATGGTGGGTATCACATTAAACGGTAAGTATCATTTTGCTCCTTATGACTGGGTTTGGTGGGACAAGACATATCTGTTAGGCTTTATGCTGGCCCTGTTTCTGCTTGCACGGTATGATGGGACGAAGGGGAAGGAATATGGCGGAAGGTATTTCTTTTATCTGTTTTATCCCTGTCATTTTGTGGTGCTGACCGGAATCAGACTTATTTTGAACGGGCAGATCACTGTCTATGGAATTTACATCGGGATCCATGTAGCAGCGCTTGCCCTGGTCATGCTTTTTTTGCTGCGAACACTTGTGAGCAGACCGTCGAGAGGGCAGGGGGCTGTGATCACAATGTTGCTTTCTGCGATGATCTATGTATTCGGTTTCCTTTTGGAGATCATATCGGATACAGTGCCGGAATATCATATGGCGGTCATTGTGGAATACTTCGGTGAGATGATCCTGATGGTAGGATTATCCCTGTTTGTGAAGTTACTCTGCCATGTTTATATGCCGTCGTTTGTTTATGCGTTTGAGACGGTGGCAGGCATTCTGGTGATGTATGCATTGATCACTACGGAGAAAAATCATTTTTTTTACCGGGAGATTTCTGCAGACAATTCAGGACCTGTTTCTATACTGCGCTTGAGTTACGGACCGGGATTTTACCTCGCGATCAGCTATATTGGGATGATCTGTATGCTGGCGATCATTGCATGTATCTTTTTGATCCGCACCGGGAATAAGATGGATCGGAAAAGAGGTGTCTATACGATCTGCGGTATGCTGCTTATATGGTCTCCGTATTTTTTGAAGATCACCGGACTGACCGGGGGATATGAAATACCGGGGGTGGGAATTTCACTGGCAGCGATCGTGTTTTATCTGATCCTGGTCCGCTATGCCTTCCTTGACTCTGTGACGCTTGCCAGCGAGAATGCCCTGGATCATGGCAAAGAGGGCATCATCGTATATACACCGGATTACAGGGTGGAATATTTCAACAAAAAAATGGAAAGCATATTCGGGAAGATACCGAACCGGATCGATGTGAAGAACAAAGTGCTGCTTGGAGATATCGTTACCGGACGGATCGAACACTACAAAATAAAGGGGCGGATTTATGATTTCGAGCGGCAGGAACTGCGGGACAAGGATGTACTTCAGGGATATATGCTCTGGGTGTTAGACAGCACCGAACATTTTGAAACACTCGAAAAAATGCGAGAGATCGCGATCAAGGATCCGCTTACCAAGCTGTATAACAGGGTGTTTTTTCAGAACCTGGTGGAAGAACAGCTTGAGGCCGGGTGCCGGGGAGCCTTTTGTATGTTCGATATGGACAATTTCAAACAGGTCAATGATAATTACGGACATCAGGCCGGAGACGCGGTGTTGAATGCATTTGCGGATCTGCTGAAGGAATATGGAGAGCAGAAACTGATCGGATGCCGGATCGGAGGAGACGAATTTGCGGCATTTATGCCGGAAGAGGCGAATAAAAAGCAGGTGGGGGAACTTTTGGAGCATATTATGGGACAGTTCCAGAACAAGTTGTCTGACCTGAAATTAGAAGGCCTTTGCAGTATTTCGGCGGGCGCAGTACTCTGTGCAACGAAGGGGCAAAAGGAAGTACAGTTTAAAAACCTGTATTCCAAAGCGGACAGCATTTTATATGAAGCAAAAAAAGCAGGCAAGAACTGTTATGTGATCCACAGTTTTTAGCGCTTCCCTTTTAGAAAAATAAAAACAGAAAAAAGGAAAAAACCATGCAAAACAACCAGAACTATGATCCAAACTGGATCGATACCGATGAAGAATTTGAAAAAAGACGCAGGATACGTCAGCAGAGAATGGAGCAAAGGAAGCGAAAAAGACAACGTCAGCGAATGATCCGGAAAGCTGTTTTGCTGGGATTCCCGGTTTCGATCATGATCGTAGTGTTTCTGGTGTTTCTGGTAAACGGACTGATCGATCTGCATAAAAATAAAGAAGATAAGAAGGCACAGACAGTCAGCATTGAGACTGCGGAAACAGTGGCGGATGTGGCAGCAGATGTGGAGGACGTGGCAAAGGCTGTTCCCGCGCAGGAAGCAGACGTGGAAGAACCGTCCGCAGAGCGGGAAGCACAGGATATTTCAGAGCATGAAACAACGGACTATGTGTTTAACGATGCCGCACAGATGTTACAGATACCGGAGGAGGTAGTCAGTACCTCGGTGATCTTTATTGATGCGGATGACGGCGAGATCCTTGCAGAACGGGAGGGAAGGAATCGTATCTGTCCGGCCTCCATGACGAAGATCCTGACGGTACTGGTGGCGGCAGAGCAGGTGGAGGATCTGGAGGACACCTTTACCATGACACAACAGATCACGGACTATAGCTACAGTAATGATTGTTCTTCTGCTGGATTTCTGGTAGATGAGAAAATCCCGGTAAAGGATCTGTTTTACGGAACGATCCTTCCCTCCGGGGCAGATGCCGCAGTAGGACTTGCCACTTATGTGGCGGGCTCTCAGGAAGCATTTGTGGAGTTAATGAATCAAAAATGCGAGCAGCTGGGGATCGGAAGCACGACACATTTTACCAACTGCGTGGGAATTTACGATGATGATCACTATAGTACTCCTTACGATATGGCAGTGATCCTTCGGGCAGCTATGGACAATGAGCTGTGCAGGGAAGTCATGTCCGAGAGAGTGTACACGACGACTCCGACAGAGCAGCATCCGGAGGGGATTACGATTTCCAACTGGTTTTTGCGGCGGATCGAGGATAAGGATACCGGAGGCGAGATCCTGTGTGCCAAGACTGGATTTGTGGTACAGTCCGGAAACTGCAGTGCCAGTTTCGGGAAAAGCAGCTCCGGCAGAGAATATCTGTGCGTCACAGCGGGAAGCAGCAGCAGCTGGCGATGCATTTACGATCATGTGGCGCTGTATCATGAGCTTTCAAAGTAACGGCAAACAGAAAACGGAATAATCAGGTGGAACATGAGTAACGTAAAAAGGCTCCTGCGCATAAGGCGGAAACATCCGAAGCAGTGCAGGAGCTTTTTTGTATGCTCTGAAAATAGGAATTATTTGATGAATTTGTGAACAATATATGAAATATTTTAAAAAGTACTTGCTAACAATGTAAAAAATGACGATAATCAAATATACACTATATGCGTGAACACGTTGGGGGACTGTGAAGCGCAATGGCAAACGGGGAAAATCAAAGACCGACACAGGGAGGTGCCCGTATGAGAAATGCTGATGTTAGAACCAACGGTAAGACACAGAAAATACTTTCTTATTTGTTTGTTATCTGTTTGTTGTTTTTCAATGGAATCAAAGCTGACGCAGCCCGGATTGAGGAAATACAGTGCGAAGAGTTCCATGAGGGGATCGGCGGACTGGAGGAGATACAAGAGCCGGAGGAGAAGAGCCTGTATCCGCGGGAGACTCTTTTAAACGGCAGCAGTTTCGCCGGCGCATACAGAGAACAGCTGGATGATCTGTCAAAACAGGTGTATGACAGTCTGTACCAATCGTATCTGGAAGGTCCTCACAGTGACAAAGTGGATCTGGGACTGCCGGAGCTTGTTTTCAAGGATCAGCAGATCACAGTGGATGCCACCAACAGCTTCAGTATTTCGAGCGATCTGCGCGATCAGATCAGTACACAGATCGACAACAGTGTGAAACCCGCTTTCTATGCACTGCTTTATGATCATCCGGAATTAAACTGGCTGATCAATGTCCGCTATTCGACCAGCTGGAGCATGAGCATCAGTGATTACCGGATCACGTCCATCAAAAGACCGCTGACGGTATCCGGAGTGACGGTAACGATCAGCCAGGTAGTGTTCAAACTGGCAGTGATCTACACAGATACCGGGGACAAAGAGTCTATGGATCAGGCATTGGATACAGCCATTGCTGCCATGAAGGGATATCCTTATTACATAGATAAAGTGTCAACTGATGAGAAAAGGATCCGGATCATTCACGATTATGTCTGCAATACGGTAGCATATACAAGCGGTTCGACATCCGACCGGGCTTACCAGACTCCTTACAGCGCCCTGATCGGCAGGGAAACCGTCTGTGCAGGATATGCCAAAGCCTTCAAACTGCTATGCGCCAGATATGACATTCCCTGCGTATTGATCAGCGGCTGGGGAAAAACGAGCAGTAACGGATCCGGAGAATCCCATATGTGGAATTATGTGCAGTTAGATGATTCCTGGTACGGAGTGGATTGTACCTGGGACGATCAGACCGACAGTACGACTGGTAAGATTTATTATGACTTTTATCTGACAGGCAGTGAGACGAAGGACACTTATTTTGGCAGACAGACTTTCGCAGACAGTCATGTGGAAAGCGCATTCTGGAGCGGAGCGGACACGGAGTTTCAATATCCGGAGCTTGCTTTTGATAAATATGAGGCACATGAACACAACTATGTAAACGGCAGCTGTACGATCTGCGGCAAGTCCGTGCAGATCAGGATCAATGCCCAGCCGATACAGCCGTCGGAGGTGACCTTTGGCTATACGATGGCAGACCGACTGTCTGTGACCGCGGAAAATGATGCGTCTGCCGAAATGGCTTATCAGTGGTACTGCGCTCCCATCGAAGAAAGAGACGGACAGGAGATCCCGGGAAATTACGAGGCAGTAGAGGGTGCAGTGGCAGACAGCTTTCAGATCCCTGCCGGTTATAATGCCGGCAAGTGGAGCTTCTACTGCAGGGTGTCCTGCTGCGATTTTGGCAAAGACAGTGATCCGGTAACCTTTGTTGTCAATAAGGCAGTACCGGGAGTAAGAACCGGACAAAAGGAGTATGAGGTGTGCTTTGGCGCAAAAGACTTTGACCTTGGATGTGCGGCGGTCGACACACAGGGAGAGACAGTCGGACTGACCTATGAGGTGGAGGAAAGCGAAAACGCACTGGGTGCTCCTGTGGAGAATGACAGAGTTGTTACGGTGGACACAGACGGGAAGGTAACGATAACCGGCGCGGGAAATGCTGTGATTCTTGTATGGTGTCAAGAAACGGCCAATACGGCACAGACAAAAGCGGAGAAGATCCTTGTCAGCGTCTCGCAGGCTGAGGTGGAGGAACTTGGCGAATATGGATATCCGCTGAAAACGGAAGAGGGAAAGACACTGGCCGATGGTCAGCCACTGAAAAAGCTGCAGTTTGATACACAGGATGCCATGTTCTGGTTTTACAATGGAAGTGACTGGCTATATGGCTTCTATGATGACGGGGCATTGCACTTTGGACTGATGGAAAATGACAAGATGCAGATCGTAGCTGTCGTGAAAGGCGAATTTCGGTGGAAAGACCCGGAAGCAGTTCTGCCTGTTGGAGAAAACGAGGCAGAGTGGGTCTTTGCGGAGAATGGGAGCACGAACCTCAAAACGCTTTCCGGTAAGCTGAAAGTCACAGTGACAGAGAAGAGCTCCGATGAGCCATCTGACCCGGAAGGCGGTATGGATACGCAGTCGGATCCCGGTGATGGCACGGACAAGAACACAGAGCAGGGAGAGAGCGGAGGCAATATGATGCCGTCTGTACAGGATCAGACAACAGGGGAAGAAACGCCGGTACAGAAAGAGATGCAGACACAGGAAGAAGAAAAACAGCTTCCGATTGGGTACGTTTATACAGATCCCGCGAAAAAAGCACTTTACCGGATAACGGACGAAGGGGAAGTGTCTTATGCCTGTACCGATAAAAACAGCAAGACTGTTTCGATTCCATCTGTGATCACAATAAATGGCGAGGAGTATGAAGTTACCTCTGTTGCGGCAAATGCATTTAAAAACTGTAAAAAGCTCAAAAAAGTGACGCTTGGGAAGAATATCGCACAGATCGGTTCCAACGCGTTCCTGAAATGTACGGCACTGAAGAAGCTCACGATCGGTGACGGAGTGGAAAAAATCGGCAAGAACGCGTTTTCCGGCTGCAAGAGCTTGAAGACGATAAACATCAGGACAGAAGAGCTGACAGCGAAAAACGTTGGTAGCAAGGCTTTTAAAGGAATTGCAGCAGACGCTGTCATCAAGGTGCCAAGATCCGTAAAAGAGGATTATATCAAAATCTTTAAGAAAAAAGGAGCTCCGAAAACAGTGAAAATAAAATAAAGAAGGGGAAATTCTGATGCGATCAGCATTTCCCCCAAAAGCTCAGGATGGCAGGGACTGGTAAGTGATACGTATCAGCTCTGCGATCCTTTTTTCGTAGGTATGCAGGGAACGTACCTTTTCGTACCCTTTTTGGGCAATCTTTAAACGTGCATCCTCGTGGCTCAGATAATAACCGCATTTGTCATGCAGTTCTTCGATCCCGGTGAAGGTTTCCAGATCTTCTCCGAGGGTAAAGTATTCCGGAAGCTCTTCCTGATAATTGGTGATCAGAAAGCCGCCGCACCCCAACACATCCCAGATCCGGAGGGAAAGCCCTGCCTGGATGGGGCGTATGGTGATATTTAGATTGATCTTGCTGTGATGAAAGATCAGAGGCATCTGCGTAAAGGTGCGGGCAGAGCCTTTCACGTTCAGGTTTACACAATCCTTGAGCACAGTGGTATCGCTCAGGGTGTACAGATCGACCGGATAACTTTCCGATAAACGTTTCAGGATCTGAATGCGTTCCACATAGGCGGCGTGCATACCGATGATCTGATGAGCTGTGACATAACGGTCTGTATTCATGACCGAGTTTTCTTCGTCCGGGTATAAGGGAGCCATTTTTTTCTTAAAAAGAGCGATCATCTCATCCGTCAGGGACGCTTCCATCAGATTATATCCGTAGATCTGTGACTGTGCGGCGATCAGGCCATCTACAAATCCTTTTGCTTTGTCGGGGAGTTCGTGTACGGACAGATATTTCTGATAGGGATCTTTTTCAGAGTAAAGCGAGCCCACAAAAGAAATACCGGAGGCATAGCTTTTGCGGTCTTTTGCGGAAGCACAACGTATGACCTGATCCCAGCGCTCCACATTCGTGGCGAGGGGAAGATGAAAAATATTCCCCGGATTATGAGGGGATAAGGTGCGGTACTGAGCCATGTCAAAGACGAAGATCCGGGTGTACTGATTACGGACAGCCTTGTTAAAAAGCTCCATCACAGGAGAATCCACTGTCCAGCAAATGTAAGGAATCCTGTATATCTCGCATAAATCGGAAATGGATGGGAAAAAATTGATACTGAACACAAAGCTGAAGGTATGACTTTCAATGGCTCTGGTCAGAAGATTCAGCCGTTCGCTTCCGGACAGGGATTTGTTGGTGATCTCCTCCTCGATCGTTACAACGTCGAGACCATATTTTTGAAAGATCGCGATCAGATCCGGTTCACAGATACTGTTATAGCGGTAAAATAGCATTTCCATATACAGGACACCTCACTTACAATAGCATTTTTCTAAGTATACCACAATCCGGCGGACGAAGGGAGTTTTAATGGTAAAATCCATTGCTTTCACAGGAAAAACGGCTGAGAATAGTAAAGAGTTTTTTTGCAAAGCACATATAAAGTTCTTGTTAAGGATGCCGATAAAAAAAGTAAGACACTTTCATTTTCAGCAGAAAGTAAATCAGGAAGGAGGAGTGAATATGCGTATCGAAGCATATACACAGGTACAGCAGCTTTATAATACACGCAAACCGAAGCCAGTCGCACAGGCAGGCAAGACCGGGTTTACGGATGCTCTTCATATTTCCAGCGCGGGGAAAGATTTTTCCATTGCCAAGAAGGCCGTTGCGCAGGCAGATGATATCCGTTTTGAGCGTGTGAATCCGATCAAGGCCGGTATTGCGAATGGTACCTATCAGGTCAGCGCTGAGGATTTTGCAGACAGGATGATCGAGAAATACAATGCTTACAGTGCATTGATGGGTTAGTTATAAAGACTGAATAGACAGATGAGAAAGAGGTAATTCCGATGGCAAGCTTAATGGAGAATTTAATAGTCATTCTGGAAAAGGAGATCACAGAATACAAGACGCTTTTGGAATTATCTGAGCGTAAGACCCCGGTGATCGTAAAAGGGGAACTTTCCGTCCTGCGCAAGATCACGGATGATGAGCAGGAGGTTGTAGGGCGGCTGACACACCTTGAGAGGGAACGCTCAGAGGTGATGAAGGATATCGCCAATGTGTTGAACAAGGACGTGGATACACTGAAGTTACAGGCTTTGATCCGGATACTGGAGGGCAGACCCGCGGAACAGAAGCGATTGTCTCTGGCAAGAGACGGGCTGAGTGAAGCGGTGAGAGCGGTCTCACGGATCAATGAACAGAACCGGGCACTGATCGAACAGCAGTTGGAGATGGTGGAATTTGACATGAACATCATCAAGAGCATGAACAGCGCGCCGGTCACTGCGGATTATGACCGCACAGCAGCCATGAGCGGCAGCAGTATCGGGAACAGGAACGGCAGCTTTGATGCCAAGCAGTAGAAGTACGAGGTGATGGTATGTCCTTATTCGGCAATTTATATGTTGGTGCAGGTGCTTTACAGACAGAGCAGTACGCACTGAATACAGCAGCTCACAATCTTTCCAATGTGAGCACGAAAGGCTACACGAGACAGCAGGTCGTATTGAACGATAATCGGTATTTTACCCTTTCGACCAATACCAAAAGTGTGGCAAACATGCAGACAGGTCTTGGCGTTACATTCGCCCAGATCCGTACTGTACGTGATTTTTTCCTGGATCAGTCCTACCGTAAAGAGACCGGTCGCAGCGCATTCTATGAAACATCATATAATGTGCTGACAGAGACGGAAACTCTTTTGGGAGAACTGGATGGAGAGAGTTTCAGTAAATCTCTCGACAATCTTTACGAAGCACTCAAGGAACTGGCGAAGAATCCTTCCAGCTCTGTGAATCAGGGTCTGCTCGTGACCAGAGCCAGTGAGTTTATTGAGCGCTCCAATTCTGTATACGATGCTTTGAAGAATTATCAGGATAATCTGAATAAGCAGATCAAGCTTGGCGTAAAACAGATCAATGAGACTTCCAAAAGACTCAAGGAATTGAATAATGCTATTGTACAGATCGAGGCTTCGGATGTGGAGCATGCGAATGATCTGCGTGATGAGAGAAATCTTTTGCTGGATAAGCTTGGTGCGCTGGGAAACATCCGGTATGTAGAGGATAACGACGGCTCGGTAACCGTTCGCCTGGAGGGGCATCTTCTCTGCAATCGTGAAGTGGCGAACCAGATCGGACTGGATGAAGACGAGGCGACTGAATTTTATACGCCGTTTTGGGAGGGCGATGCCGTCAAGAAAGTCAATCCGGTCACAGGCGAAGTGAAATATGATTACTCCACGGCAACCGTATACAATCTGAATCAGACAATTTCCACGGCGATGGATACCGACATCGGCAGCGTGAAGGCGATGTTGCTCGCACGTGGTGATCATAGAGCGAATTATACGGATCTGGTGAGCTCTACCAGCTATACGAACGAAATCTCCAATTCCGTTTTGATGAATGTAGAGGCAGAGTTTGATAACCTGATCCACAATATCGTCTGCGAGATCAACGCAGCGTTAAAGACCGCATCCGACAAAGCAGATGCAGCCGCGCAGAACATGAGCGGCGATCCGGATGCACAGTCTGACTATATGAAAGACGGCGTGGATCCGGATGGGAAAAAGATCCCGCTTCAGCTGTTTACCCGTATCGCAGCGGATAAATATGAGGAAGAAGACATTTCCAAGGGAATGGAGCATACCCGCTACAGCCTGGGCAATCTGGTCGTGAATCCGGAATTATTGAAGACTCCGACATTGTTCGGATTCATCAATGACCTTCGTGAAGAAGACTTTGAGACGGCTGATCTTTTGCAAAAATCACTGGAGTCGGAAAATTATACACTCAATCCCAGTGTGACGACCAAATCGAGCCTGATCGATTACTATTCCAACATTGTTTCACAGGTGGCGAATACCGGAGCTGTTTTTAAGAGTGTTTATAACAGCGAGCAGACCACAGTGAACCAGATCGAGACAGCGAGACAGCAGATCAGCGGCATCTCCGATGATGAGGAGTTGGAGAATATGATCAAATTCCAGAATGCCTACAATGCTGCAAGCCGTTACATCACCGTAGTCGATGAAATGATAGAACATCTTGTTACAGCGCTTGGCAGATAAATACTGCTATTCACAGCCCAAATATGTATATACTGCGCATTTGCGGCGCAATAAACCGTTACTTTCACAGACGGGACGACTGTGAGCAGTAACAGATAAATGACACGATAAGAAGCGCATACAGCATCTGACGGATGAGGGGGAATATACATGCCATCAACATTTTTAGGATTAAATACCGGTTATACCGGACTCGTGGCAGCCAATGCCGCACTCAACACGACCGCCAACAATATTGCAAACGTGAATACGGAAGGATACTCCAGACAGCTTGTCACCCAAACGGCCGCCACAGCGATCCGTACCTATGCCAGATACGGCTGTATGGGTGCGGGTGTGGACACGGAGTCCATCGACCGTCAGAGAGATTCTTTTTATGATTACAAATACTGGAATAATAATGCCAGTGTGGGCGAGTACAGCGTGATCGCCAATTATATGAAACAGATGGAGGATCATTTTAAGAGTGACAAGACGGTTCGGGGATTTACAGAGATTTATAATCAGATGTGCGAGTCCTTACAGGAAGTCATGAAGAATGCAGACAGTAAGACGACCAAGACACAGTTTATCGGCTATGCACAGAATCTGAGCTATTATTTTAATACGATGGCTCAGACACTGGAGAAGATGCAGCTGGATATCAATTCCGAGATCAAGAATGTGACAGACAGCATCAATACACATGCGGCTGAGATCGCATCGCTCAATAAACAGATCAATGTAGTCGAACTGACAGGGGTTAAGGCGAATGAGCTTCGCGACAAAAGAGATCATATCATTGATCAGCTTTCCGAGCTGGTGGATGTCAAATGTCTGGAAACCCCGGTTTATGATACCAACCAACCGGACAGAGAGACCGGAGCGACAAGATTCCAGGTCCAGATTGCCGGCGGACAGAAATTGGTAGACGGCTCCGATTATTATCAGCTTGAGTGTGTGGCAAGAGCGGCATCTGACAGCATCAATCAATCGGATGCCACAGGTCTTTTTGACATCAAATGGAAAGACGGCCGCAATTTCTATATGTACAATCAGTCGATCGGAGGGGCGCTCCGCGGGCTGATCGAGATGAGAGACGGCAACAATCAGGAGAACTTCCGCGGCTATGTCCAGTCTGCTACGGAAGAGAGCATTACGATCCGGGTGGAAGGATCCTGGTTAAAGGATCTCGATAAGGCGATTTTGAACCAGTCGGGAGCTCTGACGGCAGATGCCAAACTGTTTTATTATGATTCCTTTGAAGCGGATTACGGCGCAGATGGAGAGATCGTTTCCTATACTTTCCATTTGGATCCTGCCAAACCGACAGATGTGGATCCGACGGAAGCAAAAGTCGGACAGGAGGCATTTGTTGGCTATTCCATCGATTATCAGGGGATCCCTTATTATCAGGAACAGATGAATGAATGGTGCCGCAATTATGCGAGAGTGTTTAACAAGATCGTGACCCAGGACGGGGCGGTGGACGGATACGGCAACGAGCCACAGGCGTTTTTCGTGGCCTTCAACAAAAGTGATAATACACAGATCGTTCCGGATGAAAATGCTTCCAATGTAAAGGATACGTTTTACTGCATGACAGCGGGTAATTTTTCGATCAACAAATATCTGCTGGATGATCCGGAACTGTTCCCGACACATACCGGTGAGACCAAGGGCGTATCTGCCTATGATGTGGTCGAGGATCTGATCGATCTTCGTACCAACAAAGACAAAATGGAATTCAGAGGCTGTTCATCCGAAGAGTTTTTACAATGTATTCTGGCAGACATATCGCTCAATGCTTCCAATGCCAATACGTTCAGCACTACTTTTGAGAATATCGCACTGGCGATCGATAATCAGCGGGAATCCATCAGCGGCGTGGATGAGGATGAAGAAGCACTGAATCTGGTTTCTTACCAGCATGCATATTCACTGGCGTCCAAAGTGATCCAGGTGATGAAGGAAGTCTACGATCGCCTGATCCTGCAGACCGGTGTATAATTGGGGGTATATTTATGAGAATTACGAATAAGATCATTCAGAATAATGCGATGTCCAACATCAATATCAATAAACAGCTGGAAGACAAGTATAATACACAGATGTCTACCGGTGCCAAGATCTCAAGACCCAGTGACGATCCTGTTATTGCGATCCGTGCACTGCGGCTTCGCACCAATTTAAGCCAGGTGACGCAGTACTATGAGAAAAACGTGCCGGACGCCACCTCCTGGCTGAAAGTGACAGAGGCTTCCATCAGTACGACAGTGGATGTCCTGACTGAGATGAATAAACAATGTGTCAAGGGCTCGGTGGGATATGATACCGCACAGGACAGACAGAAAATCTTAGAGAGCCTGCAGGCGCTCAGAGATGAGATCTATTCTACCGGAGATGCGGACTATGCGGGGCGCTACGTGTTTACCGGCTACCGCACGGATCTTTCCCTCTCTTTTGCGACGGACGCGAAGAAAGCGCCTTCCTACAAGATCACGGAGCAGCTTTCCAGGGCCAATGTGGAGGACATTACCTATGTGGATGTGGCAGATCTGGATAAAGTGACTACTTCGGATATCGGGACCACGATGGAGTCACAGGTCAGTCAGAATACGATCCACCGCATCAGGCTTGCATATGATAATTGCGATGAAACGGCTCCGGTAATTAATTACAGTGGAGGCTCCATCGCACCGCAGGTTATGTCGATCAATGGAACGGACGATCCGTATATGGAAATCACCAAAGGGACAGCGGAAGCCATCTTTATACCGGAGACAGGCGAGATTCTGCTGAATGATGCGTCTTATGCAGCATTACAGGCGACCATCGATGATGTGGCGACACAGGACGTTGATGAAGGAGAAATCGCCATCACCTACGAAAAGTCCAAATTTGTTGCAGGCGATCTGCGACCGGAGCATTTTTATTATTGCGAGACCACGGACAAAGACGGTACGGTCAAAAAATACAACGAGGAATTTTTGGATCCGCTGAATGTCAACGCACAGATCATCAATTATGATGTGGGCTATAACCAGACTGTGCGTGTGAATACACTGGCAAAAGAAGTATATACGCTGGATATGGGAAGAGACGTGGATGAGCTTGTGACCTCAATACAGAATGTGATCGATATGGAGGCAAAGATCTCCGATCTGAAAGCCCTTCTGAAGCGCTCAGACAGCACTACCGATCCCACGGCGACACAGGTACAGGAGCGGCTGGATGCGGCAAATAAAGCAGGCGATATGCTCAAGGACAAGATGCAAAAAGACTTTGAGAAAGGTATTACCAAAACACAGGCATATATCGACAGAGCGAACGTAGCCCTTACCGCTACCGGCAACCGTCAGGCGAGAGTGGATCTGGTGGCCAATCGCCTTTCTGCCCAGCAGACCAGTTTTAAAGAGCTTACTTCCGATAATGAAGATGCGGATATTACGGAAGTAGCTATCAATTTAAGCAGTGTGGAGCTTTCTTATCAGGCTGCCCTTATGGCGACCGGCAAGATCGCCCAGACTACGTTACTTAATTATCTATGATATCAGGATTGCGGGAGTGCGAAGCGCGGAGCGATTCGGATATCGGGTTTTGAACCCGACATCTTATCTATCATAAGAGAATAAACGAAAAGGAGAGTAGAAGGTATGCAGATTACAACACGTATTTTTGGGGAAATCGATATAGAAGATGATAAGATCATCACCTTCGTGAACGGGCTTGTGGGATTTCCGGATCTGAAAGAGTTTGCACTGATCTACGACACGGAAAAAAGCGAAGCGGGAGGCCTGGAGTGGCTGCAGTCCATGCAGGAGCCGAACTTTGCCATGCCGGTCATCAATCCGCTTTCCATACTTGAGGACTACAATCCCCAGGTGGAGGAAGAATGGCTAAAATCCCTGGGGGAATTTGATCAGGACAGCCTTTTAGTACTGGTCACAGTTACCGTACCAAGTGATATCACTAAGATGACTGCCAATCTAAAAGGTCCCATCGTGATCAATGCCAATACCTGCAAAGCGTGTCAGGTCATCGCAGAGGGCAAGGACTGCGATGTGAAATTCCCGATTTACGAGATCTTAAAGGCGAGAAAGGGCGGTGAATGATATGCTGGCACTGACAAGAAAGAAAAACGAAGCGATCGTGATCAACAATAATATCGAGATCACAGTTTTGGAGGTAAAGGGAGAGCAGGTGAAAATCGGTATCGCGGCTCCCAAGGAAGTACCGGTATACCGTAAGGAGGTCTATCTCCAGATCCAGGAAGCAAACAAAGAGGCAATGGAGATCGAAGGACTGGAAGCTCTTGCAAATCTCTTCAAATAAGGGTAAACTTTTGGTGTATGTAAGCCGATAGTAACAATGAGGTATCAATTTATAGCTGTTGAGGGACAGCAATCGTATAGCATGACACATGGAGGTGATCAGAATGGCTATTGAACCATTAGGAAGTATGATGACGTATCAGGCGCAGGTGACTCCGGCCGCAAAACCGGTAAGGGTAGAGGGGATTCCTGCAGACGGCACGGATGCTGCTGCACAGGAGACAGGAGCGAAGCTTGATCAGACGACAGCCGGCGTCGCGAAGACGCAGGAGAGCAGTGCGGACGGACAGGATGCGCAGGGACAGGGAACTTATTACCAGCAGGCAGCCCGCACACAGGAAGAACAGCAGCAGATAACCAACGAGAGGATCAAAAAGGCGGTTGAGCAGTTTAATAAGAATGCCAATTCCGAAGCGGTATTCGGCATCCATGACAAGACGAACCGTGTTACGATCAAGATTGTGGATAAAAAGAGCAAAGAGGTCATCAAAGAACTGCCGCCCGAGAAGACTCTGGACATGATCGCCAAAGTCTGGGAGATGGCAGGTATTTTGGTGGATGAGAAGCGATAGGAGGTTTCGCTTATGATACGTATCACAGGTATGAACTCCGGGTTGGATACAGAGTCTATCATATCCGAACTCGTATCTGCCCAGAGTTATAAAAAACAAAAGATCGTCAAAGACCAGACGAAGCTGAGCTGGAAGCAGACCGCATGGAAGACGCTGAATTCCAAGATCTTCAGTTTTCATCAGAAGACCTTGAGTAACATGCGTTTTTCGGATGCTTATAAGAAGAAAGCGACAAAGGTATCCAATCCGAATGCGGTAAGTGTGGTATCCGGAAGTAATGCAGTGGACGGCGTGCAGACTCTTAAAGTGGATAAGCTGGCCAAATCCGGCTATCTGACCGGCGCTGAGCTTACCGATGATCAAGGGAAAAGAGCATCCTACACATCCACAACGAAGTTGAGCGAGATGACGGGGATGGGGCTTTCAGAGGGAGATTCCCTCAGCTTTACTCTGACGACCGGAGACAAAACGACAGACATCAGTCTGAGCGGTGCTTCGACTATTGGAGATGTGGTCAGCCAGTTGAAGAAAGCAGGCGTGAACGCCAGCTTTGACGAGACGAACCAGAGATTCTTTATCAGCGCCACGTCCACCGGAGAAAAGGCAGACTTTGCACTTGCAGCAAATGACCGGGCAAGCTTTGATGTACTGACGAAGCTTGGCATCAATAAAGTGGATGCGGATAACGAAAATGATAAGACAAAAGCACTGTACCGCGAATATCTTGCAAGCGGAGACGCAGCAAAGATCGAGGTGGCAAATTATGCTTTGGGAAATACCGCTGAAAGTCCTGTTTTTTCGGAGAAAGCCACTCGTATTTCAGGCAGCAATGCCGAGATTAAACTGAATGGTGCGGATTTCAGCTTTGAGAGTAATACCTTTACCGTAAATGGTCTGACGTTTTCTGTAAATGAAAAGACAGATTCTGAGGTAACACTTACTACCTCGACGGATTATGACGGTATTTATGATCAGATCAAAAGCTTTTTGAAGTCTTATAATGAATTGATCAATGAGATTTCGACTCTTTACGGAGCAGATTCCGCGGATAAATATCAGCCGCTTACCTCCGAAGAGAAGAAAGCGATGTCTGATGACGAGGTAGAGGAGTGGGAGAAGAAGATCAAGGATTCCCTGCTTCGGAAAGATTCTTCTCTTGGAAGCATTCAGGATACTCTGAGCCAGTATATGCAAGCCGGTATTCAGATTGGTGATAAGAAATTTTATTTATCTGATTTTGGCATCAATACCGGAAGCTACTTTGATACGACTTATAAAGACAGATATGCCTTACATATAGACGGAGATTCGGATGATGAATATTCTGCGCAGAAAGAAGACAGATTAAAGGCCGCGATTGCGAGCGATCCGAATCTGGTGGCAGACTTTTTCCAGCAGCTGACCAACGGTGTCTATACCCAGATGCAGAAGCTGATGGCTAAGACATCACTCTCAAGCGCTATGACCTTCTACAATGATCTGGAAATGAAAAGCGAGTATGATGATTATACGAGCAAAATCTCCAAACAGGAGCAGAAGATCAAAGACATGGAGGATAAATGGTACAGTAAGTTCAGTAAGATGGAGACTGCCCTTGCCAAGCTGTCTTCCAAGACCAGCGCGATATCCGGTATGTTAGGCATGTAGTAAAATGACATAACAACAGGAGGTTGTACTATGGCATTACCGAATCCATATGCACAATACAATAACAGTAAAATATTGACAGCATCGCCGGCAGAGCTTACGCTGATGCTTTATGAGGGCGCAATCAAATTCTGTAACATGGCGATCATCGCCATCGAGAAGAAGGACATGGAGAAAGCGAACCACAATATCATCAGGGTGCAAAAGATCATTGAAGAATTTCGCGCTACACTGGATATGAAATATCCGGTGGCACAGGATTTTGACAGGGTATATGTGTATCTTCAGCAGAGGCTGATCGAAGCCAATATCAGTAAAGACAAAGAAATCCTGGAGGAGATCAATACACATATCCGCTCCATGAGGGACACATGGAAGGAAGTTATGCGGCGCAATAAGATCCCGGTATCGTAGGTGATGATATGACGAAACAGTACATAGGAATATTGATTGACAGTTTACAAAAGAAAGACAAGGTGTTATCGCAGATCATACAGATTAACCGGAAGCAGACGGATATCATCAAAACGGAGCCACTCGATGAGGATGCCTTTGACCGCGAGGCTGAGGAAAAAGACGGGCTGATCAGTGAATTGGATGAACTGGATGAAGGTTTTGACAGAGTCTTTCATTATGTGGAGAAGGAACTGTCTACGGATGAGGGTAGAAAGCCATATGCGACAGAAATCCTGCAAATGAAAGCGCTGATTTCGGCAATCACAGAGAAAAGTGTAACAATTCAGGCGGGAGAAGCGCGCAATAAGAAAGCGCTGGAAGACTTTTTTAAAACGGAAAGAGACCGGATCAAGACCGGCAGGGTCGGGAGCAAGACGGCTTTAAACTATTATAATAATATGAAAAACCGCAACCATGTTCCGCCTCATTTTCTGGATTCAAAGAATTAAAAAAAATTCGATTTTTTTAAAAAAAGGTATTAAGTATATTGGACAATGTCCGATATATAATACAAGTAAAACAATTACTTTTAACCACCCCAATTTAATAGGAGACGCAAACGGCCGTGCAGATCCCATTGGAAAGGGGACTAAACTCGGCAGGGAAGCCGATTCAAATTCAAGGAGGAATATATTATGGTAGTACAACACAATCTTACAGCAATGAATTCTAACAGGATGTTAGGCGTTACAACTTCATCACAGGCTAAGTCTACAGAGAAATTATCTTCCGGTTACAAGATCAACCGTGCAGCAGATGATGCAGCAGGTCTTGCGATTTCCGAGAAGATGAGACGTCAGGTAAGAGGTCTTACACAGGCTTCTGCTAACGCACAGGATGGTATCTCCTGCGTACAGACAGCTGAAGGTGCTCTTGGTGAAGTACACGATATGTTACAGCGTATGAATGAGCTGGCAGTTAAGGCATCTAATGATACCCAGACTAGCAAAGATCGTGATTATATCAATGCAGAAGTACAGGCTCTTGTATCTGAAATTGATAGAGTTGCTTCTACGACTACATTCAATGAGCAGAATCTGTTAGACGGTACATTTACAGGTAAGAATTTGGCAGTTGGTGCAGAGGCTGGTCAGTTTATCGGCATTACGATTGACAAGATGAAAGCATCTGCTATTGGCTTGACAGGTGTTACCGTGGCCGGAGCAAATAATTCAAAAGCTCAGGAGGCAATTGGAAAGATCAAGACAGCTCTTGAGAGCGTTTCTAAGCAGAGATCTGATCTCGGTGCTGTACAGAACAGATTAGAGCATACCATCAAGAACTTAGACAATGTAGTAGAGAATACCACAGCTGCTGAATCTGCTATCCGTGATACAGATATGGCTACTGAGATGGTTAAGTTCTCCAACAATAACATCCTTGCTCAGGCAGGACAGTCTATGTTGGCACAGGCTAACCAGTCAAATCAGGGTGTATTATCATTACTTGGCTAATGAATCATTGCAACTACCAGAGGGGAGCGATTTCGCTCCCCTTTTTCATTATATGGTGAGGAAAAATAAGTGGATATTAAATTATTTCAACAATTGAGTAATAGGCAGGGAGAGAAGATTTCTTTGATTATTCCCTGTTATAACAGAGAGAAATATATCGCACAATGTATCGAAAGTATTCTTAATCAAACTTTTCCCTTGGAACTAATGGAAATTATAATTGTAGATGATTGTTCCAGCGATTCAACTATAATGATCATTGAAGAATATGAAAAAAAGTATCCGGATACTATTCTTTTGATTAAATGTACAGAACAAAGTGGCGGATTTGTAGGGAAAGTACGAAATATAGGGATGCAATATGCAACAGGAAGTTATATATCTTTTGTGGATTCGGATGATTTGCTGGCACCGGAAGCATTAGAGAAGCTTTATATACAAGCAATAGCGCATGGAGCGGATGTGGTTGCATGTAACTATTATATGTTTGAAAATGATAGTATAATCGGAAATTCGGCAAAGAGAGAACATTTATATGAAACATCAAATAAAGACTCGTTTGCTTTGTTGATCATGGATGAAGCGTTGGCGGGATGGATATGGGGCAAGTTGTACTCAAAGGACTTTCTGGGAAAGAATAATATTTCTTTTCCGGACGATAAACACATTTCGGAAGATTCTTTGTTTCATGCGTCATGTTTGTTTACGTTGAAGCGCATGGTTTGCATTTCGGATGCGCTTTATTACTATCGAAGAAATCCGAAAGGAATTTGGAATTCAAAAACAGCGTTGGAATATGTAGATGAATTGGTGGAAACATGGGTTGTACTCTGGAAGTCATATTATAAATATGGGATGAGTGTGATTAAAGAGTTGGAGTGGGCGGCATACGGGTCTGTGTTTATGCTCAAGAAAAAATGTCTGGAAATGGGTAATAGTGACGTTTTTCGAAGCAGATTGCCTATGATAAAAACAGAGTTATTAGAAGCATTTCCGAATGTGGCTAATAATCCACTTATTTACCAAGATAAAAGTAAGTTGAATTTAGAATTGCAAGAAGATCTTTTTTCTGAAATATAATTTGGCGATCACTTCAACTCGGGATGGAGTGATCTGATGGTGTCATAAAGCGAATCTGATATACGAGAATCTCTTAAATAATCTTTTTCTACTTCTGATGCTGTGTTTTGGACTACATGAAGCAGGATAGATGTTATTAATCTGAACTGTTTCACTAGAACAGATAAATCAGTAGATAAAAAGAACATACAGTTAAATGTATTGTTGGTATAATTATTCTCCTGTAATTCCAGTTCCAAAACATGTAAAACACGAAACATATCAGTAAGTTCGCCGTCCAGATCAGAGGCGGGCAGTAAAAGATCAGGGCGAGCTTTCAGTGTGGTACGGAACAGATCCAATGCCTGTTTTACTCCCTCAAGGGTTCCGGCGGAAGCAAGCGTACACAAAGAAGCCTTTAACTCGGCAGTTTCGGATTTGAGCTGCGTGATACCGACGTTTGCTTCGTAAACGGTCAATTCATTTTTGGCAACCCATACACTGAGTAGCTGCTCTGAGAGAAAGCCATAAACACGCTTATGGTAGTTGTCATATCGATCCGGGTCTATTTGGCCTTCGACCACATCAAAAATGGAAAACAGCCAGTTAGTATAAGCTTTAAAACGGGTGCTGTCTGTGACAAACAGATTGCCGCTGAAGACAAGGTTAGACTCGAGAGCCTCCCGGAAATACGGAGCATATTCCGGATGCAACTTTTCGATTGCTTTTCCAACAAGCAGAAGATCCTGCAGATTGTGGGCTTCTGCATATACTTCACGATACGGTTTGGGGTGAAGGGTAGCTTTTGGCAGAATGATATCGTAGTCTTGAAAGATATCTGAATAATCCTGCGCATTCATAATAATACCGGATTCATTCAAAAAAAATCTCCGATAATGGCACAAACCCATATAATCTGCATCATCTACATTGTGAGAGGCCCAGTATAAGCCTGTCAGTTCACTATAATAAGGGTTCTTGACTGAGATATTGTCGCCACTGTCATCACCGATATAACCTAAATCATCATGCAGAGCATGACCTACCTGAAGCGGGATATAGATGGAATGCCGGGGACATTCAAACTTACAATGTGTCATTACAAAGATATTGATTTTTTCGTTACGCATGGGCATCTCCAGTCTTGTTTTTTCGTCCAAATAAAAATATAATGAAAATAGTGATATTAAGTGTATTGTAACATAGAAACGGAAAGGAAAAAAGCTATGAAAATTCTTTTTCTCGAATGGGCAAGTTTTGCCAATCAATATATGATAGCAGCGTTGGAGAAAAAAGGGTACGAAGTCATACGTTTTCCTTTTGCAAGAGATGTGGAAGATACCAGAAGGGGAGAAAAACTGACGGTTGCCATAGCGGAAGAACTGCTTCGAGGGCAGTATGATTATGTGTTCAGCTTCAATTATTTTCCGGTAGCAGCCATGGCGTGTAAAGCGTGTCGTGTGATTTATGTGTCCTGGGTGTATGACAGTCCTTTTATACAGTTATATTCAGAGACAGTCAAATATGAGACCAACAGGGTATATCTGTTTGACAGTGCAGAATACGCCAGATTCGTAGAGATGGGGATTAAGACGGTCCGTTTTCTTCCAATGGCCGCAGATCCAGGGCATAATATGAGGGTGATACAGGCTTCATCTGACAAAAGTAAGTATGTCTGTGATATCGCATTTACAGGATCCACTTATTCAGAGGAACATCAGCATATGTTTCGGCACCTGAAAGAGCTGGATGAGTATACCAGAGGTTATCTGGAAGGGCTTATGAGTGCCCAGAAGAATGTGTATGGTGTCAATTTTTTAGAAAGGCTTCTGACTCCGCAGATCATAGATAACATGCGTAAGGTCTGCCCGGTTACAGAGAATGGCGATGGATTTGAAACAGTAGAGTGGACATTTGCGACTTATTTTTTGGACCGTAAGATTACAGCTATGGAGCGCAGTGAGATTTTAGCGCTTTTGTCAGAACGGTATTATTTGAATCTTTACACACCGGAACCAACGCCGTTATTAAAAAAGGTACATAACTGCGGAAAGGTAGATTATTATATGGAAGCGCCGCTTGCCTTCAGCCGGGCAAAGATCAATCTGAACATCACGTTAAAAAGTATTGTGAATGGAATCCCCCTCAGGGCAATGGATATCATGGGAAGCAGAGGCTTTCTTTTGACAAATTATCAGGCAGATTTTATGGAGTTTTTTGTGCCGGGTGAGGATTTTGTTTATTATGAGAGTTATGAGGATTTACTGGAAAAGACGGAATATTATCTGAGTCATGAGAAAGAACGGTTGGAGATCGCTGAAAATGGATATCGAAAGATTTGCGAGAATCATACCTACGATAACAGGATTGATGTGATGTTTCAATGATGCAATAGGAAGCTAAAAAGAGCAAAAAAGAGAGGATAAGCGTATGAAACCGGTCAGTGTGATTATTCCCACCTACAATCGGAGAGAAAAACTGCAATTATCTGTGGAAAGTGTACTGGGACAGAGTTATTCGGATATTGAATTGAT
This sequence comes from Lachnospiraceae bacterium, assembly GCA_015056815.1. Lineage (GTDB taxonomy): Bacteria > Bacillota > Clostridia > Lachnospirales > Lachnospiraceae > SIG333. Next base: position 40,087 of record SVFN01000016.1, on the reverse strand, counting down.
TATCATTGATGACGGATCAACAGATCAGACAGATGAGTATGTCAGTTCACTCGCAGACAAGCGAGTCGTCTATCATAAGTTTTCAAAAAATCAAGGGGTATGTGCAGCACGCAATAAGGGAGTTGAGCTTGCGAGCCATGAGATAATAGCATTTCAGGACAGTGATGATATATGGAAAGTGGATAAACTGAAAAAGCAGATGGATTATTGGGAGAATAACAAGGATTATCTTATGGTTTATTCAGCATATCAGAAGGCTGATAAAATGCGTGTACCGGATTCCCATGACAGGGAGCAACTGGAAAGTAACGTATATTTACACCTGCTCTGGAGGATTGGGATTTAGTTGTGCGAATTGCCAAAGCGGGTATGATTGGGTTTGTAGATGAGGTGCTTGTTGAAACCAGTACTTCGGTAGGGGGAATTTCATCATCCGTTGCAAATTATTGTGATGCCCGTTGCCGAATGATTGTCAAATATATTGATGATATTAGCGAAAATGGGCTATTAGACTTTGTGATTTCGGATTTGTTTCGTAAAGCTGAAAAGAATCGTGTTTTAGAGGAGACGAAAAAGTTGTTGTGGTTATATCTGGAAAGAAAGGGTATTATGTTAGAGTAAAGGGACAATCTTCCCCAGCACAGACTGGGGAAGATTGTTTATTTTTTTAGGGTAAAAATATATTGAAGTACTTCAAAATCCTTCAGGTTGTCATTTCCTATCACGGAGGATAATTTTGCCAAGTAGCCTTGCTGTGACTCTGAGATCGGAGTATATTTTTCGTCCATTTCTTCAATGCTTAATTCTAAATTTTGAGCGAGTCTGATAATGCTGTTTCGTGTGAAGAATTTTAAATGAGTTTTGTCGAGAATGCCGGAATCCTGATACTCAAAGAGCCCATTTTTTAAAAGAGGCATAATCACAGAAATATGCATAATGTTTGGAAGACTACAAATGATTCGTCCATTTTCCTTCATGAAAGGAATTAATCGACGCAAAGTGTCTTCAGGTTGCCGAAGATGCTCTAATACATCTGAGCAGATTATGTAGTCAAAATATTGTTGGCTATTTTGACGATCTTATCATTATATTCTATACCAAATATTTCTGAATTAGGCCATAAATACTGAATTCTTTGTAATGTAGCACCCAGAGCATAGCCAACTTCTAATACTTTAATAGATTTATCTGCAGTATCAGAGATTTTTTTAATCACTTCATAACGGGAATAATTGTAATATAATAAGTCAAATCCCCATTTAGATTTAAACTTCTGACGATTGAGAAAAGAAGCATCATTCCAGCGGCCTTCCGGATTGCCGCCGTTTCCTATATGATAAACAAAACTGTTATGGCATAAGATAACTCTATAACCAGCTGACTTTAAGCGAATTCCGTAGTCATCATCCTCAAATTGTCCGGGCGAAAAGAAGGTATCCAACAGACCTATTTCATTCAATGCCTTCCGTTTAATTAGCAATGCAAATCCCACAAGAAATATCTTATCTTCGTAAGGATGCAGGTGAGGTATATTGCATTTAAGAGCATATTCATAACAAAAATCAAATGAACTCGTTATAGGGAGAACCATTTGATTATTAACGGCACAGTTGGTAACCGGTCCAACAGCTCCTATGTTAGAGGCGGAATAAAGTCCCATTTTTAACCAGAATAACGAATTGTGGAATAGATAGGCATCATTGTTAAGCAGGAAAATATCATTATCCGTAGAAGAAATATCAATACCTTGGTTGCAGGCATATGGGAACCCCATATTATCAGTATTGTATATGATTTTTAAGTTATCATATTCAGGATTATCTTCGATGTCGTGCAGCCAGAAAATGGTTTCTTCTTTGGAAGCGTTATCAACAATAATGACCTCAAAAGAAAAAAGATCGTTATTAGTGTAAATCTGATTTAAGCACTTTGTGTCAAATCCGGTTGATTATAAGACAATATGACAATGGATGTAGGTGATATCTGTACGGAGCGAATATCGGGAGCATTGAGATAGGATTCGATAATGTTTCTGTCATCTTCTGAATCACAATAGTAAAGAGCGTTCTCATAACAAAGTTTAGCTTGGACAGGATTGGTTGAAGCATAATAAGTCCCAAGTATAAGATAAAGCTCATAATTTTTATAATTATATTGAAGTCCGTTTCGAATGTAGTCAAAGGCGTACTCAAATTCACCAAAATGCATGCATATTGTGGCTACGAGGACTGCATATGTATCGTCAATTTTATCCTGGGGATATTGCTTAGCGTGTTTTAAAGCTTCAGAGTAATTGCCTTGTTCAATTGCATCAATGATTTCATCATACATATACAGTTCCCCTCACAGTTTTATTCTGCATCATTACGATTGAGATAGGTAAGTCTTAAATAGATAATAGCATGCTCAATACTTAAAATGCAACGGCAATTTCGAGTCAGAATCCGTTTAAATCTCTATTGCTTTGGATTTTAGATTGTGGGATATTAAGTGTTATGTTAGAATGGTTTTGGAAAGTAGAACGTTTCCAATAAATTGAAGCTGATTGAGATGTTGATAATGTGAGATAGAGTAGTTTCCTGATAGGGGAGAGAAGTTCTATGAAGAAGGTCAGCGTTATAATACCCTGTTATAATGTGGAAAAATATATAAAGGAAGCTTTGGATTCTATTTTACAACAGACATTTCCATTGGAGGATATAGAGATTATCGTGGTGGATGATTGTTCGACGGATAATACTTTGAATATTTTGCAGCGATACGAGAGTCAATATTCGGATTCTGTTATTCTCATAGCCTTAGATCAGAATAATCGGGCAGGATATGCCAGAAATATAGCACTTTCTTATGCGACGGCTCCTTATATCATGTTTGTAGATGCAGATGACTGGTTGTTAGAGAATGCGATTGAGGAGACTTATCAAAAGATAGTGGAGTATGATGCAGATGTTCTGGAGTTCAATTATGTTACAAGTTATCATGATGACAGCCTAAAAGATAATATTATCAGTGGAGAAGACGCGGATGCAGTCAAAGTATATGAATTGTCGGATGACAGGAGGAGACGTGCGTTTTATGCGGTAGGATGTAAAAACGGATATCCGTGGAATAAAATATATAAAAAGGATTTTCTGCTGGAGAATGCGATAGTGTTTGCGGAGGGATTGAAATACGAGGATACAAGTTTTATGTTGCTATTGCATTTGTATATGAAACGATATGCATACTACGATAAATGCTTATATGGGTATAGAATCAATCAGGAAGGGACTACCTTTGGATGTATGAAAAATGATTATGGACAGTTTGATCGGATGTCTGTTCAAATCCAAATGGTTAAAGAATGCGAAAAGAGAGGACTTTTAACAGATTATTATGATATTATAGAAGCGAACTTCATGAGGGTGGGATATGCAGAAACATTTATACCCATTGTACGGAGGTTTGAGCATCTTCCGCACGAACTTTCAGAAATCGGTAAAATAGCAAAGGCGTTTTTCCCAAACTATGCGATGAATTATTATCTGAATTTACCGCAGTATAAATGGGTGATGGATATATTGCGGACAATTGAAAATGAGATGACAGAAGAAGATTTCCTGAGATGGAAAAATATTTTTCTACATAAAGCCTCATAAATTCACAAAACCTGTTAAGAAAATAAAGAAAAGGGCCGATAATCCTTTTAGGGATTTCTGTTTATATGAAATGTCTGACGAGATATTTGATACGATAATGAATGATTAAGGGGAGAATGATCATGGATGATTTAAGAGTACAGCAGAATGAAGCACTGACATTTGCCATTGATTACATTGCAAAGCTGATACCGGCTTTTCATACGATTTCGGGTGAGTTACGTGGTGATAAACAGGAAGATACGGTTGATCTGTTAAATCAGGCGATTGAAGGTCTGAATCTGATGATTGAAATTTTTAATGCGACTGCCGACAGCTTTCGTGAAAACGAGGAAGTTTTTAAGAAGGATGCCATTGAACAGCGGATTCAGAATATGAATGAGGCGTTAAAAGCCCATGATGATGTAAAAACAGCGGATTGCATAGAGCGAGAGATAGTTCCATTTCTTGATGTATTTGCTAAAATTTCAAAAGTTTATTTAGATACTCAAAAACCTGACTGATCAGTCAGGTTTTTGATATATTAGGACACTTAATTTGCGGAGGATAAATGGTGATATTTTTTCACTAATTCCATTGCACGATTTTCCCAGGTATGTTTGAGGATAGCTGCCTGATAACCGTTTTCCGCAATTTCAATGGCGTTTGCCGGATTATCCAGAAGTTTTTTTACAATCTCAGGCAATTTGTCAATAGCGTCCAGCTGATAATAGACAAGTTCCTTCTGATCTGTAAAAGTTTCTTTCAAATAAACACTATCGTCTGTGACGCAGACAGCGTGACTCAGCATGGCGTTAAAAATACGATCATGTGTACCATTTTTAAACCATGGCATACTGTTGAGTACGATTTTACTTTGATGCATTTTTTGAATACACTCTGTCTGATCAATGGTTTTGCCATAATGAAAACAGGGGTTGTGAAAGAAATCTGTCTGCTCCCATCCATAGCCATAAACAGTTACAGGAATGCCGCTGTTTACCAGCATAGCTATCATTTTTTCCCGATAATAGGCGTTTACAGACATGTCAACAAAGCGATATTTCCAGAGAACATCCCAAAGGAGTTTTTCCGGCACTGGAACAGAAGGTGTTTCGGAATCCATGTCTATTATATCTGAGGAAACTTTGGCAGATAATTCCTCCACATCTTCTAATGATAAGTTCTCTCTGTCAGGTGCTGCCTGACTGGACAAAAGAGCTGACAGATACCGTTCAAAAGCAGCTTCTGTTGTGCATGAAGGATGTGCGATCAGATAATCTGTCAGATATTGAGATAAAGCGTTTTGAGGCGCATCCTTAACATTCTTTAAGCTTCCCACATACAAGACATCAATTTTTCGATCTTCCCAGGGTACGGCTTGGGGAAGGGGAAGATATTCGCCTCCCAACGGAAAATAAAAGACTTCCCGTATATTTGGATGAAAGCGTTGGATAAAACGGACATGATTACGATCCACACAGGTGACAACGCCGCACCGGGGGAGTCTTGTCAAATCATCTTTATAGTATAGTGGATGATCAAACAGATAGTCAAAACAGGTCACACCAAGTAAGTCCCAGATATTTTGTCCATTTGTGGTTGTAATCTGTGAACCGGCATTATTGAAAAGTAAAACGAAATCAATCCCCTGATCGGCAAATGATAGAAGCTCTTTGGAGGATGCAGTAAAATCCTTATGATCAAAAATCATTACTTCATGCCCGAGCAATGTGAATGCATTGTGAAACTGTCGGGCGGTGTAGTCCATTAATTCGGATACATTTTCATAAATGACAATTCGAAGCTTTTGGTTTAAAAAAGTGCAATCGAAAGTAGGACAAGGAAGATAATGATCCCATTCCTGTTCGGTATCTGAAAGAAGGGCTAAAAGTTCCTCAAAAGGTTCAAAATCAGGAAAGCGTTCATATCCGAGTCGGGCAAATAGGAGAGCAAGGGGATAATGTGCTTCATAGTAACACAGTGCTGCTTCCAGATAGTAGATTTGGGCGTCATAAGGAGCACCAGTCCGATGAAAACTCTGCACCATGGAACGGGCTTCCGGGATAAGGCCGGATTGAATGGCTTTTTGTAGGGTGAGTTTAAATTCCTGAAGAAATTGCATAAGGAACCTCTTTTTCATAGTATTACAATTATGATACTATGCAGGGGATATTTTGTCAAAAGAAAACAAAACGCAGAAAAGTCGTAAAATTATTGATGACAGGTTGTATTTTTGATAAACTGATGATATGACAATTGGCAGTGCTTTATGCTTAAAAAATAAAGCATAAAGTACCTAATGTTACAATAATGCAGAAGGATTTTAGAGGGTTCTTATGAGCGATATAAAATTTGACACCTTGATCATGACAATACCGAATGATTATCAGAGATTAAAGAGACATTATGACCGAATTGTGGGAAATATTTCATATGGTGAATTGTATTTTGTCGGGAATAAAGAAGTGGAGAAGTTAGTCAGAGAAGATGGATTTGATGAACAGATCAGTGCGATCGATGAGGATACCATTCTGAGATTTGCCGATGTACATAATTGCGTCAAAGAACGGATGAAAAGGCTTCTTGACGGGAGAGAGCTGCCGCGAGGTGTAACAGGATGGTATTATCAGCAGTTTCTTAAGATGCAGTATGCCATGCAGTGTGAGGATGAGTACTACATGGTATGGGATGGAGATACGCTTCCGTGTAAACCTTTATCTATGTTTCAAAAGGAGACAGGGAGACCGTACCTGGACCTTAAACATGAGTTTCACGCGGAATATTTTGAAACACTTGGCAGGATCTTACCGGGATTCAAAAAAGTGATCGAGGGTTCTTTCATATCGGAGCATATGTTGATCAGGACAGAGATCATGCGTGCTTTGATAAAGGAAATTGAATCGAATACTTCGATCCGGGGAAAGTATTTCTGGGAGAAGATTTTGAATGCGATACCGGAAGAAAAAATACAAGCCTCCGCTTTTAGTGAGTTTGAGACTTATGGTACCTATGTGGCAATGCGCTATCCGGCGGTTTATGCGTTACGTGAGTGGCATTCCTTCAGGTTGGGAGGAGAGTTTTTTGATCCTGATACAATAAGCGACAGGGATTTTTCATGGCTTTCAAAAGACTTTGATGCGATTTCTTTTGAGAAGGGACATTCGGTCAGGGAAGATCATAAAAATTTGTTTGATAATCCCTATTATCAGGAAAAGCTGACACCCAAACAGATGCTTCAGGCTGCACAGTTGGAGTTTAAAGAAGGGTACCGGGAAATCTGGTCAGATGATAATTCACAATCTTGTACTGATATCAGTTATGGAGCTTTTGGAGAGGATGAAGAAAAAAAGATGGCTGAGAGATTAAAATATCTTTCGGCTGATACTTGGATGGTTTATGAAGCATTAGGAAGAGAGTTGGAGAACAAAAACATAGATCAGGCTTTTTTGTGTTACGAAAATGCCGCATTTCTGTGTCCGGTTTCTGCCAAGAGAAGGGAGCTTGAGGAGAAGAAGGAGACTTTAAAGGCAACCGGTAAAGTCCATGTACGAAAAGCCTGCTTTGTGATTCTGTCATATAATAATATTTATATGATGCAGAAATGTCTGGAGAGTATTTATATCAATTGCAATCCGGAGAGTTATTCTCTGGTGGTGCTTGATAATGCATCTACGGATGGAGTGGCAGAGTGGTTGAAAAATCAGCCGGATTATGGAATGACACTGTTACTTTCGGATGAAAATATGGGGTTCGCGAGTGGGTGTAATGAAGCGGCAAAGCACGCTCCTGAGGGTGAAGATATCTTCTTTTTAAATAATGACACAAGAGTACCTCCAAACGCGTTGTTCTGGTTGAGAATGGGATTATATGCAGCAACGGATATAGGTGCTGTCGGAAGTATGCAAAATTATGGAACTGTTGATCAGATGGAAGAGGCAACGTTTGAATTGCCTGAAGCATATGTAAAATATGGCGCGGAACGCAATGTTCCGATGAGATATTTCTGGGAGGAAAAATGTAAACTATGTGGTTTTGCAATGATGATCAAGCGTGAAGTGTATGACAAGATTGGGGGCTTTGATGAGCAGTTTTCTCCGGGATATCTTGAAGATGATGATTTGAGTTTCCAAATAAAAAGGGAAGGATACCGATTGGGGATATGTCATAATAGTTTTATTTATCATGCCGGCAGTCAGAGTTTTTCGGAACGGAAAGATATTGCAGAAGTATATGAACGAAATCGCTTGAAAATAGAAAGGAAATGGGGCTTTGATCTTTTTCTTTACTCAGCCATGATGCCAGAGGAGCTTTCTTTGATAGAATCGCTTGAAGAAAAGGGATATGATAGAGAAAAAGAATATCAATTTCTATATTATGGAGCAGGATGTGGAAATGCAATTTCGAGGTTACAATATCTGTATCCGAATGCAAAGATAGTTGGGATTGAAGAAAATGAGAAGGCTTTGGAAGTGAGTATCAAAGAAATTCCCATTTATGGGATAGAAAAAATGTCCGAGATCAGGGAGGAAGATTTCGACCTGGTGATTCGTAATAATAGAAAGTCCGAGGAACAATAGGGGAGTAACTGCATGAGAAAAATATCCGTGATCGTTCCATGCTATAATGTTGAACCATATCTGAATCGATTGTTTGATTCTCTGGAGGCGCAAACCTTTGGAATCGATAATCTTGAAATTATATGTCTGGATGATAAATCTACAGATAATACATTGAAAAAATTAGAGGACTGGGAGAAAAACCATTCTGATAATGTTTGCATTGTGGCACTGCCGGATAATGGGCGGCAAGGGAGAGCTCGTAATATTGGTCTGCAGTATGCCTCTTGTGAATGGATTGCATTTATCGATGCGGATGACTGGATTGAGAAGGATTATTTTCAACTCTTATATGAGAGAGCAAAACAAGGAATCTATGATGTGGTCGCATGTGATATGGGAAGAGATACCTCGACAGAACTTGTTTACTTTGAGAACAGAGCTTCAAAATTGCAAGGAGGAGAGTGGAAAGTCGAAGGAGAGGCAGAACGTAAAGACTTCTATCATACCCAGGCGATGAAGTACATTGCGTATTGTAAATTAATACGACGAAAGTTACTGGTGGAGCATGAGATTTCTTTTACAGAAGGTCTTACCTATGAGGATACCTATTGGGGGCCCCTGCTTAATATGTATGCCGGCTGTGTTTATACGATTCCGATGAAACTGTATCACTATTTTGTTAATACAGAGTCCACTGTACTACGGAGAGATTCGGATCATCATCTTGATCTTTTGACAAACCAGGAGCTTTTGTGGCAGGAATATATCAGACGTGGATTTATGGAAAAGTATAAGGAAGAAATCGAGTTTGAGTATGTGTATTCCTGTGCGCTTGCCTTTTGGAAGATCATAGTGTTTCGATATGAGCAGCCCTCTTATTCAAAATACCGGTTGTTGTGTGCAAATGTGCAAGTTCATATACCGGAGATTGAATCAAACAAATATATTAGAAATGGAGAGTTGACAGAGTTTTACTACTTAATGCTCAAAAGCCTCTTATATCCATTATCGAAAGAGGAGTTTGAGGTGTATGTGAAACAGATAAAGAAAATCGGTTTATAAGAAAATGATTTTGTAGAATAGATTTAAAAAAGTGAAAGAAGCTGTTGGGAGCATTATTATATGGAATTAAACACGAAAAAATATGCTAAATATTTCATATATTTACCAAAAGATAAGAGTGAAGTTTTTAATATTTTTATCATAGAGAAATCGGATGAAGGCAGAGTGTTGGGTGAACTGATTGAAGGCATATTTCCAAAGGCGGAAGTATATTGGATGAATATGCCGGAAGAATATGATAAAGCATATAATGGACTGGCAGATTATATGATTTTTTTTGATACTATATGTTGTGAAAAAGACGTGCTGAGTATTATGGGACAGTGGTTTTGTGCGTTAAACGAAAAAGGAAAGTGTATTTTCAATTACGAGAACATATCTGAAAAATATCATTATGGTCATATAGAAACGATGTTATATACTCATAGTATGGCTTTGGACAGCTTTGATGATAATGGTCTGTTTATAGTGAAAAAAATGTTGGTTGAAGAAGGAAGAGATTTACTTACCTGCAGGTATTCCAGGATATATGTGTTATGCCCGGCTTATCATAAAACGGGTGGACCTGAGGTGGCACACCAATTAGTATACTGGATAAATAACCTGGGAGGAGATGCTTATATAGCATACGGAAATACAGAACGCTATAAAATATGGACGAATAAGGAATTATATAAATATGTCAGGGGACATGTTACCAGATATGAAGATATTTCAGATATAGAAGAAAATCTGGTTATTGTTCCCGAAAGTGCGATTGATTATGTTTTTATGACAAAGAAAGTTAGAATATTTCTGTGGTGGTTGTCGGTAGATAATCTCCATACGAATGTTGATGTATCGGATAAGAGAGAATTATTAGGATGCATTGATCAGCGCGTAGACAAGCATTTGGTTCAATCAGCTTATGCTGCGGATTTTTTGAAGAAAAATGGTATTGATAGAGTAAGGATATCTCGATTAGCAGATTATTTAAATGATACTTATTTAAATAATGATATAAAGAAAGAAAAGAAAGAGAACATAGTCGTTTTTAATCCAAAGAAGGGCGTGGATTTCACAAAAAAAATTATTTTAAATGCACAAAACATCAAATTTGTTCCGCTAAGTAATATGACTACCGAAGAAGTGCATCATTTACTGATGAAGGCAAAAGTATATATTGATTTTGGAAATCATCCCGGAAAAGACAGAATCCCAAGAGAAGCAGTAATGTCAGGTTGCGTTGTGATTACCGGGAAACGAGGCTCGGCAGCTTTTTACGAAGATGTGCCGATACCGGAAGAATTTAAGTTTGAAGATGATGAAAAAATGCTTGACTCCATTATTGGTAAAATAAATGAGAGTTTGGAAAGATATGAAAAAACAGTTATAAAATATAGAGATTATCAAAAACGGATATCGGGAGAGAAAGCGGAATTTATTGAAGATGTTAAATGTATTTTTTTTGACAGTGAGGCGGAATTAAATGAACATAGCAACAGCGTTGAATAAAAAATATTTGAAATATTTGCTTGTTATGATGAATTCTTTGGGTAAGAATACACATGAGCATATTGATATGTTTCTTTTGCATTCTGAACTTGAGGAGGCAGATTTTGATATTATTAGAAATGCAATGAAACAGTATGATGTAGCAGTGCACTCTGTGCAGGTTGATCGAACAAGGTTTTGTGATAAATTACCTGTAACGTCGGCGTGGTCATTAGAAACATATTTTCGATTAATGTTACTGGATTTATTGCCGGATGAGACGGATAGATTGCTGTATTTGGATGTAGATATCATCGTTTGCGATTCTATAAAAGAACTATACGAAATGCATTTTGAAGATAAATTGTTTGTCGCTTGCCATGATGCAGGAGAAAACGATTTTCCATCCGGTGATCTTCGGAATGAATTATTCAAGAAATATAAAGAACGGGACGATTTTAAGTATTTTAATGCAGGGGTTATGTTATGGAATATTGAAAAGCTGCGAGCAGAAGGATATTGCTTTGAAAAGTATATGCTGTTAGCTGAATCATTAGATTATCGATTATTGGCGCCTGATCAGGATTTGTTAAATTATATGCATATCGGGCAGGTTAAATATGTAGAATCCATGAAATATGATTTTTTTGCTAAATTTTATTACTATAGAGGCATTACATTGGCGGAGATGCCGAAAGATACGGCTATAATTCATTTTACCGGAACAAAACCATGGGAAGGAGAGCAAATTCATTTTGACATAGAAAAAATATGGTGGGACTATGCAAAAGATACACCGTTTTATCAGGAACTGCTGGAGGATTTTCAAAAAGCATGTATTGAAAGCAATACGATTTTTCAAATGGTGGAGAACTTGACGCGGGAAAAAAGAGAATTATATGATTTGATTCTCAAATTTCAAGCTTACCTGAAAACGAACCAGTAACAGAGGAATACACTATGAAGATCAACAGAATTATTTTATATCGCGACGGCGCCTGCATAGAGAGACGATTGCTTACACATCTTCAAAATATAATACCGGAAGTGCATGTTTTGGCACAGCCGTGCCAACATTATGATCTGGACGCGAAATTGGCAGAACAGCTTCTTCTCATGATTCATACAAAGAAAGCAGAAATGATTCTATCGGTTGATTATTATCCGATTTTAGCCGAGGCGGCACATACAGTTGGAATACCATATGTATCATGGATTATTGATGCTCCTCATTATACCTTGTATTCTCCCACTTCTTTTTATGATGAAGTATTTATATTTCATTTTGATGCGGAAGAAGTACAGAGACTGTCTGATTCTGGGCGCAGACACATTTTTCACCAGCCTTTGGCAACGGATGCAGAATATTTTTCAAAAGTGATAAAGAGTTCTCGAAAGAATTATTATTCTGATGTTAGTTTCTTAGGCTCCTCCTATCAGAATGAGCATGATTATCTGGATAAACAAAAGGGATTATCCGAGTATGAGAGGGGATATTTTGAGGCACTGATAAACGCCCAGCGCAATGTGTATGGAGTTTCTTTATTTGCAGGCAATCTTTCGCAGGCGCAGATTAAGAGATTACTGGAGGTATGTGATATCCACAGACCGCAGACCTATGATTTGCCGGAGAGCCTGATGGCTGAAAATGTACTTGAAAAGCGTGTAAGTGTTTTGGAACGTCAGGAAACGATAACGAGAGTGGCAGAACGTTTTGGAATCACATTATATTCCTACCGGGATGATTTCCCGATAGAGGGCGTGGATTATCGTGGATATGCAGATTATGAAACACAGATGGCGTTGGTATTTGCGAATAGCAAGATTAATCTGAATATGACTTTGCGCCGGATCCATTCGGGAATTCCATTGCGGGCATTGGATATTATGGGTTGCGGAGGATTTCTTTTGACAAATTATCAGCCGGAGTTATTGGAGTATTTTATGCCGGGTGAGAGCTTGGAGATTTATGAAAGCATAGATGATCTGCTGGATAAGTGTGAGTATTATTTAAAGCATGATGCAGAGAGAGAGCAGATTGCGGCAAAGGGATTTGAAATTGTCAAAGAGAGCTTTTCTTATGAAAAGGCATTGGAAAGGATGCTTTCAAATATTTGATAAAGATTAGCAAGGGATTTAGATATTGTCAAGAAATGAAAATATAGATACTATAGTGTTGTTTTATATAAAATAGAAAGCTGATGAAACTATAGCGAAATATTTGAATTCGGGTTTTAATAAGTATGGTGAAGCAATTACTTATGAAATGTACGTAGATAAGACCGGAATGATCACATATCTGAATAAGATTGTCAGGCCGGAGCAGAAATATGTCAGTGTTTCCCGCCCCAGATGTTTTGACAAGTCCATTGTTGACAATATGCTTGCAACTTATTTTGGCTGGGGCGACAGCGGGAAGCTTTTATGGGATTACCATTTTGACAGAGTGATCAAAAAATCGCCATAATCATGACTGGAACACCTGCCGTAACACATTTATGAGCCAGATGGCCGGGATTACCGTAATAACCGTCAATGCCCTCTATATAGTCAGTTACGATCTGCTCTTTGTCGAAAAGTATAGTTTCATCTTGACTGACCTCATCAAGAAGTGCATTCCATTCTTCGAAACACGATAAGTCAGACTGATCGATACACCTTAGAGACTCGTGGGGCGAAAAAATACAGAGTATATTTTCGTGATAGCTTTTCATGAGTTCCAGGGAATCTTTGATTTTTCGCAGCCCTTCTTCTTTATAACGACTGATAAAAGCGACATTTACCTGGAATAAAAGGATCTTTTTGTCCGGCACAGGTATCTTTAAGGCGTCAGCCAAAGCCTTACGTGCGCGAAGCTTTTCATCCTTTGCATCCCTTACGGCGTCGGAAACCGAGAGTTTGCTTTCCCAATATCCACGCGTACTGCTTCCGGTTATTTCAGAAAGCATTGCTGCATATACATTTTTTATTTCTTCCGTGTTTACAATGATCCGGTCTGCGTGATAGACGGCAGGCTGCTCCACCATAACGCTCAGTGCGGATAGGAACTTACTGTCATCCGCTTCCGGAGCATCCGGCTCATAGCAGGGCAGATAGATCAGCTCTTTGGTATGCAGCTTCAGATTTTGGGCATAAAAGAATTCCGGGATCAAAAATACGCTGTTAAATCCGTCAAAGGGATTCTGAATATAGATGACGTCAGGATGCCTTTTGACAATATCATAATCTGTCAAAGCTGTCAGCTTTACATAGTCCGGAAATAAAGCACTGTCGTCATGTGTTTCGCGCTGCTTTCCGCAAAAGTCCTTCAAAAGATAGGGGATGGGCATTACAAATACATTATTTGAAGACTCGCCGCAGGCTTTTTCCCATTCCGGTTCCATGGATCTCCACCATTCTGCTTTGCAGGGAAGAAACAGAATTTCTTTTGCTGGATGCAAAAACAATTCTTCCAATTCATGTTTGGCGTGTTCAATCTCATCATTCAGAAGCATCAGGCTTTCCTCGCCGCACCATTCTCCACTGCTCCTGTATACCAGTTCACAATAGTTTTCGAGGATGTGAACCACAGACTCACTTCCATGCAGCTGTTCTTCGAGCATGGTACCGAGCGATACGGCAAGAGTCTGACAGCTCTGCAACAGCAGACCGGCAGAAGCAAAATCGTTTCCTTCACATAAAAGTCCAATCTGACAATGCGCCTGTTTTAAGGCGGAGATCATGTGAAGACAATCAGCCTGGAGAGACTTTTTCTTGCGCGGCTCAGGCAGCTTGTGAGGCATCGTGTATCGAAATGGATTGCCGCCTAAGGAGCTTCGGAGCAGATCTTCCTGTTGTTTATAGACAGGATATTCATGGATGCCCCCCTTTTTGCTGGTGATCATATAATTGCCATATTCGATCTGCAGTACCTCATCATAGCGCATCGGTACAGGCAGGTGTGTAAATTCAAAAGGCAGCATGACAGTCCGGGCGAACAATTCCTTGGAATATCTGTGATTGTGATGAGATACCCAGAAGGGCATCAGCACAACATCATCTGCGGTGTCTGACGGATACATGGTATAAAGCTTCTCGGCGAGAAGAACCAGTTCTCTTGACAAATTGCCCTGTCTGTGAAGCGTGGTATGATTTGTTCTTTCGATATCTGCAAGAAGCGATTGACATGCCGGTGTATTAAGTTCGCCGGCCTCTATCAGAGCGGCAGCATCTGAAATGCTTTTTAAAGCATCAAGGCGCTTTTCTTCTCTCACGTCGTCCTTTGCGAGCCCGTCAAGAGGGAAGATATCAATCCCCACGGTATAAGGACAACCGAAGTTTTCCTTAAGATAATCATTGCCATATTGGATGGAATGAGCGTTTACAATGCGCCCGAGCATATGATCATAGACTTCTTCGGTGTGAACTGTCAGGATGCAGTATTCCTTTGGCAGTTCTTGTGCAGCGACAGCAAAAAAACGCTCGTATTCGTGCCGGAGCATACAGATATCCAGATCATCATCCCATGGAATAAAACCGCCATGGCGGACGGCACCGAGCAATGTGCCACAGTCTGCAAACCACCGGATATCATGCTTCTGGCAGATTCTGTCTATCTCAGCCAGAACTTTAAGCTGTAACGCCCAGTAACGTTTCATCATGGAGGAGACAAAAAACCCCTCTCGGACTTCATCTTCAAAGAAGGAAGGGGGGATTTGATTTATATCATTTGAAAGAGTATCATAAAAAGTATTCATATGCAGATATCCTACTGAAATAAGATCATAAACAGCAACCGGTCAAATTGTTGCAAAATAGTGTGCATCCTTCAGGATTTTTAAGAAAACAGTGCAGGATGTATCGCTTTCTTTGTATTTTATCATAGAAAAGAAGTCTGTGGAGAAAAAGTTGAATTAGATGGCATAATTTGATACACTAAGCAAGAGGATAATATAAGCAGAGTGACTCATTCAGAGGAGAGATCCGGTAATTAACAAACATAACAATTGAAGGGTTTCATAATTAGCTGACAGGATAAATGATAAGGAGCGATTTTTATGAGGGAATTTATGGACAAACACAGAGATACGTTTTTGCTGATACCGTTGATGATCGCGGTAGCAGTCATTCCGCTGATCGTCAGAGTAGCAGTGACCAAATCCGGGCTGGTACCTTATATATGGTTTTCGAATGAAGATACAGAAGTAGACATGTTTATGATCGCCAAACATCGGGCAATGATAGCCATGGATGTGATTTTACTTTTGTTGTATATCTATCTGATGATATCGAATCGATTAAAGGTCTCCTGGGAGTTTATCCCACTGGGAGTTTATATGGTTCTGCTTTTGATATCTTCTGTTGCTTCTGTCAGTACCTTTCATACGCTGCATGGGTTCTGGGGAATGCATGAGTCTATTTTTGTGGCAGCAGGTTATGTGCTGTTGTGCTATTATGCGTTTTCCGTGATACAGACAGAGGAACAGATAAAGAAGATGCTATATGCATTGGCGACAGGGGCAATCGTGTTGGGGATCATTGGTTTTTTCCAGTTCCTCGGTTTTGATTTTTATATGTCTCAGGTCGGAAAGCATCTGATCACGCCATATGATCTGCGAAGTTATATTGAGAATGCAAAGCTTGCATTTGAAAAAGGCAGAGTTTATGTATCTCTTTATAATCCTAATTATATCGGTATTTATACCTGTATGCTTATGCCTTTATTTACGGCACTTGCTCTGGGCGTGGAGCAAAAAAAGACTATGTATACCTGCGTTACAGCCGGATGTCTCATGCTGGTGTGTATGCTTGGCTCCGGTTCCAAGACGGGCGTTCTGCTCCTGATACCCAGTATGCTTTTGGTCATCATAGCCTTTGCAAAAAAAAGATGGAAGAGGATGCTTGTGATCTTTGGCATTTATGCTGCGGTATTCGTTTTTTGCAATGTGTATCAGATTTATGTTCTGAAAACCGGCTCTGTGGCTGAAAAAGCAGGAGAAGCGGCGACAAAAATCAAAGACGGTGAGAACTATAAGCTTACCAATATCACGTTGAATGACGATGACTTTGTGATCACCTATGACGGACATAAGCTTTCGGTCAAGTATCTTCATAATGATGAAAACACTTATTATCTGGAGCTGACTGATGAGAATGGACAGAATGTGGCGTATGGTATTAATGCGGATAATTCCGGCTATGATATAGAGGATGAACGTTTTTCCGACATCCATTTCATAGTTACTACGAATGCCGATAATGAAGTGGGGTTTTCTGTCAGGGCGGAAAATCTGGATATGTTTATCATGTATTCGGAGCAGGATCAGACGTATTACTATATCAATGCTTATGGCGGACAGTGTAAATTAGAATCGGGAGAAAAGTGGGATTGTCCGTTGTTCCATATGTTTGGCGGTCTGTCCGGAAGAGGTTACATCTGGAGCAAATCTTTGCCCATCTTAAAAAAGACGCTCTTGATCGGGAGTGGCCCCGATACCTTTGCGTTTATGTATCCGCAGCTGGATTACGTGGATGAGATGCAAAACGGCCGCGGACATGACATTTTGACCAAGCCGCATGATATGTATATCCAGATGGGTGTTCAGACAGGAGTACTGGGTCTGCTTGCCTTTTTGACCTTTTATCTGATCTATTTTGTGCGATCTGTCATGATTTATCGCAAGATGGAATATGATACCTGGGCAAAACGCTTTGGAATTGCGATATTTATCGGCTCTATCAGCTTTATGATGGCAGGAGTATTACATGATTCTACCTGTGGGGTTTCGGTGGTATATTGGACTTTGCTTGGTATCGGAAGTGCGTGTAATGCGATCGTGAAAAAGGAACAGTGAAAAACTCAAACAATGGTAACTTCGGATGGCTCAGAGGATACTCTCTATATCTGCAGTGAGAAAGAATGACGTAACGCTCCTTTTCAAGCGGTTCATGGAAAAAGTATAAGAAGTGCTTTATGAATAAGAAAGAACAGCGAATATGCAGGAAATTTCCGGAGGCGGGCTTTATGAAAAAAATCGGAATCGGATATGAAAACTATAAAAGAATTATAGACGACGGATGCTACTATATAGACAAGACGATGCTGATCCGTGATATCGTGGAAAAGGGTGGGATGGTCACGCTCTTTACCAGGCCGAGGCGCTTCGGAAAAACGCTGGCGCTTTCCATGCTCAGGACATTTTTTGAGAAGGAATATGATTTTGACGGAAATCTTGTCGATAAAAGCCGTTACTTTGCAGGGAAAAAGATCATGGAAGCGGATGAAAAGATTCTTTCCATGATGGGCAGATATCCGGTCATCAAACTGTCACTTAAGTCAGCGAAGCAGCCGGATTTCAGAACGGCCTTTAAGATGCTCAGGAATGAGATCATAGGAGAATACAGGCGGCATTCTTATTTGTGGCAGGCGGATATTTTGGGAGAGCAGGAAAAAAACGAACTTGCCGCATTGGCAAGAGCAGCCGAAGACAGTGAGATCCGCGAACAGGATCGGTTCACGGAGGAAGTAGGACGATATGCGACCGCATTAAAAACATTGTCGGACTGCCTGCAAAAGTTCCATCATGAAAATGTCATCATTCTTCTGGACGAATATGATGTCCCGCTGGAAAATGCGTACTACGCAGGTTTCTATCAGGAGATGATCGGCTTTATCTGCTCTTTGTTTGAGTCCGCACTAAAGACGAACGACGCACTGGAATTTGCAGTGGTGACAGGGTGTCTGCGCATCAGTAAAGAGAGTATCTTCACGGGGGTGAATCATTTGGAGATCAATTCTGTTTATGACAATGGTTTTGAAGAAGCCTTTGGATTCACACACGAGGAGATAGAACGGATGCTGTGTGATTACGACATGGAGGACAGGATAGAGGAGGCAAAGGAATGGTATGATGGTTATCTTTTCGGAAATACCGAAATCTATAATCCCTGGAGTATCATTAAGTACGTTGCGGAGATTGGGGTAAACGGGAAACAATTTCCGAGACCTTACTGGGCGAATACCTCCTCCAATCAGATCATCAAGGACATGGTCTGGCATGCGGATGAGGATATGCGCGAGGAACTGGACCTTTTGATAAACGGCGGGACGATCGAGAAGCAGATCCATGAGGATATCACCTATGACGATATCCATGCTTCAGAGGATAATCTCTGGAATTTCCTGTTCTTTACCGGATATATGAAAAAGGTATCAGAAAGACGGGAAGGAGAAACAATTTATCTGACCATGTGTATCCCGAATGCTGAGATAAGGAGCATTTATAAAAATCAGATTAGAGGCTGGTTTGACGAAGTGGTAAAAGGAACTGACCGTAGTGAACTTCATAAGGCGGTGCTGGAAGGCGATACCGAAGGGATCGCAGACTATGTGAGTGATCTGCTAGAGAAGAGTATCAGCACCTTTGACAGTGAAGAATCTTTTTATCATGGATTTTTTCTCTCTCTGTTATACGGCGTTAAGGGATATTCCGTCCGCTCTAACAGAGAGGAAGGAAACGGCAGACCGGACATTGTTTTATATCCGAACCGCCCGAAGAATCCTGCGATCATTTTCGAGGTAAAGACCAGAAAGAAGTTTAACCGGATGGAGGAAGGCCTGGAGGAGGCCTATCAGCAGATCCGGGATCAGAAATACGAGGAAGGCGTACTGGATGACGGGTATCTTGGCGTGGTTTCCTATGGAATCTGCTTTTGTAAGAAAAGTTGTATCGTGGGGCGGCTGCCATGAAGCAGTGAGGACATATTGATAATCTTGGTGTCCGTTATACACTGATGCATATCTATGCTTTTTTGGAACGGGAAGAACCTGCACTCGATCTTCATAAGAAATATGACAGCTATGAGGAAACGCAGATGTTGCTTCCGCTCTCTGTTCTGTACTTTAAGAGAGACGATTTTGACAAGGCAGAGGATTATCTCAGACGTCTGTGCGCCACAAATAAGGAGACAAAGAAGTTTTTCAGAGCTCTAAAGAAGGATAAGCTTGATCATTATGCAGAAGAGGTGAGTGCTTACGGATATCGACCGTTCACGATACAGGAGTTGATCGTGGAACTAATGGAGAACAGTTTCCTGTTCAGAACGGTTCCGCTGTATATGGATTGGGCATACGAGAAAACACGGAATATGTAAGGCTTTTGGTGATACCGGGAGGCGGAACAGGGTTTCTGTTTCGCCTTTAAGGAGCAGCATTTGCGGTATATACGCATTTTGGGTGTGAATGGTAACATTTTTTAAAAAAATTTACGTTTTACTGTTAAGGTATGAGTCAAAAGTACCGATATAAGATGTAATTGATAGAAGGTTGTGTTTTATGGTATTTTTATACGAAAAATGCAAACAACTTGACATATTTCTTTACATCATGTACAATCAATCTATCAATTAATGAAATGTCTCACGGAAAAAATGACGCAAAACTGTTGAGACAGGTTAGCAGTTGTGATACATATGGTTCTATCCCTGACAAGTAGGGACATTAAAACATAGCGGCTTCAATACAGGGTAGAATATAGACTGGAGCGATGCTGAAATTTGGAGGTGTCAGTCGATGGCAAACGAATCAGAAAAACAGAACCAGTCGCCGAAGAAAGGAGGTAAGGTGGCGATTGTTGTTGGCATTGTGGTGATCATAGCACTTTTAGGAGTGATCGTTTTCTTACTTCTGAAAGAACAGAAGCTGGAGGATCAGGTAGCTGAGAAACAGGAAACTCCAAAAAGAGATGTAGTGGTTACACAGGACAATGTTGATGAAGTTGTTGATGATATGGTCAATCAGGAATATGTCGAGCCAGGTTACTATAGTGTATCAATGAGTACGGAATGGCATTTTGAAACAGGAGAAGTTGCTTCAAATGATGCTTTTGTAGAGAACGTACCAGAAAATACGAATGATGTTTATTTTGATGTGTTTCTGAAAGAAGATGAGAGCACACCGATTTTACAATCGCCGGTTATTCCCAGAGGAGGAAAGATGGAAAGTATCAAATTGGATACTCCTCTTGAAAAGGGAACGCATGATTGTGTAATGGTATATCATCTAATAGATGAGAATCAGAATACAGTCAGTACGCTTCGATTCGGATTCAAAATAGTGATTGAAAATTGATCGTTTTGAGCCAAAGAAGCAACAGGGAATTTTTTGCGCAGAATATTCCGTGTGCCAATTGAATATGGTAACAACCGCATCAAGGATGAAGCGGTGGAGTTAAAAGTACAAATTAATACAAGGAGGAAACAATTATGTACAAAAAAATGAAAAAAGTGTTAGCAATCGTTCTTGCAACAACAATGGTAATGGGCAGCAGTGTTTTAGCTTCTGCAACAGAAACAACAAGCGGCAGTGCAATTGGCGAAGGTACCAATGAAGGTCATGTGGATACACATATTGTTAAATGTACATTGCCTACAAGCGCAGTTGATACATTTAATTATAGGATGGATCCGGAACGACTGATTCAGGTTACGAGTGGCGCAGCAATTGCATCGAGTGGTTCGTTGACTTTGCCTACACCTGTAGAAAGTGACACAGGCGTTTATTTCTTAACAGAGGCTACAGGTGGAGCAGTTACATATGCTAATACAAGCAAGGCGTTAAAAGTAACAAATACCGGAACAGCAGATGTTAAACTTAAGGTAGAGGTTACAGCTACTACTACAGCAGGAGCTGTAACGCTTGTGGATTCAAAAGATAAAGCGGCAGGAGAAACAACAAATGCTGCATTATATCTCGGGTTACAGATTGTGAGTGGCTCATCTATTGAAACTGAGGAAGCGGTAAAAGTTGGTACCATTTCAAAGACAGTTACGATTAAGGGCACTCCCAGTAACTATCATACAGTTGTATCCGGTGGCGCATATCAGCATGTAATATCTGGCGAAGCTGTTGGACTTTCATGGAGTGCAATGGACTTCCAGTTAACAGGTGCAGTAAGTAAGGCTTCTGCAAAAGATTTAACAGCTCCGAAGTTAGAGATTACTTGGAGTTATGAGGATGCGGAGGATGCTGAGGATGAAGCGGAAGCTGAGGAAGGAATTGTTGCAACCCCGGCAAAATTTGATTCAAATACTACTTCAGCGGTTCTTTCCAATATTCCAGAGGGGGCTAGTCTAACAACTGTTAAATTTGTAAAAGCAGATAATAGTTTGGCGAGTTTGACAGAAGGAACTCACTGGTCATATGTATCTTCAACAAAGACATTTACGGTTTTAAAACCTGCACTTAATGGTTTAAGTGGAAGTAAATGGGTTCTTGAATTTGGAGAAGGAAATACTATTGAGATTCCAGTAGAGTGATTAGGTAGCCTTTATTGAAAGCACATAATGATTATAGTTAAGTAGATACTTTAGCAAATACCATCTCATATGTATTATACGGGATGGTATTTGTTTCTATTGAAATGCAATTATCATAACAGGCTTACAAAAAAGAGGTATATAAAAATATGGAGTTATTAAAGAATAGAGCATTATCTAGTTTTTCTACTTTTAGAGTAGGAGGTAAATGTGATAACTTGTGGCTTCCTGAGAACGAAGATGATTTGCGATACTTATGGGATAGTAGCTCAAATAGTTTCAATTACATTATTGCTAATGGGAGCAATATTTTGATAGATGATAGTAGAACATATTCGGATGTTATATGTACGAAAAAGCTAAAAAATACTGAGATAGTATGTTTAGAGAATGGGAAATATTGTGTTGGAGCAGGAGTTCTTTTGAAGGATTTAATTAATAGAATTAATAATGATGGAAAAGGTGGAATTGAGTACTTGTGGTCAGTGCCTGGAACGGTAGGTGGCGCTACTGTGATGAATGCAGGTAGGGGAGAAGTTTTTAATCAAAAAATTAGTGATTATATAGAATGTGTTAATGTTTTTTATAGAGGAAAGCTTTTGGTATTAAAAAAGCAAGAATGCGATTATAGCTATAGATCATCGATTTTCTTAAAAAACAAAGATATGATTATCTTATCAGTGATTATGTCATTTGAAGAAATGAATAGAGACAAATCGGAGATGTTAAAAAAAGATAGGATGCAATTAGTAAATAAGATTCAGGATAATACGTACCCGAATATGGGATCAATATTCAAAAAATGCAGCATACCAATCATGAAGATGCTTCAAGATTTGGAAAAAGATGATAATAATATTTCATTCTCAAAAAAAACGTATAATTGGTTAATTAATAAAAATAATGGGACATATAAAGAAGCAAGAAAAAAAATAGATGATGCGATTAGCATACATAAAATATTAGGGGAAACAATTGAATTGGAGATCGTGGACTGGGGAGCACAGATGTGAAGAAGATTGGGAAGAAGATAAAAATATATACTGATACTATTTTAAGAGAAAAAGAAGTTATTTGGTTTTGCGATCATGATAGTAATCTTGTATGTAAAATTAATAGTAATGGAAAGGTTGAAGTAATTTGCAAAATAAAGGAAGAAAAAGAAAATATTAGATTATTTGGAGCCATTATTAAATATAATAATGAACTATTTGTTATTCCGGTAACAGCTTCCAATATGTATCGTATTAATTGTGATACGGGAGCCTATCGAAAGATTGTTAGACAAGAGCAAGATATTATGCATGAACTGAAATCTTGTTCAGTTTTTTTGGTAGAAAATAAGTTGTACATTGTAAGTATAAAACATCCAGAAATTGCAATATATGATATTGATAATGATGGGTTTGAATACTTAAGTGCATATAACATAATATACAGCACAACAGAGAAAAAATATAGTGCATTTTGCTTGTATGCTACGCTGTACAGAAATAACATTTTGATTCCACTTTATGATGGTGGAGGAATTTTAGAATTTTGTATCTCCAATAGACAATTTAAATATATAGATAGAAATAAATATGATGGGAAAATATCTGCTATAGAAGTGCTAGAAAATAGGGGGCTGGTTTTAACTGATAGATTTAAAGGAGCAGTTGTTTTAAAAGATAACAATAAAGTTTTTTGTGTGTATAATTTTAATTCTGCATGCGGCTATAGAAAAGTATGGGAATGTAATAATGAATTATTACTATTGAGAGAGAATGATCTGTCGGTTGCTAAAGTAGTTTTTGAAAATAATAGTTGTAAAGGAATTGAAGACATTGCATTTGAATTCTATGATAATTACAAAGTACCTGCATTAAATCGTTTACTAGAGCCGGAGAATGCAGTTGAAATTGAAAGATTACTTACTTGCAATAAAACGATTGTCAAAGAAGGAGATGAGATAAGGTTAGGAGATTTTATACAATGTATCTGAATGATCAAATAGAAATAAGAGGTAGTAATGGCGGTGCAGATGCTCTTGAAAATTATTTTTTACGTAATGAAATTAAAGTTCGGAGAATTTATGCTCCTAAAGGTATTTTCTTGCAATACAAAAATAGAGTAGTTGACGTTGGTTTTCTAAGATATATGGAATTCTTCCCAGAATTGAAATTAATTCTTGATAAGGCAAAAAAGACAAAGATATCAGAGGGACTAGTTTTAGGAATGTCATTTGGAAGAGATGCCATTTTTGAAAATATGATTCATAGAAAGATAATCAACTTAGCGGTTAGTGCTCAAGATTTTTATTATGATTGGTGTGCATTGAAGGTAGCGAAGCAAAGTCAAAAACATTTTAAATTTATAATACAGACTGTTGCCCCATTTTCATTTAGATATGATGAATCCATGTCGAAAACAAAAGATGATAACATAAGATTTTATTATTCTTTTTATGGCACAGCGCATAATAATCAACGAATTGCTGGTGAAATAGAGCATTATGAAGAAGAAAAAAGAAAATTTAATGAATTGTTTTATGGGATAACTGATTGGAATGAAGTTAGTCAAAACATGTGGGATGAGTATTTTCTTTCTACTACCAATGTATTGAATTATAATTATGAGAAAAAATTTGATGAAGACAAAATAAGTCAAGAAGAAATCAATATAATAAAAAGACAGTACAAAAAACCATTTGAAGAAACTATTCTTGAGAACAAAAGAATACTTTATGGAATGTTTGAAAAAACACAAAATACGAGGGTTTTATTTTTTTTGCCGCCACTTACAAATTGCTATAAAAAAATATGGAACGAGGAATATTACATAGAGACAAAAAAGCTAATAAATGAAATATCTTCGAGAATAGGTGCTAGTGTATTAGATATGACAAGTGAGGTATATAAAGACGATTATTTTAGGGATTCAATGCATTTAAATAGAGAAGGAGCTATATTAGTTGCTGAAATAATTAATGAGTGGATTGGGTGATTTATGAAAATAGGAATCCTAACATATTTTGCAAGTATAAACTATGGTGCGTTTTTGCAGGCATATTCTTTGCAATTTGTACTTAAAGAAAGATATGGAAATAATGTGATTGTTGAGATGATCAATTATGATTCGAAGAAATCACATGATTTTTATACCCATTGGAGAAATGAAAAAGATGTATATAAGTATTCAAAGTTTATAGAGTGCAGAAAAAAATTGAATTTGACTGAGAATGCACTTATTTCGGATGACATTAATGAATTAAGCCAATATATAAAGGGACAGGAATATGATGTTGTCATAGTTGGGAGTGATGAAGTGTGGAAAACGGATGGAATGAGAGGTTTTCCTAATGCATATTGGCTGAATTATGATATAGGCAGAGCTATTAGGGCTGCTTATGCGGTATCCGGGAGATCGGATTATTCATTATTGAGTGTAAAACAGAAAGAATTTATTAAGGAATCGGTTGAAAGATTTGAGTATATAGGCACAAGAGATCGTATAACGCTAAAAGAGCTTTCTCATATTTCAGAACATGAAGTATATAGCAATTGTGATCCATGTTTTTTGATGGCAGACTTTTTTAGGATAAAAGATTTAGAAAGGATTCGAACTAAGTGGGAACTTAGTTCGAAAAAACCTTGTGTCCTTATTTTGTGTAATGATTATCGTTTTACTATTCAATTTTTTAGAGAATATAATGATGATTTTAATATTCTTGGAGGGTTTATTAGAAATAAAGAATTTACACACAAATATATATATGAAGTGAATCCTTTAGAACTTCAGGAGTTAATTGCTATTTCAGATATAGTTATTACAGATTTATTTCATGGAACTGTTTTTTCACTTATTCAAGAAGCATCATTTATATCTATAGAAAATGAAAAATGCGGAAGAGGGAAAATAGAAAATTTATTGTTAGAGAATGATTTGGCAGATAATTTGATCTACAAGTGTAAAGATACTGATGCATTTGTAAAAGAAATTTATATTAAAATTATTGGGAAACTAAGGACGAGGAAACCTGAGTATGATTTAATAATAGAGAATGAAAAAAAGAAAGCAGATAGTTTTTTTTCTTTTCTAGATAAGGTGATTTAGAAAGAAGGATTACATCATGAAAATTATGTATATAGCGGTTGATCCGTCTTTATATGGGTCTGCGCAGTCATTGATTGACACGATTACAGCATTACCGCCAGAGTTAGAAGCAGTAGTAGTAATTGGTGATGAAGGTACTTTTTCACAGTTTTTAAGAGAAAGAGGATATCTGTGTTATGTAGTGGATTATACTAATAGCTATTGCTATAAGAATGAATTGACTCAGGAGAGAAAACAGAAAGAATTTGGAAAAAACTATGAGGCTGCACAGACAATCGCTAAAATAGCAATTCAAGAGAAGGTTGATTTAATTCATATTAATTCAAGTGTGAATTACGTGGGGGCAATAGCTGGGCTAATAGCAAATATACCGTATGTATGGCATATTAGAGAGCTGGTTGAAGAACAGTTTGGAAAAGTATTTATTGATGAGAGATTAATAATAGAGCTAATGCGATTGGCGAGGAGTATAATCTCCATTTCGGATTATGTAAAGGATAGCTTTAAGAAAAAGTATGGAATTGAGAGTACAAGGATATATAACGGATTTAATATAAACAGATATTTCGATGACATAAATGGACATGATCAAAAATGTTTTATAATAACAGGTGTGATTTCGGAAACAAAAGGTCAGAAGGATGCAGTTCGAGCAGTAAAAAGAATTGTCGAGAAAGGATACAAAGATGTTCATCTTGATATATATGGGAATGGAGATGAACAATTAATCTGGTGGATTCAAAAGTATATTGATTCAAATAATCTTGGAGACATTATTCGGTTACATGGGTTTTCGAAGGATTTAACAGAGGCTAGACGTGTGGCGAGTTATTCTGTTACTGCTTCAAACAATGAAGCACTTGGAAGGTGTACCATAGAAGCGATGATGGCAGGTAACTTTGTAATTGGAACTGCTGAGGGTGCAACTGTCGAACTCTTAGGAGAAAGAAGAGAAAGAGGCTTGCTTTATCAGAGAGGAAATGTGGAAGAACTTGCTGAAAAAATGATTGAAGCGATTTCTATGCCTGATGAAGAACGCTATAGAACGATGAAAAGTGCTCAAAATTACGCAATTGAGAACTTTAATGCGGAAGAGTATGTCTTCAAATTGAAACAGATATATGAGAGAGCAGTAACGGAGAAGACAGGGTATAATCCAATTGTGCTTAGTGGGCTTGAAAAGAGATTTTTAGAATTTAAAAAAAGATATGAAAAAAAGGATATAGCGGAACAAACGCAGATTAAAATATATGAAAGAAAATTGGCTGATTTTCAAATAGGTGAAAATGAAATTTGGGCAATATATGGTACAGGCGTAGGAGCAAGAATTATTTATCAAATATTAAAAAAATGGAATAAGACAGAAGTATTGAAAATGATAATTGATAATGATGATATGGTTGCTCAAAAAAAGAATTTTCGCGAATTTCAAGTAATAAAACTATCAGAAGCTTGCTCTTCCGTTGATGGCATTATCATATCGTCAATGGATTATCACGAGACCGTTTTTAAGCGTGTTGTGGAATATATAAATGATAAACAAATTAAAAATGTGAAGATTATTAATCTGTTTGGACATAATACAGATAGTGAAATCAGAGAATATGTAACATACCTTCAAAAGAGCGAATACAATTATTACAAGCCGAGAATTCAGGATAATAAGGCGAAGTGATGATCTTAGAAATCTGCATATTTTTGTGGAAGAGTATGGGGGGTGATTGAAATGAAAATATTGGCATTATATTTACCGCAGTTTCATGAAGTAAAAGAAAATAGTGAATGGTGGGGGGAAAATTTTACAGAGTGGACGTCCGTAAAAAGCGCAAAACCGCTTTATGAAAACCATGCTCAGCCTGTATTACCACTTAATGGGTATTATTACAATTTATTAGATCATTCAACTATGGTATGGCAAGAGAAGCTTATAAAAAGAAGTGGTCTTGATGGAATATGTATTTATCATTATTGGTTTAAAGAAGGAAAACAAATACTTGAGAAACCTGCAGAAAATCTCCTACGATGGAAAGATATTGACATTAATTTTTGCTTTTCGTGGGCTAATGAAACCTGGGCAAGAACATGGAGTGGATTGAGTGAAAGAAATACATGGGCAAGTTTGTTTGAAACTACAACAAATTCAGAAAATGGGATTCTTTTAGAACAAAAATATGGAAATGAAAAAGAATGGGAAAGACATTTTGAGTATCTTCTACCTTTTTTTAGAGATGAACGTTATATAAAAATAGGAAATAAGCCAGTAATGGAATTTCATAAATTGAAGGATATATCTTGTTTTGAAAACATGATAGAAATGTGGAATGATTTAGCATATAAAAATGGCTTCGAAGGTATTTTTGCCATTGGTAATCAACCTAGATTATCCCAAGAGAAAAGCTTACAAATGAAGTATATTTGTCAACCGGGTATTGCAATGCAACAAGTTAGATGTGATTACATAAATGGCATCAAATGCTTTGATTATGATGATGTATGGAGAAATATTCTTTCTGAGGATTTTCAAAAAGGGAGTGTGGGTGCATTTGTAAATTATGATGATACACCAAGACATGGAAATAATGGTAGTGTAATTATAAATGCTAGTTCTGAAAAAATGAAGATATATTTGAGTAAGCTTATTGAGAGAAACGAACAGAGTGGTAGAGAGATAATGTTTGTAAATGCATGGAATGAATGGGGAGAGGGAATGCATTTGGAACCGGATGAAGAAAATAGATATGCTTATTTGGATGCTATTTCTGATGCTATATATAAAAAAGGGAATGATGAAAAAATATTTTCTCCGAGACTATTAGGCTTAGATGAATATAAACAGCTAGAACAAGATTTAGAAAAAGAAAGACTCTTACGGGATTTGCTCGATAAATGGATACAAATATTAAAATCTCCCAATCGCTTTAGAAACTATGTAAAAGATTTGGGAATTATTGGAGTATATGGCTACGGGATACTTGGAAAACATATAGTGGATGAATTGTTAATGAGTGGCTGTGATGTTAGATGTGTTATTGATAGGAGAAACATACAAGAATGTCCAGTGCCAATTTTCAAACTAGATAATGAATTGCCGGAATTAAATACGATGATTGTAACAGCGACTTATGAATATGGATTTATCTATGAGATGATTAGAAGAAAAAATAAGAAAATAAGAATTCTGTCTATTGAATATATTATAAAAGAACTATTGTAGTAATTTGTTTATGTACTCTAGTTTGATGGTGAAAGCGTTATGAATAAAGAAATACGAATAACAGCAATTGTTCCAGTTTTTAACGATGAAAAATATATAGGTGATTGTCTTGATAGTCTTTTGAATCAAACGATATCTTTTGATAGGATTATTGTTGTTGATGATGGATCTTCTGATGCAAGCGTAGTTATTTGCAAAGAATATGCTAACGCTAATAATAATATCTCCTTTTACGAGATTGACCATGGTAAGCAAGGAACTGCACGAAATTATGGACTTGCTCATAGTAACTCAAATTATGTTATGTTTGTTGATTCAGATGATTATATTCAGAGTAATACGGTTGAACTATTACAAAAAGAATTAGAGTGTTACGAATTCGATTTACTTTATTATGATGCGGTTGTCTTTCCTGATGGAGGGAAAAAAACATTCCATTATTGTAGAAGTATTGAACCTACATTCAGAGTTATGAGTGGACGTGCGTTTTTTGAATATATATATCCACGAGATTATTTTGCATCATCATGTATGAATGTGTATAAAAAGTCTTTTCTTTTGGATAATAATATTAATTTTCCAGAAGGTTATTATTTTGAAGATAATTATATGACATTTGTCAGCATGATTAAAGCGACAAGGGTCGGATATATTAAAGAGAAGCTTTATTTTCGTAGAGTTAGACCAAATAGTACTGTAACAAGTCAGCCATCTATTGAAAAATGTAGGGATTATTTTAGTGTAGTACAAATGATTTTGGATTACATCAATAACAAACTAGATGTAAATAATGATAGAATGAGACAGTATATCTCAGATTTGGTATACGATGCACTAAAGTATTCTGAGATGACGAATTTGAAAGATTGTGAAACTATAAAATTGTTTATGTTAGTTTGGAAATTATACTTAAAAATATGTGAGAAAAATAATGGAGAATTAAAGAATTGGAATTTGGGAGTTTTATTGAAACACTGGAAGAGTTTGCGCAATATTGAGAAACGTAAGATTGATAATTTGAATGTGAAGGATATAAAAGGACAAACGGAAGAAATTTTAAGAGAAAAGTATATTAGATTAGTTGATGATCTCCCTTTAAATCAAAGCCATTTTCTTGTGGGGTTATATGGGAAAGGAAAACATACAGAAGAGTTAGTAAGGTTTTATAAGCATATTTATGGAGAAGTGATTGCAAGAATTGTATATATAGAAACAGAATTGGGAGAGGAAACTAATAATGGCACTTGTTGTATAGAACATTTATCACAGGTATGTCCTGAATTTGTTATTATATCCAGTTACAAAAACAGAGACCAAATGGTAAAGGAAATTTGCAAACGGGAGATGAGAACGGAAATTGTAGATATATATGACAATATACATTGTGATTTGTTCTCCAATATGGAATATAGGGAATTTTTTAATATTTCATTGGAAGGTGGTAAATAGTGCATGAAGCTAGAAAGAAAGATAAGTGTTATCATACCATGCTATAACATAGAAAAGTACATTTCTATATGCCTTGAGTCTTTTTTAAGACAAACACTTCAAGATTTTGAAATAATATGTGTAGATGATGGATCGACAGACAAAACGGCAGAGATTATAGAAAATTATTCTTATATTAACAATAAAATTAAATTAATTAGGCAAACCAATCAATATGCGGGGGTGGCTCGGAATAATGGTCTAAAAAATGCGAAAGGTAAGTATGTGTTATTCTTTGACGGCGATGATTTTTGTGACGAAAATATGTTTACAGAAATGGTGGCATCAGCGGAAAAACATAATTCAGATATTGTAGTTTGTGATGTGCAGACATATGATGATCAGACAGGTAAATACGATAGGTCTGTGCCATTTTTTAGGGAATCACTTGTCAGAGATTATAAAGATGTTGGAATTGTATCCTATCACGATATACCAGATAATATTCTGCTTCTTGCATCGTCTGGGCCATGGAATAAATTGTATAGGAAAAGTTTTATCGTGCAGCAAGAACTTGAATTTCAAGCGAGTAAACGTGATAATGATGAGTATTTCGTGCTTATGTCAATGGCACTTGCAGAGAAGATAAGTTGGGTACCTAAAAAATTTGTTACATATCGTGTTAATAACCCAAACAGTTTGCAGGGATTCGGAGAAGAAAATATTGATACTGTTGATATGCTTTCAACAGTCCAAGAGCTAAGGAACGGATTAATAAAAAAAGGAAGATATGAACTTGTTAAAAAAAGTTTTCAAAATCAAGTTTTAGTAAGATATGTAGGTCTGATAGAAGCACAACGTAGTTGGGAGAATTATAAAAAGATATTTGATTTTACAAAAAACTATGTTTTTACTGAGTTTGAAATAAATCAAATGAGATCTGATGAAGTTTTTATGAGAGCAGAAGAAAGAAAGAAGATATTAGAAAGCAATGCAGAAGAATATTTGTTTTGGCAAATGAGAAAAATGAAATATGGACATGGTGAAAGATATATTTTTCCATACCGAGAAATAGTTGGGGCAAAAACGATTGGATTATATGGAGCCGGAATGGTAGGACAAGCGTATTATAGACAGATTAAAGAAGTGTCTTCGATTTCTTTAAGTGGTTGGTATGACAAAAATTATGATTTCATAGCAAACAAAGACTATTCCATTCAGTCACCAGACCAAATTGCCCCTGAAAAAATGGATCGTATTGTTATTGCGGTTGAATCAGGGGATGTAGCAAAAATAATCAAGCAAATGTTGCTGAATAAAGGTTTTGAAGAAAAGAACATTATTTGGAGCATTTAAGTTAGGAAGATTATGTCAGCAAAAGTAAAATTTGACACAGATAATTTGATATACAATCGTTATGATTTGATTCATCAAAATGCATATAATAAGTTCTCATATAACAACGATGAGACAGAATATGAAATTGAAGTATGTCACCAGAACGGTGTGGCAGAAGTAAATCAATGGGGAAAACAATTACCGGAACAAGTAATGAGCAGGCTTGTAGAAGATATTTTTAGCAGTAGGAACGTATTTGCGATAAAAATCACACGAAATCGAAATCAGTATAAGAATTTTCTGGAAGAAACAAATGATATCAGAGTTCCGTTACCGGATAGCTTTCAGGAACTTATGAATCGTGCAGAGCGAAGGGATCGAGCGACCATCCGGCGTAAACTTCGCTGGTTAGATGAACGAGTCGGAAATTTGACAATATGTGTTTATGAGAGGGAAAAGATCCCTGATTTTATAGTGGAAACATATTTTCAATGGAAGAAAGAAACTCACAAAACAGAGTATGGTCTTACGTCGAAAGAATATCTTGATAAATACTATGTCACAGATGCCATGCTGATGAATGCAGGTGAGACTATGGTTGCGGTTGCTTTTTTTTGTCAGGTGGAGGATATAGTATTTTTTGAAAATTTCAGCTATAACTCACAGTTAAAAGAATATTCTCCGGGTCTTTTAATGTATGTGAAAATGATGGAAGAACTAATCCGACGACGCTGCAGATATTTGTATCTGGGAGGCGGCAGTTATATCTATAAAAAAAGATTCGGCGCAGAATCCTTTAAAGCATATAGCGGGCTGATTTATCGTCAGGAAATACTGGCTGGGCTTAATGAGTTTTTTGACAGGAATGGTATTTTTAAGGTAGCATTCTATGGATTTGGTGTTTGTGGACATTCGTTTTTACAATTATCTCATACAATTAGAGTATCAGTTCTTTACGGGATAGATAGAGATAGCATAGAGAATGCTGAAATTAAAATTTATTCTCCAGACGAAATATTACCAGAAGTGGATGCTGTATTTATTACAATGAATACTAAATATAGTGAAGTGGAGGATTTATTAAAAAAGCGCTTTAAAAAAATTTATTATTGGAATGATATTTTAAAAGAAGTAATCACAGATTACCGCCGGAGGGTTAATGAAGGTAATTGATATTTCGGAAAATGATAAAATTTTGATTATAGCACCACACCCGGACGATGAGTGTATTGGAGCTGGTGGAATATTGCTTAGGTATGCTTCTCAATGCGATGTGCTTGTATTAACGGATGGACGTCAAGGACAGGGTGATGTAGCACCGGAGCAGGAAAAGGAAATTAGGAAGCAAGAATTTGAACGGGAGATGGCTTGGCTGAATGTTCATTCTTACAGGATGCTTGATATAGAAGATGGTACTTTACTTTTGCATACAAATTGTCTTTCTGAATATCAGCTTCAAGAATACAACTTGGTCTTCGTCACAGGGATACAGGATGAGCACGCAGATCATAAAGCAGCTTTTATTTGTTTAAAGGAGTTAGTAAAAAGATTGGGCAATGTTAGAATGCCGAAGTGCTTTGTTTATGAGGTACATACTCCATTACAGACACCTACACATTTTTGCGATCTATCCGGGATTATTGGGAAAAAAGTAAAACTAATCCGTTTTCACGAATCTCAGTTAAAGGAATTACCATATGACAGGTTAGCATTATATAATGCAGAGTATCGGGCAACGTTATTTCGTATGCCGGAGAAGAAAATTGAAGTTTATGAAGAAGTGAATTTGACAGGTGATATAAGCAGTACTATTTCAGAAACAGAGTCATTACTGCAAAAAGAACGTGTAATCGGTTGGGCATTAAAAAGATGGATTAAAAATCTTTTAATCGGAAGGCAAATATCTAGTCAGCTAAAGAAGAAAGGGATTAATGAAATTTATGTTTATGGGTTCGGCGAGCTTGGGAAAATGCTTCTTCAGGAATTGCAGAAAGAAGAAGTGAAAGTAAGGGCGGTTATAGATCGGCGAGCTGAGCAGTTCTCAAAAGAAAAAATAAAGGTAATTCATATTGAGGAAGTGACGGAATATTTACCTATAATTGTCACTGTGATATATGAATATGCAAATATTGCAAAGGAATTGGAACAATTGGGGTTTGACGATATTTATTCTTTGAGAGATTTATTAGAGGGCGAATGCTAAATGAGATTCAACGATAAGAGAAAATACCTTGTGGGTGGCATGTATCAGTATGTGTCAGATATAGTATCATACGCGATGCGAAATAATAGAAAATTGATAATCTGGGGAGCCGGTAAAGGTGGAGCATTCCTGCGTCATTTGATATGTGACGTGGATGGGAGATTAGGGGTTTCCTATTTTATTGACGAATACGCGGTTTTACCCTGTAGAAATGAAAAGTGGAATATTTTTCGGTCATCAATATTATGGTATTTGGAAAAGGAAGACTATATTATTTTGCTTTCGATACGCGAAGATAAGAAAGTGGAGAGGATGTTAAATAAACTTGGTTATGAAAAGAATATAGATTATTTTGACATCCGTAGCGAAATAGGAGGCAGTTATCTGGAATATCTAGAAAAAGAATATAGAGAAGTGGATTTTGCATATGTGACAAAAGAACAAAGACCAGATTTGTATGACAGTGAGTACTATGAAAGTAAGCCTTTTGATCATTCTTCCATTGATAGGGTGTTTTCTGAAATTGAGATGCTCCCTTGTGAAAAGAGATTTTTTGATATTGGGTGTGGAAAAGGTCAGATGTTATTAATGGCTGCAATGTGTGGAATGGAAAAAATCGGTGGTATAGAGTTTAATTCAGAGATTGCAGAAATAGCGAGAAAAAATATGACTGTACTATATATAGATGCAGATGTTTTAACAGGAGATGCGACGGAATATACAGAAATTGATGATTATGATATTTTTTTCCTATATAACCCGTTTGGAGAAAAAAGCATAAGAAAAGTAGTGTCAAATATCAATGAAAGCTGGAAAAGAAACAAAAGGAGCATTTTTCTTGTATACGGAAATCCATTTTATCATATGGCTGTGATGGAGATAGAAAATGTTGATTTATACAGGCAGATTATCGTTGATCTATATGATCCAATTTTAAATATTTATAGAATTGGAAGGTGAGTGCTGTGGAGCAACAGGTTGATATTGTATTACCATGGGTTGATGGAGCAGATCCTGTGTGGAGAAGTCTCAGAACGCAGTATTCAAAAGAGCTTGGAAAGAACGATAGCGCGAATACAGAAATACGCTATCAGAGTTGGGATAATCTGCAGTATTGGTTTCGGGCTATAGAGACTTGTATGCCATGGTATCATTGTATTTTTTTGATTACATGTGGACATATACCGGATTTCTTAAATGTGGATCATCCAAAACTTAAGATAGTGAAACATGAGGATTATATACCGAAGAAGTATCTTCCCACATTTAATTCCAACACGATTGAAATGAATCTACATAGAATAAAAGGGTTGTCAGAGAATTTTGTTCTTTTTAATGATGATCTGTTTCCACTGCGGAAGATAGACGAAACATACTATTTCAAAAAAAATATGCCGTGCGATCAGGCGGTTGAGAGTCCGATCATGCCGGTGGATATAGGGGATCTGTCGCACTGGTCCTGCATGGTAAAAACAAATAATCTGCTGATTATTAATAAGCATTTCAGAAAAAGAGAAGTTCAGAAGAAGAATTTCTTTGGATGGTATAACTTAAAATACGGAGAGCGGTTGAAAAGAAATATTGGACTTCATTACTGGAATAATTTTGCGGGGTTTCATGATCCGCACATGGCAAATGCTATGAAAAAATCAGTATTGGAAAAAATATGGAAAGCTGAGCCGGAGTTGCTTGATATGGGATCATCGAATCGTTTCCGGGGGGAATCGGATGTCTCACAGTATCTGATACGATACTGGCAGCTTTGTGAAGGAAAGTTTCACCCACGAAAGACGCTTGGAAAGCCATTTACGGTAACAGTTGACAATTGCAGGAACATTGCAGAAGGAATACGAAGAAAAGAATGGCAGATGGTTAGCCTTAATGAGGGAGAAACAGGAGAAGATTTTCGGATGATAAAAAGGGAAATCAACAGTGCATTGGCTGATTTATATCCTGAAAAGTCCTCATTTGAAAAATAAAAGGGAAAACATATGAACATTGATCAGATAAAGGAAATCAACGAAAAACTGATGGATTCAGAGTCAAAAAGAGTGTTTGCATCTCGTATTCTATACAGTATGACCGGAGATAAAACATATTTGCGGTCATTAGGAGCAGAATTTGAACGCAGGATTAGAGAAGATGATGCATGGATAAAATTTCTTGGCATTCTGAAAGAAGCAGAGCAGACAACGGGAGTTGTTCTATATGGAGCCGGAGCTTTTGGAGAAAAAATATTACGGATGTCACCGGAGATAAATTGGAAATGCGTGATAGATAAGAATTCGACTCGAGACTCGCTTGGGGATGTGCCGGTGGAAAGTGTTACGGGATATTTGTCAAAAAATGGCATTGAGCATATTGTGATATCCTCCAAAAGACACTTTGAGGATATGAGAGAATTCTTGCTGGCGCAAGGGGTAAGTGGGGATAGGATTGTTGACGGTACGATTCTTTATGATCTGACGGAAGGTCGGCAGTATTTTGATCTGGAGGCTTTACCGCACAGTGATGAAAAAGAAGTTTTTCTGGATGTCGGTTGTTGTGATGGAATGTCATCCATACAGTTTCTGAAGTGGTGTCAGGGAAACGGATATTGTTATTGCTTTGAACCTGACAGGAAGAACATCAGTCTTGTGAAGAATAATATGGAAGCAAAGAATATTTCGAATATCGATTATTCCTTGATCCCGAAGGGCGCATGGAAAGAAGACGGAACTCTTTCGTTTGTGGCAACCGGAAATGGTTCTTCACATATCGATGGTGTATATGGCGGGAAAGCTGCAATAGAAACAGAATCTATTGACGTTACGAAGATAGATAATGTGGTCGGGGAGAGACCGATAACATTTATTAAGATGGATATTGAAGGAGCAGAACTGAATGCGCTTCGTGGAGCAGAAAAAGTGATTTGTCGGTGGAAGCCCAAACTTGCAATTTGCATATACCACAAAACGGAAGACATATGGGAAATACCGGATTATATCCTACGGCTTCGTCCGGATTATCGTTTTTATTTACGGCATTATTCATTTGATGGATCAGAAACGGTGTTATATGCCGTGTGATCATGTTTATTAGACAAGAAGTTTATAGTGTTGATAGATTAGTTTATGAGAAGCAACAACAGTACCTTGAAAATTTCATACTTTACATTAGAAATCATAACCGAAGATGAATGCAATTTTTGGAGATTGTTTTACAGGTGTTAGTCGTGCATCTTATTTTGAATTTATTTTCCGAGAATCCACTTGCAACAAGGTCAGCCGTGTGGTAATATCATTTCAAAGCATAGATATTTCACATTTATTTTAATCAGAGGATCTATTTTTCTAAATCAATATTCTGAAATTCAAATGCTTTTATTTCAAACCAACATTTTCATAAAGGCAGGAGATTTCAGAAGAGATACAGGTGTATTGGCAAATGAGTCCGGGATTTCCTGCATAGCAGAGGAGGCAGCTGATGAGCGGGAAAGAAATTGGGTCCCCCGGTGGGACACGGGCTGAAGAATGCACTTTGGCAGAAGAACAGGAGATTCGTAACCAATATCATCCGGCGTTCTGCGCGGGGATGGAACTGATTTTGTCGGAATGGGGAGAGGCGTTAGAGATTCACAAAGAGTATCATCTGAACGCTATGCCGAACCGGATCGATTTTCTGGTAGTCAAAAACGAAGACAGGGTAAAGAGTGGAGGCGAGCTGGGTGCGATATTTCGCAAGTACAATCTTTTTGAGTATAAATCGCCCGGCCAGGAGCTTGGATGGTCTGTCTATGACCTGATGATGGCTTATGTATATTTGTTTAAGGCATATGAAGGGGTGAAGGAGGAGCATGAGTTCACGATTACCTTCGTTAGGGAAGGGGCGCCCCTGAAATTAATGAAAGAATTCAGAAAACGTGGATATGAGATTGCGAGATATGCTGACGGGATTTATCATGTGAAGAAGGATGGGCATATCGATATGCAGATCATAACGACGCGCTGGCTGGAGCCGAAATATGACTGGATCAGACTGTTGACGGACAAGGTCACAGAAGAGGAGATAAAGAGACTTTCCAAAAAGGCGGCGGCACTGAAGGATGAAAAAGAGCGAATGTTGGCAAGGTCAGTATTTGATCTGATCAAAAGGCTGAATGAAAAGCAGGACTGGTTTAAGGAGGTTGGAAGCATGGCAGGGATCAGGGATTTGTTTCAGGCAGAGTTCGATGAAAAGGATAGAGTGATCGCAGAGCAGGGCGAAACGATTACGGAGTTAAATGAACAGCTGCATACCAAAGAGGAACAGTTGAACAGTAAGGATGCGGAGAATTCCAGACTGAAAGAGGAACTGAAAAAGCTGAAAGAGATGATGGGCATGACAGCAGTGTTTTGAGAGAACCTTATGAGCAAGATTACCCGGGAGAGACATGAAGCGCGGATTTTGCTTTTGGGAGAATAAGATAATGACGGAGAACGACTCCTGATGTAAAGTATGAGATTTTACTTTAGATCAGGAGTTTTTTTATGCAATTAGCGATTTTTGGAGCACAGGGCTATGCTCTTGGTGCTTATCTGGCGTTAAAAACTTTATATCCGAGAAGATCTGTTACCTGCTTTCTGGTGTCGAAAATGGGAGGGAATGCCTCTTTTCTGGGAAATGTACCGGTACGGGAACTTGCCGAATTTGCGAAAGAGCTGTCGGAAGCAGAAAAGCATAAAATAGAGATTCTGATTGCCACACCGGAAAATGTGCAGCCGGAGATTGAGGAGACACTGGAGAATTACGGGTTTCGGTTTTACAAAAGAATGGATTCGAAACGGTGGGCGGAGCTGATGAAGCTGTATCATGTCAGACTTGGACGTTTTTTGCCCCTGTCGGCATTGCCGGTCGGGTATCATAAGCCGTTTATCCGGATTTATGCAGCAAAGTCCCATAAGGACAGACCGCTGAAACAGAATGTTTCATTGCCGGATTATGTATATTCACTGCAGGTTGGGGCCGCTAATTGTAGTGTGAGTATTTCGGATATCGGGGATAACAGAGGAGAGCATATTTCGGGAAAAAACGGGAATTATTCGGAGCTGACAGGTCTTTACTGGATCTGGAAGAATAAGCTTTGCAAAGATGGATCGACGGAAGGGAACGAGGGACAATACTTCGGACTTGCTCAGTATCGTCGTATGCTGGATTTGTCTTCGGACGATATTCTGCGCCTGAAGGATAACGATGTCGATGTGGTACTTCCTTATCCTATGCCGTATGAACCCGATATTCATGCGCATCATAAGCGGTATTTGCAGGATACGGATTGGAACGCTATGTTGCAGGCGCTGCAGGAACTACGGCCGGAATATGCGGAAGCTTTTCCACAGGTGTTAAAGCAGCAGTATTTATACAATTATAATGTGATCTTAGCAAAAAAGTCTGTACTGAAAGAATACTGTGAGTGGCTGTTCCCTGTTTTGGAACGAACGGAGGAATTGTCTGTACCAAAGGGGAACGAGCGAATGGACAGATATATCGGATATATGGGAGAGAGTCTGGAAACGCTTTACTTTATCAAGAATGCAGACAGGCTGAATATCGTGCATACAGAATGCAGAATGTATCTATAGAAACATTCTGCATTCTGTATGTAGCGTAATCATAATACGTTGGCATGTTTTTTACAGGTGTTTTTCCCTAAAGGGGGTTCGTACTGTTTATTGTAAAATAAAAATGTAGCCTGCAAATAAAAATGATATGCTCCCTTTTAGGTAGACAAGCAAAATAATAAAAGCTTGTTGCCTAGAAGGGAGCATTATTTATGGGTAAG
>SVFN01000056.1 GCA_015056815.1 Lachnospiraceae bacterium | reverse complement strand
GCACTAGCAGACACCTCACCGCCTACAGAGACATCTGAAAAGCCTCCGGAATATGAAGTAGCACTTATACCTGTAGCAGTACCCCTTTCAGCACTAGCAGATACCTCACCTTCTACAGTTACTGATGTTGAGGAATTTTTATCAGAGGATGGACTTTCTTTCTTCCCGGAAGAATCCGCTGCAACACCTGTTGCAGCTCCATAAGTAGAAGTATTTGTAGCTTCCACATCTCCGGTAACTGTAACTTCGGCACTGTGACCACCTGAACTTGATGCAGTAACTGCAGGGGCATTATCATGTGATGTGACATTTTTCGTTACTGTTTTGGAATCATCTTTTTCCGTGGCTGTAACAGTGACATTATTATCTACATTATTTTCATTATTATTATCTTCAACTACAGATCCTAATGATACTGCTTGACCTGCCATAGCTATCATCCCTGAATTCATGCTCATGGATGCCGCAATTATCACCGCCAACAACTTTTTTGTTCTACATAAGTTCCTTCTCTTCAAAGTAAACCTCCTTTTCGTGTTCCTTCACTTGAAAATTCACGCTCTTATCGAGACATGAGTGTTCAGCAGCACACTACATACTAATGTGTGTCAGCGCTGAGACCAGAGTGGTAAATACTATTGACACTCATGTCATAAGATATCTACTTTAAGAAGTCGGCAAATATATATATATATATAGGTGGCAAGCAATATTTTATGAATTTTTAAGAATTAGAAATTAAGAGTGTAAAGCACGAAAGTACGCGAGGCAGCCCTATATCAGCTTTCTCTCCAGAACTTTACTGCTTCCTCAAGCCAGCCTTCAACCGGAAGTCCGTTTCCCAGGCCGAAGCTGTGACCGCCCCTGGTGCCGATTTTTGTAATATGCGGAACATTAAGTCCGGTGAGGCAGCGGTCCATCAGTCTGCTGTTTGACACCGGAACAGTCCCGTCATCTTCATTTGCAACGATATAGGTCTTCGGGAAATCAGAGCCGATGTGAGATGGAAGATCAAAGGGTGCCAATGTTTCTTCCGTGAAGCACGGACCACCCACCCGCCTTAGGAAAGCCGCGATGCTCTCTCTTCCTGGATGACCATCAGGAAGGCTACTGTAAATTCCATAGAATTCTTTCATGGATACTGCGGTGTAGCCAAGGAATATGGCCTGAGGTTTTGGGATACCGTTTACCTTATAACCGAAGTTTTCGCAACCTATCTCTCCGGCAAGAGTGGCACCTGCGGAGAATCCTCCTATCATATACTCACCGGGGATGATGTTGTAAGACTTGTGGTTCATTTCTATATCCTTTATGGCATTCACCATATCCAGAATGGCAAGAGGAAGGACGGGCTCCTGTTTAACTCTGTAGTAAAGTACGAAGGCAGTATACCCCATGTTGTTGAGACGGGATGCTATTGCCTGACCCTCGATGAAACCCCACTGACGGTTGAAGGCGCCGCCCGGGATCACTATCACATAGACTCTCGGAATCCGTATTTCAAAACGTCGAATTCTTTTAAACGTACATCTTTAATGGCAAGATAATTGAAAATAGATTTTGTAATCATATAGTATTTGTATAAATTCATAAAAATGGCATACTTTAATAAAGGTACCCGGGACGGTGCCTTGAATCATTTATCAAATTTATCCTGCTAACAAATCTTTTAGTTTTGGCTTATTTGATATGTCCCATGCATCAAGATGCTGGCACATCATGATGCAATACAAACGACAGTACCAGTTACGTGATGACTGGTACCTGCCGTTTTCATATACATAATCCTTTTTTATTCTTTTATTGCAGCGTTCTGAAGAAGTTCGAGCCTTATATTCATCATTCCACTCTTTAGTCCCTCTGGCCGGCGATGTAAAAAAACGGATATCCTGCCCTGAAGAAATATATTCAACACGTCCATGTTTAGCATTTGTACATGGATTTGGACAAGTAACCCCGAGTTTTTTACTTCTCATAGGGCATCTGTATTTTATTCGTCCTCTGGCTATATCCCTGCCATCAGGCCTCATCCGTATTCCCGCCGGACATATAGGTATGCCATCTTTATCAGGAACTATATCTGCTCTAAATGGGGATTCTTTATTAAGAGCGCATCCTTTGTTCAAATCTATAAAAGCCTTAACTTTTGTTTTTTGAAAATAAGAGTAGAAAGCCATTGCATCATGTGCTGCGTCCAATAATACTTTCTCAACATTTAGTTCAGGTAAAAAACTTTTCATGGCGAACCATGTATGGGTCAGCCCAAGAGAATCATGCATGGAGGCAGGATTCAGTAAAGGGAAAATTGGAAGATCATTTGAGGAATTTGCACACGTAAGAAGATATAGGTCATATCCATGATAGTAATGCTCTCTTGAGGAATCCCATCCAACGTCACAATCCGGTTGTGTATACTCACGCGGACAAGTACATTCACGAATCCCCTTGGATTCACAATCACAGATTCTCCTAAATCGTTCGCGAGCCGAAGTTACAATCGGAGTTCCATCTCCTGAAATCGTCAAATTCTTCATATCAATCAATCCAAGGTCACATGATTTTTTGAGAAAGTTAGTATTAAAAAGTTGAAATAAACGGGAATACGGTTGATTTGTGTCATATGGGTTATCTTCGTATTGTTTGATGAGTTGATATACAGTTGTTTTCTGTTCATTGCCAGCTTTTTCTCCTACACGCTCAGGTTTATTAATCTTAATCTTTGGTGGATGTACTTTATTGTTTATATTTGCAAAAGGTGACATCCATAAACGTTTTATGAAATCTGCAAAAGTACCTATCCCTGGAGTATCTCCAGGTAAAAAACCACTCAGTAATGCAAAAAGTGGATTGATTTTCAATTGATAAGACCACTTAGTATATGAATCTATTTTGAATTCTACAGAAACAAGCAGTGATCGAAGCATGTCAGACGGCAGTCTGGGTTTTGGACCACATTTGGAATACAAATCGGACATCTGAGAATTAACCTCTGACAAATCAAGGTTCCAAAATTTTTCGATCACTTGCCACGTTGACTCAGAAATGCTTTGTGGATTGGGATAGAATTTCAAAAAATTTTCCTGTAAAAAATCTCGATATGCGGCATGCCCGCCTGAATCAATAGGTTTCATATCGCACCTCCTAAATAGTGAAATTGCCTTCTATTTAATTGGCGCGAAGCGCCGCCGATTCATGGCGGTTTGTCAAGCTTTTTTATGAAAACTCATGATAAAACTGTTAGAGATTATATTTGAAACATAAACAAATCTCTCGGAAGAAAGATTCCGAGAGATTAAAAAATCAAAGAATTTCTTGGGTGGGTTATCAAATACAATGTTGTTAAAAAACCTTGTGAATTAAAGCCGTAAAAGAAACCGAGAGCCTATTCACATATGGGGTGGGTTCGGAATTCTGTGTCTTTGCAGGGAAATGAAGATATTTTGCAAAGGCTTTATCCCACTGTTCCTTTTGTTCCGATTCGGGATATACATCATGCAGGAAGCTTTCTCCATTCATCCCATCAGAGGCCGCAAGCTCCTCCATACGGTGAAGCCCTTCTTCGAAGCCCACTTTTTCGAACCCGTATTCTGAAAGCTTTCTGTTGTAGTGATCAGGAGTCATATAAGTAAAGATAAAGTCTCTGAAAACACCGTAGCTTTTATTGCTGACAAGATCGGAAACAGTCATTTCTTCAGATATCTTGCTGTAGTTCATATTTTTTCCTCTGATCCAATCATATGACGTGAGTGTCAAAAGTATTTGCCATTCACCGATAGTGCCACCGTATGTATCAGTGTGCAAATGTGTCACATCATCATGTCCTGAAAGTGATTGGATTCGTCCTTTCTCCCGCATTCTACGGGTTAATAACTTATTTTCGTTTTTGTTTATAGGATTTTCTGAATTCCATGGGAGTGGTACCAGTCAGTGCCTTAAAGGTTCTGCTGAAGTGAGTGCATGAAGCAAAGCCGCAATCCGAGGCGATCTCTGTCAGACTGTGGTTTGTATCCATGATCTCCCGCTGAGCCTGAAGTATCCTTGTGGAATTGATATACTGGGATATAGTTCTGTTGGTGTATTTTTTAAACTCATGACATAGGTAGAACTTACTGACATAGAAGCGGTCTGCAAGGTCATCAAGGCGTATATCTTCCGAATAATGACCGTAAATATACTCAATCATTCTTGATATCAGATTTTGGGCCTCAGGTTTTTCCGCCGGTGTGGCAGCTTTAAGCAGACTCAGTACTATCATGTTCAGGGTGGTCCTCATGGTGGCATCATGCAGCTCATCCGTCTCATCCTGTTCAAGCAGAAGCATTCCCAGCATACCGTGTATGTAGTGACCGAACTTTGTGTCT
The DNA here is from genome assembly GCA_015056815.1 of Lachnospiraceae bacterium. Lineage (GTDB taxonomy): Bacteria > Bacillota > Clostridia > Lachnospirales > Lachnospiraceae > SIG333. The sequence continues at coordinate 4,134 of SVFN01000056.1, read as the reverse complement.
ACATGATACAGTCCGCTTCCGTTCCTGAGCTTCTCAAGTACCTTAGGATCAGCTATGGCTTCCGGTGAAAAGTAAAGAACTATACGTTTGAATCTTTCATCGGCATCGTGAGAATAGGAATGATGCATGGTATAGGGCGCAAAAAGCATCATGTCACCTGGCTCTGTCTGATATATGTCGTTCTCCAGCATATGAAATCTTTTACCTTCTTCAAGATAATACAGTTCAAAATACGGATGATAATGTGATCGTGGCATGCTTCCGCTGTAACTCAGACGTTCTGCGGCAACGGGAGCTCCCTGTTCCATCAGAATTCCTGCTTTGTCTAGTACCATATCTCCTCCTATGCAATTTGCATCATAAAAGTGAAAAAAATATTTGTCTACAGCACTGAGAATCATACCACAATATATGTAAAAAAACTGGTATACATCAGCAATATTTGTAATAAATTGCGCACAAAATAGGGATATGATTTCTATTAGTTTTCGAAGACGAATAAATAAAAAATCAGGGAGGATATTTTTAGATGGCACTTATGGAAGTTCACTATTCAAGTTTTGCTATGGGGGGGAATGTCACGCTCAATGTCTTTGTACCTACACCCGGCTCCTCTGAAGCTATCACAGACATGAATACAGTGAAAAAGTATGATTATGAAAACGGTCTTCCGGTGCTGTATCTTCTGCATGGTGCCTTTGGGGATGCATTTTCATGGCTGAGATACAGCAATATCGACAGATACGCTCAGGATCGTGGCATAGTTGTGGTAATGGCAAGTGCCGAAAATTCTTTTTACCAGGATCTTAAATATGGTCGGAAGTACTATACTTTTTTCACAGAAGAACTGCCTAAGTTCATTCAGAATGTATTCCCTGTGTCAAAGGACCGCGAAAAGACATATGTTGCAGGATTTTCCATGGGTGGCTACGGTGCCTGGTATCTGGGACTCAGCAGGCCCGATATTTACTCAAAGGCTGCATCCATGTCAGGTGCTATAGACATTGCTGCTCTGGAGAAAAACAGAGCAGAGCAGGATCCCTTTATGTGGGAGAACAGTTTTTCTGAGGTACTGAACAGTGATGGAAGCTTTTCTCTCAGCGGCAGCAAATATGATCCTTTCACGCTTTATGATGAAGCAGTGAAGAAGGGGCAGATTCCAAAGCTGTACATGGCTTGCGGAAAAAGCGATTTTCTGTATGAATCAAATCTTCATGTGAAGAAGGTCATGGAAGAAAAGGGTGCAGACCTTGTCTATAAAGAAGGTGAAGGAGCCCATGACTGGAATTTCTGGGACCGTTACATACAGGATATACTGGACTGGTTACTCGAAGACTGATATCGGCACTTAATGAATGGCAAATTGCTGATATTCGATGAAAGCCGGATGTAGGCATTGGCATGTGATATAAAGCCTGCAGATCAGGACTACGATGGCTGAAAATAATTTGGAGGAAGTAAAGATGGGTATGAATAATGCTGAAGCAATAGAGCTTCGCAATGATCGGAAACATACTTTGGGATTGGGTACAAGTGGAACCGATTCCCGCGTAGGTGATAATGAGATAAAGAAAATATTACTGGCAAATGCAAAAATCCCTTTTGGGCTCAAGGACAAGATAGGCTATGCGGCCGGAGATTTCGCAAATGATCTCACCTTTGTAATCGCAGCCATGTTCATGATGAAGTTCTATACAGATATAATGGGTGTTTCATCAGCTATAGTCGGACTCGTTATGATGGTGGCAAAAATTGTGGATGCCTTTACAGACGTCGGAATGGGACAGATCGTTGACAGGAGCCACTATACAAAAAAGGGTAAGTTCGCACCATGGATCATGCGCTTCGCAGGTCCTGTTGCTGTGGCATCATTCCTTATCTTTGCACCTTATTTCGCAGATAAGCCAATGAGCTTCAAAATCGGCTGGATGTTCTTTACATATATCCTCTGGGGCTCTGTCTGCTACACCGGTGCAAATATCCCTTATGGCTCCATGGCATCAGCCATAACAAGTGATCCTAATGAGAGACAGCAGTTATCTACATGGAGAAACATCGGCGCAACCATAGCACAGATAATTATCGCTGCGGTTCTTCCGCTTGTGGTATATATAAAGGATGCTGAGGGCCATCAGGTACTTGACGGAGGACGTCTCATGCTGGCAGCGGGAGTCTGTTCCGTACTTGCGGTACTCGTTTATGCAGTCTGCTATGTTCTTTCAACTGAAAGAGTTGTGATAGAGAATAAGGAAGAAAACAAGAAAAATGTGGGTGAGCTTATGAGAATTCTTTTCACGAGCCGTTCATTTCTCGGAATCATCACTTCAGCCCTGATACTTCTTCTGGTCCAGCTCACTCTTTCAGGCATGGGCAACTATGTATATCCTAATTATTTCAACAACACTACATTTCTTGCCATCGGTTCACTTGTTAACTGCCTGGTAGTTCTTGCTCTTGCAGCCGTTGTGGGAAAGCTTGTTGAGAAATTTGGAAAGAAGGAGATCGCTGCTGCAAGCTCTGTCTTCGGTGCCGCAATGCTCTTTATCATGTTCGCGATCCACACAAAGAATCCGTTGGTTTATTTTGTACTTGGTGCCGGAGGATATGTGGGAATAGGAATATTCGGACTTGTATGCTGGGCTATGATCATCGATGTAATTGACGATATAGATGTTAAAAAGAATTACCGCTCAGACGGAACTGTTTATGCTGTATATTCTTTTGCAAGAAAGCTTGGACAGGCAGGTGCGTCCGGTCTTACAGGACTTCTTCTTGCCTTAGCCGGATATACAACTGCAACTTCCTTTGATACTGTGGTTGTTAACAATATCTATAACCTGGCAACTCTGGTTCCTGCCATAGGCATGGTACTCCTTGCACTTTCACTTCTTTTCTTCTACCCCCTTTCAAAGAAGAGAGTTGATAAGAATGCTGAAATCCTCAGAAAGAGAAGAGAGAAGCAGGGATAATTACCGTGAAAACAGTAAAAAGCCACTTCAGGCAATAAATGAAAAAAGCAATTCCGGATCATAAATGGGGATCCGGAATTGCTTTTTTATGGGCGATACGGCCTTCAGGCGAATACTTGTATTCATTTGAAGGCCAACGCGTCATCGAGTGGGGGATGAAATCCGCCCTACTCGATTTAAAATCTGATTTTCAGTTCCGCCTTGACAGGCTCCTTCACGAGTTTTGCAAATGCTTCACCGTCGGAGGCTTCACCCACTATGCAGCCGTAGTGCACCGGTATGGCAACAGCAGGCTTAATCTCATTTACAAGTGCAGCGGCCTGCTCAATATCCATGGTGTAGGTTCCGCCGACAGGTACTAGAGCCACATCGCACTGTACTGCCCTGGCCTCGGGAGTTGCATCGGTATCACCGGCAATATATATCCTCCGACCGTCTGTTTTCAAGATGTAGCCGATCCATTCATTGCTTTTTGGATGGAACTTTTTGTCAACATTGTAAGCAGGAACAGTTTCAAAGCAGAGACCCTCCACCTCACAATCCTCACCGGGCTTTACGGTTATGATTTTTTTCACCAGTCCCGATGCTTCCTGAGCCTTTCCCTTCATAGATTCCGGAACTATAAGAGTTGTATCCTTTCCGGCAACCTTTTCTATATCCTCAGGAGAAAAGTGATCATAGTGCTCATGAGTTATCAGGATGAAGGAAGCATCCAGAGGTGATTCCTTCATCTTGAAAGGATCTACATATATCATTCCGAGTTCACTCTTTATGCCAACACTGCTATGCCTGAAAACCACTATATTCTCTGTCATATTTACCTCCCTATGTTAAACCCCGGAACCGGATTCTCATGCAGGTTCACAGACCCGATTTAATCCATTCCTCTTCTTTAATGCCCAGAAGACCCTTCCCGCTATGTATGAGCAGAAGTCTCTTTTTAATTATAATGACAGCTGTATCAAAAGTCGATATCGGACTGACCATGCTGGCAGGAAGATCGTACAATATCGTTCATACAAAAAAACTGCAGATACCACATCAGGTATCTGCAGCTTTTTACATGATGGAATAACCCTCGCCTTATAATTTACTTTGCAGCCTCTGCGATAAGACCTACGTAACCTGCTGTATCGGCAAGAGTAGCACCGCTTACTGCATCAAC
>SVFN01000055.1 GCA_015056815.1 Lachnospiraceae bacterium | reverse complement strand
TTAATGAAGGCAAACACGGACATACACACAGTGTAGAGGAGCTGGAAATTGCTCTGGGACATAGGGGAGCATTGTAAGATAAATTGGAATACAATGTGGGATGACAAATCGGGATTTGTGAGGAAAAAGTTTTAAGCGGAGGAAAACTAAAGTGGCTAAGAAAGAAAACAAATATAAGGGACGATATCACAACACAGGCAATTCATACAGGAACGGATTATGATGAAGGAACCGGCGCAGTAAGAAGACCACTTCATATGGCAAACAGCTATAAGTTGCCTGACGATTTGTCGCAGGTCAACTATTCATCAACCGATCTTTTGATGTATTCCAGAAATGGAAATCCCAATCAACATTGGCTTGAGGAGAAGGTGGCTGCATTACATGATGCGGATGATGCTATTGTACTGGGAAGTGGCGTGGCAGCTTTGCATGCCTTGTTCTGGACACTTCTTAAGTCAGGCGACCGCGTGATTTATCCCAATGTAAGCTATATGGCGGTTTATCGCATGTTTCATGAACTGTTTAACCGCAAGTTTGGCGTAGAAACAATAATGGTGGATATGACGGATCTTGATGCTGTGAAGCAGGTGATCACACCGGGAACAAGGCTTGTCCATATTGAGACACCGGATAACCCGACGAATGGTGTTACAGATATTGAAGCAATTGCAAAAATAGCTCATGAAAATGGAGCGTTGCTTTCTGTTGACAATACCTTTGCATCTCCGTTCAATCAGAAACCACTTGAACTTGGAGCAGATTTTGTCGTGGAAGCGCTGACAAAGTTTATTAACGGTCATGGCGATGCACAGGGCGGGGCAATAATTTCCAATGATCTGGAAACAATGGATCGCATTCGTTATGAAGCCCAGGTAAATGTCGGTTCCGTGATCAGCCCGTTTAATGCATGGCAGATATTCAGAGGTTCGGTGACGTTCCCTCTCAGAATGCAGCGGATCAATGAATCTTCCCAGAAGATAGCCGAGTGGCTTGAGCAGAGGGAAAACGTAACTTTTGTATCCTATCCGGGACTTCCGAGTAATCCGGGTCATGAATTAGCAAAGCGGCAGATGAAAAACGGCTACGGTGGAGTTATATCCTTTGGCGTAGATACAGATGATAAGACCGTTGAACGCTTTTGCGCGGCACTTAAGGTCGTAACATTTGCCGTATCTCTTGGACATGATGAAAGCCTGATTTTCCCACAACCGAGTTATGATGAGCGAATCAACCTATATCCGGAGAAATTCAGAAAAGGCTTTATCCGCTTTAGTGTCGGACTCGAGGATCCGGATGATATCATAGCAGATTTGGATCAGGCGTTGAAATCGGTGGGGTTATGATCGAACTGAATTTATGAGGTAAACGGGATGAAGATTGCTCTTGCGCAGATGAAAATGGATACAGATATCGAAAAGAATTTCCAAAAGTCATTGCAGCTTATTTGTGAGGCGGCGGAAAAGAAAGCGGATCTGTTTTGCTTCCCCCAACTTTTATATTGAGGAATTCTCCTTTAGAGGTACCCTTCGGCATATTCGGAGGGTACCTTATTTGTATATTATAAAATGGGTTTGGACATATCCATCCAAACCCATCTTAGTCTGAAAAATACCCTCTCTTAAGAACGATTTTATTCGTCCATGACAAATAACTGATCAAAGCCCGTAACTTCCAGAATGTCTTTTATTTCCTTTGAATAATTTATGATATGGAAGCACTTGGAGCTGGAAAGAGTCTTACACATAGATAACAACACTCTTAAGCCGGCTGATGAAATATACTCAGTCTCTGCCATATCTACAGTAATCTCTTTGATATCATCTGAATTGTTTTCTTTAAAACCGGTCAGAAGATCAGGGGCTGTGATCGTATCCAGTCTCCCCGTTATCGAACAGAAAAGACTGCTGCCATCTACACGGAATTCAGTTTTGAATGTCTTTCCCTTTACAGTATCAGAAGCCTTATCGTTATTAACAGTCATTATCCATATCTTGATTTTTCTGTAGGCTTCCTTAAGCTTTGCCATATTCTCAGGTGAGTCCTTAAGACTTAGGAGATCCGGGACCTTATCCGCATAGGAAAGCTCACTGATCGCAAAACCATGACCGGCAAAATATTTTTTCCCTTCCTCCGGAGTCCCTTCCTGTATAACGGTATGATTTACTGCTATATCAGCGACTTTGGCTCCTCCCTTTGACATCATTTCCTTTATGATCTCTCCATCGGAGCCCGTCAATGCGGCAAATGTTTCTGCGCCAAGCTCCTGTGCAAACTTGTCTGCTGTTATCCAGCAACCGCCATGCTCTGATAGCAGCTTTCTTATGTTCTCACATACGGAATTCAGTTCGGGTTCATTAAAATATCCCAGCAGTCCGTCTGTCAGAATACATATTTTACCCTTTACATCTGAAATTGCCGAGTTAAGGGATTCATAATTTGTAGCATCTACTGCACGGAAGTTAAGATACCCCTGCTGCTCCTTTGTGGCTATCTTCCTGATGGCCGGCTCTACTTCCTCAATGACGGCAGGCAGGTCAAAGCCGTAAAACTTTTTCTTCATATCAGCTATAACGAGGCCTCTGGGAACATAACCGCAGGGCAGATCAATGATAACATTACACCCGGATTCTTCAGCCAATATATTTCCTATATGATATCTGGCCTCATTCGAGACCATATATGCCCTGCTAATCTCCGGCGGAGTATTTGAAGCTCCTTGAACAGTTGTATCTATTATATCCGCCAGCTGCGTTGCCTCTTTGATCCCCGTATGCTTTAACAGGCCAAGACAGCCTTTTGCCGTGGCAAAAACCGGGTTAACCGCTAAAAACAGTTCTTTCCTATCCATGATAAACACCACCTTTTCATTTTTAAGCATTATACCAAATCGCCATCGCGATAGCTAGCGTTAGGTTATGAAATTCATTCACATTATATACTTCAAAGTAAATAATTATTTTATTGTATCTTTATGTATATGCTTAAACAGAGGCTCGTAACGATTCTTTTCTGAAGCAAGGCATACTAGGTAATAGTCAGCACTGCATTCGGGATCGGCGATGGGGATGTTGATCCTATCCGAAAAAACTTCTCCTCGGTTTATGAAGTAACTAGAGGAGAAGATAGGATAGTCCGAATTGGATGCAAGTTCGAAAAATGAGTCATCCTTGACCTGCAGCAGATACTTGCTGTCAGGCGTTTTATCCCTGTGGACCTTCGACCAGAACCCGATGCGGCTAAGCAAAAGGATGGTAAGACCATTCGAGAAAATATGTTTCTGCGCACTCATTTTCTTTTCCTTGATCCGAGTGAGCCGCTTATCCTTTTCTTTATCGACTATGTAGCCATTGTGGGATTGTTCGTCTTTATTGGGCATTATCTTACAAGGCTTTTAAGGCAGGTAGGTAATAATAGAAAAACAGATCAAAGGAAAGAGAGGTAAGATTAGAACACTATACTATAGAAGGTCATAGCTTTATAATGCTGTGACCTTCTTGAAAATTACTTGAAAGTCTTTTTTATCTGCTCCAGAAACTTTTCAGCAATAGGAGTAAAGGTCGAATATTTATTCCATATGAGATATAGTTCTGACTTCAGTTCAGGTGAAAGTGGTCTGAATACCATGTCAGTTCCTTCGGTATTTATCAGATCCTTAAATGTAAGAAGTATTCCAAGGTTTTCTCTTGCAAATACAGAGCCGTTATAAGATAGCCTGAAGGATCCTTCAAGTTTTAGCTCAGGAAATCTTTCTTTAGCCCATATTTTGATTTCATTGTTCCAGCTTTGTTCAGAGACAAACAGAGGCTGTCCTATCAGGTCAGAGACATGGATGGATTTTTTCTTTGCAAGGGGATGAGATGAAGATATGATTGCTCCCCATACATCGGCTTCCGGAAACTTAACATATTCATATTTATTGCTGTCAGGTGTTTCACATAGTACAGCAAAGTCTAAAATGCCCTTATCAAGCTTTTCAGTAACCTGTTCAGTATCACCGCTGGTTATATGATAAGTGAAGTTTGGGTATTTTTCCTTTAATTTATAAATCTCTCTGGCAAGGTATCTGATCTGATAGCTTTCTGCCAGTCCAAAATAAATATCCCCACCGGTTATATCATCCAGGGAGTTAAATTCCTGTTCAATCTTATCTGACATAGCCACAAGATCCTGTGCGCGGTCACGCAGGAGCATCCCTTCATCAGTGAGTGAAATACTGAAGCTGTGCCTGATAAACAGTTTCTTCCCAAGTTCTTCCTCTAACGCTTTTAATGTCTTTGAAAGAGTGGGTTGCGATACATGGAGCTGCTCAGCAGCCTTTGACATGTTTTCTTCCCTGGCAACTGCAAGGAAATATCTGAGATTTTTTATTTCCATGAAATCCTCCATAAAGCTGACCATTTGTGCGTTATTCCCAAAATGAATATCATGATATTTATTTTATTCATTAGCGAAAACCAGGTCAAGGTTTTAATATGAAAACCGGAAGGAGAAATAAGATGGATACAGTAAAGATTCTTGAAAACCTTTCAGATATGGGCTGTGACGATAAACAAATATGCTTCATGAAGAAAATGTATGAAGAAGGTGATACCGATATGCTTTTACGAGATCTTAGGAAATGCCGTTGCCACCTTATGGATGACCTTCATGAGAGCCAGAAAAAAGTAGATAACATGGATTTTTTGATAAGACAGATACAGAAAGAAAAATGATTCAGGAGGATGACAAAATGATCAGAAAAGAAGAATTAAACCTTGTAACTGAGTGGGATAAGACATTTAAGAAAAGTGATAAGGTAGACCACAGCAAAGTTACATTTGTAAACAGATATGGGATCACCCTTGCGGCAGATATGTATGTTCCAAAGAAAGCAAAGGGTAAGCTTCCGGCTATTGCCGTATGCGGACCTTTTGGCGCAGTAAAGGAGCAGTGTTCAGGTCTCTATGCACAGACAATGGCAGAAAGAGGATTCTTAACAATCGCTTTTGATCCTTCCTTTACGGGAGAGTCCGGTGGAAATGTAAGATACATGGCATCTCCTGATATCAACACAGAAGATTTCATGGCGGCAGTTGATTTTCTCTCCTTGAATGAGAAGGTTGATCCTGACAGGATTGGAATCATCGGTATCTGTGGCTGGGGAGGAATGGCTGTAAACACAGCAGCTCTTGATACAAGGATCAAGGCTACGGCTGCTATGACAATGTATGACATGACAAGAGTAAATGCAAACGGATATTTTGACTCTGCGGATTCTGAAGAGGCCCGTTATGAGGCGAAAAAGGCACAGTGTGCACAGCGTCTGGAAGACCTGAGGAATGGCGAGTATAAGCTTGGCGGCGGAGTTGTAGATCCACTTCCGGAGGATGCACCTTTCTTTGTGAAAGATTACTATGACTATTACAAGACCGACAGAGGTTATCACAAGAGAAGTCTTAATTCCAACGGAGGCTGGAATGTGATCGGTTGTGAGTCTTTCGTTAATCAGCCAATCCTTAAGTACAGCAATGAGATCAGAAGTGCAGTATTACTTGTCCATGGAGAAAAGGCACACTCATGTTATTTCTCAAAGGATGCTTATGCAGATATGATCAAAGACAGCAAGTATGCTGATAATAAAGAACTTATGATAATCCCTGATGCGGTGCATACAGATCTATATGATGGCGGAGATAAGGATTATATTCCTTATGACAAGCTGGAGAGCTTCTTTAAGGAGAATCTAAAGTAATAATAACGGTTGAAATAAAGGATGGGATGATATGAGTAAAGTGTTAGTGATTTCTACAAGTCTTCGAGCAAAGAGTAATTCCGACATACTTACGGAAAAGCTTATAGAGGGAGCAAAAGCTTCAGGTCATGAAGTGGAATATATAAGCCTAAAAGGGAAAAATATCGGTTTCTGTATAGGCTGTCTTGCCTGTCAGAATACTCAGCAATGTGTCATTAAGGATGATGCTGCTACGATTGCAGAAAAAGTAAAGAATGCAGATACCCTGGTTTTTGCAACACCAATCTATTACTACGAGATGAGCGGCCAGATGAAGACTCTTTTGGACAGGCTCAATCCTCTGTATCCTTCAGACTATAAGTTCAGGAATGTATATATGCTATCTGTTGCAGCTGAGGATGAAGAGTTCGTGCCTGAAAAGGCAATTAGTGGACTCCAAGGGTGGGTTGACTGTTTTGGAAAGGCAGAATTTTCAGGGTCCTTATTCTGCGGTGGCATAGGTGATATGGGTGAGGCATCCGGGAAAACAGAAGAGTTAAACGAAGCCTTCGAATTTGGTAAAGCTCTAAAATAAAGGAAGACTGCGATGAAAACGAAAATGATTTTTCTGTCATTCTGTATGACCATAATGTTTTGTATGAGCGCCTGTGCAGGGACAACCAAAAACACAAGTGATGATCAGGGTGCCGTAAATGAAATATCAGCATCAGAAAATAATGAAACGGAAAGTCCAGAAGAGAATGTCACGCCGGAGGGAACAGCTATGTATCAGCTTGCCGTAGAAAATAAAGCAGCAGAGGATGAAGATATTGGAGATAGTACTATGACAATGAAAATCGGCGATACAAAAGTTAATGTGGATTGGGAAGATAACCAGGCTGTAAAAGCACTGCGGGATATGGCCAGATATGGTGATGTCATAATCCAGATGTCAATGTATGGCGGTTTTGAACAGGTGGGCTCAATTGGACAGAGTCTGCCGAGAGATGATAAGCAGACAACAACGAGTTCGGGCGACGTTGTACTATACTCCGGGAATCAGATGGTAGTGTTCTATGGTTCTAATAGCTGGTCATATACAAGACTTGGACATATATCTGATAAGAATACGGAAGATATGACTGATCTTCTTTCCAATGGAGATGTTACTATAACCATTAGCATTGAATAAAACGGGCTTTTTTTGAAAATGTCCGTAAAATGTCCGCATAATGTCTGCAATATGGAGGAATTTTATAATGTTCAAGAGATTAGTAACTATTTTGACAACATGTGCAATAACCGTATCTGCGGTTGCTTGTGGAAGCCTGGCACAGCAAGCAGATAGTACCCAGACCGTATCATCGGAAAGCACCCAGGAAGCAAGTGATTCATCTGAAGAGGTAAAAGAAGAAGCTTCAGATTCTGCTGCAGAAGCTGAAACAACAACAGATACCGGTTCTACGTTAGAGCTGGGACTTGTCAGTAACACGCTTGCGGAAGATGAAGAGGGTCTTGTGGAGACATATACAGATCTTTTTGACCAGCTCACTTATACTGATGAGGAGACGGGTCTTTCTATAACTTATAATTTGTATCTTCCTGAAGGATATGATGAAAATGCAGAATATCCAATGGTTGTGTTTATAGGTGATTCAACAACTGCAGGAACTGATGCGGAGTATTCACTTACACAGGGGCTTGGTGGTCTTGTATGGGCAACATCAGAATGGCAGTCAGTATATCCGACCATAGTAGCTGTACCAACGTACCCTGAAACAATTCTTGATGACCATAATGGATATAGTACAACAGAATATGTTGAGCTCACCAAGAGATTTATTGATCACATGTCAGATGAGTACGCAGTAGATACTGATAGAATCTATGGAACAGGTCAGTCCATGGGATGCATGACGACACTCATACTTGCATCGGAATACCCGGATTTATATGCTGCGTGTATGTTTGTTGATGGTCAGTGGGATACGGAACTTCTTTCAAATCTGGAGGGGCAGACCTTCGTTTATTTTGCAGCTGAAGATGATAAGAGTGCATGGACCGGAGCACAGGACCTTATGGGCAGATATGATGCAGATGGTGTCACTTACACATATGCACAGTGGAATGGCACATGGTCAGCAGATGAGCTTTCAGCAGCTGCCTCAGAATTATTCAGTGGAGAAGCTACAGGAGCGTACTTTATATCCTGGAAGACAGGAACGATTGACGCAGGAATAGATGCTTCTTCAGATGTAAGAGAAGATAAGCCGGCAATGGAAATGACCGGCGAGAAGCCTCAAGGAATGATGGGCGGAAATGGTGGAGGCGCCGGAGGCGGAGCTACATACCATATGGCTTCATTTGATTACGCCTATAACTGTATAGCAGTTATGGAATGGTTGTTCCAGCAGTAAGAGAGCATAAGAATTTAATACGGCACATTACAGCAGCTATAGGGATTATTAAAGTAGAAATATATTGGTACAAAAACGGTGGCTATAAGTCGAAAGATTTATAGTCACCATTTTTTTAAAAATTATTTTGATGTAACTATTGACATTACATCCCGAAGGTGATATATTTGCACTATCAGATGAAACCGCAACGGTTACATCAATGAACTTTTTAACGGTCGAGGATAATTACCTCGCATGGCAGAGCCCAGAAAGGAAAATAATCATGACAAATAAGGAAAAAGCATTAGCACTCATCGGAACATTCGTATCAGGAGACACCGCAAAGGCAAAGGAACTTCTTGCACCAGGTTATATTCAGCATAACCTCGCATTTGGAACAGGGGCAGATGCATTTGT
>SVFN01000015.1 GCA_015056815.1 Lachnospiraceae bacterium | reverse complement strand
AGGTTTCATTAGCCTAGTAACAACGAACTGTGAGAAGTCAGCCGAGCCCATAGTAGTGAAGAAGTTTCTGTAATGGAAATGGAGCGAAGGGGCGAACAATCAATAAGTTTGAGTATGTCTCGTATTGCAGAAATGGCAACATCTGCCGTAACCAATCGGGTAAAAGATGGTCAAATCAAGTGAGACGGAAAGGAAAGAACGCATGGACACAAGTAGTCTAATGGAGCAGATTTTATCTAGCGATAATCTCAACAGAGCATATCTGCAAGTCGTACGAAATAAAGGTGCAGAGGGAGTGGACGGAATGAAGTACACGGAACTCAAAGAACATCTTGGAAAGAACGGCGAAATCATCAAGGAACAGTTGAGGACAAGGAAATATAAGCCTCAGGCAGTACGAAGAGTGGAGATACCAAAGCCAGACGGTGGTGTCAGAAACCTAGGAGTACCAACAGTAACAGACAGATTCATACAACAAGCCATAGCGCAGGTATTAACACCAATCTATGAGGAACAGTTCCATGACCACAGTTATGGGTTTAGACCTAATAGATGTGCACAGCAAGCAATCCTAACAGCACTTGACATGATGAATGATGGCAACGACTGGATTGTAGATATTGACTTAGAAAAGTTCTTTGACACAGTAAATCATGATAAGCTAATGACTTTGATTGGCAGAACAATCAAGGATGGAGATGTAATCTCTATTGTAAGGAAATTCCTAGTAAGTGGAATTATGATAGATGATGAATATGAGGACTCGGTGGTGGGAACACCACAAGGAGGAAATCTCTCTCCATTACTAGCAAATATCATGCTGAATGAACTTGATAAGGAAATGGAAAAGCGAGGGCTTAACTTTGTACGATATGCGGATGATTGTATTATCATGGTCGGAAGCGAAATGTCTGCTAACAGAGTTATGAGAAATATCTCACGATTCATTGAAGAGAAACTAGGGCTTAAGGTCAATATGACCAAGAGTAAAGTAGACAGACCAAGTGGACTTAAATACCTTGGATTTGGATTCTACTTTGACACAAGAGCACATCAGTTTAAGGCAAAACCACATGCAAAATCAGTAGCGAAGTTTAAGAAAAGGATGAAAGAACTCACACGCCGTAGTTGGGGTATCAGCAACAGCTACAAGGTTGAGAAACTCAACCAACTCATCAGAGGGTGGATTAACTACTTCAAAATTGGAAGCATGAAATACCTTTGTAGAGAAATGGACAAAAATATCCGCTTTAGGCTTCGCATGTGCATTTGGAAACATTGGAAAACCCCGCAAAACCGTATAAAGAACCTGATGAAACTGGGCGTTGATAAAGATACAGCTTGGGTGACAGCCTATACGGGTAATAGGATAGCCTACGTATGTCAACGAAGAGTAATGAATTTTGCATTAAATAAAGAAAGACTAACCCGTTTTGGATTAGTCTCTATGTTAGATTACTACACCGAAAGGTGTGTTACTTGTTAAGTTGATTGAACCGCCGTGTACCGAACGGTACGCACGGTGGTGTGAGAGGTCGGGAAAATTTATCTAATTTTCCCTCCTACTCGATTATGGCGATCGGAAACGTTTACGGTGCCGGATCCGGTAAAAGAAGATGCACCGGCGTCGGATTGTTTCGGTTCGAAGGATCCTGTCCGGGAGGTTTTCGTGACATAGAACAGATGCCCATTGTTTGTGTCGTCAGAAAGAAGGAGACATTTATGAGAAAAAGAGAACTGGCTCTTGAGGTAATAAAACGGTTGGAGGAAGAATATCCGGATGCCGGCTGCACATTAGAGTATGATGATGCATGGAAACTGTTGGTCAGTGTGCGGCTTGCAGCACAATGCACCGATGCCAGAGTAAATGTGGTCGTGGAAAAATTATACGAAAAATTTCCGGATATCCGTTCTCTGGCAGAGGCAAAAGTCGATGAGATCGAAAAGATCGTGCACCCCTGCGGTCTGGGAAACAGTAAAGCAAGGGATATAAGCGCCTGCATGAAAATGCTGCGGGATGAGTATGACAGTAAGGTGCCGGATGATTTTGAGGAATTATTAAAGCTACCGGGCGTCGGGCGCAAAAGTGCGAATCTGATCATGGGAGATGTGTTTGGAAAACCGGCCATCGTTACGGATACCCACTGTATCAGACTCTGTAACAGGATCGGACTGGTGGACGGGATCAGGGAACCGAAAAAAGTTGAAATGGCGCTCTGGAAGATCATTCCGCCACAGAAAGGAAATGATTTTTGCCACAGGCTGGTGCTGCATGGAAGAGAAATATGTACGGCAAGGACGACGCCCTATTGCGATAAATGCTGTCTGAAAGACATCTGTAAAAAGAAAGGTGTCTGATCTTGTGGTTTTTCATTGAAAAATGTCCTGTTATTCGGTAAAATGATAATGGGTTAAGCTGTTGCAAAGAAGAGACAGCTGATAGTGAATGGATGTTGACAGCAAGAGGCGGAGGAAAGGCATGCGAGGATTTATCTGTTTTTTAATATTTGCCGGAAGTGCGATCCTGTTATTTAATATCATACGGTATTATAAATTTATGAAAAGTACCGGGAAGATTGAGAGCATGGCGGAAACGAAAAAAATATTGTCCGTTCCGTTTTTCTTTCTGATGTTGTTTTTTCTGGGATATCTGTTTGTCGGGATCTTCCGCAGGCCGGATATTGTGGTGGCAGCGATCCTGTTTGGCGGCAGTATTTATGTGTTCGTCATGTTTTCCATCATGTTTTTTATCGTGCGAAAGATTCGGGACAGTGAGAGAAAGCTGAATTCGCTGTACGCAGAAATGAAAAACAATCTGGATGCTCTGACGCAGGATTCTCTGACAGTCTTTCGCGTGAATCTGACAAAAGATCTTATCGAGGACAGGGGAGGACAGGATCTGTACGCCAGTGATCTGATCGCACAAAGCTATACGGATCTGATGTTGAGCAGACTGCCCAGTCTTCTGATCCGGGGCAAAAACGAGATTACACCGGGACTGTTCAGCAGAGACGGTCTTCTTGCCCATTACAGGGCAGGGCATACGAGTGCCACGGAAGTGAATTTTGTCAGAAGAAAGTCCGGAAGATACTGTTTTGTCCGGATGCATGCTGCGCTTGCGGCCCAGCCGGGTACAGATGAAGTTGTCGCATTTATCACAGAACAGAACTATAATACAGAGATGGTCAACGATACGGTTTTGAAAAAAGCTCTTGTGGATCAGTATGATATGATCACGTATCTTGTCGGGAATGAATACGGGGTCGTGATCGGAGAGAAAGCACAGGGAGCCAAGGGAAGCCTGTTTCCCAAGAGCCGTTACGGACTCTATGAAGAATTTATTAACGAACAGGTTACCCCGGTGCTTTGCGGAGAGGAAGATGAGAAAAAGGAGATCTCCAAAGCACTGACACTGGAAGTTGTGGAACAGCGGCTTGAAGAAAAGGAGCCTTATGAGGTGATCATTTCCTGCAGGATCGACGGAGCGGTTTATTATAAGAAATTTGTCTTTTATGTCGTGGATAAAGAAGCGCGATTCTACATTTTCCTGAAATCAGATGTTACGGAGAGATTCGCCAAGCAAATGCGGTTCTTATGAGCTGATAGCAAAACTTTTTGATATTGCTCACCGGATGGAGAGGGTGAATCAATATAGAAATCATTACAACAAGGAGTACATTATGGAAAACAAAGAGAGAGGTTCATTTAAGGGATCGCTGGGATTTGTGCTGGCGGCAGCAGGAAGTGCGGTAGGTCTGGGGAATATCTGGAGATTTCCGTATCTTGCCGCAAGAGACGGAGGAGGATTATTTTTAGTCATTTATCTGATATTGGCACTGACATTTGGTTTTGCACTTCTCACAGCGGAGGTGGCTATCGGGCGCAAGACAAAGCAGAGCCCTTTGACAGCATATGGCAGGTTAAAAAAGAAATGGAAATGGATCGGAATTTTTTCCTGCCTGGTACCGTTTATGATCATGCCGTATTACTGCGCGATCGGCGGCTGGGTGATCAAGTATTTTGTGGCGTTTCTGACCGGACAGGGAAAGGCAGCGGCCACTGATGATTATTTTACCGGATTTATTACAGGGACGACGCAGCCGATCGTCTATATGATCATTTTTCTGTTGGCCTGTGCGGTCATCATTTTTATGGGAGTAAGCGGCGGGATCGAGCGCTCGGCCAGGATCATTATGCCGATCCTTTTGGTGCTGGTCGTAGGGATTGCGATCTTTTCCATGACGATCCATCATACCGGTGAGGACGGTGTGACAGTCAGTGGTCTGGAAGGAATGAAGGTTTATCTGATCCCGAGTCTGGAGGGCGTCGGTGTCAGAGAGTTTTTCTATATTGTGATGGATGCTCTGGGACAGCTCTTCTTCAGTCTCAGCATCGCGATGGGTATCATGATCGCCTACGGCTCTTATGTGCCGGATGATGCGAATCTTGTAAAATCCATCAATCATATTGAGTTTTTTGATACAGCCGTTGCTTTCCTGGCCGGTGTCATGATCATTCCGGCCGTATTCGTGTTCATGGGAAAAGATGGCATGTCAGCAGGACCTTCCCTGATGTTTATATCCCTTCCGAAGATTTTTGCGGAGATGGGGGTTGTGGGAGATGTAGTCGGTACACTGTTCTTTGCGATGGTGCTTTTTGCTGCAGTGACGAGTGGGATGTCTGTCCTTGAGGCAGTGGTTTCGAGTCTGATCGATGAGTTTGGGATGACCAGAAAGAATGCGGTGATCGCCGAGACAGTAGCGGCTCTGGTCATTGGTGTGGCGGTCTGTCTGGGATATAACAAACTGTACTTTGAAGTGAAACTGCCCAATGGTTCTACCGGACAGATCCTGGATATCCTGGATTATATCAGTAATTATATTCTGATGCCTGTCATTGCATTCGCGACCTGCATTCTGATCGGCTGGGTATTGAAGCCGGACAGCGTCATTGAGGAATGTACGAAAAACGGAGAGCATTTCAGAAGAAAAGGGCTGTTTATCGTGATGGTAAAATTTGTAGCCCCGGTACTGATCGGCATTTTGTTTTTGATGTCGATCGGTGTGATCTGATAAGAGTAAAACCCTGTGGAGCAATCTGCAGGGTTTTTGCTATAAGGAGGTAATGAATCGGGAAAAACAGCCGATATAAAAAATGTAAGATACGTGTTAAGATACCAAAGGCCCAAGGACGGACAAAGCGAAGGAACGCAACAATTGAATACAGGCTAAGGAGAGCAACTGTTTATGCGGAGATTTTCTTCGTATAAAAAAGTTGTTTTTTTTATAGGAAATTTTGGGTTCCTATAAAAAAGCCCCGCGGGAATGTGCATTCATGCGGGGAGGACACTTTGTTCTTGATCAAAAGGAGGCAAGTATGAGAATTACAGAAAGTAATGTATGTATGACAGCACAGAGAGAGTATGTCCGCAAGAAAGATTCGGGAACCGGACAGGAAACGGTGAAAGAATTCAGACAGAGTTTCAGAAGCGATACCTATTTAAGCGGAAAAGATAATCTGTCCGGAGAAAACTGGAATCTTAATTATGAAAAACCAAAGAGCGTAAACAGCGTGCCCGGGATACAGACGAAAGAGGAGCCGGTCAACTGGAATGAAATACGAAGCAGGATCTTAAAGACCCTGATGGAGCGTATGGCAGGAGCCGGAAACAGAACATCCGGCAGTACAGTGGTTTTCGCAAATCAATCGGGTATCGCGTCTTCATCCTCCGCGGCCGCGATGATGACGCAGAGAATGGTGACCTTTGAGGAGTATGAGTATACAGGATTTGCAGCAAAGGGATATGCAAAGACAGAAGACGGCAGGTGTATTGATTTCGGAGTGGAGCTTCAGATGAGCCGGAGTTATATGGAATATACCGATATACAGATTCCGATCCTTCAGAATCTGCTTGCCGATCCGCTTGTGATCAATGTAAGCTCTCATGTGACAAAGATCGCAGATCAGACCTTCCGGTTTGATCTGGACGCAGACGGAAAAGAGGATGACGTTTCCATGTTGGGAAGCGGCAGCGGATTTCTGGCGCTGGATAAAAACGGAGACGGAAGGATCAATGACGGGAATGAATTGTTCGGCGCAAAGTCCGGCGACGGCTTTGCGGATCTTAGGGAATATGACGAAGACGGCAACGGTTGGATCGATGAGAATGATGCCGTCTTTAGGAGGCTGAAGGTCTGGTGTAAGGCGGAGAACGGCGAAGATATCCTGATGGATCTGAAACAGGCGGATGTGGGAGCAATCTATCTCGGCGAGCAGGGTACCGAATTTACCATGAAGACAATGGACGGCAACCGAAACGGTGTGGTGCGCTCCACCGGAATTTTCTTAAAAGAAAGCGGAGGCGTCGGGACAATCCAGCATGTGGATCTGGCAATCCACGGTGAGGAAGGCAGGATGATGAACGTGCAGAGAGAGGACGGTTTGCAAAAAGAGGAAGAGCCTGACCGCATGTTTGAGAAGATCCGGATGCAGCAAAATGACCGTTCCGATCAAAGACAGAAAAACAGACAAAATGAAAAGCGCAATGAAAGGCGCCGCGAAGAGGAGGCACGTCAGATCCGGAGAAGAGAGCAGCAGAAACTTCTGGAGGAACAGTTCGAAAAACGGAAAACGGAACACAGGGAACTGTTGGAGCAGAGTGTGGAACGGCAGTTTATACGCAGAAAAATGCTGGCGGCGTATCAGGCATAGCGATCGAAAGAATGGCGAAGTGAAAGGAGGGCACACAATGCCCTCCTTTTTTGCGCGATCAGTTAATTAATTCAGGAGTCCGTCCGGCGTTTCATACATCTGCGATGCCATTTGGCTGCTTCTTCGCGGTATTTTGAGGCAACGTCCATCAGCTCCTGATACTGACGGACAGCACTGTCGAGCTGAGCCTTTATCAGTTCGGCATCCTGCTTTGAACGGTCCAGTTCTGCCTGCGCGGTCTGTTTCATAAGTTCCAGCTCCTGTTTCCTTTTTTCTGATTCCAGAGCATATTTTCTTTCCGCCAGCTTTTGTGAGAGTTCAAAAGAAGACTTTAACTGTTCCAGTTCGTCATGCCGGGAGGCTTTCAGCTGTTCGATCTCTGTCTGATGTGCACTCTCTGTCTTCAGGAACTGCTCTGACAAAGAAAAGATCTTTAAGTCCGCAGATATTCCAAACAATTCACAGGGACTTTCAGGCAGAAACGAAGGACAGGCGGAGGATCTAGGCACTTTTCCGGAAACTGCAAGAAACAGGAACTGATCGCAGAGACAGAACGAATAACCTGCAGTCAGTGGAAGACGGCCGCATATTTCCAGCTCTTTTTTTCCGGTAAAAGGTTGAAAGCACAAAAGACGGCTTGAAGCGGGAACGGTTTCTCTTACCATGCAAAACAAAAGAAGCCGGTTTCCCAAAGCTGTGAGACGTGGCAGATCGGGAGAATAGTCATGCGCGATCTTCAGAAGTGTTTCGCCGGAGGTAATATTTTTTAAGATCAGTTCTCTTTGCGTATTCTGATAGACATAATAGAGCGTCTGTTCAAAAAGGATGCTGTTCAGCTGACTGGCATAATCATCATCGAGCAGGACAGGTCTGCCGAATCTCGTACCCGTCCTGTCGCAGCAGATGATCCTGTGTCCGGACGGAAACAGAGCCAGTCCGTGCTCTTTTGCTGTTTCATAGATCATTCCCATATCTGTTCTGTCCTCCTGCTGTTTTTGAGTCTGAAGCGAACCGTTTGAACGTTTGAGTCACGCCGGGAAAAGAGAGGTTTCTACCGTTTCAGTATATGGTCACGTTTCCGGAATCAGAACATAAAATGAATTAAAGAAAAAGAAAGGAAACAGTAGCTATTCGGAATGACCGGAATTGTTTACGGGATATTCCGGATAGATACCGGAAAATATGCTATGGGAATCTGCAAGTGTAAAGCAGGCACCAGGATCGTCAGCAATATGGTGCAGAGTATAAATCAGGGCGGAAACTGTAACTGCAATACCGGCTTAGTGAATATCTGTGCCAATCCGGTCTGCGGGGAACCGGACCTTTTAAGTCTGTATGCACCGCTTATTTATGACGAGATTGGCATTAATCTCTGTACGACCTTTGATCTCGGCGTTGAAATACAGACGACTTATCCGACGGTTACAAATGCGGACATCAAAGTGCTGGATGCAACCTATGAATACGGAACGGACGCGGTTTCTGTTGAGCAGCTCGCTGGACAGCCAAACTGTTATGTCGTGACGCTTACCGATATCACGGTTCAGTTTATCATGAATCTTTATGATGACACCGGCCGTCCGGTTGATACGATCTATCCCACTGCGGTCTATCTGCCGTCCGACACGACGGCTCCGACCTATGATGAGGATACCAATCCGGCTTCCGTGGAACTGGAAGTGTTCGCTCCTTATGGTCTTTCCTATGATACCACCGCAGCTGCACCGACTCCTGTTATCAACGAGATCAGCTTTTCCGCAGAAAACAATATGCCGCGTCAGGGTCTGAACCTCTATCAGATGGCGAAGATCCTTGATTTCAATACGGATGACAGCACCGCCACTGTAGGACTGACCATGATCCTGCAGAGTTTGTACTATGCGGGATATCAGGTGACAAGTCAGGGAAGGATCGAGGTACCCAAGGGTAATATTGTCACGCCGGATAATACAGCCTGTATGTGTTTTGTGGAGGGTGATCTTCTGGAGCTGGAGATCAAACCTTTAGATCTGAGCGTGCCGCCCGGAAACGGACAGTGCGGGTGCAACCAGTGCGGCGGTGGCGGAAACTGCGGCTGCGCAAACACCGGTAATAGCGGGTGCGCAAACAGCAGTAATACGGCAAGTCGCGGCAACACCGGAGGATGTACAAACAACAGCGCGGGCTGCGGCAACACCGGAGGATGTACAAACAACAGCGCGGGCTGCGGCAACACCGGAGGATGTACGAACAACAACACTGGCTGCGGCTGCACCGGCAGTGCGAACAATAACTGCACAAACTCGGCGACAGACCGTACGGTTGTCCTTAACGGGATCCCGGTCGCACAGCAGATGCAGGACGATGAGCCGTAGGAAATCAATACGGACAGAGTGAACAAACAGGTAGAGAATGGCAGCGAAGCCTCCTGACGCGAAGTAAAAACCGTGTTGTATGCCGGATATGCGGACAGGGGGCTGTCCGTTGGAAAAAAGCGCGTAAAAAAACGTGGAAAAAATGCTGTTTTGTGCTATTCTATAAATATACAGGAGACAAAGACAAACCGGGAAGGGGGAACGGGAAATGAAGAGACAGGGGATAAAAAGCAGGATCGCTGTCATAGCGGTACTTACTGTGTTACTGATCATTTTACCGGTTTTTCGTGCGGATGCGAGAACGGTAAAGATGACGGGCAAGACGATCGTTTTGCAAAAAGGGGAGAGCATTTCACTGCAGTTAAAAGGGCTTCAGACTGTGGCGGCATGGTCTTCGGATAAAGAAAGGATCGTCTGCGTTGATGCGAAAGGAAACATAACCGCAAAAAGGACTGGCACGGTAATGATCACGGCGCGGACGCCGGAAGGAACATACCGGTGCAGAGTTGTTGTGGAACATTTCCGTCTGAACCGGACCAGCCTTCAGATGGAGCCCGCCCGG
The DNA here is from genome assembly GCA_015056815.1 of Lachnospiraceae bacterium. Classification (GTDB taxonomy): domain Bacteria; phylum Bacillota; class Clostridia; order Lachnospirales; family Lachnospiraceae; genus SIG333. Next base: position 91,987 of record SVFN01000015.1, on the reverse strand, counting down.
ATCGGCCGGCTGAAAGTGAAAGGCTGCAAGCATCCGGTAAAATGGAAATCCAAAAACAAAGAAATTGCCGTGGTAAACGAGAACGGGATGGTACGCGCCATAAAAGAGGGTCAGACCGGGATCTATGCGGTTGTTCACGGTAAAAAACTTTTCTGTAAGGTAACGGTAAAAAAATGTGACAGCATTGTTGATCCGTTTGTAAATATTGTGAAAAAACCGGTGATCTATTTATATCCGCAAAAAACACAGAACGTGAGCGTCACACTCACAGAGCCTGACAGGCTGATCTTTTCTTACCCGGATTACCGGGACAAATGGCAGGTCAGTGCAAAACCGGACGGCACATTAAAAGACAGCAGGACCGGAAGAGAGCTGTATTCACTCTATTATGAGAGTGCGGCAAAAAATCCCTGCCGGATGGAGGAAGAAGGTTTTGTGGTAAAGGGAGAGGATATCACATCCTTTTTAGAAGAAAAACTTGCCATCCTGGGACTGTCCGAAAAGGAGGCAGAGGAATTTATCATTTATTATCTTCCGATCCTGGGACAGAATCCGTACAATTACATCCGGTTTGCTTCTGAGGAAGAGATTGATGCGAATATGTCACTGGACATCGTGCCGAAACCCGACAGCCTGATCCGTGTATGCATGTTCTATAAAGGGCTGAAGCAGCCGGTGAACGTCACACCGCAGAAACTCGAGACGCCTGAAAGGTGCGGTTTTTGTGTGGTAGAGTGGGGCGGCGTTGAGATACCCTGAAAAAAAATAAAATTACCACTAGATATATTTTTTCAAGTGTGCTAAGATAGTGCTTAGCATAATGAAAAAGCGTTGATGAGGAATAGTAACTGCCAAGTGGCTGCAGAAAGCTGTCGGTTGATGCGAGACAGTGGAAGCGAAGCAGTGAACTCACCTTTGAGCTGCAGGCTGAAGGATTTTGATCTGTGTAGGCACTGACGGAGCCGTCCACCGTTACAGGGACAGGATATAGGAGCTGTTTTTACGGCTTACGTATCTGAGAGAGCATATTTTATATGAAGTAGAGTGGTACCGCGGAATATATGATTTTTCGTCTCTACGATTATCATCGGATAGTCGTGGAGACTTTTTTTGCTTGATAGGAAATGCCGGCTTCCTGTCAGGTAAAAAGCGCTCCGCGAGGATGCACACGCAGCGCGCCGGTTTCGCCGGCGAAACACTTTCTTGTGAATGATAGATCCGATGAACAGTGAAACACAGTTGGGTGGCGATTCCGGTCAGGACACCGGCTGATGCAGCCTGCGCCTGTAAGGGATCGTTACGTAGTAGGAAAATGGAGGAGTATCACATGAATGCAGGTAAGTACAGAAAACCCTATTTTATGCCAGAAGAGGTAACCTTTGACTGGACGAAAAAAACCGAGATCGAGAAAGCACCCAAATGGTGCAGCGTGGATCTTCGCGACGGGAATCAGGCTCTGATCGAGCCGATGAGTCTGGATGAAAAATTAGAGTTTTATGAATTACTTCTGGAAGTAGGCTTTAAGGAGATCGAGGTGGGATTTCCGGCGGCGAGTGAGACGGAATATCAGTTTATGCGGACTTTGATCGAGCGTAATATGATCCCGCAGGATGTAACGGTGCAAGTGCTGACACAGGCGAGAGAGCATATCATCGAGAAGACCTTTGAAGCGGTAAAGGGTGCACCCAGCGCAATTATTCATTTATATAATTCCACCTCTGTGGCACAGCGTGAGCAGGTGTTCCATAAGAGCAAAGAAGAGATTAAGAAACTTGCGGTAGACGGCGCAAAAATGGTAAAGGATTTTGCGGATCATACCGAGGGAAATTTCCGTTTTGAATACAGTCCGGAGAGCTTTCACGGGACAGAGGTTGAGTATGCGGTGGAAGTCTGCAATGCGGTGTTAGACGTATGGCAGCCCACACCGGATCGGAAAGCCATCATCAATATTCCGACGACGGTGGAGAATGCGATGCCTCACGTATTTGGATGCCAGCTTGAGTATGTGCACAAGCATCTGAAATATCGTGACGCGGTGGAATTATCGATCCATCCCCATAATGACAGAGGATGTGGCGTGGCGACAGCAGAAGTCGGGGTACTGGCCGGAGCGGATCGTGTGGAAGGGACGCTTTTTGGCAACGGCGAGCGTACCGGTAATGTGGATCTGGTGAATGTAGGGATGAATATGTTCTCCCACGGCTATGATCCGGTACTGGATTTTTCCAATATGAAGAAAATGGTGGAAACCTATGAGAGACTGACCGGTATGCAGGTGTCACCCAGACAGCCTTACGCGGGAGAACTGGTCTTTACGGCTTTCTCCGGTTCGCACCAGGATGCGATCGCCAAAGGACTTGCGCTCAAAGAGGAGCGTGCCAGACAGGGAGAGGACATCTGGGATGTTCCGTATCTTCCGATCGATCCGAAGGATGTGGGACGCACTTACGATTCCGACGTGATCCGGATCAACAGCCAGTCCGGCAAGGGTGGCGTAAACTATATCTTAAAGACACATTACGGTATCACGCTTCCGGAGAAGATGCGTGCAGAAGTAGGCTATACGGTAAAAGACATTTCCGATAAAGAGCATAAAGAATTATCACCGGAGTGGATCTACAATATTTTCAAAGAGAAATACGTCAACAATACGCCTGTCTTTACGATCACGGAGTGTCATTACAGACAGGAGAAAGGTATTGAAGCTCAGGTGACGGTAGAGCATAACGGCGTGAAGATGGTCATTGACGCACAGGGTAACGGGCGTTTTGATTCTGTCAGCAATGCACTCAAGGCATACTTCAATGTGAACTGGGAGCTGCAGGTCTATGAAGAGCACGCGTTGACCAGAGGTTCTTCATCCAAGGCGGTTGCCTATGTGGGGATTTGCAAGGATGACAAGATGTACTGGGGTGTCGGAGTGGATGAGGATATCATCAAGGCATCCGTAAGTGCGCTTTGCGTGGCAGTCAACCGGTTTGTATAAAAGCACAGGGAAAGACAGATCCGGATATCGGGTTTTGACCCCGACATCATAATATGAATGAAATAAGACCGCAGTCAGAATGAAACCTTCCTTTGTCTCATATATATGAGGCAGAGGGAGGTTTTTTTATGACGGAAAGTGAAAAGCTGGATACGCTTTTGCAAATGGCGCTGACTATGAGTGAACAAGAACGGGAACGCGGGACAGATCTGAATGCGGGCTATGACAGCAGGGAGCGTACCTGGGAGCTGATCGTGAAATACAGTGGCGATGTCGGGGAACTGGAGAATATGGGGATTATGGTGGAGAAGCTTTTGTTCGGATATGCCATCGTGACGATCAGACAGGAACTCATTCCGGTTTTGGCGTCATTAGACAGTGTGGAGTATATCGAAAAACCGAAACTGTTGTTTCCGCAGATTCAGGAAGGGATCAGAGCTTCGTGCATCTGGCCGGTGCAAAGACAGACACCGTTTTTAAACGGGGAGGGTATTATGGTCGGGATCATAGATTCCGGGATCGCCTATGAAAACGCAGCATTTTTAAACCGCGACGGATCGACCCGTATAGAAGCGATCTATGATGAGAGACTGGGAAAGGAATTTACGAGACAGCAGATCGATGAGGCATTAAGAAACGGGGAGTCACTTGGGACGGTAGATCTTACCGGACATGGGACTGCTGTGAGCGCTATTGCCGCCGGGAGTGAAGGGATTTATCAGGGGGTTGCCTATAGGAGTACTCTGGTCGTGGTCAGGCTGGATACCTCGGATCGATCGGGATATCCTATGACCACAAGTCTTTTGCGGGCATTCGACTATCTTTTGAAAAAGGCAAGACAGATGGGAATGCCGATGGCTGTGAATCTGAGCTTTGGCAATACCTATGGTGCACATGACGGGAGCAGTCTGGTGGAACGTTTTATCGGGAGCGCTGCGGAATACGGAAGAAATGTCATCTGTGTGGGAAGCGGAAATGAGGCTGCAGCAGCCGGGCATGCGGCCGGACAGATCCAAAGGAATGAGGAAAAGGCGGAAGCTGCGTTTTTTGTGGGAGGCTATGAGAGAGCTCTTTCGGTACAGCTTTGGAAAAACTATGAGGATACATTTGGTATAAGGCTGGTCTCGCCGGGAGGACGTGACCTTTATCTGCAGGAAATCTTTACGCGGGAAAGGAGTCTGATGGTAAAGCTGGATAAGACGGACATTGCGGTGTTTGGAGCAGGACCGAAGCCCTACAGTGGAAAGCAGGAGATCTATTTTCAGTTTTCGGCAAAGGACGGGGGCTATATAGAAGAAGGGATCTGGCTGATCGAGCTTTTGCCGGAAAGGATCGTGACCGGACGGTATGATCTTTATCTTCCGCCGGCAAATGTGCGAAGCCGTGACACTCGTTTTTTGATTCCGTCTTTGGATATGACTTTTACGATCCCCTCCACGGCATCCCGCGTGATCACAGTAGGGGCTTATAACACCAGATACAATGCTTACGCGGATTTTTCGGGCAGAGGATATGTGGCGGTCAACGAGGGGAGCGGGCCGAACGGGGTTTTCAGGGTGAAACCGGATCTGACAGCCCCCGGGGTTGATATCATTACCACCAACGGTGTGGAAACGGTGTCTGTCAGCGGGACATCTTTTGCGACCCCTTTTGTGACCGGGAGTGCAGCACTTTTGATGCAATGGGGGATCACTCTGGGAAATGATCCTTATCTGTATGGAGAAAAGCTGAAAGCATACCTGATCAAAGGGGCAAGGCCGCTTCCGGGCCTCACGGTGCCGAGCGCACTGACCGGCTGGGGAAAACTGTGTGTAACAGATGCGATCCCGTTATAGAATATACGGATAGAAGTAGTTTTATGAAGGAGCTGGTCGGTTGACGATGGTTTTGGAAAATGCTAAAATTGGCTCAAAACAGGATCGATCAGTGATCATGTAATCAGAAAGGATCCTATGGGAAGGTATGTTTTTGGTAAAGAACAAAGGGGTAAAAAAGGAAGGTTACGATGGACGAAGAAAAAAGAAGAGAGTGTGTTGCGGAATATCGATATTATGAAATGCCTGTAGGGCGTTATGATCTGGCTTTACTGGGAGAAAACTGGATCAGTACCTATCGGGTCGGAGAGCAGCATTTTCATAACTATTATGAGATAGGGTACTGTCATTATGGACACGGGGTAGTGTATATGGGAGCGGATAAGCCGCCGTATGAGGATGGGACGATATCGCTGATCCCGGCATATTTTCCTCACGGGACCCACAGTGCACCGGACAGTGTCTGTTTCTGGGAATGGCTGTATCTGGATTTTGACGGTTTTTTAGATCAGGTTCATTCTGATAATCCGCATTACAAGCAGCAGATTTTGCAGAAACTGAACAGAACCCCGGTGTTGATAAAAGCCAAAGAGTATCCGTCACTGGAAATGGTTGTCAGGGCTATATTGGAAGAAAACAGGGAAAAGAAAGCCTACAACAAGGAAGCTGTGTGCGGGTATATGTATGTGCTGATACAGGAGCTTTTGCGTCTGGAGGAGGGACAGGAAAATAAGAATCTGCAGCCTGATATGATGGTCGAGAAGATACGTCCGGTGCTTGCCTATGTGGAAGAGCATTATACGGAGGATATCGGTGCGTCGGAAATGGCAGAGTCCTGCAATATGAGTGTATCACATTTTAGACGTGTTTTTACAGACTGTATGAAGATTTCGCCGGCGGAATATCTTCATATGGTGAGGATCGAGAAAGCCTGTGAACTGCTAAAGAGCGATGTGCTGATAACGGATGTGGCATGGAAGGTAGGGTATACCTCCATGCACACGTTCGAACGGAATTTCAAAAAAATAGTGGGCGAATCGCCCAAGCAATGGAAGCTGAATAAAAGATCCAAAAAGGAATTCGTGAATTATCAGACAAAGGTACTGAAAGGCTGGACGGAGTAAGCAGTGTCAGGAACCTCTAAAAAATCATCAAAAATGTACAGTTTTTCGTTCGTAATAAACATTTCCGGGGATGAAAATCCAATAAAATAGTACTAAGAATCATTGTCCGGCTCAAAACGGTATGCGGAAGTAATTTCGCAGCCGTAAGGGGGGAAGCGGGCAGAGGATGATACAATGAAGGTACAGTTGACAGGGAGACGTTTATGGATCATCGGGGAACAACAGGGTTGTAAGATCACAAAAACGCTCTGGTTTTTTTCGAATGGGAGACGAACATGAAGGGAATGAAGGGTTACAAAAGAAGGTTATGGATCGTCTGCCTGATCGTCGCACTGGTGACAGGCTTTTTGGCGGACACCGGTATCGGAGTACAGGCAGCCGAAGGGATGGCACAAAACGGTACGGCACAGGAGTTTGTGCATCCCGGTATTTTGCACACGCAAAAGAGTATTGAGGCAATGAAAAAGAATCTGGCCGGTCAGGAAGAACCGACCAGATCGGCGTATGAGCAGTTGAAAAATGATGGTTTTTCCGATCCGGACTGGAAGGGAAGACCGTTAGAGGCCGTTGTGCGGGGAGGCACCGGCGATAATCGCGCGCAGATGTTTATTGACATTCAGAGAGCTTATCAGACAGCTCTTTTGTGGAAGATGGGAGCCGGTGATCAGTATGGGGATGCGGCAGTACGCATTTTAAACGGCTGGTCTCATACCATGAAAAGTCTGAGCGGTAATGCCGACCGTTTTCTTTGCGGGATTTACGGATATCAGATGGCAAATGCGGCAGAACTGGTCAGGGATCATAAAGACTTTGATCTTCCGGCAATGAAGACACTTTTGACGGAAGTTTTTTATCCGCTGAATCATCAGTTTCTGGTGGAGCATAATAATGCATCGGTGGAAAACTACTGGGCAAACTGGGATCTTGCCAATCTGGCGTCTATGATCGCGATCGGCGTGTTTGCGGATCGAAGAGATCTTTATGAGGAAGCGGTCTCTTATTATAAGAACGGGGAAGGGATGGGAAGTGTATTAAATGCCATGCCTTACGAATATGCTGCGGGTAATTACGGAGAGGAATTTGCACAGTGGCAGGAGCTTCACAGAGATCAGGGGCATACGATGTTGGGGATCGGCCTGTGTGGGGCGATCAATGAGATCGCCTGGAATCAGGGAGACAATCTGTACGGATTGTTTGACAACCGTTTTTTAAAAGCAGTGGAATGCGTAGTGCGTTACAACAATCTTTCACAGGATAATATTCCGTTTTCTTCCTATACCCGTTACAACAGTGCAAACGGAAAGTGGGAGACGGGGGATGCACCTTCCGGTGCAAGCAGAGGACAGATCCGGGGAGTGTACACGCTGGTTTACAATCATTATGTCAACCGCATGGGCTTAGCAGCACCGGAATTGAAAAAATGGCTGTATCCGCAAACGGGAGGTCCCCGTGTGGAGGGTGTTACCAGCAGGAACGGAGATGAGCCGGGATTCCAGTCACTGACTTTTCACAATGTCAGTACCCGGGATGAGGGAAAACAGATGACAGCCGTACAGGGGGCTTTGGAGGACGGCGTGTATCTGTTCCGAAATTATGCGAATGATACGGTACTGGCCGACCAAAACGGCACATTGACTTGCATCGATAAGAACAGTGATGAGGCACAGTGGTGGCAGGTTGTGAACACTCTGGACGGAGGATATCTGATCAGAAATCAGAAAACAGGCAGGATCCTGCAGCTTGAGAGTGATGATTTTTCTTCCGGCTCTGCAGCTTATCAGGCAAAGACCGGATTTCAGCTGGTATCCTCTGAAAACGGAAGCAAAAATCAGAAGTTTGCGATTCTTGCAGGGACAAGCGATGTTACTTACAGGATCGCAGCGTCAGTAAGCAGTCTGGTCATGATGCAGGATACGGACGGGAGGATCTGTCAGGAAAAATACTCGGGCAGGAATACTGCACAGGAGTGGATCGTCGAAAGGAAGGAAAAACAGAGAACGGAGATCGCATATTTCAACTTTGATGATCAAAAGAACGGACTGCGGGGAGCCGGGGCAGTCTGTAACGTAAACGGAGCACTTTCTTTTGTCGAGGATCCGCAAAGAGGCAGGGTAGTGTCTTTGGATCAGGATGCGTGGCTGACGGTCACAAAGGAGGATGGAAGTCCGCTTTTGAGTGGCTGTAAAGAACTGACAGTTTCGTTTTACAGCAAAATGGACAGGACGGACACGAACTGGGCTTTTTACGCAGCGCCCAATGCTTCCGTACAGACCTATCCGAAAGAGAACTATATCGGCATATTCGAAAAAGGACAGTCTTTGAATGCAGAGCGTTATCACGGCGGCAGAAATGCGCAGGGTTCGGCAGCAGTATCGGGGGAAACCGGTCAGGGCTGGAATCATATTGTGGTCGTGTATGAAAAGGAGAAGGTGAGACTGTATATAAATGGTGTCTGTGTGGCAGAAAAGGCAGCCGGCTGCAGCCTGGAGCAGATCCTGGGTGAGGAGAGCATTGTGCAGATCGGAAAGGCAAACTGGGGAAAAGGCGAATTCTTCAGAGGAAAACTTGACGACTTTACCATCTGCAATTATGCCATGGATGAAAATGAGGTGCTTTCGCTTGAGGAAAGAAAACTGGCAGCGCACTTTAGCTTTGATGATCCTTCGGGCGGTTTTGAAGACAGGGAGGCAAAGGCGGTCGGAAAGACAGCCCCTGTTTTATCAGAGGATGCGCACGCCGGAAAATCCTTGTATTTGGACGGCAGCGGCAATAATTATCTGAGTATTCTGAAGAAAAACGGGGAACCGTTATTGACCGGCTGGAATGAAATGACGATCTCCTACTGGAGCAAGGTGAATAATACAAAGACGAACTGGCTGTTTTATGCCGCACCGGATGAGAATGCACAGAATGTGAATCGGGAAGTATATCTGGGGGCAAGAGAACTGAATGGTTTCTTTTTGTTCGAACGTTATAAAAATAACGGCAAACGGGCTGCGATCCTTAATGGGAAAGCGGATAAAAACGTCTGGAAGCATATCACACTTGCCATTGAAAAAGACCGGACCCGTCTTTATATCAATGGACAGAGAGTGACCGAGCTGGATAGCCGTTTTACCATGGAAGAGATTCTGGGAAACAACAGTGTCTTTTACATCGGAAAAGCCAACTGGGGCTCAAAAGGCGAATATTGCAATGCCTGGATCGATGATGTATGCATCTACAATTATGCACTGTCTGACGGACAGGCAGAGAAGGCATATGAAGGATACCGGGTAACGCAAGACAGTCAGATGGTATATGGAAGTATAAAGGCAAACGAAGGAGTACAACAGGCGCCGGAGATGGAAGCACAGGCGGGATACGTTCATGTGTATGCCGATACACCCGGAGATGTAAGATCTGAAAAATACACGATGACGGCGAATGATACACAGATCCCTGTCATCCGTTATCAGGCCAACGGCAACAATTTCGATATCGCGCGCTTTTCCTCTGCGGATGCGACACCGGAGTATACAGTCACGCTCAAGACAGAAACGATCGATACGATCACTGTTTACCCGGAGCGCTATTATGAAAAGGATCAGCTAAAGATCAGTGAGGACAGACACAGTGTTACTTTTACCATGTCCGAAAACTTACGTTATGCGTTTGTAATGATCAACGGCTCTGTGGCCGATCAGGCAGGAAAGCCTTATCTGGCGATCATCAATGATCCGCCGGAAGAGGAACAGAACATTCCGGATCCTGATGCAAAGAATGTTCTGAATGCCAAAGAGTTTATGGAAAACTATTTAAAAGAGCATCCAAACAGTGCCGTACAAAAAGCGCAGCCTGCAGGGATCACAAGCGGAGGCGTCTCTTATGAGGCAGGCATGCTTGTGGAAAATGAGTCATCGCAGGTACGCTTTCCGAATACGCGTAAGATGCTGGAAAACGACATGACTTACGCACTTCAGGCAGCATTGGATGAGATTTATAAAGAGGGATCTGCCTACGATACTTTGTATTTCCCGGCGGGAACGTATATCTGGTCGGGACTGGAGATGAAAAACAGAAAAGGAAAAAAGGTTACCATCTATGTGGAGGAAGGTGCTCTTTTGAAAAACCGTCTGCAGGAGTGCATGCAGGCGATGGAACCGGCGATCGGCATCTGGGACTGTGAAGATATCACGATTGCAGGACGCGGGATTTTTGACGGAAATGGCGTGGCCAACTATAAGAAGGATCGCCATGATGCGAAGGACAGCTGCCATCAGGGTGGTGTAATGATCGTACGTTCTTCCAATATTACCTTTTTGGATACCTATGTGAGGGATGCGAAACAATGGAACTGGGAATCGCACGGCAGCGAAAACTGTACGCTGAAAAATATCAAGGGACTGACACCCTACAATCAGCCGTGGGTGGACGGGCTGGACATGGCCAGTGCGAAAAACCTTACGATCGACGGAGCGATCACACTTGGAAACGATGATAATTTTGCCAGTGGACATTACAATCCAAGTGATGGTTTTACCAATACCGTGCCGGGGTTTGACCAATATAACAGCGACTGTCTTTTGTGGGATACGAAGGACTCCGAACAGATCCGGGTGAGCAATACTCTGGGCTGGAGCTTTGGCGGCGGTAACGGGGTTCGTCTGGGACACAATACCTATGGACACAAACTGAAAAGCTATTATCTGACCAATGTCAATACCACGAATTTTACGGGCGGCGGCAATGGGATCACCGTACAGAACGGAACCGGCAACGGACATCCTTATCCTTACTATGAAGAATTGGTTTTTGAAGATTGTTCCTTTGATACGACAAGGGTAAAAACGAATATCAACATCCATGGACTGGATACAGACAACCGGATCGGGAAAGTGATGTTAAATAACTGCTGGTTTTCCGGCGCTGAAAACGGGAGCACGATCGAGCATGTAAACGAACTGCATATTTCAGACTGGTATGCCGGGAAACCAATAAAACGGGAAAGCCAGGCAAAGCTGACTACGGAAGATATTGTGTATGCAGATTATGACTGGATGAAGGAAAAAGCAGACAGTTTTTATCCGGATGAGATCTGGAAAGATACAGCCGGAAACGTGATCCAGGCACACGGCGGCGGAGTACTCTGGGATGAGAAGACGCAAAAGTATTACTGGTATGGTGAAAACAAGGGAGAGGAAAAAACAGCTTCCGGAGGGATCGTGGCGATCGGAGTCAGCTGTTATTCTTCCGAAGATCTGTACAACTGGACCTACGAGGGAATGGCGCTTCCGGTCTTTAACAATCCTGCTTTTCTGAAAGGCGGGAACGCATCGGATGATACGCCGCTGTATCTGCCGGAATCTTCCGCAGAGTATCAGGAGGCAAAGCAGGCGAAGAAAGCCGTATCGGAATACGATACGCTGGAAAAATACAATACACCAAAGCAGATTGAAGCATTGAATGCGCTTTATGAGGGTATGAATGTTACACAAAAGCAGGCATTGTATGAGAAGCTTAACTGGAACTGCGTCATGGAGCGCCCGAAGGTTTTGTATAATGCGAAAAATGATAATTACGTCATGTGGTTTCACAAAGACGGAGAAGGAATTGGGAATTATGAGCTTGCGCAGACGGGAATTGCAGTCAGTGAAAGTCCGGCCGGCCCGTTCCGGCTGATCGATACGATCCGTCCAAACGGAATGGAAAGCAGGGATATGACTCTGTTTCAGGATGACGACGGTACTGCTTATCTGATCCATTCTTCCGAGGATAACTGGACGTTATACATTGCACAGCTGAATGAGGATTATACGGGGCTTACCGGAGCGTACAGCCGTAATTATGTGGACAAGAGCGGAAGTAAGGGAGTTTATGCGAGAGAAGCTCCTGCCATTTTTAAGGCAGACGGAAAATATTACCTGATCTCCTCCGGCTGTACCGGATGGCGCCCGAATCAGATGGGATATTCTGTCACGGATGATATCCGCAAGGGTCTGTCAAAGACGGGAGAGAAGGGACCGTTCCAGATGGATACACTTTCCAATCCCTGTGTCGGTACGGATGCGCAGCTGTCCTTTGGCGGGCAAAGTACCTATGTACTTCAGGTGCAGGGAAAACAGGACTGTTTTATTTACATGGGAGACAAATGGAATTCCACGAACCTGAAGGATTCCCGTTATCAGTGGCTGCCGATCAGGATCGACAAAGAAAAGCAGAAGCTGACGATCGCCTGGAGCGAGGAATGGTCGCTTGAGGATCTGGAGCTTGCAAACAGCAGGGAATGGATCGAGCTTGACCGGGAAGCTTTTGCGGCGAGAGAATTGGCGCCCGATACCTACGACTTTGGACAGAAACGGTGGAAAAATCTTCAGGAACTGCTGAAAAAAGCGGACAGTCTGGATTACGGGACAGATGCCAAAGATGTGGAAACGCTGACGGCAGAGATTCAAAAAGCTGTGCAGCAGTTAAAAAAATGGCTGTTACTGGATGCTGCTTTTTCTGAGGCAGAGAATCGAACAGATGTGGAATATACAAAAGAAAGCTGGAAAGCATTAAAAGATGTCTGCGATGAGGCAAGAGAGCTTGAAAAACAGCAAGAGGACGATGTGACGCAGGAGCAGATCACGATTGCTTCGGATAAGATCAAACAGGCAGTACAAAAGCTGGTTAGAGTGGAAGTGGAGGAGGAAGCGCTTGACTTAAGCAATGCAGAGGTCAGCACAGACTCATTCCAGACGGGAAATGAGGCAAAAAAGGCGATCGATGGAGATAGTACCACCATCTGGCATAACGCCTGGACCGGTACGGTAAAACCGTTCCCGCATCATCTGACAGTGGATCTTGGAGAAGAAACAGAAGATCTGTACCGGTTAAGCTATCTGCCCAGACAGGATAAAGATTCCAATGGGATCGTTACGGGATACCGGATCCTGGTCAGCAATGCCGATAAGGAACTGACAGCGCTTGAGGAGAATGACTTTGAAGAAGTACGAAGCGGAAGCTGGGCGGAAGACAAGACAGAAAAGACTGTGGTCTTTCGGACAGAAGGAAAGGTGCGTTTTGTGCGTCTGGAGATTCTGTCAGGTGCGGGAGGATATGCCTCTGCGGCGGAACTGAAGCTGTTTAGGGGCGTGATCACCAAAACAGAGGCCGGAAATGAGGAACCGGGAGAGAACGGAAAAGAGGAGACTTTGGATTCCGGGACAAAAGAGGAGAAGCAGGCAGATACAACCGAAAAAGAGATGCCAAAGAAAATAACCGGGCTTTCCATTGAAGCGGAATCTGTGAAGATCGCCTGCACGAAAAGGGTAAAATTGCAGCCCGTCATCTTACCGAAGGATGCTTCTGACAAGACGATACAGTGGTCCTGTGACCGTCCGGATTATGCGAGCGTGCTGCCCGACGGTACCGTGATCACTAAAAAGGCGGGAAGAGGCAAAAGTGTCACGATCACGGCAAAAGCCGCTGACGGAAGCGGTCAGACGGCAAAGATCCGGATAAAGATCATGAAACATGCCGTAAAGAAGATTATGGTCAGAAATGTGCCGAAATCTTTGAAGGCTGGAAAAAGCATCGTGCTGAAGGCAACGGTACAGACAAGCGGCAAAAATGCCAATAAAAAACTGAAATGGGAAAGCTCCGACTCAGAATATGCTACAGTCAGTGCCAAGGGTAAGGTGAGTGCGAAAAAAGCGGGAAAAGGAAAGACCGTTAAGATCACAGTCAGATCCATGGACGGTACCGGTAAGAAAAAAACAGTAAAGATCCGGATCAGATAACGAAACCGCTATACGGTCATGCTTCACCTGACGGAACAAGAACATATGATATGCCGCACTTCTCGTGGGGAGAGGTGCGGCATTTTTTTGGAAATACCGGTTTTGTATAAAGTAAATAGCGCACCGAGAGGATGTGACCGGGGACATAAACACACTTGCGTGGGAGGAAAGAAGTTGCCGAACTGAATATGTGCAAAACATGTTACATTCAGTGCCAGACTGGCTGGAAACGGAATAGTAACTGCCGATGGCAGCCGCGCTTCGCAGGCGCGGGAAAGTATTGACAAACAGGGAAGGTATACTATAATGAAAAAGACGCCCGTCATCATGCAAAAGACAGATTGTGTGAAGGAAGACGAAAAAGGATAAAGGAGAAGAAAATGAAAGAACTATTATTGGCGGCCATCATGTTGGTGGCAGGTTTTGTACTCCTGATCAAAGGAGCGGATTTTTTTGTGGAAGGAAGCTCAGCCGTAGCAAGGAAATTTAAAGTGCCGTCCATGATCATCGGCATGACGATCGTAGCTATGGGAACCAGTCTTCCGGAGTGTGCGGTCAGTGTGACGGCATCTCTTGGCAACAACAATGCTTTAGCGGTCAGCAATGCGATCGGATCCGATATTTTTAATCTGATGGTGGTCTGCGGAGCGTGCGCACTGTTTTCGCCCCTGGTCGTAAAAAGAGAAACGCTTAAAAAAGAATTCCCGTTTGCGACGATCTGCATTTTGCTGCTTCTGGGACTTGGGTATCTGGGAATGGAAGTGGCGAGACTGGATGCACTGGTGCTTCTGGTTTTGTTTGCGGCCTATCTGTTATGGATGATTTTTTCTGCCAAAAAAGCAAGAGAAGGGGCAGAGGAAGAGACGGAAGAAAAAAAGGATATCGCCGTGTGGCTGTGCCTGGTCTACATCGTCGGCGGTGCGGCAGCAATTAAGTTTGGCGGAGATTTTGTTGTGGACGGTGCCTGCACTATCGCGGCGAAGTTTGGATTGAGCCAGACACTGATCGGTCTGACGATCGTGGCAATGGGTACCAGTCTTCCGGAGCTTGTGACTTCGATCGTGGCGGCGAAGAAGAATGAAGTGGATATGGCGATCGGTAATGTGATCGGTTCAAATATCTTTAATGTGCTTTTGGTATTAGGAGTGGCAGCTGTGATCAGTCCGATCGCATTTATCATGGAGAATGTGATCGACATTGCGATATTGCTGGTGATGAGTCTGATCGCCTGGATCTTTGCCTGGACAGGTAAAAGTATCAATCGTGGCGAAGGCATCTGTATGCTCGGACTTTATGCGGGATATCTGGTATATATCTGCATGAGATAACGGTTGGAAAACGAAATAGAATGATGGTATGATCACCGCGATCAAACGCATGCGGTAAAGATAGTAATCGGAAAAAGCGTTACCTGTATAAGAGAGAAGGTAACGCTTTTTTTGCTGTTTTTATGCAGGACTCTCCAAAAGTCGCTTCTAAGTATTCACAGCCGGAATGACTGTGAAAGTAACGTCTCTAATCCATATCCTGAAAATACTTTTTATAGGTAATGATAAACAGTACGACCGAAAGGAGCGTTGCCAGATAATCCGTAAGCGGCTGTGTCATGGCAAGATTCCGTGGTGAATTAAACAGTGCATTGATCGTAAACAGGATCGGCAGATACAACAGTCCCTGTCTGCTGATGGAAAGTATCAGTGAAGGCAGAGCGGCGCCGACGGACTGGATCGCATTGATCATCACGAACAATACTCCTAAGATCGGACCTGAATAAATATAAATCCTTGCGAAGGTCATGCCAAAGGTAAAGGCATCTTCGTTTTCCAGAAAAGTCCGGACCAAAGGTCCTGCGCCGGCATAACAGATCACAGTCATGACGGCGCTCATACACAGTGCGAGAATCAGGGAAAACTTCAATACCGCAAGATAACGTTTCCGGTTCCCTGCCCCGTAGCAATATCCTAAAAGCGGCTGGATACCGGTACCTACACCGATCAAAAGCATGACAACGATCATGTTTACCTTCATAGCAACACCGAGTCCGGCTACGGCCATATCACCATGCTTTGCCATGAGGTTGTTGATAAAAATATTGGAAACACTCATCAGGATACTGTTTAGGGAGGCCGGGATCCCGATGGCAAATACGCCGGTTGCAATGCGGTCGCGTGCTTTGAAATCACGGATGTTGATCGACAGCATGGAATTTGGCGATGCCAGATGAAACAGGTAAAACATACTGGAAAAAACATTTCCAAGGACGGTAGCGATGGCGGCACCAGCCACGTTCCAGCCCAAAAACAGGATCATGACCGGATCGAAAATAATGTTGATCAGATTACCGATGATCATACCAAGCATTGCTTTGTTGGCATTTCCCTCCGCACGGATGATATTACTGAAAATGTTACTCATGATGAGGAAGGGGATCGCTGTGGCAACGATGGTAAGGTACTGGGAAGTGTAACCAAGGGTATCATCACTTGCTCCGATCAGACGGGCCAGCGGTGTGGAAAAGATCCAGATCAGTACCATGGAGATCACGCCGATGGTTATACCGCACCAGAAGCAGAAGGAGGAAGCATTTCTGGCGCTTTCTGCTTTGCCCTCTCCAAGCATTCTGGAGATCAGGGATGTGCCGCCGATACCAAAGAGCATACCGATCGCCATAAAAATGAGAAAAGCCGGTGTCGCAAGGGAAACGGCCGCCACCATGTAGGGATTGTTGGTCTGTCCGATGAAAAAGGTATCGGCCAGATTGTAAACAAGCACCATAAGCATACTGATGATCGAAGGGATCACATTACTCATGACCGCTTTCGGAACCGGTGCGTCCCTAAAGATTTCGGTTGTGTTGTCTTTCATTTGTATACCTCCGTAATAATAATAAGTGAAATAAATGGGTACCAATATGTGGACGGAATCATATCATCCGGAATAACACAAGATGTCCTCGAGGAAAATGTGAGGAGTGCAGTTTATGCCATCGACGGAGTCTGTAAATGCATAAACCGTGTATCTATTCAAAAAAATAGGAATCCCCGGAATAGATATTGATCATGAATGGTATGTGTCCATATGAGGTGCCGTCTGAAAATAGAAGCTGTGTCGGAACATGCTTACTGCGTATAAAGTCTATGCTGTCAAAAATCACAGCGAAGTGTATTATATAGTTTTTTGAACGGTTTTGCAAGGCGGAAATCGGGAAAAGAAAGCAAGAAAGTGATAATTTATAGAATTTTTAGAAAAAGAGAACATATATCAGCGCTCACAATTTTTACATAGTTTCATCACAAACTACACAAAATGATCCCTTATGATGGCATTCATAAACACAACTTTCCCAAAGCGATGAAAAGTAATGAAAGCGCCTGTAATAGGCAGGACAACCACCAAATGAAAGCCAAAGGAGGAATGAGCATGAAGAGAAAACAGGTTAGGAAGGTATGGAAGAACAGAAAGATAAGAAAGCTGACAGCACTAACCACCATAGCTGCGCTGGTCTGGCTGACAGGATGTTCGCAGACGGTGCCTGAGCTTACTGCTGCGGCAGATGTGAAGGAAGAACAGACCGCAAAAGGAGATACACAAACAGTGCGGGAAGAAACGTATGAAAACAGTGAGGATGGCGGACATGCGATCGCGGCAGATGGAGAAACAGCGGAATACAGCCATGCAAAAGTGACAAAGACCGGTGATTCCGAAGGGGACGAGGCGGATTTTTACGGACAAAACAGTGCTGTTTTCGCTACAAACGGTGCAGGATTAACACTTTCAGACATGGATATCAGGACGGATGGAACTCATGCGAATGCGGTTTTTTCTTATGGAGAAAATACGGAGGTGACCATTTCAGACTCTGTGATCAATACCACCGGGAATTGCTCCGGCGGACTGATGACGACCGGAGGCGGGAAGATGAATGCCTCCAATCTGACGATACATACGACCGGCAATTCCTCTGCCGCGATCCGCTCCGACAGAGGCGGCGGAGTGGTAACGGTGAACGGCGGAGAGTATACAACGCAGGGAAAAGGTTCTCCGGCAATCTATTCTACGGCTGATATCACAGTGAATGATGCAGACCTGACTTCAACTGCTTCAGAAGGAGTGGTTGTGGAAGGAAAAAATTCCGTTACGTTGAACAATGTTTCGCTGACTGCAGATCATAATCAGCATAACAGTGATAAATCAGACAATTATCACGCCGTCATGATCTATCAGTCCATGTCGGGGGATGCCGATACCGGTCTTTCAAAGTTTACGGCAAACGGAGGAAGCATCACCAATGCCAACGGAGATATTTTCTTTGTCAACAATACGACAACGGATATCACATTGTCCGGTGTGGAGATTACGAATAACGGCGATGGGGTCTTTCTTCGGGCAGCTGCAGCCGGCTGGGGAAACGAAGGATCAAACGGAGGAAAAGTCAATCTTACGGCAAGTCAACAGACCATAAACGGAGACATGATCGTGGATGAAAATTCTATTTTGAACCTTTATCTGAAAGACAGCAGCTCGTTTACCGGTGCGATCAACACAGACGGTGCGGCTGGCGAGGTCTATGTGGAACTCTCAGAGGATTCCGGATGGAGCCTGACAGCGGATTCCAACGTCAAATCCCTGACTTGTGATGCAGATGCCATTAAGTTAAACGGTCATACCCTGACTGTGGACGGGAAAGTTTATACCGAAGGAGCTGCCATGACCGGAGAAGCGATCGAGATCAAAGCAGAGGCGGGCGGCAGCGGCGGCATGCAGGCACCACCCGATGGCAAACAGCCGCTAAAGAACAGTGATGGAGAACAGCCGTCCGGACAAGATATGCAGCCACCATCAAAGGACGGGACGCAGTCTTCTCAGGATGAAGAAAACAGCACTTCACAGGGAAGGAGAAAAAAAACAGGGCAAACGGACGGGAAGATGGCTCCGCCGGATGGACAGCCTCCACGCAAGCCAGAAGGGGATCTGCCTCAAAAGCAACAGGATACTGCTTTGGAAAGCACGGACGAAAGCTGCTTGGAGGAGAAAAAATCTTTATAAAGGAGGAAGCAGACAGGACGGTCACCGTAAAAGAAAACGGGGACCGTTTCTGTTTGTGTTTATAAAGTAAGAAAAAACAGGCATTGTCCACCTGGGGGGAATGTACATTTGAACGAATTGCTGTTATGATGTGATTATGAGAAATCCGGAGGAAGTCTGCTATGGGATATATAAAAGTAGCAAAGGCATATGAAAAACTAAAGAAAGCCGAAGAATTCTGCGCGCCGGTCATTATGACCGCCGCTGCCGGCTGGGGAAAAAGTGCGGCAGCAGAATATTATTACAGAAGGAAAAATTCCCTGGTTTTGCACTGCAAGGATGGGAGATTTAAAGAAAAACCGGACATGCAGTCTTTTCGCGGCAGTGTTGTGATCATCGAGGATATGCAGTGGCTGTCGGCTGAGGAAGACATCCGTTTTTTACGTGAGCTTCTGCATATGCAGGGGATTCAGGTCGTCATGATCAAACGCGGAGAGATCCCAAGATATCTTGCGGTGGAAGCGATCAATCTGGATTTTGTCCGGATACAGGAAAGAGACCTGGCACTTTCCGAAAAAGAGGTCGGACAGTTTTTTAAAGAACGTGGGATCGAAGTGAGCCGGGAAGATATACGACTTGTGACGGAAGCTACCGAGGGATATATGTTTGCTCTCTACAGCTATGCAGCCAGAATGGAAGAGGGGCAGTGCTATTCCGAGGATATGAAAGCAGCGGTGTGGCAGGATCTGTATCATCTCTGGGATGGATATGTCTATGAGGAGTTGGATAAAGAATTTGTGCATTTTGCATTGTGTGTTTGTCAGTATGAAGAATTTACGCAGGAGATGGCATCCTATCTGACCGGTAACAAACAGATCGGACAGATCATAGAGTATTGTCGTGGCGTCATGAATCAGATCGAAGTCAAAGATGGCGGTTATTATATGATCAGACCGGCGGCAAGAGGATATTTTTGCTGGAAACAGAATCTTTTGTGGACGGAGGCTGAGATTACGGAAAATTATCGAAGGGCGGCCGACTATTATGAGATGCATGAGGATATTCCCAATGCCTTAAAGTATTATCGCAAAGCCGGTGCGACCCAGAGGATCAAGGAATTGCTGATCCGTAATGCCAACATGCACCCGGGTACAGGACAGTATGTGGAAACACAGGAATATTATTTCGAACTTCCGGATGAGGAGATCAAGGATTCTCCTGTTTTGATGGCAGGAATGAGCATGCTGTGCGATCTGATCCTTTTGCCGGAAAAATCAGAGAAATGGTATCATCAGCTTCAGCTTTTTTTTGAAGATCCGCAAAACAGCAAGGAAAAGCGCAGGGAAGCAAAGACAAGGCTGGCTTATCTGGATATTGCCCTTCCGCACAGAGGGATAAACGGCATCATGCGGATCATGAAAGGAGCCTTTTCTTTGGTGCGAAAAGGAGATATTGTCCTGCCGGAGTTTTGTGCGACAGGGAATATGCCTTCGATCATGAATGGCGGTCTGGATTTTAGCGAATGGTCCAAAAAAGATCATCAGATCGCAAAATTTATGGGAAAGCCGGTGGAGACGATCCTTGGAAAGTTCGGAAAAGGGCTGGTGACTCTGGCACTTGCGGAGAGCGGATTTGAGAAAGGAAGCATGCCTGCATATGAAGTCTTAACGAGATGCAATAACGGATTTGAGGCTGCCTTGCATGGGGGCAGGATCGAAATGGGATTTGTGGCTGTCGGGATACAGATCCGGCAGCATTTGATCGAAGGACAGCTGCCTTCCGCGAAAAGACTGTACGACTCATTTCTGGAAAAGATAAGGATGACCGGAGCGATACAGCTTGAGCCCAATATGGAGGCAATGGGAATCTGGCTGTCTTTATTTGCCGGTTTGAATGAAGAGACTTCCAGATATATAGAAATGATACCGGATGCAAAAGTATCCTTTGCCATCATGGACCGGTACCGGCAGATGATGAAGGTCAGATGCCTGATCGCAGATAACCGTTTGGAAGAAGCGCTGGAGATCACTTCATTTTTGCAGGGATATTTTGTTACCTATGAGAGATTTTTCTATCAGATGGAAAATGAGCTGTTAACTGCAGTGATCCTTTATCGTATGGAAAAGGATCACTGGAAGATCCATTTTTATGAGGGATTGCAAAAAGCTGCTGAGTTTCATTTTGTCAGACTGGTGGCTCTGGAGGGAGCGGCGGTTTTACCTCTGTTAAAAGAGATGAAAGAGAGCGGAGAGCTTAGTGCGATCGATGAAACATTCCTGGAACAGGTATATGACGAGTGTGTCAGGAATGCGATGAGCTTTCCGGATTATATGAGGTTTATTCCAAAGGAAACGATAAATCTTACGATCAGGGAGGCACAGGTGTTGTCCATGCTCTGTGCAGGCAACAGTATGGAAGAAATCGCCAGACAGCTTAATGTAAGCTATGATACGGTTAAGAAATATAACAGCAGGATCTATAAAAAGCTGGGGGCAAAGACGCGGGCAGAAGCGGAGCGAAAAGCCGCCAGACTTGGATTGGTACATCGTGGGGAAATTGACAAGGAGGAAATATGATATGAAATGGAAATCGGATGTTAAGATTGAACGCGGTGAAGGAACCTGGCTTAGTCGTCAAAATCAGAGAAAAAGGGTTCATCCTGAAGACGAGATCATTCTGGAATGGATAGAAACAGGGATCAGTGATGAAGAATTATTGAAAAAAGTTTGCGGGCAGCTGGAAGAAGATGAGATCAGTTCCGGATTTCGTCTGGCACAGTTTGTGGAGGATTATTCGGATTTTATTGCGGACGGGGAAAAATCTAAGGTGTTTGAGATTTGATTTGTAAGAAAAAGGAGATAGAAGATTATGGCAGCGTATTTATGTGAATCGTGCTGTGCTGTATTACAGGTATATGAAGGAATGACGCTGTGCACATGTGAATACTGCGGAACAACGCAGAGAATCAAGGTACCGGGGCGCGAGATTGCTGCAAATCATACAGTACGGCAGACAGAGAGTGTGGATGAATTGTACCGCAAGGGATATACTTTTTTGGAAAAGGGAGATTTCAGGAATGCGGCAGTGATGGCAGATAAGATCCGAAAGACGCATCCTGAATTTATAAAAGGCGAATTACTCGGGCTGATGGCCAATTTCCGGGTGGACAAGCCTGAGAAGCTAGGAGAGCTGGAAAAGAACATTTCCTCGGCAGCAGAGTATGAGCGGATCATGAGCGCGAATGACGAGACAATAAAGAATCAGGTGCGAGGATACTTTTTGAACGCAGCGGCATTGTACGCGAATGCAGTGTTAGAGAAGTCGGACAGTATCGGAGAGCATAAGAAAGTGATTGCCCTGCTGGAGAAGAATCCACAGATCAAAGATGCCCCACAGCTGGCAGAAGAATTGAGAGAGCATCTTCTGCTTCTTAAGGATGCGAAGGATAAACAGGAGTATATTGAAAGGGAACTGCTGCAGTTAAACCGGGTGCCGGAAAAAGGAGATAAGCAGAGTGAAATACAAAAAACACTGGAAAGAATCCGCAGTTATTGTGCGTCACAGCTGTCACAGAGCCCGTATCTGCCGTTGATCGTTGAAATCATTCCTTCCAAAAATCCGCTTTCTTATGCAGACGGATGTACCTTTAAAGTTTTTGCGGACGGGTTATCGGGGGCCTTTGTATATGACAGCTATCACAGGTTCCACTTTATGATGTGCAGACGGAGTACTGCAAAATTGCAGATCAAGCATTATTCCTATTCGGATCCGGAATGCAGCAGGGATGATAATGATCCGCAGCAGGCCGCAGTGACATTTTTGGAAAACAGGCTGGCTGTACTGTCGATCCATCTAAAAGCATTTGGACATAAATGCAACATAGAATACTATTAAAAACACCAAGGTTAGCAGCAGAAAGGATAGAATATATGGAAACCTATTTATGCAGCTCATGCGGGGCCAATCTGCCTGTGAAACCCGGAATGACGATCTGTACCTGTGAATACTGCGGAACCATACAGGCTATTGTGCCGGATCGTGATGGGATTCTGGAGGCGCAGTTTCAAGAGTATTATCAACAGACTCTGAGCTTCCTTGCCGCGCATCAATGGAATAAAGCAGAAGAGTCGGCACAGAGATTGAGTGTGACCATACCGGAAGATAAAAGAGCCTGTCTCTTACATATGATGTGTGATCATAAACTGGATAAAGAGGAACAATTAGCAAGTCTTCCCGTGGATCTGGAAGAATCTCCGTTTTATCAGACAATCCTGAAAGAAGGCAGTGTGGAACTGAAGGAAAAGGTAAAAGGGTATAGGCAGGCATCCTTACCCTTTTACTGCGAGGACGTTCTGAAACGTTCCTCCGAACTGGCAGAGATCAAAAAGATCTACGGCATCCTGGAACAAAATCCGCAGATGCGTGATGCGCAGATGTTAAGGCAGAAATGTATGCTGAAACTGAAGGCGCTGGAGCAGATCGAGAGTGAAGTCTGTTATATCAGAGACAGGCTGGACGAACTGAATAAAAGGCTGGCGCGGTCTGAATCCGGGATTGACCTGAAGGAAGAATATAAAAAGCTTGCGGATCACTGTGCGGCGAAATTCAGGGAAAGTGCTTATGTACCGCTTATCATAGGTCTGTCCGGAGCGAGAGGACTGCTGGATGATGAGGCCGGTGCGGTATTTGTCGTGCATGCGGGTGAAGCGGAGTGTACCTGTATCACGAAGGAAGCACCACAGCTTTTGCTTGTGCTCTGCGGGCGTCAAGTGACAAAAGTGCGGGTGGAACAGCATTCGAGGGCAGATGTGAAACTGAATAAAGCTCCGACCGGACAGAAGGAGGCTGCGGTCAGATTCGGGAAAGAGAAACTGACGGTTCTTAAGATCAAAGCACACTTGTTTTCTTTCCATCTGGATGTGGATTATATCTAAATGCGAGGCACAGGAGAAAACAGAACAAGCAAATTCCTTAAAAAAACATTTCCTGTCCTGTTACGATCTGTTAAAATATAAAGGTGGAAAGTGCTCCACGCAGGGCGGGTCATATAATAACCCGGTGAAATGGAAGAATCAGTATGTGGAAATGATTTTTGCTGAGACAGTGAATCCGATAGAAGAGATGACAAACTATGAAACGAAAAAGAAAAAGAATACTAAAATGTATAATGGCTTTCGCTCTGACAGTGGCGGTGGTGCTGGAAAAGGTGCCGTTGCCGTTTATGGTGGAGGGTGTGGCAGTCTTATTAATAATGGAAGATTGCAGACACTTGTGGAACAGGGTGAGAAGGTCAAGATAAAAAAACACACAAGGAGGAAGAAAAAATGGGTTTATTTGACATGTCAGGCGGAGGTAATATGGGCTATGCGAGTGTGAAGAACACACAGAACTTTACGGATAAGGATCTGTTCGTAAAATTGTCTGCAGTAAAGGTGAGTTTCGGAGAGCCGGTCATGGGGGATATCAACGGTACCCCGGCAGTCATGTATAAAAATGTTTCCGACAGCTTTGATGTCTTTGCCAGAGTGAATGGCAAAAACGTCATTATGGGAAAGATCGGCACGGATGGTGTGAGCAGTGTTTCCACCGCATTGAATATGGGAATGGATCTGTTTTTAGGACATAAAGATGAAGGGACATCGACAGCGGACAGAGCCGTGGATGAGCTTTTGGAAGTGATCAAAAAACTGGAGAATGGCGAGAACGTGACAGAGTCTGCGTCGTCAGCACCGGCCAACACGTTTACAGGAGAACGGGTCGAGCTTTATATGAAGCAGAAGGCAATTTCGATCAAGCCGAAGTTTGATATTTTTGACCGGAATGAACAGCCTGTTTATCATGTGGAAGGAGATCTTGCCAGACTTAATTTTTCCATTCAAAAAAACGGCATCGAGGTGTTGAAGCTTAAGAAAAAACTGATTGCCCTTATGCCGGAATACAGTATCGAGAAAGACCGGAACGAGGTCGCCAGGATCAAAAAGAAATTCAAACTCACGAATCCGGAACTGAATGGACAGGTAAACGGGGAAACATTAAAGATCGCAGGAGATCTTATGGGATTTGACTTTGACATCCGGGTCGGCAGTATGGTGATCGGGCATGTGGATACAGACCGTACGATATGGTCTGACTGCTATCGCATTACTGTTTTGGACGAAAGCAGACAGGATCTTGTCATCGCACTGGCGATCATCTGTGATAATGTGCAGGATCAGGAGAATGATGATTAAAAAAACAGGCAATGTCCACCTGGGTGGAATATACATTTTATGCAAGCTGATATATGATAGAACAAGAAATGGGATCAACAGCATTTCTATCAGTAAAAAGAGAGGAGACTTAACATGGCTATTAATTTTAACACAGAATCTGTTTTTAATCTCAAACCCATCGATCTGGCGGGTGTCAGAAATGAGGTTCAGGGACTTTTGATCGACGGTGAGGAGGCTATCTTTGCCTTCAAAACGGTCAGGGATCAGTTGATCTTTACCAACAAGCGCATCATTGCGATCGATATTCAGGGAATTACCGGCAAGCGCAAATCATTTTCTTCCATGCCGTATTCCAAGATCCAGTATTTTACCGTCCAGACACAGGGATTTTTAGAGTTGTTCCCGGATAGTGAGATGGAACTGTGGTTCTCAAATGGATTTGTGGCGAAGTTTGAATTTAAGGGAAATACCGACATTTCCAAGATCGGACAGATGATTTCCAAGTATGTACTGGATTAGGCGTAAGTGATACGATTGTTACGATTCACAGAGAAACGATTGTGAAGAATAACATACGGTCAGGGTCTCTTTCCCCCGGGCATTTACATAGTGTGTACAGGATAAGTGCAGTGAAAAATGAATAGAATTCGGCAACAGAAAAATAAATAAACCCCGGGGGAATGTACCTTCCGGGGTTTTGCACAAGTGAGGATAACATGAAAAAAAGAAGATTGGCTTATGGAATGATGGCAGGGCTTTTGCTGACCGGGCTTACAGCCTGCAGTGATGATTTTGAAGATGATTCTTATGATGAGTACGGCGATGATGAGTACGGCTGGGAGGATGACAAGCCGTACGAAGAAGACAACAGCAGTGCGGGGCGCGGCGGGGCAAGTGTCTTAAAGGGGCTTTCTCTGCAGGTAAATGAGTCCGACGGCAAGCTTTCGATCATACGGGAAAAGCCGGAAAAGGAGGGCGAAACCGGTGAGAAGGGTGTCTGGACAGTCTTTGTCTATCTTTGCGGTACGGATCTGGAATCACAGGGAGGAAGCGCTACGGATGATCTGGAGGAAATGCTTGCGAGCAGCGAAAGCGACAACGTGCGTTTTGTCGTACAGACCGGAGGAGCAAGTGACTGGTACCGGGATGAGGTTGATAAAAACAGTCTCCAGAGATTTCTCGTACAAAATGGTAAGATGGAACTGGTTGATGAACAGCCTGCGGCAGCCATGGGAACCATCGATACTCTTTCTGATTTCCTCACATGGGGGACAAAGCAGTATCTTTCCGAGCATATGGGGGTTATCTTCTGGAATCATGGAGGCGGAAGCATCACAGGTGTCTGTTTTGATGAAAACTATGACAATGATTCGCTGGATCTGACGGAAGTGGATAATGCGCTCTATGAAAATCTGAAAAGCTCCGGGCGTAAATATGATTTTGTCGGATTTGATGCGTGTCTGATGGGATCTGTGGAGATGGCGAACATTCTGGCGACCTATTCGGAATACATGATCGGCTCCGAAGAGCTGGAGCCCGGCAGCGGATGGGATTATACGGCACTCGGTAATTTCCTTGCGAAAGAGCCCGATTCTGATGGAGCTGCGCTTGGCAGGGCAGTCTGCGACAGCTATCTGGAGGAGTGCGAACAGGCCGGAGACAGTGACATCGCGACGCTTTCCGTGGTGGATCTTTCCCGGATCGATGATCTTCTGATCAGCTTTAATGCGTTTGCCAAAAATATGTTTGACGCAGGAGAAGACGATGAAAGTATGGCAGAGATTGTCCGCGGGATTGAAAATGCGGATAATTTTGGCGGCAACAATAAGTCGGAGGGATATACCAATATGGTGGATCTGGATGGGATCCTTACCGCATCTGCGGAATATGTAAACGGAGCGGATGCGGTCAAAAAAGCTCTGGCAGATGCGATCACGTATTCGGTAAGCGGTTCGACGCACAAGACAGCCGGTGGTCTTTCCATGTATTATCCGCTAAACATACAGGGATCCAACGAGCTGACAATGTTTGGCAAGATCTGTGTCAGTCCCTATTACCTTTCCTTCGTTGACCGTCAGAATCATACCTGTGTGGCCGGCGGGCAGGAGGATTATGAAAGCTACGAATATGATGACGAAAGCTGGTTTGACGATTCCGGTGACTGGTATGGCGGCGATTCGAATGAAGATGATTACTGGAGCTACCTGGACGGCTATGAGCAGACGGGAGAAAGTCCCTATATCACCTTTGACAGAGAGCCGTCCATAGATGAAAACGGAATGTTTTCTTTCCGGCTCAGCGAGGAGGGATACTACAATACGGCGTCCGTTTGTGCGATGGTCTATGAGGTTGCACAGGACGGTAACACCATGATCGAGCTCGGGGAGACCATTGATATACAAGAGGACTGGGAGAACGGAGAATTTGCCGATTCCTTTGACGGATACTGGATGTCGCTGCCGGACGGACAGAATCTGGCGACCTATATTGCGGAGATGACGGATGAGTATCTGATCTATACTTCACCGATCCTGTTAAACGGGCGGGAAACGAACCTGCGTATGAAGCGCTATTATGATGATGGAACTGTCACAGTGGAAGGTGCGTGGGAAGGGATCAGTGAAGATGGATGCGCTGCCAGGGATATCGTAAAATTAAAAAACGGCGATAAGATCGTACCGGTTTACTTCTCCTACAACATGGAAGGAGAAGACGAAGCAGAGTATGAGGGTGATGAATTTACGGTTTCCGGCGATACCGAGATCTGGTATGGTATGATGCCGGAGGGAGATTATCTGTACGCTTTCTGCATTGATGATATTTACGGGGATTATTATATGTCGGATACGGTGGGATTCCATCTGGATGAAGATGGTGAAGTGACGTTTCAGTGATACATGACCGGTGTTGCGTTTAAAGCCTTGTCAAAAAGGAAGAAAAAGTGAAAGAACCGGTGTAAAAGTGATGATTCATAAAACAGGGATATGTCAGAGACGGCATATCCCTGTTTTTATGAATCTTTTGAAAATTGCTGTTACTATTCACAGCCGAAATGCGCATTTACGGCTCGATAAACTATCTCTGTTATTGGATTTTGCCCATCGCGAAGCGATTTTAAATGGCAAAATCCGTTACTTTCACAGGCAAAACGGCTGTGAATAGTAACAAATTGCTTATGAAAATTTATACATAGATATTGAGTAATCGCGTCAACACGGCTATAATAGGGGAAAAGTGTTTTTTACATAAAAAGAAAACACAAAGTGAAAATCAGAAAGAGAGGATAAGGCTATGGAAGAAACAGGCAACATGAAAGCGTATGAAGGAGATCTGGAGAAATCCTTTAAGGTACTCAACGAGGGAGACATCATCGATGTCACGGTGGTAGGCGTTTCCGATACGGAAGTGACTGTAGATTTAAATTATTATACAGAAGGAATCATTCCACTCGAAGAATGCAGTACAGACCCCGCTTTCTCCATTAAGAACGATATTAATATCGGAGATGTACTGAGAGCCATGGTGATCGAGCCGGAAGCACAGAATGGAAGCATTATCCTTTCTTTAAAGAAGGCAAACGATATTCTGGTGTGGGACGAACTGAAAAAGGATTACGAAGAGAACCATGTCTTTACCGTTAAGATCACAGAGGCAGTCAAAGGCGGTGCAGTCTGTTATGTAAGAGGAGTTCGTGCATTCATACCGGCCTCTCATCTGGCGGTTGAATATGTGGAGGATACTTCCTCTTATGCGGGAAAGACTCTGGAGGCAAAGCTGATCACGGTGGATAAAGAAGAACACAGAGTTGTTCTGTCTGCAAAAGCCATCGCTCAGGAAAAGGCACTTGCAGAGAAAAATGCGAAGATCGGCAGGCTGACGCCAGGTACTGTTTTAAAGGGTAAGATTGAAAGAATGGAGTCTTATGGAGTGTTTGTGGATATCGGAGAAGGACTGACCGGGTTATGTCACATTTCCCAGATCACAAACCGCTTTATCAAATCACCCAAGGAAGTTGTACAGGTTGGCGATGAAGTGGATGTAAAGATCTTAAAGATTGACGGAGATCGTATTTCCCTTAGCATGAAGGCACTGATCGAAGAGAATGAGGCTGCGGAGGAAAAAGCGGAGGAGGAGAGCTGGAAACAGTATCAGAGCGATTCTTCGGAAGGATTTGGAAGCCCGTTCGCGGCACTTTTAAAGGATATCAAACTGTAAACGAGAAAACTGTCAGCAGGGATGGAACACAAAGAGAAACAGTATGGGCAATATAGAAATCGCAAAAGAGACATTAAGGATCATAAGGGAAGGGGAATATCGTCTTGCGGGGCAGACGATCGTTCTTCCGAAGAAGGATTACGAGGAAGTCAGGGTCTATGCACCAAAGACAGGGGAAGCACTTCTTGCGGGTGATATCTCAAAGGTATTTGGCGGGAAGTTTTGCCGGATAACAGTCGTAAATGAGGATTCCTATCAGGCGGCAAGGAGGCTTTCGAAGCCGCTTGTCATGAATTTTGCGAATGCGCACAATGCGGGGGGCGGATTTTTACTTGGAGCCACCGCCCAGGAAGAGGCACTTTGCAGGTGCAGTACATTGTATGCATCGATCAAGTCCCGTAAAGCGGCGGAGATGTACCGCTATAATAATACGCATTTAAGCAGTGTGGAGTCGGATTATATGTTAGTATCTCCGAATGTATGCGTGTTCCGCAATGAACGCTGCGAGCTTTTGCAGACACCTTTTGAGACAGCAGTCATTACCATACCGGCACCTAACCGCTTCGGTGCAGCAGCGTTTGCATCTGCTAAAACAGTGGCAGAGACGATGAAGCGAAGGATACGGATCATGCTCAGGATTGCGGCGGAAAACGGATACCGGAATCTGGTTCTGGGTGCATGGGGCTGCGGAGCTTTCGGGAATAAGCCGGAAGAAGTGTCACAGTATTTTAAAACGGCCCTTCTTAAAGAAGAATATGGCAGATGCTTTGAGGAGGTCTGTTTTGCAATCTATGGAAAAACGGATGGGAAGAATATCCGGGCGTTTCGTGCCTGTTTTCACGATGTGCTGGAAGAGTAACAGGACAATATTTTAGGAATTTATGTCGGATGTGTGTCAGGAATGAATTACGAAATGCATAAAAGAGTCAGACATTTCTATTTCGAGGGAGGATATGAAAAAATGATCAGAAAATCAGTAGTAACGATCGCTCTGGCAGGCGTACTGCTTGCCGGCTGCGGTGCAGGTGCAGGTCAGGAGAAAGCAAAGACAGAGGAGGCTCAGGCAGTGCAGGAAGAAGCTGCTGCAACAGACAGTACGGATGAGACCGCTTCCGGTGAAGAAAGTACCGAAACGGCAACCCCCTGGAGAGACAGTACGCAGGAGGAAGCGAAACAGAGCTGCCCGCGCATGTTTAAAGCTCCGGAAGGCGCGACGGAAAAGCAGTGGCGGATCATGGACGCCGATCCGGACACCGGAGAGGGACAGCTGGTTGAGCTTGACTTTGTATTAAACGGCAATGAATTCTGTGCCAGAGCACAGTATGGTGTGGATGAGGATAACGAGATTCACGGTCTGCATTATGACTGGGATCTGGAGGATGAGGTTACTCTGGCAAACTGGGGCGAAGGCAATATGCAGGGGAAATCCTATCGGGTTGTTGAGGACGATCAGACGGTGGATCTGATCACATGGTACGACATTGAGATCGGTATCGGATATTCCCTGACGGTAAGTGCCAAAGATTTAGACGGGTTTGATATACAGGCTGTTGCTGAGCAGATGTATGATGAATCGAATGAGCCGTATGTGGGAGAGGACGAAGCAGAGTAAAATTCTTTGTTGAATAATGACAAAAGATGTGCTATAGTGAGCGTTAGATTGCGATCAGTTTACCCCGATCGGAGTCGATACAACTTTATAGAGAACCATTCAGGTGTCAGAGAGACCGCGGGCAGAATATGCTCTGCCTGCAGTCTGCTCTGGTGAAAAGGGAAACAGGTGGAAGTCCTGTGCGAACTCGTCACCGTAATAAAGGAGCCGAAGCCGACAGATCACTGGGAAACCGGGAAGATGGCTAAGGTGATGATCTTTGAGCCGGGAGACCTGCCTGGATGAGGTACGTAAAATGAACAGGCCGGATCAGACTGCAACTTGTTTGTTTTTTATAACAGCAGCTGTGAGCGCTTAGTTCAAGTCACGAGTAAACTGACTGTACGTGGAACATAAGGAATCATTGCCGGGCGCGGAGATTTCATATGTTTGTTTTGCGTGCAAGTCCTTTTCGAAACAGAAGAGGGCTTTTTTGATGGCAATGCCGGAAAGATAAAAGACCGGATGCAGAGAGCATTGCCGCAAAAGCTGATTGCAGCTATCTGCCGCGTTCACAACCGGTCAGGATAGTTACAATAAATGTAAGGATCCACAGGAAAGATTACAGGTGGATCGATACAAAAAAAAGAAGGCTGTGAATAGTCTGACTGCTATTCAAAAGCCGGAGGAGGAGAACATGAAGAAAAAATTGGTAACATTAATGCTGACAGTCGCTCTGGGTACAGTATGCCTGGCGGGCTGCGGCGGCAGTGAAAGCGAAGAACAGGTGCTGACAGAAACGGTCACAGAGCAGGATGCTGCGTCTGAGGCTGATAAGGAGCAGGCTGACAGCGGAAAAGAAGAAGAAGCACAGGATGAGCCGGAAGCTGAAGAAACAGAAGACGGACAGGATGCGGATAAACAGGCCGCGGATCTGGTAGCGTCCCTGATCGATGCGATCTATGTGCAGGAGCGTACGGATGATACGGATATGCAGTGTGCGGCAGCCAAAGCGGCATGGGATGCTCTGACAGATGAGCAGAAAGAATTGGTGGAAGGCGAAAATGCAGATCCGGATTATTTTGGAAGAGATACGGGAGATGCATCCAAGGACGATCCACGCAATCAGGACGAGATCGGTGAGAATGAAATTTTAGTGGTAAGCTTCGGTACTTCCTTTAATGACAGCCGTGTTAAGGATATTAAGGGAATTGAGGACGCGCTTGCACAAGCGAATCCCGACTGGTCTGTGCGCAGGGCATTTACGGCACAGATCATCATCAATCATATACAGGCACGTGATGAAGAGAAGATCGACAATGTGGATCAGGCATTGGAGCGCGCGGTGAATAATGGTGTGAAGAATCTGGTGATCCAGCCGACTCATCTGATGCATGGTGCGGAGTATGATGAGCTGACAGAAGCACTGGAAAGCTATAAAGATAAATTTGAATCCGTCAAAGTCGCAGAGCCGCTTTTGGGAGAAGTCGGAGAGGACGCGACTGTGATCAACGAGGATAAGAAAGCCGTCGCAGAAGCAGTTACGGCCGAGGCTGTAAAGGATGGCGGTTATGACAGTCTGGATGCTGCAAAA
The DNA here is from genome assembly GCA_015056815.1 of Lachnospiraceae bacterium. GTDB lineage: Bacteria > Bacillota > Clostridia > Lachnospirales > Lachnospiraceae > SIG333. The sequence continues at coordinate 59,663 of SVFN01000015.1, read as the reverse complement.
GAAGACGGCGTTGCATTTGTCTTCATGGGACATGGAACATCTCATACGGCAAAGGTCTCCTACAGTCAGATGCAGACTCAGATGAATGAGCTGGGATATGAGAATGTGTTTATCGGAACAGTTGAGGGCGAACCGGAAGAGACGGCCTGCGAGAATGTGATCGAGGCAGTGAAGGAAGCCGGCTATAAAAAGGTCGTACTCCGTCCGCTTATGGTTGTGGCGGGTGATCATGCCAACAACGATATGGCGGGTGATGACGAGGATTCCTGGAAGAGTTTGTTTGAAGCATCCGGCAACTTTGACAGCATCGAGACACAGATCGCAGGACTTGGCGGCATTGAAGCAGTCCAGAAGATTTATGTGGAGCATACCGCGAAAGCACTGAGCGAATGATCCCATATCAAAACAGAAAAAGGAAGAAAAAATGAAAAGAAAAGCGTATTATTGGATTGGTGCATTGGCACTATCGGCAGCATTGCTTGGAGGCTGCGGGGAAAATGCCGGCACACAAAAACAGACCGATGCTGTTGTGGCGGAGGCGACAGAAGAAACACAGGAAGCTGACGCAGCGCAGGAGACTGCAGGTGATGAGCGCGTGGAAGAAGGTGAGAAGCAGGAAGCTTTGGCAGAGTCTTCGGATCCTGTGCCTGCAGATGGCGTTTATGCGGCAAAATTCGAAACAGACGGCTCCATGTTTCATGTAAATGAGGCGTGCGAAGGAAAGGGAACTCTGACGGTGGCAGACGGGAAGATGACCATCCACATTTCCCTGACTTCTCAAAATATTCTGAATCTTTATCCGGGTCTGGCAGAAGATGCGCAAAAGGAAGGTGCTGAGCTTTTACAGCCCACAGTGGATACGGTTACTTATAAGGACGGCACCACGGAAGAAGTCAACGGATTCGATGTTCCGGTGCCGGCGCTGGATACCGAGTTTGATCTTGCCCTGATCGGGACCAAAGGCAAATGGTATGATCATAAAGTAATCGTTTCTGATCCACAGCCGATGCCGGAGGGGGAAACTGCGGGAGCGGCTGCTGACAGTGAAAGCGAAAACACCGGGAATACGGATCCGGCAGATCCGGCAGAAAAAAAAGAGCTGACAGATGGTACCTATACCATGGAGTTTGATTTTGAGGGAGGCAGCGGAAAGGCTTTTATTTCATCGCCTGCAACGGTTACGATCGAGGGGGAAAAGGCAGTAGCGAGACTGGAGTGGAGCAGTCCCAATTATGACTATATGCTGGTGGACGGCGAGAAATACCTTCCGGTCAATACGGATGGTAACTCTGTGTTTGAAGTGCCGGTTTCTGCTTTCGATGAGGCCATTACGGTAGTCGGAGATACGGTGGCAATGAGTAAGCCACACGAGATTGAGTACACGCTGACATTTCATTCGGCTACGGCAAAGAGTGCAGAATGATCAATGAGGGAATTTTCATAGAAAAGGACTGCCGTGGCAGATGTTGCTGTGGCGGTCTTTTTTTCGGCGCAAAACGCAGGAGTTTGCAGGCAAAATGTTTTATGATACAAACGACAGCATTGTCGGTGGAGAAGAAGGGACGGAACCGGGATGGATGAGAGAATAAAAAGAATTATGGAAATGGAAGAACGGCTAAACAGAGTTGTGGAGTGGCTTAAGGAGCCGGTTTTTGATGTGGAAAAAGAGGTTTCTATCCTGGATGAATATCTGCAGAGTGATCTGCGAAAGAGTGATCTGAAAGCGGATGAGGCGGGGAAACTGCCGCAGGATCTTTGCCGAGGGGTCTTGTCAGAGGACGGAATCTATAATATTCTGGAAGAGTATGAAGAAAAAAGAGAAGAATCCTGCAAAGAAGGAATGCAGGGGTTATCCGGGAAACAGTTGAGCTTTGAAAATGATATAGAGGAAAGCAATGAATAAAAGAAAAAGAAACTTAGCGATCTGTCTGCTTCTGATCGTACTGACAGGAAGCTGGGGCTGCGGCAGAAATGCTGTCGATCAGGCATCACAGGGACTGCAGACAGACGAAGCAGTAACAGCGAAAAGCAGTGACGAAAAAGAAAAAACGGACAGGGATCCTGTATCGGGAAAAAGTGATGATAAAACTGAAAAACATGAGCTGGCAGGACTGGTCTATCAGGATAGCGAGGAGCTTTCCTATGCGGAAAATTTTACGGTGGATCATTATGAAGGCGGTTATACGCTTCTGACCGTGATCCCGGATGAAAAACAATATCTGCTGGTACCCAAAAACGGAGAGATTCCGAAAGATCTGCCAGAGGAGATGACGGTGATCAGGCAACCGGTGCAAAATATCTATCTGGTGGCATCGGCGGTGATGGATCTGTTTGATGCTTTAGACGGGCTTGACAGTATCGCTTTTTCCGGCCAGAAAGAGGAGAACTGGTATATTGATTCTGCCAGGCAGGCTATGGCAGAGGGCAGGATGATCTATGCCGGCAAGTACAGCAAACCCGATTATGAACTGCTTGTTGCAAAAGGTTGTACGCTTGCCATTGAGAACCGCATGATCCTTCACACACCGGAAGTACTGGAGAAACTGGAAACCTTTCAAATACCGGCGATCGTGGAGTGCTCCAGCTACGAGAGTCATCCGCTTGGCAGGGTGGAATGGATCAAATTCTGGGGTGCACTTCTTGATAAGGAAAAAGAGGCAAAACAGATCTTTGAAAAACAGAATGAGCTTCTGAATCAAGCGACATCCGCAGAAAATACCGGCAAAACAGTTGCCTTTTTTTATATTACCTCCAATGGAATGATCCAGGTGAGACAGTCTTCGGACTATGTTCCCAAGATGATCGAGCTGGCAGGCGGCACCTATATTTTCAAAGATCTCGGGGATGAGGATTCAAAACGTTCTACGGTCAATATGCAGTTGGAGGATTTTTATGACGCGGCGAAGGATGCAGATTATCTGATCTATAACAGTGCGATAGACGGTGGAGTTACCAGCGTGGAGGAGCTCTTGAAAAAGTGCGGGGTTTTAAAAGATTTTAAAGCAGTGAAAGAGGGAAACGTCTGGTGCACCTCCCAAGATCTGTATCAGCAGACCCTGTCGATCGGATATTTGATCTTGGATATTCACGGGATGCTGACGGGGGAAGCGGAAGAAAAAATGAACTATCTGTTCCGGTGCAGGGATACTACGGCAAAATGAGCCGGCTGTTACCAGTCCGGCTCTTCATAGCCTTCGCAGATGAAGGCTTTATACTTTCGATCATAAAAGATGACGAAACCTGCCTCGGTGAGTGCCCGGAAGTCCCTCTGGCGCATACGTTCATTACTATTGGGGAAAAGAGTGTAATAACTTGCTTTAATATCAGCAGGGACAGGCTTTTTGGGAGCAGGCGGCAGTTCGTCGGGCGGAAAGGTTACAGGATCGTCCGCCATGTATTCTTTATGAAGTTCATATTCTTCCAGCTCGGATTCGTAGCACTGCAATTCCTGGAGGTCTGTGCGTTCCAGCTGATCGATCAGAGTCGTAAGACGTCTGAGACGCAACAGATGCTGTCTGTGCCGGCCGGTGGAGGTTTCATCGAAAACAGGGGGCTTTTCTGCATCTATATAATTCTTTTCCTTTCTTATCAGCTTAAGCCGGAGCACACCGGCATCACGAAGATCCTTCAGATCCCGCTGAAGCATACGGCGGCTGATGCCGAAACGCTCCATCAGTTCTTCGGGACCGTGAAATGTGGTCGTGAGGATATTGAGATAGATCTTAAGCTGTCTTATTATTTTGGAATCATTTGCTCCGGTCATTTTGTATCCTCTTTCTGTGTTTGCGAAGCGATCATGGTAAGCCGTTTGTGAGAAGCTGTTCCTTTGCCTTGTATCATTCATATCATTCCTTCCCAAAAGCAGCTGTGCGCTGCGGATAAAACAGAGGTTTGTAAGACAGGATATCCTAAGTATAGCATATCCATAAGAAAAAGAGATATAAAAAAGAAAAGAAAATGAAACGGCAGGATGCGGAATATGGTATACTGTTTTTGATCATGTAGGCGGAAGAAGTTTAAAACTACAGCGATAGAAAATAATGAAAAGGGCAAAGCGGCGTATGGAATATGATCTGACGAATTATATCAACGACAGGATCTGTCGGGAAGAAAGACAGTATGCATTGTTTTTATATGGACTATTTTATGATGCGCTTGGGCAAAATGACCTTCCCGAAGAGCAAAACAGGATGATCAATGCCTGCATTTTCGGAGTGAATGATCCGGCGGGCAGGATCAGGATCGATGCGGTTTACTATGAAGCTGCTTTTATGCGGGACTATTTTGAGAAAGACAGACGGTGTATTCTGGAGCGCAACGGAGTAAGGAGTTTAAATTCGTTAAAAAGCAAAACAGACGGACAGACCGGATTTGAGGGATCCTTCAATGACTGTTTGCTTAAGTATTGTTTTGAAGGTCAGGACAGCAAAAGAGCGCAGGTGCTCAAAAGGCTTACGGAAAAGAAATATCTATTTCACAATCTGGGCAACAAAGAGATCAAGGATTTATTTGAACAGGATGAAACCTGCCGGGACGGAATGAGAAGAGCAAAAAAAATGATGAACAGCAAGCCGGATCTGGCGGTGATCTATGAGTATGATGATGCAAAAAAACACAAAGAGCGTGCAGTCCCCCAAAAATATTTAAGACTCTTAGAATGCAAATATCATTCCGGGGAATCCGGTGATAAAGAAGAGAAACAACGGGATATCCAGAATGCGATCGCGGATTTTCTCTGCCGCTATGTTGCCCGGGATCTGAAGATGGATGAAGCGCACCTGGCACAGGGGCGGACCAATCATATCATCCGGTTTTCGGATGAAGATGCGCTGATCCGAATAGAAGGACAGACAGTGATACTGCCGATCACGTCTTTGAAGATCGGATGCAAAGAATCAAACAGAAACGGACGGAAATAAAACTTCCGGGAGGAGGAAGCAGTATGATGAAGATCAGGATTCACCGCGGTGCCCGTCAGATCGGCGGAAGCATCACAGAGATCTATACGGAAACGACTCATATTTTTATCGATTTTGGCTCTGAGCTGAGCGTGGATGCGGAAAAGTCAACGGATGGTGCGATGATCGGGATGATCAGACGAGCGAAGTGTGACGCTGTTTTGTTTACGCACTATCATGGAGATCATGTGGGACTGATCGAGCATATCCCGGCCAAAGACATTGAAGGGAAAACAATCCGCCTTGCCATGGGAGCAACTGCGAGAAAAGTGCTGGAGAACATCCATAAGACACTTCGTGGATCCTACGGAATCAGTGAAGAACAAAAACGATATCATGAGAATTATCTTGGAATCTTAAGGGATAAGGAACGAAGTCTGGAGATGACAGACGGAAAGGATTTTACGATCGGCGATCTGGTGATCACGCCGGTTATGGTGGATCACTCAGCCTATGACTCATATCTGTTCGTAATCGAATCAATGACGGATCACAAGGTGATCGTTCATACCGGAGACTTCCGTACCCATGGGCGGCTGGGCGAGGATCTGTTTGAAAAGGTGAAAAAGGGGATACGTGGAAGAAACGTCGATGTCCTGATCACCGAAGGCACCATGATGAGTCGTCTGACAGAAGTCGTAAAAACAGAAAAAGAAATGCAAAAGGAAGCTTATGAACTATTGCGGCTGCCGGAAAACAGGTATGCGTTTCTGATCTGCTCCTCCACCAATATGGAGAGCCTGGCGTCTTTTGCTAATGCGGCATGGGAGGTAAAGGAAAACGGCGACAAGGGGCGTAAATTCTTTGTCAGTTCCTATGTTCTGGAACAGCTGAGGCTTTACCGGGAGACTGCGGGTAAAAATGACTGGGATTTTAAATTTTATAATGCCAATGTGTTAGAGGGAATGGACTATGTCAATCCAAAGCTCAAAATGACACAGGCGGAATATATGGAAACACATGGCTTTTTGATGCTTATCCGGCCAGATGCAGGGTATCTCAGGCGGATACAGTATTTCAAAGACAAAGGGTATGATCCGCTTTTGATCTACTCCATGTGGGAGGGATATGTCAATAAGGAGAAGTATCCCGATAGCTACCAGGAAGAACTGGGGGATTTATATCATAGCTGGAAGAAGACGAGGAGGGTGGATCTGCATACCAGCGGACACGCCACAGCGGGTGATATCCGGAGAATGATCTTAACCGTGGCGCCGGGGTTTGGCATTCTGCCGATCCATACGCAGGACCCGGAGGCGTTTGGAACCTTAGAGATCGGAGAGTTTGCAGACAGGATCATAACTTACGAGGACAATGAAGAGATAGAATTACCGGAATAGATTTTGCGTAGCAATGTCTGCATGCAGCTGCTACACTGCTATTGCATTCGGACAACCGGTGTGATATATATTTTTACGGGATACAGAAGTGAACAGGATGAAGAATAAGAAAAAAGCAGGATATCCGGCGGCTTTCCTGCTGCTGGCCACCGGAGTGATATTGTTATTACTATTGAATATAAGCATCGGGAGTATTGCGATTTCGCTAAAAGAAATAGAGAGAGCGCTTTTGTACGGGGAAGGTGAGGAGACAGTTCTGGCGATCATCATGGATATCCGGTTCCCGCGTTCGATAGCGGCACTGATCTTAGGCGGTGCTCTGGCACTGTCGGGATATCTTCTTCAGACTTTTTTTCATAATCCCATCGCAGGTCCCTTTGTGCTGGGAATTTCTTCGGGAGCCAAGATGACGGTGGCACTGGCAATGGTCTTTCTCATGGGAAGAGACGTAGCGGTCAGTTCCCTTGTGCTGATTCTTGCTGCTTTTGCGGGAGCCATGCTCAGTATGTCTTTTGTGCTTTTGATGCTGAAACGGGTAGACAGTATGGCGATGCTGGTGGTAAGCGGGGTCATGATCGGCTATATCTGTTCGGCAGTAACGGAGCTGGTCGTGACTTTTGCAGAGGATGCAGATATCGTCAATCTGCACAACTGGTCGCGGGGAAGCTTCTCCGGGATGAGCTGGGAAAATGTCAGAGTGATGACAGTGGTAACAATGCTGACGTTTTTTGCGGTCTTTCTGTTGTCCAAACCGCTATCCGCGTACAGACTAGGTGAGGCATATGCCCGCAATATGGGGGTGAATATCCGGCGACTTCGGGTATTGATTGTGATCTTATCCGGTGTTTTATCTGCCTGCATCGTGGCGTTTGCGGGACCGATCTCTTTCGTCGGGATCGCGGTGCCGCATCTGATGAAAAAGCTCCTTAAGACTGCAGAGCCGATTTTCATGATACCTGCCTGTTTTCTGGGAGGGAGTATCTTTTGTATGTTTTGCGATCTTCTGGCAAGGACTGTTTTTTCACCGACAGAATTAAGCATCAGTACGGTGACGGCGATCTTTGGAGCGCCGGTGGTACTGTGGGTGATCACAGAGCGAAGGCAGAGGGAGTAAAACAAAACATGGAACTAAAACAGTATCCGAAAAATGGTGCCAAAGGAGAATAGAATATGAATCAGGAAGAAAAAATGCTGAACCGTAAACAGATCATTATAAAGACAAGTGTGACAGGCATTGTGACAAACGTGTTGCTTGCGACCTTTAAAGCGATCATCGGAATCTTAACCCATTCCATTGCCATTGTTCTGGATGCGGTCAATAATCTTTCCGATGCGCTCTCGTCAGTACTGACGATCATCGGAGCAAAACTTGCGGGAAAAAGCCCGGATAAAAAGCATCCTCTGGGGTATGGCAGGATCGAGTATCTCAGCTCCATGGCGGTGTCTGCCATCGTACTCTATGCGGGACTGACTTCTCTTACCGAATCGGTAAAAAAGATTCTGCATCCGCAAAAGGCGGAGTATACGCTTCTGTCTCTTGTGATCATAGCAGTGGCGGTTTTGGTAAAACTGGCACTGGGGTTTTATGTAAAAAAGCAGGGAGAACTTGTGAAATCCGGCGCATTGACCGCCTCCGGATCGGACGCGCTGTTTGATGCGGTGCTTTCCACGTCTGTTTTGGCATCAGCAATCCTTTATATGTTTGCGGGAATCTCATTGGAGGCTTTTGTCGGTGTTCTGATCGCTGTGATCATTATCAAGGCCGGTATTGAGATGATGATGGATACGGTGGATGATATCCTTGGAAAAAGAGCTGATGCAGAAGTAAGTAATGAAATTAAACGATTGCTTCGGGAAGAACCGGAGATCAGAGGTGCATATGATCTGATGATCAACAATTACGGTCCCGGCAAAAACTATGCATCGGTACACATCGAACTGCCGGATACGATGACAGTGGAAGAAGTGGATCGCATCACGCGAAAAGCAGAACGAAAAGTTTTTCTGGCGACAGGGATCATATTGACGGGGGTCGGTGTCTACTCCTACAATACGCAGGATGATGAAGCAGCAAGAATCCGCAATGATGTACAAAAAAGAATCTTAAGTCACGACTGGGCATTGCAGATCCATGGCTTTTATGTGGATCAGGAACAGCATTATATGAGGTTTGATACGGTAATCGGATTTGAGATCGAGTCTGAGAAAGCGCTGTCGATCCTGCACAAAGAGATCAGTGAAGCCTACCCGGGATATGAGATTCAGATCGTGGCGGACGTGGATCTGTCGGATTAAGTACTGTAAAGGCAAAATTTCAAGAGTCAGGTAGAAAGCATGATGCAACGGGAACAAAAGAAAAAACAGGCATTGGAAAACAGCGTATGTTTTCTGGAAACGAAGAAAATGTGCGTGGGATATCAGAAAAAAGTTGTCCTGCAGGATATCGGGATCGGTATCGGACAGGGGGAGATCCTGACAATCATCGGACCGAACGGTGCAGGCAAATCCACCATATTAAAAAGTATTGCCGGACAGCTGAAGCTTCTTGGCGGGACTGTCTATCTGGAGAAAGAAGACCTGACAAAAATGTCGGGAGAAGAATTGTCAAAGCGGATGGCGGTTGTATTTACACAAAAGCTGAAAGGTGAACTCATGACCTGCGAAGATGTGGTCGCTACAGGCAGATATCCCTATACGGGACGGATGGGCATTTTGTCTGAGAAGGATCATGAGGCGGTGGCGGAGGCGATGGAGCTTGTGGATGTGACACCGATCAGGGATCAGGCATTTGAATGCATAAGTGACGGTCAGAGACAGCGCGTGATGCTGGCGAGAGCTATCTGTCAGGAGCCACAGATCATCATTCTGGATGAGCCGACTTCTTTTCTGGACATCCGTTATAAGCTGGAATTTTTGTCCGTCCTGCAGAAGCTGAAGGAGCAGAAAAAACTGACGGTGATCATGTCATTGCATGAATTAGAGCTGGCAGAGAGGATCTCGGATAAGATCCTTTGCGTGGACGGCAGGGATGTGGTACGTCTGGGAACGCCGGAAGAAATCTTCCGGTCGGGCTATATGAAGGAGCTGTTTGGGATCCGGACAGGAAATTATGATGAAGAAAACGGTGTGGTGGAGTTGGCACCTCCAAAGGGAGAACCAAAGGTTTTTGTCATAGCCGGCGGCGGAGAAGGCCGCAGTATCTTTCGAAAACTGCAAAGAAAGCAGATTCCTTTTGCGACCGGTATCCTTTATGAAAATGATCTGGACTATCCGGTGGCAAAGGCATTGGCGGCGCAGACCGTTTCGGCAAAAGCCTTTGAGCCTGTGGAGAATGAGGCGGTCAGGCAGGCAAAAAAACTGATAGATACCTGTGAGAAGGTCATCTGTAATAAGGAAGTCTTCGGAACCTTTGAGAAAGCCAATGAAGCGCTTCTTTTGTATGCGAAGGAACAGGGGAAGGCCGACGATCGTATCCGGTAACGTGTGAACCGGGCGGGCAAAAGAGTGTTCTTTTTTACCGCCTGGTTTTATTTTATAATTTTTTTGGAAAAAAGTTGACAAAATAAAATAATAGTGATATCGTAATGATATCAAATAAATATCGAAGCAAAAAACAGAAATTGCTTTTTACTTCTTTTACAAACACGATTCAGGAGGTGTTTTTTATGAAGGAACAAGTACAGGAGAAAAACATTACGGGTCATAAGATCGGCGGACTGGTACTCTTATTGGTGATCGCCTTCTATGCACTGGCGGCAGTCGGAGTGGTCTATACAGTTTCGGGAGGCGGCAATGCGCAGGCAACCGGTCCTTATCCGTTACCGTTGTTTATTCTTTGTCTGCTCTGGCTGATATTGGGATGGATCCCGCTTTGTGGACTGAAGGTATTAAAACCCAATGAGGCACTGGTGCTTACCTTCTTCGGTAAATACATCGGTACTTTAAAGGGAGATGGCTTCTTTTACGTGAATCCTTTCTGCACGGCATTTAACCCGGCGGCCGGCACACATCTGGGACAGAGCGGTGACGTGGTAAGCGGCAAGGCGGGAGCGACGGTTTCCGCAGAAGGCGTGACCGTTTCAGCCAGTGCGGATGCGTTGAGCAAGAAGATTTCATTGAAGGTCATGACACTTTCCAACAGTAAGCAGAAAGTAAATGACGTACTGGGCAATCCGGTTGAAGTGGCGGTAGCGGTTATGTGGAGAGTTTCCGATACGGCAAAAGCGGTTTTCAATGTGGATAATTTTAAAGAGTATCTTTCACTGCAGTGTGATACGGCGGTGCGTAATGTGGTAAAAGTATATCCTTATGATGTAACGGATAATGTGGACACCACCGGTGACGGCGAGGCGGATGACGGAAGTCTTCGCGGCTCGACAGAAGTTGTGGCCAGAAGGATCAAAGAAGAGATTCAGAGCAAGGTCGAAGAGGCCGGACTTGAGATCGTGGATGCCAGGATCACTTATCTTGCCTATGCGCCGGAAATTGCGGCAGCGATGCTCCAGAGGCAACAGGCGGCAGCTGTTGTGGATGCCCGTAAACTGATCGTGGACGGTGCGGTCGGAATGGTAGAGATGGCATTGGAGCGATTGAGTGAGAAACAGACAGTAGAGCTGGATGAGGAGCGTAAGGCGGCAATGGTTTCGAATCTGCTCGTGGTGTTGTGCGGAAACAAAGATGCACAGCCTATTGTGAATTCCGGGAGTCTTTATTAATGGCTGAAAAAAAACAGGTTCCGCTGCGACTGAACGCAAAGCTTTATGATGCGATCGCCGCATGGGCTGAGGATGATTTCCGTTCCGTCAACGGACAGATCGAATATTTGCTGACAGAATGTGTAAAACAGAGAAAAAAGGATGGGAAATATGTTTCAGAGCATCTGGACGAGGGAATCGAACTGGATATTTGATACGGGGAGGCTAAGACATGAATGACAGACACGGAAAGAAAATGATCGCACCGATCGTCATCACAGCTTTGGTGGTCCTTTACTATGCAGGGCTCGCTCTGGGAGTGATCGCTCTGGGAGAACTGCCGATGATCATGATGCTGTTTTTCGGAATAGGACCTCTGATACTGGCAGGTGCGATGATCTATGTATGTATCGAACGAATCAAAGAAATCAGAAAGGGTGAAGAGGATGATCTTAGTAAATACTGATTATATCACAGGAAAAGAATTGGAAATGTTAGGTCTGGTAAAGGGAAGTACGATCCAGTCCAAGAATGTCGGAAAGGATATCACACAGGGACTCAAGACTCTGGTGGGCGGCGAGCTGGTTGCCTACAATGAGATGATGAATGAGGCCAGAGCTCTTGCCACGAAACGTATGGTACAGGAAGCGGAAACACTTGGGGCAGATGCGATCGTGAATATCCGTTATTCTTCTTCTGCGATCATGCAGGGAGCGGCAGAAGTGATCGCTTACGGAACAGCCGTGAAGTTTAAAGGCTGACAGGTGTCCGCAGGAAACAGTAAGCCAAAGGCCCGTGTATGATCATACGGGCCTTTCCCATACCGCAAAAGCGGCAGTGGGGATATACATTTGAGGGAAATGTATGGCTTTCCCGGCAGAGCTGTCCGGGGTGTTGCCTGATGATCCGGTCTAGTATGAACCGGATAAGGATCTGAAACATAAAACAGGAGCATAACAGAACAGGATTGTGAAATGATGGAACGGTTGATTTTTCATGTAGATGTAAACAGTGCCTTTCTTTCCTGGGAATCCAAAAGAAGGGTGGAAAACGGACTGAGCGATCTGAGACAGATTCCTTCGTGCATCGGAGGAGATCCGGAAACGAGACGGGGGATCGTGCTGGCAAAATCCATACCGGCCAAAAGGTACGGGATCAAGACCGGCGAGCCGCTTTCCATGGCTCTTCGCAAATGCCCCGCGCTTACGATCGCACCACCGGATTTTAAGCTTTATGCAGCCTGTTCCAAGGCCTTTAAGGACATGTGCAGGGAATATGCACCGGTGGTGGAAGAGTTTTCCATTGACGAATGCTTTCTGGATTTTACAGGGACGGAGTATATTTATCCGGATCCGCTCGCACTGGCTTACAAGATCAAGGACAGGATCCGGGACGAGCTTGGATTTACGGTAAATATCGGGATCGGGCGCAATAAGCTGTGTGCGAAAATGGCCGGTGATTTTGAAAAACCGGACAAGGTACATACCCTGTTTATGGAGGAAGTGCCCCTAAAGATGTGGCCGCTTCCGGTGGAAGATCTTCTGTATGTGGGGGCTGCCAGTGCCGGTAAACTGAAAGCGGTTTCCATTTATACGATCGGGGATCTGGCGCATGCGGACAGGAATCTGCTAAAGCGGCTTCTGGGGGAAAAATTCAGTGAGCAGGCTTATCTTTATGCAAACGGACTGGATGATTCCGAGGTGCGAAAAGAGCCGGAGGAGGCGAAAGGCTACAGTAATTCGGTAACTTTGGAACAGGATGTGACTGATCTTGAGACAGCGCATGCGATCCTGCTTGCATTGGCGGACAGTGTGACGGCTCATATGCGTAATGATCAGGCGAAGTCCACCTGCATATCCGTAACGATCCGGTATCTGGATTTTAAGAACCGATCACACCAGTGCAAACTCGAAGAGCCTGTAAATACGACAACAGAGGTGTATGAGACCGCTAAAAATCTCCTGGCAGAGCTTTGGAAAGATCAAAAGCCGCTGCGGCTGATGGGGATCTCTCTGACCGGACTGGTAAAGGGAGAGTATGCAAAGCAGATGTCGTTGTTCGGACAGGAGAAGGAAAAAAAGAGAGAGCGTGACGAGAAACTGGATCAGACGGTAGATCTTTTGCGAAACCGCTTTGGATATGACATAATAAAAAGAGGAACGGTAATGGCAGGCAAAACAGAGGTGGCGAAAAAGTTCAAGGGAAAACAGGAGGCAAAAAAGCAGGGGGAGTTCACACAATCTTCATAGAATAATAAGGAAAAACCTTCCTGTTTTTATTGCGCAAGTTCCCGGGATGTGCTATAACTTAACGCAGGGACATCTTTTGGAAAGGTATAAACATGTTAAAATTTTTTAGAAACAGATCTAAAAATAATTCCATAGAAGACGTGCAATCTAACAATGAGGCAGATATAGAAGAACAGAATGAAAACGGGGATTTTCCGGATGACACCGATCATGAGGGAGCAGCGCCTGAACCGGACGAAGGTTATGAAGAAGAAATACAGATATCCGAACCGGGGGATGATTTCGGGCAGACTGCAGAAAATGAGAGTGAGGATTTGGGAGAGGAGCAGGAGCCGGAAGAACTGCAAACAGAAAAGTCCGGCAGATTCGTAACATTCTGGAATCATCTGTTTGGCAGCAGGAGGCAGGAAACTTCGCAGGAGATAAAAGCGGAGGATGAAACGGAGCCTGTCTGGGAACAGGAGGATGCCGGAGCAGATGTGGTGACAGAGGAGGAGCTGACCGGAAACATCGGTCAGGTCGAGGAAGATGCAGATGATACAGAAGCGGCAGAGTCAGAACAAGAAGCTGGCCCTGACGCTGTTTCGCGTTGTGAAGATAACGAAGAGACGCCAGAGGAAGCCTGGGAGGAGCCGGAGAGAGAAACGCTAACGGATGCAGAGCTTTTGGAAGAAGCCGATTCCTATGAAGAGGAGCTTTTGGAGGAAGAGGAAGATCTCCGGGAAGAGAGCGGGAAAAAAGGCCGGTTTGCTGCATTCTGGGAAAATCTGTTTGGCAGAAAAAAGAAAAAAGAAAACGAAGAAACGGATTTGGACGCGGAAGAAACCGAAGAAGATTCTGACGAAGATTCCGAAGAAGCTCCCGAAGATGCTCCCGAAGGGACAGCGGACGAAAATGATAGTGATGAGCCTCTTGAAGGCGAAGAGGCTGAAGAAGATGTGCCGATCGAGGAACTTCTGGATGAAGTCCTCGGTGTAGAAGCTGAGGAGGAGTCCGAAGAAGAGGAAGAGGACAGCGTAGAGGATGACTGGGAGGATGAGCCTGTCTACGGGGACCATCTGGATAAGCTGGTAGCAGTCAGTTCCCCTCTTCACTGGGTACTTCTTACCGGAGGGATCTTTGTGGTAATGGCTGCGATCTGGTGGGCAATCTACGGAAGTGTACCAAAGGCGGAAGAGGCCAAAGGCATTTTGTTAAAAGAACGAAAATATACGACTGTTTATGCCAATACAAGCGGAATGATCACGCAGGTAAATATCGCCGAAGGCGATACGGTTCAGCCGGGAGATGTGCTTTATGAAGTCGGAAGCAGGGCGGATGCCGGGTATTTGAAGGAGCTACAGGAACGGATCCGGAAGGTGGAATCCGTCTCTTATAATACCCTGACATCGGATTCTTATTCGTCTTCCTCGTCGGATGATGACTATTACAGCAGTAGCAGCTACAGCAGTTACAGCAGCGGAAGCAGCAGTGCATCCTCCGGATATCGCGCATCTGCGGGAAATTCGGTTTCCAGAAATTCGGTTTCCGGTAATTCGGCATCATCTACTGTGCGGGATACGGCAAAGACGAATGTATCTTCCGGACGGAAAGCAACACAGATCTCGGCATCTTATGATGTGGCAGAAGATCAGGTGACAAGTGATAATCAGAAACTGATTGATATTAAGAACCAGCAGCTGAGCCTGGTTCTGGAGAGCCGTGAATATGAGGCGAAGGTGGAAGATCTGCAGGAGCGTTATAAGGCAAAACTGGAAGAAGTATCCGATCTGAAACGTAAGCTGGAGAACGCGGAGAGTGCCTATTACAGCCAGGTATCTTCCGACCGGGGAGCGCAGACAAAATATGAATTTGATACGGCGTTCGCTGAGTACAGTACAGCAGAGTCAGCATTACAGGCCGCTTCCAAGGCATATCAGGATGCGGTCAATCTGGCAGATGCAGCGACGATCGCTCTCATCCAGGCCAAAGATGAGTACACCAATGCCAAGAAGTATGGTACCGCGCAGGAGAAGGCGGCAGCCAAATCAGCGGTTTCCGATGCACAGACGGCGAATAAGCGGGCGCAGGATAAGCTTTCTGTCTATACTTCCGCAAAGAATGCAGCGGAGACGGAGCGTAACAGCAAGAAATCTGCTTACAATACCAAGAAATCTGCTTATGAGTCTTATGTCAGGACAAGCGGAACAGGAGATGCACAAACGGTTCGTAATTCCAATGCCTATCTGGCAGCACTGGAAAGCTATAATATGGCATACGGAGAATTGAATACGATTTCTTCCGATCTGAGCGAAGCGGAGGCAATGCTTTCGGCAGTGACAGAAAATGCGATGCAGATCAGGGACCATGCACTGAAGAATCAGTTTGAGGCAGAAAAGAAATCTGTTTTGGATAAGCTTAACAGAGAACTGAGAGATTATCAAAAGCAGTTGGAGAGTGTAAAGATTACGGCCGCTGTGGGCGGAGTTGTGGAGAATGTGATCGCACAGCTGGGGTATGCGGTTTCGGAAACGACGGAAGTAGCCAGGATCTGTGAGTATGAATCCGAGAATCTGCAGGCGGTATATTTCCTGCCTCTGAAACAGGGAAAACGGATCAAAGAAGGAATGAGTGTTTCCATTTATCCGTCTGTTTATCCGAAAGAAGAGTACGGTTATCTGACAGGGACTGTTTTGCATGTGGAAAAATATGTCACATCCTGCGATGCTGTTTTGGAGAGATTAAGAGACCGCAAGCTGGCAGAGTTGTTTGAAGAAGAAGGACCGGTGATGGAAATCGTCTGTGAGATCACTATGGATGATACAACGGTGAGCGGATATGAATGGTCTTTGGAGAAAGGAGAGAAAGTGGAGCTTGCGGAGGGCACTCTGTTAGATGGTGTATTTGAGATCGACAGCACGTCTCCCATCTCCATACTGATTCCGGGATTAAAGGATCGTGATGCTTCCGGACCGCAGGGGAAAAAGAAGGCGGAAAGTGAAGCCGAACCGGAAGACGTGATCGATGCGGAAGATGCAGAGGATGCAGAGATTTACGATGATGAGGACTACGATGACGAGGACTACGACGGCGAGGACTACGATGACGAGGACTACGATGACGAGGACTACGATGACGAGGACTACGATGACGAGGACTATGATGACGAGGACTACGATGACGAGGACTACGATGATGAGGACTATGATGACGAGGACTACGACGACGAGGACTATGACGATGAAGACTATGATGATGAGTATGATGAGGAAGACTATGATGACGAAGACTACGATGAGGAAGACTATGATGAGGAAGAATTGTAGGAGTGGCATCGTGTGTGTGCATGGATAGCGTTTGGAGAAGCCGGATGGGATCGCGGCGTAATGATGAGCAAGGCAGATTACGGACAAGGGCGTGTGAGTAACGATGATCGCAGAGAGAATGGATAGATAGTATGGCAGAGAGTGGAAAATCGAAGAAGCAAAAAGCATATCGTAAAACGCCCACAGTGTTTCAAATGGAACAGGAAGAGAGCGGAGCTGCCTGCATTGCCATGCTCCTGTCTTTTTACGGGAAGGAAATCTCTTTAGAACAGCTCAGGCTGGATACGCAGATGACCGCTGAGGGATGTACGCTGGAAGGAATCGGGAAGGCTGCCGGAAAGCATCGTCTGAAAGCAGAGTTTTTTGCGGACAATCCGGAATTTCTGACGGAGGAAGCGCAGGCTCCCTGTATCTTAAAGACCGGGACAAACTGCTATGTGGTATATGAAGGCAAAAAAGGGAAAAAGAACAGGCGATATTATGTGAATGATCCGGCAGTCGGCAGACGCAGACTGACAGAGGATCAGTTTATTGCCCTTTATGATGGGATTACCATTCAGTTGACGCCGCGTAAAAGTTTTCAGAAGGCAAAATGCTCTTTTTTCAGTATGGTGCGTAAGCGGATGAAAGGGGAGGCTGCCACCATTCTCAGTCTTTTTCTGATCGCATTGCTTTTAGCTGTGACAGGAGTGGCGATCCCGTTTTTTGCAGCATTGTTTATTGATGGAGTGCTGATCGGGAAAACGGTGACCTGGTTTTACACCTTCCTGGGCGTTTTGGTGACCATTCTCATGTTCTGGATATTTTTTGCGGTCCTGAAAAAAAATATCCTGCTCAAATTAAAAAACAAGCTGACAGTGATCTCGGATTATCGCCTGTTTCAACACCTGATGAAGCTGCCGTTTTCTTTCTGGGAGCAGAGAGAGCTTGCTTTTTACGAAAGCAGGATCGAAAAAAATGCACAGATCAGTCGGTTTCTGACAGAAGAATATATCGAAATGCTGTTGGAAGGGTTCAGTGCGGTTTTATGCCTGTTGTTTGTGGGGAATTATAGCCGGAAGCTGATGCTCGTATCATTGTGCATGATCGGCTTTTATGCTTTTTTGCCTTTGCTGTTTTGGAAAAGTATTTCGCTTTGGGTGCAGAAAGCGGAACATCGGAAGGGCAGACTGACAGAAGCTGTTTTTGGCGGGATGAAAGCAACCGCTTCTCTGAAGGCAGCCGGAGCAGAGAATGATTATGTGAGCCGGATCATGGGGTATCTGGCAGGCAGTCTGGAAAGCGAACAGAAAGCGGAAAGACTGCAGAGGGTGCTTGATGTGACCGTTTCCGGAAGCAGGGATATTGCCGGGATTCTTGTACTTATGCTGGGAGCCGATATGACGATGGAAGGGACACTCAGCATTGGACAATTAGTATCCTGCGTTATGATGACTGCTGTCATTTTAAAAGCCGCCGGAGAATTTCTTACACATTTTACCGGGCTTCAGTTTTTAAAAAATGATATGAAACGTGTTGATGATATCTGGCGCTTTTGCGAAGAAAAAGAGATCTTCCGGAGACCTGCCGATCCGCAAGTGGAAGAATCGGTAGAAGATACGGAGGAAGAAGATACGGAGCAAGAAGATCCGGAGCAAGAAGATCCGGAGGAGGAAGTCTGGGAAGAAGACGAGGCAGAAACGGAAGCCGAAGGCGAGGAAGATACGCAAGAAGCTGTCGGGGACATGGATGAATTGGAAGAAGAGGAGCCGACAGAAGATACAGAGTATGATAAATGTGCAGATGAGGCTGAGCCGGACAAAGAAATCAAGATTCATAAGACCGCAGTATCATTAGGGAAGAAGACAGATTCAAGACAGCCGGACGTACCGGAAGAAAGTGAAGATACAGATCAGGCATCTAAAACAGACGAAACAGGAGAAGTGCCGGAAGAAATGGACAAGGAAGAAGAACCGCCGATCACAGAGCTGACAGGCGGGCTGTGTCTTTACAATGTTTCTTTCGGGTTTGGCCCGTCGCAAAAAGAGTTCCTGCAGGAGATCACCTTCTCACTAAAACAGGGAGAGGTGATGGCGATCGTAGGAAAAGCAGGAAGTGGGAAATCGACAGTATTGAAGCTGATCACCGGTCTGTATACGCCCGGAGGCGGCGAGATCACCTATGATGAGAAACAGCTTTCTGAAATTCCCCGGGAAGTGTTTTACCGGGATGTTGCTGTGGTGGGACAGCAGACAAGGCTTTTTACAGGCAGCATCCGGGAGAACATTATGCTGTGGGATAAGAATGTGACGGAGGCGGATATGATAAAAGCAGCGAAAGATGCCTGCATCCATGACGTGATCATGAAAAAGAAAAAAGCATATGATCATATGCTTTTGGAAAATGGCAGGAATCTGTCGGAAGGTGAGAGACAACGGCTGGAGATCGCCGCTGCATTGGCGAAGAATCCGTCCTTACTGATCCTGGATGAAGCAACAGCCAGACTGGATGTCTTAACAGAACAGAAGGTGCTTTCCAATATCAGAAACAGAGGATGCAGCTGTATTCTTGCGGTACACAGACCCACTGCCATCCGTTTTTGCGATAAGATCGTCGTGCTTGAGAAGGGGCAGATCGCACAGATCGGTACACATAAAGAACTGGCACGTACCCAGGGTGTCTATCGCAGATTATTGCAGAATGTCTGAGCAAAACGGATGAAAACGTTTTGGGGAAAATCCGGCCGAAAAGAAAAGATCGGAACGATCAATCAGGAGGAGTCCGAATGTCGATAAACGAACGGATCAAAGCAATTTTTCATAAAAAGAATAAACGACATCGTGAAGAAGCGCTGTATGAAGACATTCCGGAACGGGAAGTAAGTGTTGACGAAGAGACAGAGCCGGAAGACGATGGAGATGAGGAAGCGGCGGATCTGGATGAGAACGATCTGAAAGAGATCGAAAAAGAGGAAAATTCCGACGATGCCGGTGAAGAAGACAACGAAGAGAGTGATCCGGAGGATGACGAAGAAGAGTGGGATCCGGCTGAAGAAGATTTTGACTTTGACATGGATGATCCCGCATTAAAGGAATGGGTATTGCAGGAGATCGAAAAGGAAGCAAAGACGGAGGAAATGCCGGAAGAAACGCAAGAGGAAGAAGAGACAGAGGATGAGCCGGAAGATCCAAAGGAGGATACAGACGGGATAGAAGAAGAGACACAAGAAGAACCTCCAACACAAAAAACGGAATACACGATCCAAAATGCAAATGAACAGATTATTTTTGACCTGCTGGCACACCCTTCAAAAACGGCAGAGGATGTACAAGGCGGTAATGAATTGTATGATGCGGTGGCGTTTGCCTGCCGCAAAAACAAAATCGATATCGTACCTTTTCCCGGCACACAGAGAGCACAGAAAGACAGTGAAGAACCCGGGGAGCAGGGCTATACATCGATCCGCGAGATCGCGGCGGATTCCCATTTTATCTTAAGAAAAATACGGTTAAACAGAAACTGGCATAAGAGAAATGGCGGGGTCATGGTTGGATTCCTGAAAGAAGACCTGCGGCCTGTGGCATTATACTACGGCAGGCTAGGAAGATATGTGTTTTATGATCCCAGGGAACAGACCTGTAAAAGAGTAAATGCGAAGCTCTCACGTACATTCAGCCGTAAGGCATATACTCTTTATGCAGCATTTCCAAACCGGAAAATGACATGGAAAGAAATGCTTATGTTCGGGCTTGGAAGAACCAAGGTGACGGACAGGATCCGTTATCCGGTGTTTACAGCGGTGACTGTTTTGGCAGGACTTCTTATTCCGCTTTTCCAGAAAGCATTGTTTGACCGCCTGATCCCCATGTCATCTTATGATGAGATCAGGCAGACAGCGTATATGGTTCTGGCGTTCCTGACCGGGAATGTATTCTTTTCGATCAGCAGGAAGCTGTCGGGATTCAGGGCGGCCTTTCAAATGAAAACAGCGTTGTATGCGGCTGTCTGTGAGAGAATTTTTCATATGCCGGATAAGATTCTTCGAAGGTATAAGACGACAGAACTGGCGGATTGTGTGCTTGAGACAGACCGGTTGCTTAAGACTGTGGGAAGAGGATGGAATGCTTCCTTTGTCGCACTTCTTTCGATGGTATATATCGTGCAGATGTATTCCCTTTCTCCAATGCTTACCGGGCAGGCGCTTGTCTTTACCCTGCTCCTTTTGGTGATTCTTGTGTTAGTGGCGGGGAAAACGGCGAAAAGAGAGAAACAGACGATTCTGCTTTATGAGGAGGCAAAGAGCAGAAGAGATGAATGTTTTTCCGGTCTGGAAAAAGTGAAATCCTTTGGAATGCAGGAGCGGATACTTCATCATTGCCTGACGGCATATGCGAAGGAACAAAAGAGCAGAATGGCTTCGGACCGGGCACGTAAGCGCATCGAGCTGATCGCAAAAGGAGCCGGAAGTATCGCTTCAGCCTTTTTGTACTGGTGCATGATCGCACGGCATGAGACGTTTCAGACCGGTTGGTTTATTGCGTTTATGGCTTCTTTTGGGATCTTTCTGTCAGCAATGACGGAGTTTGGGACTTCTATGGCGGAGTTTATGGTGTTAAAATCTCTTTTTAACAGGGTCAGACCGATCCTGGAAACAGCAGGAGAATACACAGGCGGATCAAAAGCGGCCGACATACCGGAAGAAGACATGGAAACAACAGAAGGCTTAAACGGTGAGCTGGAAGTGTCCGAGCTTGATTTTGCCTATGAAGAAGAGGATCCGCTGTTTGAAAAATTCTCACTGCATGTGAATGCGGGAGAGTTTATCGGGATCACAGGCATATCCGGAAGTGGTAAAACGACACTGATGAAGCTGCTTCTAGGGATGGAAAAGCCGGATCGGGGTAAGATTTACTATGGAACATCGGATCTGGAGCAGATGGATCTGTGGGAGCTTCGAAAAAAATGCGCGATCGTCCTGCAAAACGACAGGTTGATCGAAGGCAGTATCCGAGATAATCTCTGTCTTTCCGGCAGGAAGGTGTCCGAGGAAGAAATGCTTTCGATGACAGACCGCTTACGACTGACAGGCGAGATCGAAGAGCTTCCGGACGGATTTGATACGAAGATCCGGGAGGATGGGAAAGTCCTCAATGCCACACAACGCCAGAAGATCCTGATCGCAAGAGCCTTGTTAAAACAGCCGTCCATGATCTTTTTTGATGAAGCAACCATGGATCTGGATGATGAAAGTCAGGATCTGGTATTGGAGTATTTAAGAAGATTTAAGGGAACGCGTTTTGTGATCTCCAACCGGATCAGTGCCATCGCACATTGCGACAGGATTCTGGTAATGAACCGGGGAAAGGTGGCAGAGAGCGGAAACTATCGTTCTTTGATGAAGAAAAAAGGAGCGTTCTATAAAACAGCGATCCGTCAGATGGTTTAAAACGGCAGAGAGCACTGTAAAAACATGCAGTGCTCTTTTTTTGTGTTCATTGTGTGTCAAACCCTTGAAAAATAAGTGAACCGCTTCCACGGTATGCTATACTTGTTCTATCAGAACACGAGCCAGAAAAAAGGAAGGGAGTGGTCCTATGAAGATACGATACCGGCATGAATGGAAGCATGAAATATCCTGTTCCGATATGATCGCGATCCGACAGCGCATGAGCGCAGTGGCAAGAAGTGATCCGCACACGATCGACGGGAAATATCTCATCAGAAGTCTTTATTTTGATAATCTTTCCGATAAGGCACTGCGGGAAAAGATCGATGGTGTTAATTGTCGGGAGAAATTCCGGATACGATATTACAATCTGGATCCTTCCGTGATCCATCTGGAAAAGAAAAGCAAGAAGAACGGACTGGGAACGAAATACAGTGCACCGTTAACGAAGGAGGAGGCACAGCGGATCGTGGAAGGGAATATTGACTGGATGCCGGAAAGCGGGCACACACTGATACAGGAATTGTACAGCAGGATGCATGATCAGGGAATGCGCCCCAAAACGATCGTGGACTATACCAGAGAACCGTTTATCTTTGATGCGGGAAATGTCAGAGTGACGCTGGATTACGATATCCGCACGGGACTGCATAGTATCGATTTTTTAAATCCTGATTGTATTACGATCCCGGCAGGCGATGCCCCGATCATACTGGAAGTAAAATGGGATGATTTTCTGCCCGCCATCATCCGGGATGCCGTACAGCTTCCCGGGATCCAAAGCAGGGCGTTTTCCAAATATGCGCAGTGCAGGATCTACGGATAGAGCGATCAGAACAGAGAGGACAGACATCAGAAATTGTTGTAACAAGGATGAAAAATTGCAGAGGATGAAAGGAGAATGCTTATGAGTTTCAATGATATTTTTAAATCGGGTTTTCTGGAAAATGTGACAGCGGTCAGTTTATTGGATATGGTGCTTGCAATGGTGCTGGCATTTGGGATCGGTCTGTTTGTTTACTTTGTTTACAAAAAGACCTATGCGGGTGTGATGTATTCTTCAAGCTTTGGGGTGACGTTAGTAGCCCTGACGATGATCACTACTTTTGTGATCCTGGCAGTGACCAGTAATGTAGTGCTGTCACTTGGTATGGTCGGTGCACTCTCTATCGTACGTTTCCGTACAGCTATCAAAGAGCCGTTGGATATTGCATTTTTGTTCTGGGCAATTGCGGCAGGTATCGTGCTTGCAGCCGGCCTGATCCCTCTTGCGGTGTTCGGAAGTGTCATGATCGGTTTGATCATTCTGATCTTTGCCAACCGGAAAGCTTCTGTCAACCCTTACATTGTCGTGCTTCGCTGTGACGGGAAAGAAAGTGAGAATAAAGCCACAGAGTATTTAAAACAGCAGACACAGAAATGCGTGGTGAAAAGCAAGACAGCCAGAAAAGGAATCGTGGAGCTGAATATGGAAATCCGTTTGAAGGAAGATGATACGGATTTTATCAATTTTCTGTCGGATATGGACGGGATCGAGAGTGCGGTCCTGGTAAGCTATAACGGAGACTATATGGGGTAACCGGAACATGTGAATGGCAACAGGCTGCGATCTGCAGACCAATAGGAAAGGAGGCGGCATATGTCAACACACAAACGAATCGATCAGATCTGTGTGATCGTGCTTGTCTGTACGATCGTGCTCACAGTGGTCTTTATGAATGGAAAAAAGATTGGAATCGTGTCTATCGTGGACCAGGATGCTGAAAGCTATAGCGGGTCCGAATATTTTACGGAAAATGATGGAAATGCTGCCTGGGATACTTCCGGCGCGACCGTGATCGGATTAAACGGGACGCAGAGTACGGTCTCTGGAAAAGGGGCGTATGCCTATGACGGAAACATCTATATCAAAAACGGCGGATATTATGTGCTTTCCGGGACACTGGAGGATGGCAGTATCATCGTGGATGCCTACAAAAGCTCCAAGGTATGGATCTTACTGGACGGTGCTATGATCCATTGCAGCGATGATGCATGCCTTCGGATCGAGCAGGCGGATAAAGTGTTTGTGACGCTGGCCGAAGGAAGTGAAAACACATTCACAAGCGGGGTACAGTATCAGAAAGAGGCACTGGACGACGGTACAGGCGGCGCGGTCTTTACACATGACGATCTGACGATCAACGGAAGCGGAGCGCTGACGATCAGGGCGGAATATAAACATGGGATCGATGCTAATGATGATCTTGTCATCGCGGGCGGAACGATCACGATCGAAGCTGTGCAGGACGGCATCCATGCCAATGACAGTGTGAGGATCCGGGAAGCACTTCTTACGATCGAGGCACAGGACGACGGGATTTGTGTAACGGCTGATGAGGGTTTCTTTTATATGGAATCCGGCAGACTGTTTATCAACGATTGCTATGAAGGCATAGAAGCAGTCAAAATCGAGGTGGCAGGAGGAGAGATTGAGATTTATCCGACGGATGACGGAATGAATGCAAACGGCGGAAGCTCTCAGACAGATTTTGGAGAGATGACAGAAGGACACATGCGGGATATGTCTGACGGTAACAGCGTTTCGGAAAACGGCATACGGCAGAGAAAAGACATGACCGAAGACAGACTGCCGGAATTTATGCAAAGTGTATCGGAAAACGGGGCTTTGGCACATCCCGTTGACGGTATGGATGCAAAAATACCTGCAGATTTTATACAAAATACTGAAAGCGGGACAGGGGATACTTCCGACAGTGCGGACGCTGCAGATAAGCCGGAGTCCTATATCAGGATCACGGGCGGGAGTGTAACGGTCATCAATGCAAACGGACAGGATGCAGACGGACTGGACTCCAATGGAAGCATCTGCATAGAGGGCGGAACGGTATTTGTCAGCCTGTCCGGTGACGGACCAAACTGCGCGCTCGATTACGGCAGTGAGAATGGCGGGATTCTTGAGATCAATGGCGGAACGGTCGTGGCATGCGGCGGTTCTTCCATGGTGGAAGATATCAGCGATACCTCAACACAGTGTTCGGTTTTGTATCTGTTTGACGGCGCCGCGGCGGATACGGAACTGACAGTGACAGCACAGGATGGCGGAGAAATACTTTCTTACGGGATTCCCGCTTCTTATACCTCTGTGATCGTCAGTACACCCGAGTTTGTACAGGATGGTACATATACCATTACCGCAGGTGAAAGCAGTGAGAACGTAACCCTTTCATCCGTCGTGACAAAGGCAGGAAGTACATCCGGATGGATCGGCGGGGCCGGGATGCGGGGAGGCTTCGGCGGAGCATTTGGCCGTACTGCGGGAATGGAACAAATGGAGGATATGGATTTGACAGCAGGGAGCCGTTATAACCGGCAGCAGATGGTGTCCACACAGCAGAGCACAGGGGAGCAAAACGAAGCAGACAGCCCTGACAATGCTACGGGCGATGAACCGGATCTTAAGGTATGGATCTGGCTGGCAGCAAGTGTCTTTGCTCTATTCCTGGGACTGATATTGGCAAAAGGATATAAGAAATGGTAGAAAGCAGATAAAAGAACAGGAAGGCACAAATCGGAATTTATGATCCGGTTTGTGCTTTTTTATTGTATTGCTCCACAGAACCGTGATAAAATAAAACCGTCGTTTTGAATGACGGAAGGATAGTTTCAAAATCACCAAAAAGAAAGAATGCTCTGTCACGTCCTGTGACGGTGACAGATGAGGTACGGATATGCTTAAAATAATACTGGCACCCTTGCTAGGCGGCGTGATCGGTTATATCACCAATGACATCGCGATCAAAATGCTGTTTCATCCCAGAAAGGCTTATTATATCGGGAAGATTCATGTTCCCTTCACACCGGGGCTGATCCCCCAGCAGAAGGAGCGGATCGCAGTAGCCATCGGTAATATGGTAAGTAAAGAACTGGTCAACTCAGAGACACTCAGGGGAACGCTCTTATCGGATCAGACAAAAGGAAAGCTGCGCAGTGTGGCAGAGCAGTGGCTGGAGCGTATGTCGGAAAGTGAGAAGACCATAGGAGATGTGGCAGAGGAGGCTTTTTCACCACAACAGCTGGAGCGCTATAAAGAACGTATGATGCGGGAAGGCAGAAGGTTTTTGATGAAAAAGCTTGAGGAGGCAAATGTCGGACAGTTTGTGGCAGACGGTGTCATGGAAGAGATTCAGGAGAGAATGGGTGGACAGCTTTTCATGAAAAGCCTGATGGGGAAGCTGCATGACGGGATTGCCGAAGCGGTAGACCGTAAACTTCAGGAGAAGGGACCCGACTACTGCGAACAGATGTTAGCGAATGTGGAAGAAGATGCGATGAATATCCGGTTTTGTGATATACATGCCCGCTTAGAGGCGCACATCCCGCGGATCGTGGAAGAAATCGTAAACGGGTATGTGGCTGCGGTGGACCGCAATCTGGATGCGGTGCTGGCGGCAGTCAATATCGAACAGATCGTAGTGGACAAGATCCGTGGGCTTGATGCAAAGCAGCTGGAAGAGATGGTCTTTGGCGTAATGAAGCGGGAGCTGAGTGCTATCGTCTATCTGGGGGCGGGACTTGGTTTTCTGATGGGATTTATCAATCTGATCTGGTAATACTTCGCAATTGCGCAACAAAACGACCAAAAAACGGGAAAATGACCGCAATTTTACAATTTGACCGAATTTTTGCTTGAAAAATGGAATATGATTCATTATAATAGGATTTAGCTGTGATAATGTACTGCGGGAAAGCGACAGAGTGAAACATGAACAGAGAACAATATTTCGACAGATTATTGCTGGAATATGCAAAATCCTTTGATATAAGCAGAGATTATGAGATCGGCGGCATACATGCGGATGCCTATGGCTTTTTTTCAACGGTGAGTGAGAAATATGTTTTAAGCCCGAAGGCGAACCTTTGGAGTGTACTGGGATTTGAGCATATTCTTTTCCTGAACCAAAAGACAGTGGAGTTATCTGATATCGAAAAGGCCGGGATGCTGATGGCAGAGTATATGGCGCCGCAGCTTGTCTGCAAGGGACATAAATATCCTCCAAAGGATCATATGTATTCCTATCTCACAGTGGCTTTTCTGTGTGAGCAGACGCCGGAGAAAGCAGTGAGAGAAGCGGTGAAGTCTTTTCGGTATGAGAAGGATTATCTGTTTACGATCCGCGGACATGCAGAGGGACATCTGGTAATGATGGATCTTTCGAAGGGAAAGGCATATGCCTGCAAGGCAGCAAGACATCTGGTTCCTTTTTATGAAGATATTTTCAGCAAAGCTTAAGACGTAAACGAAGGTGAACGGTCCTGGCGGCGCGTGAAAATAGATTGTTGCTGTTTGGAAAGGCTGAGAACAGTGACAAAATACATCCGTTCGGAAGTGGCGGAAAAAGTATCTGTAAAAGGAGGAATAAGGAAATGAATGCAGCATTGATACTGATCATTAGTATCGCGATCTTGTTCTGCGGTTATGTCTTTTATGGCAAGTGGCTGGCAGAGCAATGGGGAGTCGATCCGTCAAAGACGACACCCGCACATGAAATGGAGGACGGGATCGATTATGTCCCGGCCAAGACTCCGGTCCTGATGGGACATCATTTTTCATCGATCGCAGGTGCCGGTCCGATCAACGGTCCGATCCAGGCAGCGATCTTTGGATGGGTACCCGTTCTTTTGTGGGTTTTGATCGGCGGTGTTTTCTTTGGCGGCGTACATGATTACGGAGCACTTTTTGCCTCCATGCGTCATCAGGGACAGTCGATTGGCGAAGTGATCGAGGATGCCATGGGGAATATGGCGAAGAAGATTTTTATCATCTTCGGTTACCTGACCCTGCTTTTGGTTGTGGCAGCGTTCAGCTCCATCGTGGCAAGTACCTTCGGAAGCACGACGGCAGCAGGCGTGGCGGTTGAGGGGGCAGCGCTTTTAGCCCATCAGCAGACAGCCATGATCTCGCTTTTATTTATCTTACTTGCCATCTGCTTTGGATTTTTGGTATATCGTAAAAATGTTCCGATCGGTCCGGCATCTGTCATCGGAGTGATCGGTATCGTGATCATCGTGGCGATCGGTATGAACTGGTGCCCGATCACTATTTCCTATAATGCGTGGATGTGGATCCTGGGCGTTTACATTTTGATCGCATCAGTTACGCCGGTATGGATCCTGCTTCAGCCGAGAGACTATTTGAGCTCTTTCCTCTTATACTTCATGATCGGTGTTGCCGTTATAGCGATCATCGGTGCGGCACTTACGGGACATGGACATCTTGATATCCCGGCTTTTTCCGGATGGACGATCAGCGATACAAACGGATTATTTGCGACAGGAAGTCTGTTCCCGGCATTGTTTGTTACCATTGCCTGTGGTGCGATCTCCGGTTTCCACTCACTGGTTTCTTCGGGTACGACATCGAAACAGATCGACAATGAAGCAAATGCAAGACCGGTTGCTTACGGTTCCATGCTGATCGAATGTGTGGTAGCAGTGATCTCTCTGTGCGCGGTCGGCTTCGTATGGCATACGGTCAATGTGGATAAAGAGGCACTGGCAGCCACCGGACTGACCAGCCCCACAGCGGTATTTGCCGGTGGTATCTCCGGGATGATCGGAAGCTTCGTAGGGGAAGACAGCCCGATCGTTGGCATCATTTACAGTATGTTCGTTCTGGCAGTATCCGTCTTCTGCCTGACATCCCTGGATACGGCGACAAGACTGGCACGCTATATGTTCCAGGAATTCTGGCTTGCACCGAATGAGACGGTAAAGGATGTGAAGGGAACGAAGAAGTTTCTCTGTAACCCTTATTTCGCGACAGTTGTAACCGTTGTGTTAGGCGTGGGACTCGGCATGACCGGTTATGCAAAGATCTGGCCGTTATTCGGAGCTGCCAATCAGCTTCTTGCGGCAGTCGGACTTTTGGCAGTCTGTACATGGCTTGGTAAAGTGGGACGCAACAATAAGATGTTTTATATCCCGATGGTATTTATGCTCATCGTTACCATCTGTTCCCTGATCCAGACGATCCTTGGCAAGATCAAAGCAGTCGGTGCCGGGGAAGCGGATGTCTGGACTTATGTGCAGGCAATCCTTGCAGTGCTGTTAGTGGTACTTGCACTGGTGCTGGCAGTTTACTCTTTTGCGAATCTGGCAAAGCAGAAGAAAGAAAAGAACGCATAAAAATCGGCAACCCATAAATGAAAACAGGAGAGAAACGCGGTTTGATGCCATATTGACTCAGGTCAGGCAGCAGACGGCGTTTCTTTTATTCACACAAAAGCAGATTCCGTTTAAAAAATCCCGGATATGATCAAGTACGGCGAAAGCAATTTTTTTATATGATAAAGCAATTAATTATGATGCATTTACAGATAGATTTGTTAAAATCTGAATAAATGTTTGTCTCACAAAAATGAGAAAAATGGAGGGAATATCTATGACGTATCAATTTAAATCATATGAAAAAAAAGAAATACTCCGTGGACATCTTCGCATGGGAGGAGAAAACCAAAAAGGAGAGCGGATCGATGTTACGAGTCTGTATTTGGAACGGGGTGGCAGGCCGTGGCTTCCGGTCATGGGCGAATATCATTTCTCCAGAGCACATCGTGACGAGTGGTATCGGGAACTTTGCAAAATGAAGGCAGGTGGGATCACGATCGTTGCCACATATATGTTCTGGATTTATCATGAGGAAACAGAAGGAGAATTTGATTTTGAAGGCGACAGGGATATCCGCAGATTTCTGGAAGATGCAGAGCGTGCAGGCCTTGATGTACTTTTGCGCATCGGACCATGGGCGCATGGCGAGTGCAGAAACGGAGCGTTTCCGGACTGGCTTTTGAAAAAACCATATCCGCTCAGAGACAATAATCCCGAATATATGGCGCAGGCAAGACGTTGGTATGAACAGATTTATGCCCGGGTCAAAGGAAAGCTTTATAAAGATGGCGGGTGCATCATAGGGATCCAGCTGGAAAATGAGCTGGTAGACCGGGCAGATCATCTTCTGGCACTGAAGCAGCTGGCCGTTGAGATCGGATTTGATGTACCGATCTATACCGTGACAGGCTGGAACAGTAAATACGGGGCAAAAATACCGGTGGATGACACACTGCCTGTGTTCGCAGCATACGTGGATGCGCCCTGGGCAGATCATATTGAAAGACTGCCTCCTTCCCCCCATTATTCATTTCTTACCATGCGCAATGACTCGGCAGTGGGAGCTGATATCATTGGAGAAAAAAACAGTGACGGCTGGCAGCTTCCCTATGAGAGATATCCATATGCCACCTGTGAGCTTGGTGCGGGGCTTCAGCCAACGCATCACCGGCGAATGCTTATATCGGGAATGGATGCTTATGCACTTTCACTCGTGAAGCTTGGGTGTGGAAATAATCTGGTGGGCTATTATATGTATCATGGCGGGACCAATAAGATCGGAAAAATATCAACTCTGCAGGAGTCAAAAGCGACAGGGTATCCCAATGATTACCCGATCCTGAATTATGATTTTCATACGGCGCTGACGCAATACGGTGAGGCCAGAGAACAGTATGGAATGTTAAATATTTTGCATCTGTTTCTGCATGATTTTGGCAGTCTGCTTGCAACGATGGAGCATGTGGAGGCGCAAAGAGTTGCCCTTCAGGACGACCTGAAATCTCTGCGCTACTGTATGCGAAGAAATGAGACCGGCGGATTTGTGTTTGTGAACCATTATCAGCGTATGGAACAGCTTGAAGAGATAAAGGGGGCCGTGATCGACACGGGGGCAGTTTGTTTTCCGCCCATTGATGTGAAAGGCGAGATCTGCTTTTTTATGCCTTTTGACATGATGCTTGGAAAAAATCTGCTGCGCTATGCCACTGCCCAGCCGTTATGCCGGGTGGAGAATACTTATTTTTTTGTGGAAATTGCAGGAATTACGCCATGCTTTCAGTTTGAGGATGGAACCTGTATTGAAGTTACCGGTCATGAAAAAAAAGGACAGGATTTGCCTGGGGCAGTGCCAATAGAGCAGTCTGAGGAAGAAAAAGGCTTTTGGTACCATGAGATCAGGGTTGTGTTATTGACCTTTGAAGAGGCAAAATATGCAAGAAAGCTTGCAGAAAAACTTTATATCGGGGAAAACTGCAATGTTTATGAATATGATGGACAGATCCGGGCGGTGGAAGAGGGAGATTTTTCATACCGGATATGGACCGGGCAGAGGTTTGAACAGGTAAAGACCGGTCACAGCTTCCGACCGGCAAAGATTGTTCTGACAGATGTGGAGGAGCCTTTTGTGCCCCCTTATGAGGAGGAACTGAATCTGGGATGCAAACGCAGCCGCAAGTGGCAGAAGATCGATGTGGACGGCGGACAGGGATTTGTAGAGATACCGTATATCGGGGATGCCGCCCAGATTTATGCGGACGGCGAACTTGTGGCGGATGAGTTTTTTACCGGAGAGCCATGGCGGGTTCCTGCCGGCCTTCTTTTCGGCAGAGAATGTTATCTTGTTTATTCACAGCAAAAAGATGATTTTTACAGAGAGCGATAGTGTACTTTCTGACTTTGCCGGAGAAATTTGTGAAAGCAGTCAAAGAACAGAAGAAGGAGAGCATGATTATTGGGGAAAATCATATTTCATATACCATGCAACCTAATATGGTATATGCAGAGGCAGATTTGGAACATAGATATGATCTGATGTCGATTGTAGAAGTAAGAATTGAAACGAATTATCATCTTGAAACAAAAGAGCTGGAAGGAGAGATGCGGCAGTTGAAATAAAGGAATGGTATGACGGTTATGTTTTTGGCAATCGTTATTTATATTGTCCGTGGGATGTGATCAACCATATATCAGCTCTCAGATATAAAAAAGATGCCAGACCCAGGAATTATTGGAAGAATACCAGCCATAATGGTATCCTGTTGACATTTGTGAAACGCACCGATTTTGATGTTACGGATAAGTTTGAGACTCTTTTGAACGGGGGAACAATCACGCAGACAATTTCGGATGAACTGACTTATGACACACTGCATTCATCAGAAGATAATTTATGGAGCGTTCTTTTGATGACAGGCTACATCACAAAAGCAGATCCGTGTGAGGATAATGAAACAGTTTCGCTTAGAATACCCAATAAGGAGATAGCATCTATATTTGAGGATACTGTAGTCAGGTATTTTAGTGAGACAGTTAATGAGGATACGATCAGGGAGTTTATCAATACATTATGGGAGGGAAATGAAGAAAGGGCTACTGAGATATTATCCGGGCTTTTATGGGATACCATCAGCTATAATGACTATCACGAAGATTATTATCATGCGTTTCTTGCCGGAATTTTTGTGGGAAGAGGATACAGTGTGGATTCTAACAAAGAAAAAGGACTTGGAAGACCTGATCTATTGCTGAAAGACAGAAAAAATAAAAGAGCGATCATTATTGAGGCAAAGAAATCCGATAAGGAATCTGATCTGGAAAAGGACTGCGGTAAGGCAATAAAGCAGATCATAGATGAGAAATATGCGGAAGCCCTAAAAGGTTATGAACAGGTACTCAGTTATGGGGTGGCATTTTTCCAAAAGCAGGTAAGGGTAAAGCTTTATTTAGGTAGAAAATGAAAAATAAAGCAGCAGGCAAGTAAAAAGGCTGTCGTATTTAGATGTGTTTATCATCTGAAACGACAGCCTTGATCAGTTTGTTGATTATTATTATCGTATTCTGGATCATCCGCTGTTTCTGCTGTAATGAAGACATAGCAAAACTCCCGTAAGCCAAAGATAGTATCATAATAGGATAAAACAGGTGGGGATTCAAGCGGAAAATGAAGATTGCAACTATATTGCAACTATACGATTATGCAATTGCACAAAAATGTGATAGAGTGTAAATTGTCAAACCGCAGATTATTTCAGGTAATTTCTGCAGATTGTTTAAGGCGGAAATACCTGTCACAGTCTGCGGTCAATAAGAGCAACAATGTGGCAAAAAAGTTTATTTATAGACCGCAGGTGAATGAATTTTTGAATCATCTAATTGGCAGAAATACATTTTTTGTTTTGGTTGAGAAGGATGCCATTGATTTTGTTTTTCGATATCTTCAGAAAGAAAAGGAAAATTCTATGAAAGTACTTGTAATCCCGGATGTACATCTCAAACCGGATATGTTTGAACAGGCAGCAAGCCTGATGCGGCGGGAAATTGCAGAACGGGCAGTCTGTCTTATGGACATTCCTGATGACTGGGGAAAGGAATATGAGATAGAATTATATACGAAAACATTTGACGCAGCCATTTCTTTTGCAAAAGAATACCCGGATACTTATTTTTGTTATGGCAATCATGATCTGTCTTATGTGTGGGGTATGATGGAGAGTGGTTACAGTTCCTATGCGGCAGGTGTTGTTCGCCAAAAGCTGAAAGAGCTTGAAGACGTTTTGGCAAAAGCAGATAATCCGCCGCAGTATATTCAGCGGATTGATAATGTCATTTTTTGCCATGGGGGTCTTTTGGATTATTTTGTAAGAGAAACAGTTCCTGCAAGGGAAAGGAATAATCTGGGTGAGGTCATAAATCGGATAAACGCACTAAATAGTGATAAGATGTGGAATGACGCTTCTCCGATCTGGTTCAGACCACAGTATTCGAAAGGAAAGCGATATGGCGAAGAAACAATCTTACAGGTGGTAGGACATACGCCGGTTGAAAAGATTGAGCGGAGGGGGAATGTTTTATCTTGTGATGTGTTTTCCACTTATCGTGACGGGCGGCCGATCGGGACGCGGGAATTTTTACTTCTGGATACATGTACCTGGGAATACACAGGGATTGCAGGATGATCATTTCAGAGCATAATTATGTTTGTAGTGGAAATGTTACGATCTATTCACAGACAGAGCAGCTGTAAATAGCAATGGTTTTTGCTTTTTTATCGCTTTGCATTGATCCGCTGATCAGAAGAAGAAAAGGAGGTGATTTTATGATGGATTCTCACATACACTTGTCGTATGCATACTACGATCAGTTATTCCCTTATATAGATATGGAAAACGGGGATTTTGTGATCAGAGAAGGAAAACGGGATTCATTAATCAGGGAGATGAAGAAACGCGGCATAGAATGCTGTATCGAACCGGCCATAGATGTCGCTTCAAACGAATTACTTCTCAGGCTGAGCAGTCAGGAACGGGGATTCATTTATCCGGCGGTAGGAAATCATCCGACCCGGTGCATCCATTCATCGTTGAGAGATTTTAAAAGAGTCAGGGAGTATGCAAAAAGTCCGGAGGTAGTCGCAATCGGAGAGACCGGGCTGGATTATCATTACGAGAGAAAAAAGCAGCATAGGCTTAAGCAGAAGTTATGGTTCCAATGGCAGATCAACCTGGCTCATGAGATGGAACTGCCCCTGATCCTTCATATTCGTCTTGCCCATGAAGATGCGCTGCGTATCCTAACGAAAAACAAAGGAAAACTCCATGGCGGGGTCTGCCATTGTTTTGCAGGAGGAGCAGATGTTGCAAAAGTATATACGGAAGAACTGGGATTGTGTCTTGGCATCGGAGGAACACTCCTTATGAAACAGCAGATCAGCGAATCTCTAAAGCAGGCAGTGGCATCTGTTTCGATGGAAAGTCTATTGCTTGAAACGGATGGTCCGTATGTGAAGCCCGAGCGCCCGGATGGTATTGTGGGGAAACGGTGGAAAAAGGCTCATAATACAAGCCTGATACTTCCGGCAGTTGCAAAAAGAATCGCCGAGATTAAAGATATTCCGATTGAAGACGTGATGAAAATTACGGCAGAGAATACAAAAAGGGTATTTCATTTAACCTGATCGGAATATCATTTCTACTGCGCGTACTTAAAAAAAGGAAAAAATATACGGAAAGTGAAGTAAAACCGGATAAGTAACGGCAAAAATGTATTTTTAGGCTAATAATGACTAAATCGGGGAAAGCCCGTTTTTTGCTTGACAGTGATGGCAAGACTTGATAACATTGTTATGTCCAACATAATATTTTTGCTTGCGGGGGAGGTGAAAATGTGCAATTATCCCACAACGAGTATCTGATCATGGAGCTTCTATGGAAAGAAAACCGCCCATTATCCCGTTCGGAGATTTTAGAGGGGACCGTCGGGAGAAAATGGAATCCGTCATCGATTCATCTGATCCTTAACAGTATGCTGTCAAAAGGGGTACTTAAGATCACAGATGAGACAAAACGGTACGGGCGTACCTATGAAGCACTGATCACACAGGAAGATTATATGCTCGAATGCGTTGATAATGGGATGCCTGGCAGATCGGATGAAGAAAAGCTTCTGGGGATCGTTTCCGCACTGGTAAACAGGAAAGGAATACGGGAGAAAGATATTGAATCCCTGGAGAACATTCTGAAGCAGAAACGTCAGGATTTACGTGTTCAGGAGAACGAAAGATAAAAGAGGTAGGTTAAATGACAGTTTCAGTGTATTCTTTGATCATGAGTCTGATATGTTCCAGTATTGTATTTGGGATCGGGATTCTCCTGGCTACTTATGGGAAAAGAGTACGGCTGAAACTTATTTTATTGATCTACCTTCTGGGAGCAGCACGGCTTATTCTGCCGATCGAGTTCAAAAGCGGTAAGGTCGTAATGGAGTTTAACATTTATCCCGTGCTAAGGCGCATTGGAAGAAGGGAGCTTTTCGGAGGGATCACGATATCAGATTCCCTGATCATGCTCTGGGCAGGGGTGAGTATTCTGCTTTTGTACCGGTTTTGCAATGAATTGCTACGATTAAAAAAGATCGTGGCGGAGGCAGGGAAAGTCACATGCGACGAGAAGCTGTATGGTGCATGCGAAGAAGCGGCAAAGCAGTTAGGGTATCGCGGAGAGTTTACGCTTGCGATTACGGAGGGCTTCTCCACGCCGGTTTCTGTCAGCTTTCTAAAGCCGGTCATTTTGATCCCAAAGCAAATGCTTGCCTTCCCGGAGAAGGAGTTTATCGGGTTCTTTAAACACGAGTTGATACATTTTTTAAGAAAGGATGTGGGAAAACAGAGAGCGGTAAAACTGCTCCAATGCCTTTTCTGGTGGAATCCGGTGGTTTATTTTTTTAAAGATCTGTACGGAACAGATGATAGAGCTGCAATGTGATGCAAGGGTGTGTCGGGATATGCTGGAGGAAGAAAAAGTAGCATATCTGGACAGTATTCTGCATGTACTGAAGCTCGGTAACAAAAAAGAACCGGAATTGGGAATCGGATATGCAAAAAGCGCGTTTTTAAAACGCAGGTTTGAGGAAGTGCTGGAGCCACCAAAGAAACAGTCCGGCGGACTGACAATGCTTCTCGCTGTGATCAGTGTGGCATTGTTTTTGGTGTCGTATATGTTTCTGGTGCAACCTGCTGGCACACCTGGTGAAAAAGGGTTCCTGAATAATGGTGAAGCCATAGATGAGAAATATGTATCTGATTTCTTGATTAAATATCCGGATGGTACATATCTGTATACGAAGGATATGGTGCAAAAGAATATTCTCACAGAAGATGAGATCAAACAGCCTCCGTATGCAGGATTGCCGATTTATGAATCAGAATGAAAAGGAGAAAATTGAATATGAGAAAACTGAATATGAGATTTTTAGCAACTTCTATGGTTGCATTGACACTTCTGACAGTGCCGGTAGCAGCTACAGAAGTAAGGACGGAAGTACCGCAGGAAAAGATAACGGCGGCTTCAGATTCGAAGTTGGAGAATGTGAGGGGACAGGTATTCAAATGGTATTACCGTCGATACAACGGAAAGTTACAAAAGCGCTTGTGGTCTCTTACCGAAGAAAAATGGATAACAGGCTGGATTGATTGCGAATAAACTAAATATCAGAAATTGACGTTTGCTTGACAATGATTTGAATCAAGCTTTATTTTATAGGATATATGTTATGATGAACATCATAACTATTTTTTAGAAACCATAAGATATGATGAAGCACATAACAATATTCTAAAGGCGGGGACAGGCACCGGTCTCCGTTTTCAGGAAAGGCAGAAAACTGTTTTGCCTTTCCTGCATCATCTGTTCCGTACTATCTGGGATTCCGGGATTGCTGGCGTGCAAAGCACGCAGCAATCCTTTGGAATCTTTTTGGATTAAGAAAAAAAGGGAGAAAAGCTTCTGCACGGAAGCGTGAGGGAAAGTGATATGATGGAAATGAATGAGGAGAAAAACGGTTTTCACATGGAGAAGGGCAGAGACAAGACGGTAAAGCTGCGTGTTGCCGTTTTGGTACTGGGAATACTGAGTTCGGATACGATCAGTGTCCGGAAAGTGCGAACCAAAAAACTGGGAGTTTTACTGATAAAGGGAGAGGGCGCAGGCAATGAAAGAACAGCCATGCTTCCAAAGGGAGACAGAAATCAGGGAGAGAGCCTGCAGAAAGCGGCAGAGCGTATCCTGCAGGAAAAAACCGGCCTGACGGGAATCCGATGTGAACAGTTTCACACATTTGATGCGCCTTCCGAGCAGGAAGACAACGATCCGCTTTGCGTTTATGTGGCACTGACCGATCAGACAAAGCAACCTCTGAAAGACGGTTTCTGGACGCCGGCAGATCAGCCGGAAGAAATGGGGGCAGCGTCTTTTGAACGCAGGATTATTCAGACCACACTGAACTGTCTGCGGCGGCATATTTATATCACGGACATGGTCTTTTGGCTGATGCCGGAAAAATTCACACTGACAGAATTACAGGAGCTTTATGAGGTAATACTGGATCAGGAGATTTTTCCGCTTGAATTTGTGCGCAATCTGGACTCACAGATAACGGAAACCAAAGAATACTCCAGAACCGGAGTCCGGAGAGAAAAACTGTATCTACATACCATTTCTGAATGTGACATCTGACAATATTTTTTCAGTCGTTCGAAGAAAGCGAAATCAGGACAGGCGGATCTGCTTCCATTGATTTCGTTTTTTTACTTTATAGGAAAGTCCAATTTCCGATATTCTATGTTCTGATGAAAATAACCATAATAAGCGAGAAAAACAAATAAAAAATTGTGCACATTATACCAATTAACTTGACATTGCATTAGGTGGGGTGTAAAATTATTGTATAATTTTGCGCACTTTTGGAGAAAAATCTGAAAAAAGGATCCGACATGACAAAAGACAGTGAGATCAGTAGAAAAGAAGTGTTGAGAATATCGCATTACATTCTGCAGACAAAGGTACTGGGACCTTTTTTACGCAGTGCGCTGTGGGTAAGCGGCTGTCCCTTTCAGTGTGAGGGCTGTCTGGCCAAAGAAATGAATGAGCGGGCACCTGTCTGTGCGGATACGAGCAGGCTGGCAGAGCTGTTTGCAACAGTACAGGGGACTGAGGGCATTACGATCA
Source organism: Lachnospiraceae bacterium (assembly GCA_015056815.1). GTDB lineage: Bacteria > Bacillota > Clostridia > Lachnospirales > Lachnospiraceae > SIG333. Next base: position 21,301 of record SVFN01000015.1, on the reverse strand, counting down.
GCGGGGGAGAGCCTTTTGAACAGGCACAGGCGCTGGCGAAGCTGCTGAAACAGATCCGGGCGAAGCGGGATTATGGCGTGATCATTTATACGGGATATACGATAGAAGAACTGCAAGAGAAGAAAGAAGCAGGGATCCGGGATTTGCTGTCCCAGACGGATCTATTGATCGATGGAAGATATCAGATCTCACTCGATGACGGACAAGCCTACAGAGGATCGTCCAATCAGAGGATCCTTCCTTTGAGTGAACGTTACAGGGACGTATGGGAACCATACTATCATACGAAAGAGAAGCGTAAGATGGAGATCAGGGTGGAGAACGGGAAGTTGTATATGATCGGAGTGCCATCGGAGAATGGCTTGAACACATGGCGGGAGCTCAGACAAAAAATGCAGAAAACGGAAGGAATCGATTTTGATGACGCAGACATTTGATTTTTATGGAAGGGACTATTTGAAATTCTATCTATTGCGGGAGACGGAGTCGGATGCCGTATCTTTTCAGCTTGCGGCAGAGTCGGACGCGGAAGAAATGGATTTCAGAGAACTGCATGCACAGGGAAAAACGGTATATCGTTTTCACAATTTTAATGTTTCCGAAGATACGGAGGAGAACTGTGTGACCTTCCGGCCGAATGCTGTGGGGGAGGGCGTGCAGTTTTTCATGTCAGCCGGCGTGCCGGTGCGTACTGAGATCATTCGTAACGGTAGCAGCAGCGTGGCACATTCCATAGAGCTTCCGACCGGGGAAACACAGCTTGTGCTCATGCCGCAGGGAATCGAAAAGTATGAACTGCAGGTCGAGTCGCAAAGCAGCGATGTGAAAGAAGGATCTAAGCCTGAAAAACGGCAGGGATCAGCAACGGAAGAAGAAAGAACTGCGACAAATCTGTTCGAGGCAGGATTTGAGGTGCCCGTCCGGACAGAGCGGAGTGCTTTTGGGAGAGAACCGGAAATTGGACAAAATGCTTCTGTCAGACAGCAGCTTGCCGGATTGGAGAGAGAAAACGGACAGCTTGCAGCGGGCAATGCAAAACTGGAAGAAGCTGTTCGGGAATTGGAGAAAAAGAAAGCAGAGCTTGAACAGAAGAATGAGGAGCTTTCCCGAAGGAAGAAAAATCTTCTGCTTCATCTGGACAGACTTCAGGAAGAATATGAAAAAGATTATGCAGCTTTCGGGCGGGAAGCGGAAGAACTAACTGCCACATATGACATCGATGCGAAACTTCTTTCTTTTTATGCGGGAAAGGAAGTCACTCCGGCAGAGGAGTTGATCAGAGAGGCAGAGCAGGCGCTTTTCCGGCTGGAAGAACAGATACAAAGATTCGTGAAAGCGCAGGAAAAAAAGATGGCAGACATCGAGAAGGAATTGAAGTAAATGAGTGAGGAATATGGATGAGATCAGAAGACTGGAAATAGAGCTTCGTGAATTGCAGGACACTTTGGAGAGACAGAGGGCAGAGGCCGCAAGGATGCGGCGGGAGCTTTCCGAAGAAAACAGGCAAAAACTGTCAGAGTACGAGAAACAGATGCGCGGGGAGCTTAAGGCGCATGACCGGGAAACCCAGAAGGAATATGAGCGCAGGCTGCGGGAATATCAGAGAAGTGTCAGGAAAGAAATGCAGGATAAGATCCTGAAAATGGATCTGGATTACCAGCGGCTTCTTATGAGCACAAACCGGAAAGAGAAGGAGTGGCAGGAAAAGACCGGGCAGTTAGAGGCACTGATCGAAGAACTGAAACAGGATACGACAGGCAGACAGCAGGAAAATGACAGTGAAGCAAAAAAGTATATGGCACAGGCTTTTTCCCAGTTTCATGAGGTGGAAGAAAAACCGCATGAGAAGTTCTGTCCGGGACGGCTTGCGTCCTTTGAAGAAGCCATTGACCAGGCGCAGTCTTTGTGCCGGGGCGGATTGTACGAGGCGGCGATCGCCGTAGCCATATCAGCCTGTTCAGGTCTTGGCAGACTGGGGGTTGATATCGAGGAGAGTTTCGGCGAGTGGACAGGGCAATTTGAACTGTTTCGCAGCCGGACGGAATTTCTCCAAAAGAGACTGGACGATGAACTGGCCGGTTGGATCACATATGTACAGGAGTTTATCCTGCGGCCGGAGCAGTTATCCGGAGAGATGCGGATAGATGCGGAAAGAAATGTTGATTACTGGACGGGCGGTGTTTACGGCAGGATAAAAAAATTGCTGGAAACGTGCGAAGAAGAAATACAGCGTGCGCAGGGAGCAGGCATTACCCGCTATCTGAAACGGGAAAACAGCCTGTCTTTGGAGGAATTGAAAGAAAACTGTGCCGCGCTGGAAGAAGCGGAGTATGAATGGGAGCAGGCAGAAAAAAAGTATCTTTTCCGATATAAAGCGTCCTGTGAAAGAGTGAACTGGGGCGAGCTTATGATCGATTATATGGAAGATGAGCTGAATCTGACCTGGCTGGAGGAAGAAAGTCATTTTCGGGAAGTGTCCGAAGAAGCGGGCAGAGCACTGGAATATGAAGCGTATATGCGGTACAAATACGGCGAAGATTTCGAGCGGGTAGACACAAGAGAATGGCTGGAATTAGTATTTGTCAATTCCATGGAAACGAAGATCTTTGTCTATCTCGTTCCGGACGAAACGGAGGACAATGTGATCAACCGTGTGGTGATCTATGTGGATTATCCCGGTGCCGTAAACGAAGAATATTCCAGGCAGATCTACCGGCATGTATGTGAAAGCATCCGGATGGAAGAAGGCGACGGACGGATCGATTTTGTGACCGATGCACAGTGGCTGCAGACCAGTGAAAACGCCCTTCTTCGTGAAACAGGACGATCTTTGGAAAGCAAATTAACAAGATGAGACAGTAAGAAACCGATTGTCATATTTTTACAGGAGAGAATACAATGAGCGGAGAATCCGGAGGAAGCATCTATATTCCCATCAATGCAGCCACACTTCCGGTAGTGGGTGTGGTGATGGCGAGCCGGGCGCTGGTGGCAGGGCTTTCGTCCGCTGCGGATACAGCCTTTGCCTACGAGAAAAAAAAGAGAGAGAGGCGCAAAAAAGAACGACTGCGCAGGAGCGGTCTGAAAGAGGCTGTGGGCGCTTTTCATGTTGAGGCGGAGCGTACCCTTCTGGAGCAGGAACAGCAGAGCAGACTTGCTTCGGAGCAGATGTATCAGGAACTTGAGCAAAGCAGACAAAGGGTATTGGCTGAAACGAAGAAAATGGATCCGGAAGGGTATCTGGAATACATGAACAGCCTGAACCGTGCAGGAGAGGAACTTTCCGGGCAGTTTCAGAAGATACGGGACGATCTTACGAAGCAGTATCATACGGCTGTTCGGGAAAGCATGGACAGGATCACGAAAGAGGTAGGACGTGTATACCTTTTGAATCTGGAAGAACTGAAAAAATGGAAAGAAGAACAGAATGCCGGAAGGGAGCAGGCGGAATTATTGGCACAAGACTATCTGGCAGAGGCCGAGAGTATCGTGCTTGACCTTTCGGAAGAATTTGAAGGTGAGAGATATCAGGCGGGTGCTCTTTCGCTTCTGAAGGAACAGCTCAAAGAGGCGAAAGCACAGTATGAGGCGGGCAACTATCAGGCGGCGCTGGCAGTGGCGAAAGATATCTTTCTGTCTGCGGTGGAGGCAATCTACAAGGCTGACTGTAAGCGGCAGGAGTGGGAATATTATCACAAATGCGCGCTGGCGGCCGCAAATGAACTGTATACTTCCATGGAAGAACAGGCTGTCATCACACAGGAGATAAAGGAACAGACGGAAAAACAGCTTGGAAAAGAACTGCCCGATGAGATTGTCGGAATTTCTGTCGGTGAATATACCGAGCAGATGGAAAACGGCAAAACCCGGTATGGGATGCTGCAGGAAAGGATCAGGGAACTGAAAGAATATCTGGAGAGCGAACGGGTAAAGCAGGCTGACACAAAACAGCTGAAAGAATATCTGACACTTTTCCATACACAGCTTTATCCGGAAGTATCCCGCACGATTTTTCAGGGAATCTTAACGATGAGCAATGCCTTTGCCAGACAGGATATCAGCGAGGAGATCATAGACTTTTTTGAAGAACACAATTTCTCGTTTACGGGATATTCCTACGATGGGAATGAACATAAAGGCGCCCTGCATATCGGACTGGAGAATGAGATAAGCGGGGAGGAGATCATTGTGACTCTGGCGCCGCAGATGCTTGCGGGCAATGTCAGTACGCGGGTGGAGATCGACCAGCTTATGGGAGAGGAAACGAATGAAGAAAGACGGCAGTTTTACCGCACCAGCGTGGAACAGGTTGTGACAGAGAAAACACCCTGCGCCCGGATCAGGCTGGAATGCAACAGCAAATACCGCAACCGTTTTTCAAACAGGGAAGAACTGCGGGAAAAAATAAAAGCATAAAACGGAGTGTGCGATGGGATCGATTTTGATGAGACCGAAACAGAATAAGATCTTTTTGATCTATGGCAATCTGGACGATATGTTTCTGACAGGGGATCTGGTAAAAAGCAATTTCCGCTTTTTTCTGAACCGCTATCTGAAAAGTATTGGGTATGAACAGATCGTCTTTTATTCCGGGGCAAGAAATGTCGGGAAATTTGTGCTTGATGACGAAAGCGCCGTTTTGGCGATCCGCAAAAACCAGGCATTTCGGAAACAGACCTCCGAGCCGGAAAAACCGAAGCGCAGAAGAATACTGCGGCCGCATGCCGTGTCGCAGGAGTCTGCCCGGAGAACCGTTCCTGTTCCGGACAGCCCGAAACAGAGTGGAAACGGAGAGGGCGAAGAAGGGCAGGCACCGGAAAAAATGATCTATAAACAGCCTAAGATCACTCCGGTGGAGTTTTTGGATGAAGCCAAAAAAATGATGTCGGACACGACACACAAGTCGGCTGTGGTCTTTACTTTTTTTCAGGATTTTCTGACAGATCCGTCAGCGCCGCTGCAGCCCTATCTGGAACTGGTCTCTTATCTGTGGGACGAGTATAGCAGCGAGAGCAACGAAAACATCTGCATTTTTCTGGCACCGCATATGTCCGGCGCGGATCTGGGCAGGATGTTTGACGGTATGGAGAAAGGATCGGTTTTTCGTAACCGCTTTTTCAATGCTGACGGTACGGTCAACAAAAGAACAACCATTGAGATCGGGCTTCCGGGTATAGATGAGATCGGATATGCGCTGGATCATTTGCGTATTGTGGGGGAGCAGGGCAGGCACCTTTGTTTTTGCCAGTTGGAGAGAAAAAAGCTGGTCTCCTCCCTGCTATATCTGAGCAGGGAAGCGGAAAAGCATGAGAATGGATCGGGCTATCTGTATGCGATTTATAATACCCTGTCAGACTATATGAGATCGACGGAGAAAGAGAAAGCTGTTCTTGATGAGGCCGTTATCCGGAAGCTGTACCGCCGTTATCAGAAAGCGGAGGAGGAAAATCCTTTTGAAAAACTTCGAAATACCAGAGGCTGGGAGTGTGTTGCGGATCGGATAGAGGAGATCCTGAAAGACTACCGGCTCAAAAAGGGAGCCTGTCGGGAAACAACGGTTACGAACGGCTTTTCCAATGAACGCATTGATGGCATGGCAGAGACGGACGCCGGAGAGTATCCGGTACCGCATTTTGTACTGAAAGGCAATCCGGGTGTCGGCAAGACCACCATTGCAAGACTGATCGGCAGGATCTTTTACGAGGAGGGGATTCTGCGTCTTGGCAATACGGTTGAGGCGAAGCGTGATGATCTGGTAGGTATGTATGTGGGGGAAACCGCGATCAAAACTACGGAATGCGTTGAGCGTGCAAGGGAAGGCGTGCTGTTCATCGATGATGCATATTCTCTTTTGGAGAAGGGAGACGAGCATAACTATCCGAAGGAAGCTATCGATACGCTGGTTCCGATCCTGACCAACCCACAGAGGTATCGCTTCTGCATGATCATGGCAGGCTACCCGCAGCCCATGGAGGAGCTTTTGGCGATGAACTTCGGGTTAAAAAGCCGTTTTCATGAACGCAATATCCTGACGATCGAGGATTATAAGCCGGAGCTTTTGCAGGAGATTTTTGTAAAACAGTGTGAGAAAGACGGCTTTCATTTTGAACAGGAAGAACAAACACAGATTCCGGATCTGGATGTGTTTTTTGAGAATCTGTATCGACAAAGAGACCGTGATCATTTTGGAAATGCAAGGGATATGGTGGCACTGGCAGATGAGGTCAAAAGACAGAGCAGCCTGCGCGATGACAAGGAGAAACGGATCAGACGCTCTGATTTTGGGGAAGCGGAGAAGTATTTTGTGAAGCCGGGAGCCGGATCTGCCGGGGAGATCTATGATGAACTGACACAGAGCGTCGGTATGAAAGGGCTTAAGGAAATCATTTCCCAGAAGCGTGTGGAGGTTCTTTTCGCACAAAAGAGCGGAGAATCAGCAGAGAATATTTGTCCCGGATATTATTTCTTTGTGGGTAATCCCGGTACCGGCAAATCCACGAGTGCGGCTATGTTTGCGAAATGTCTGTTTCAACTGGGCATTGTAGGGACCAGCCGGTTTTATTCCTGTACGGCCAAGGATCTGATCGGTCAGTATGTAGGGGAGACGGATAAAAAGACTTATGATTTGTTGCAGAAATCCATGAACGGTGTCCTGTTTATTGATGAGGCGTACAGTCTTTCCTATGCGGATGATTTGTCGAATGCCGGTTTTAAAAAGGAAGCCGTAGAACAAATGATCGCCTTCATGGATGAACCGGAGCACAGGAAGAAATGCTGCATCATACTTGCTGGCTATGAGAAGGATATGCAGGGACTCTACCGTTCCAATAGCGGAATGCGATCCCGGATCGAAGAAGTCCGTTTCGATGATTACAGTGCCGGGGAAACCTATGCGATTTTTGAGAATTTCTGTAAACAAAATGGCTTTGCCATCGCGCAGGGTGTGAAGGAGATTTACATTCCTCTTTTTGCAGAGCTCAAAAAATCAGAGTATTTCTCCAATGGGCGGACTGCGCGTACCATTTATGAAAAGACGGTGATAAAACTGAAACGCAGAGTCGTGGAAGAAGCCGACATTACTGAAGCCGACATGTACCTGATCACGCCGGGGGATTTACTTGAACCTGCAGAAGCGATGAGAATGATCGGGATCTAGTGAAAGAGGAACCTATGACAACAAGAATTTACGAACTCAAACGAATCCCGGATCTGACTCTGGGGAAATATACCGTACAGGGAAAAGATACCGTGCAGACGGTTTTTGAAAAGCACCATGTCTTTTTGCGGCAGCTTCACAGGGCAGCCCTGCTTTCCGGCGAGACCATTCACTGGATCTATGAATATGATCCGAAGGAATCCAAAGGGAAGCGGCTGAAGATCTTCCTGAAATTTGACGGAGAGCATTCAAACGGCTATGCGGACAGTCTGGTGCGCAATTCGCCGCTGTCCCCCTATTATGATATTGTGAGAGTGGTGCCGTTGATGAATTTAAAGGAATACCGTGATTACCTGGAGAAGATCGGAGATGAGGCAGAGCTTGCCCGTCCGGTTTCCGAACAGACGGTTTCCTTTGACGGGGATAAAAACTATGAGTATATGGCGGTCTTACAAAAGCGTGAAAAATTTGCGGGAGCCGACAGGCGCAATCCCAATGCCTATTATTCGGTAAGCAGATGGCGGATGAATGAAAATGCAAGACTGTTTACCATGCTTACCATGATGAAAACGATGAACCAGCCCTGTGTCTACTGCGTGGACGTAAAGCCAACGGATCTGTCCACAGAGCTGGAAAGACCTTATGTTCTGGGAAATGTCATAGCGGCTCTCAGGGAATTGTCAGGAGAAAGAACGGCGAGGAAGGAAGCGGACTATGTAGATTATACACTCCGGCGTTATGAAGAACTGATCGAAGATGTTTCCGCCAATCCGCATTTTTTTGCCAATATCCGTGTATACGCAAACCATCCGGAATATGCGGCGATGCTTTTGGACGCCGCCGCTGCGGAGGCTTTGGATGAAGGAGCACATGATATCCATGTGGAAAAAGGATATTTTACCGGTACAGAAGTGACGGAGGGAAATGTCTGTCCGTTCTGCAACGAAAAAGCACCGAAGGAACTGGAATTCTGGTCCACTTTGTTTTTGCAAAAAGAACTGCTTCCCTTTGTGACATTTCCGATTCTTTATGCGGGGGAGCGGATCGAACTGCCCAAAGAGACTGCCCCGTCCATGGATGCATCAGGACTGTTTCTGGGGCTTGACAGTGATGGAAAAGAAGTCTGTCTGCCGATGGAAAAACTGCAGGGGCATGCGTTTATCGCCGGAGGACTGGGCAGTGGCAAAACGAACACGATGTTACAGCTTGCGGTGCAGATGTCCGGAAAGCGGGTTCCGTTTTTGCTGTTAGCGGGGGAGGGAAAAGAATACCGTACACTGGTAAAAGCTGGTGGAATCGAAGGAGTGACCGTTTTTTCCACAGCGCCGGGGACTATTTTTCCACTTCATATCAATCCTTTTGAATTTCCGGCACAGATGACTGTGGCAGAACACATTCACGAACTGCTTTCAGTGTTCGGAGCGGTTTTTGGCGCGTCCGAAGAAGAACTGTTCCATTTTGGAAGTGCAATGGAGAAGGTATATGCCGATAAAGGCTGGCTTCCGTATACGATCAATACGGGAGGACTGGAGTATCCGACACTGGAGGAATGGTATCATGCACTTTCGGGACAGGGGGAAACCTTTGTCGGAAGTCTTCTTGCCAGAGAAAGCGGCGATCTGTTTAACGTTCCCTATTCGACCTTGAAACCGGAAGAATGGCTGGAACGGACGATTCTTCTTGAACTTTCGGTTCTGGGAGATACTGCTTCAGATTTTTTGCTTCTTTTTCTTGTCACAATGCTAAGAGAAGTGTTACAATCGAATGTGGCAGAGGAAACGGAGATGATCCGTCATGCTGTTTTTCTGGATGATATACAAAATTACACGGTGATGCCGCAGGTGGGGACGGGACTGGCAGAGCTTCGCGCGCTGAAGGAGACGGTTATTTTTGCCAAACAGCTTCCGGCGGAGACGAATCAGGAGATCGTGCGCAACACCTCCGTAAAACTCGCACACCGCGTGGATCTGGCAGACGACCGGAAAATGCTTGGAGAAATGATGGCCGCAGATCCGGCAGAGTTGGAGCGGCTGGCGGCATTTGGAGCGGGGGAAACACTCGCAATCTATGAGGGGTTATTGAAACCGTTCGAATTCAGGGTACAGAACCTTGCGGGAGATGACGGGATAACGGACGACGAACTTTGCACGATCCTGTCGGAACAGGACAATTCTTTCTATCAGAGGGATATGGAGAAAAGCTTTGAGATCGTCTGTCATAAGATGGATCTTTTCTGGGAGTCGATTCAGGAAGCTGCAGTTGCTTTTGAGAAGCGGCTCGATGAAGTGGTGGCGCTTGGCGGACAGATCGACGAAAGCCAGAAGCGACTCGCAGATGTGGACTGGTCGAAGGTCGAGAAGACAAAGCGTGATGAGATCATGCGCATCAAGAATGATACGTTGGAGAGTCAGGAGGAGCGTATCCTTTCCTTCCGGGAAGAATATGACATGCTATGTGACCGCATGGAGGAAACGATTTTCTTTCTGTATTCTTACAAACAGCAAAACCGTTTTTTCGAGAAACCGTTACAGGATTTTATGATCCGCAAATTTCTTCAATACCGGAATTTCGCCCACAGCATCAAAATGAAATGCGGGTTTGAGCGTTCAAGAGAACAGGAAGAACGCAGATCGAAATTGCTCAGACAATGGGATGAGATCGATTTTTCAGACAAGAAATTTTAAATAGAATCAGGAGATAGGATTTATGTTAAAACAACCGCTTTCAGAGCAGGACATTATCAATGTAAAGGATCAATATGCGCTGGTCATGGATATCTGGCATGAATTTGAGCGCCTGGCAGGAACTTTTGCAATGGAATGTGCCGAGATACGTGAAACGCTTCGGACGCAGACAGGCGTTCTCAAAAAAGATCAGGATCTGAGGCTTGCAAAGATGGAGGAAGATCATCACAAGCAGATGGCAGCTCTTGAGCGGGAAAAAAAACAGACACTGGAGCAGATGGAGGAAGACTATCAACAGAAGAGAGAACAACTGGATCAGCAGATGGAGCTTGCATGGCAGGCAAATGAGTCGGCAAAGGAAAGTGCGGCAAAGTATCAGTCGGAGCATCTGGGACAGCTCCAGAAGACCAAACAGTTGTTTACACACTATATTGTGGAGATCGAAAAAGCCGAGTCCCAGATCAAAGTGAAACAGTATGAGAGAATCGCAAACAGCATGGGAGATCATGCGTATGCCAGAGGTGAGGATCTCAGAGAGCTGATGCGCAATTATGAACTATCCTATATGGTCAGCGAGATCAATAAGCTGGATGGCAAACTGCTTCGTTCCTCAGAACTGAAAGCGAAATGTGAAGAGTTTCATGCTCTCAAAAATAAAGCGAAGCTCCTTTATGACAAAGAGATGGAACTTCTGAAAAATGCAGAGGAAGAGTGTACCGGAAAGGTTTCCGGGATGGTTAAGGAAACGGAAGAACGATTCGGGAAAGAGCGTGCAAGACTGGAGAAGGAGCAGGAAACCGAAAAACAGGCTTTTATACAGAGTACACTGCGAAAAGAACAGGAATATGATCTAAGGAGTACTATTGCAGATCAGGACTATGCCTCTGCGAGACAGGCGCTGGAAAACGGACGTGCGAATGAGTTTGCGCAGCTGGAAAAAGAAAGTGAAGCACTGGAAGATCAGGCGGTAAAACGTTATAAAGAAGAACAGCTTAAAATGATACCGCCTGTGATCTTAAAACAGTATGTGCTTTCCATGGAGCAGGCAAGAGTTTTACACAGAAAGGACTTTACGCCCGCAAAGGAAGAGCCTTTAAATGTCACTGTCGGGAATATTTTTTTCAAATTTGAACAGTTCATGGGGAATCCTGGAGCGAAGGCCTTTTTGGAGGAAAGTTATGATTTCGTGCTGCAAAACGGAGCACTGGTATTCCCTTATACCGTGGCGATCAATGAAACGCTGGCACTTTGCTATAAATATGACAGCGACAGTTCTGACAGTGCAAAAGCGGATGCGCAGACACTTTGCATGAGCACGTTCCTTGCGACACCGCCCGGCAAGATGCGTTTTTACTTTATCGATCCGCTCAAATCCGGACAGACCTTTGCAGTCTTTAAGCATTTTGAGGATGATAATACCTATGGCTATCATGTCATTATGGGCGGGATTCAGACTGAGCCGGATATGGTGCAAAGACAACTGCAGATCGTGGTGGATCATATCAAGACCATGCAGGTGAATACCTTCAGAGGTCTGTACCGCAATATCCGGGATTACAATCTGGATAATCCTTTGAACCCGCAGCCGTACAGTATCGTGGCGATCATGGATTTCCCGGCCGGCTTTACACCGAAGTCGATCGAACTTCTCTCCCAGATCGTAGCTACCGGTAAGCAATGCGGTGTATATGTGCTTTTGATGACCAATGAGGAGCAGTTGGCAAGTTTAGAGCCACTTCTTAGGGCACAGATCCGCGGGATCGAGAAGATGTGTAACTGTTTCCGCTCTCTGATGCCCGGCTATTACAACATTTCGGATGTGGGTAAGAGAGCCAGCATACGCTATATTTTTGACCAGCCGTTAAACATTGAGGAAACGATCGAGGTTGCGCCTGTTATGAAAAAGGCGATCCGCGACGCCGGAAGGATCGTGATCGGTTATGAACATATCGCGCCAAAGCCGGAGGGAGTACTGACTTACCATACGGATAACGGGATCGATATTCCGATCGGTCTGCGGGGCGCAAGTGATATCCAGTCGTTACGGCTGGGAGAAGCGGGCAGCCAGTCTGTTCATGCACTGATCGTCGGGCAGATCGGAAGCGGTAAGAGCCGATTGCTTCATGCGATCATAACCGGAGCGCTTCTTAAGTATTCTCCGGAAGAGCTGCAGATCTATCTGGTGGATTTTAAGAGCGGTACCGAGTTTAAGATCTATGCGGATTATAATCTTCCGAGCTTTAAAGTCATTGCCATCGAGAGTGAGCAGGAGTTCGGACTGAGTGTGTTAAAGGATCTGAAGAATGAAGCGGATCGAAGGGCGAAGATCTTTAAGGATTGTACGGAGAGTGATATTACTTCTTATAACAAGAGTCCCCATGCGGCGAAGTACGGCAGGATGCCTAGGGTGTTAGTAGTCATCGATGAATTTCATGTGCTGTTTGGCACGCAGAATCCCGTGGCGGCAAACGAGGCGGCCCAGATCATGGACAGCATTCTGCGACTGGATCGAAGCTATGGATTCCATGTGGTTTTGTGCTCCCAGAGTATCCGCGGGATGACGGCGATCAATGAAGCGGCGATGGCTCAGGTGGCAGTGCGCATTGCCCTTAAGTGCCCGAAGGAGGATGCACAGCTGGTATTGGAGAAGGGAGCAGACACCATCGAACTCATTGAAGAAAATGATGCCGGTTCTGCCATCTATGTACCGGCCATCAGTTCTCCGAATGTCAACTATAAGATCCGTGTCGGTTTCTTAAGCCAGGATATGCTGACAGGGCTTTTGGAGATGTTGGATCAGCATTATACCCAGATCGGGCTTATGACGCAGGCAAGGGTACTTGCGGCAGATGTTTCGGAAAGCAGGAACAGCGTATTCCAAAGATACTATGCCAATGGCGAGCTGATCACGAAGGAACGCATACTGCATCTGGGAGAATCATTGAAGGTCAATGAGAAATTCGAGATCCGGTTTGACAGAGCGGATACGAATGCCATGCTCATGATCGGACAGGATGTGCAGAAAGCCCAGAATATGTTGTTTTTTGCCGCACTGGAGCTGGTGCTGCAAAGAATTGACAAAGAGCGAAAGAACGAGGCACCGACTTCCATCTATGTCATGAACTATTGTGACGGTTCCAACGATAAGCTGGATGACAGACTGCAGGATCTGGGACTGAGTGTTCCACAGTATATCCGGTACTACGACGGCGCGACTGCGGAGCGGGAATTTGATACGGTCTACCAGGCGTTCCTTCATAAAAAAGAGGAAGATCCCGACGTATGGCTGATCATTTCCAATTTAGAGCTGGCAAGAGGTCTGCAAAGCAGTGGGATCTATGGCAGTGACAGGGAAAATGCCAAACGTTTTGAGCAGATCTTAAGAGACGGCCCTGCGGTCGGATTCTTTACGATCGTCTGGTGTGCGGATCCTTCTTTGTATAAACTGAAATTTATTGATACCTTCCGCTATTTCGGCAAACGGATCATCTTTAATGTGCCGATTGAGGACGCAAGAGAACTGGCGGACATTGTGGAGGAAGAGAGCATTTACAACAGCGATGCCTATTTCTATCAGAATGGAAAAGGAAAAGAAAAAATCCGTCCTTACCAGGCACCGATGCAGAAATGGATGAGACATTTGTGTGATGAGAGGCTGCAGGGCGAGTAAAAAGAAGGTCAAAAGGAAACTTCTTTTAGGTATATAGTACAAAAAGAAGGAAAAACAGAGAATTTTAAATAAACTTTTTGTAAATATTTCGAGAGATTTGTTTACAAAAAGTTTATTTTTTGCTATGTTGTAGTTGTATCAGTGTAATAACTTACAGTTATATCTATTATAAGAGGGAGAAATGCAAATGGAAAACTTTTGGAGAGCGATGAAGAGAAAGAGGATCGGAGAGAGGGCTCTGTCCTTGTTTCTTGCAGTAGTGATGTTGGTATGTCTGCTGCCAACGGGACTCCTGGGTGCAGCGACGGTATCGCAAAATTCCGGTGAGCAGGCGGGCGAAGAACAACCGGTTTCGCAAGCGCAGGAGACGGTATCGGAGGGAGAGGAGGATGTACAGACAGTGGATCCGCCACTTTTAGGTAACGGGAATGGTACAGCCGATCTGACCGGAACGGTCATACAGGTAAACGGTAAGGAGATCACGAACGGTCAGACTGTCAAAAACGGAGACAGAGTCAATGTCCGGTTTAACTGGAAGATTTCCAATGACGATAAAGCGCAGAAAGAGTATACCATTGACCTGTCAACTCTTATATTAGCGGGGATCAGTCTGGACAATGCAGTGTCAGAGCAGGATCTTCTGAATGAGAATGGTCAGAAGGTAGGTACCTATAAGGTACAGGGGGGCAGGATCATTCTGGACATCACAGACAGTGAGTATCTGAAGGAAGATGGCAAGAATGGTTATGTCATGATCGGCGGTATCGTGAACATCACAGACAGCTCTGTGGAGGCAGGCGATAAGACGAAGATCAGTATTTCCTGGGGAAGTATTAAAAAGGAATATGAGGTCATTTATGATGATGCCAATTCTTCCAGTGGACTGGAGCTTTCGAAGTCTTTAAGCGGAGAGAAAAGACGTGGGGAGGACGGAAGCTGGTATCAGACATTTAAGGTCAGAATGAATGCATATGGCGGAGATGTGAAAAATATCCGTATTTCAGATGAGATGGTGGAGTATCTGTCTTTTCACAGTGGGATCAAGGTGACGGCCTCCACGGTTTCAGCGGTCTATACCGGTACGGAGTATGCAACGATCGCGGACGCGGCTTCGGCGCTGAATGGTGTAACCATGCATGCAGGCGAGAGCATCGAATATACCTACGAAGTGAAACTGGATCCGGGCATTTACAAATCGGATCGCAATAGTGCCGGGAACCATTTCCAGGCAGATTATACCGATAACAAAAAGAAAGAACAGTCCAAGGATGCGTGGGCTTTTGTGGAGGTAAAAAAGCCGGAGCTTGCAAAGACCGGTAAGATGAGTGCAGACAAGAAATCCATTGACTGGACCATTACGGTGAAGCTCAATGATTATGATGATCCGTCTGAGGCAGATCTGAAACGATTGGTTTCCTCTGTCATCGACACACCGAGGGCAGGTCTGGTCGGAGCGAATATCGGGATCGATATCACGGGTAATTTTGTCCGCCAGTCAGACGGCAGTTTTGTCGCGACTTATACCACAGCGATCCAGAATTCTTATCTGGAAAGTACGGGCAACTATACGTTCTATAATAATGTGAAGGTGAATACGAAGGACGGCGGTAGCTTTTCACAGAGCGGGTCCGTGGATAAAAATGGAAGCGGATGGCTGGAAAAGGAAGTAGAGGGCGAGGCCGTTGACGGTGTCATTCCCTGGAAGATCACGTTTAAAGATATTCCGGATGGCACAAAGGAACTGGCGTTTTCCGAGAATACGTTTTATAACAATTCCGCAGAGCATGAGTTACTGACGATCAAAGTCGGTGACGATCTGGTCTATGATAGTAATGGAGATGAGGATACCAATAATGACTGGATCGATGCAAGTGCTCAGAAATACTTTAAGAAGTACAGTAACTGGTGGGTTCCGTATATCGAATTTAAGGATTCTTTTATCGAGCAGTATTATGGTAAGGATCTGGTGATCCATGTCACGAGTAAGTTTGAGGGAGCCCCGACCAAAGCGGTCTTTAACAATCAGGCAGAGATCAGCTATGAGCAAAAGGGCATGGATGACGGAGAGAAGATGTTCCAGGATGCGGATGCTTCCTACAGCTTCTTATCCAATATGGAAAAAGAGGGTAAGAGCGTTACCGGAAAGAATGCGATCGATTATAAGGTAGAAGCAGTCTTAAAGGATGTGGATTTTGAGGCGGGAGAAGTTCTGACCGTTACGGATACAATCCCGGAAGGCATGGAGTATGTGCCGGGGACTGCAAGTGTAAAGCGTGGTAACTGGTACTATGCGCAGAGCGAGGTGAGCGGCGCGGGGACCGGTGAACCCGAGGTGAAGGACGGTCAGTTAAAATGGAGCATTACGCTGTCAGAAGCTGACAGACAAAGCATCGGTAAGAACAAAGAAGAAGGAATTGTCTTTACCTATGAGCTTAAGGTGACAGACGAGGCAGCCTTTGTGGCAAAGGGATCTGAGACCTTTGCCAACATGGTTTCGGGAAAGGTAGGCAGCCTGGATCTGGGGAAAGCGACGGATTCCACAGAGCTGACGGCGCAGCCTGTTGTGAAGAAAACACATGAGGTAAGCCTTCCGTTTGTGAATTATACCGTTATGGTGAATGAAGAGGAACTGGATCTGCTTCCGGGAACAGGTACGTTGACAGCGACCGATACGATGGGCAGCGCCATTCTTTATAAATTTGACACCATGAAAGTGGAGCAGTGGAACGGCTCCGCCTACACGGAACTGGCGAAGGGAACTGCTTATCAATATACCTTTGATGCGGCTACAAACAAGCTGATCATCACAGGACTGCCGGATGATAAGAAACTTCGTATTACATATACCGGGAGGATCAATCTGGCGGGTGATCAGCTCAACGAAGAAAACTCTTCAAACAGGTTTGAAATCGATGGGATCTCCGAAAAGTCCGGAGGAGCAAACGATAATCTGGATGCGAGCAGCATTGAGGCGAGCGGTCTGGCTGTTTCGGAACTGGGTACCTTCACCATTCAGAAATACTGGACAGACGGCGGGCAGATGGTGGCGCTTGACGGTTCGGAATTTAAGGTGACGCGTTATACCTATGATGAGGCAACAGATTCCATGGTTCCGGCGGAATGTGAAGGGACAGCGCTGTATGCCAAAGATGGTGTCGTGGAGGAGAATATCCAGGTTACCAAGGAAGGTACGGTTACGGTCAAAGGATTAAATGTTGACTATATTTATTCCCTGATCGAGACGAAGGCGAAGACCGGATTTAAACTGGCAGATGAGCCTTATTACTTTGTGATCAATGGAAGTACGGCGAAACTGCCGACGAAGACTTCTTCGAAATATTATGATAAAGTAAAGACTTTTTCCAATAAGGTAAATATCCTGTTTCCGAATGAAGAAAGTGAGGAAAAGACGGGAGAGCTTACCCTTACCAAGACGATCGCGGGTGTTGGCAACCCGGAAGATGTGGCAAAAGCCCTTGCGAAGATCACTTTTGTGATAAGGGATTCGGATTATAAGACCTATAAAGAGATTGAGGGAAGTAAGCTGACAGCACAGAGCGATGGGACTTACACGATCACGATCAAGGACATTGAGCCGGGGGATTATTGGATCACGGAAAAAGTAACTGCTCCGGACGGGTATACCTATGACAGCACTTCCTATGAGATCATGGTGGATGGAAGTGAGACAGATTCGGGAGTCTGCACTCCGGATGACGATGAAAGTTTTGAAGTCGAAAAGAGAAAAGAAACACAGATTCACTTTTCAAATACATACAAGCAGACCGGCGCGCTTCTGATCAAAAAGACAACGACCGGTGATCTGGCTTGGGAGAAGATCGCGGACAAAGTCAGCTTTATCGTGAAAAAGGGGAGTCAGACGATTGCCACGATAGCGGGAACAGAGCTGACTGCGGCAAACAATTATACCTGTTCGATCGACGGACTCGAAAGTGGCACTTATACGATCGAAGAAACGGGAGCAGATGTTTCCGGATATACGCGCAAAACCACAATTGCAGGAAAAACAGCGAATCCGGCGACGGTTACGTTCAATGCAGCGACAGGACAGACTGCGGAAGTCGTCAATTCTTATCAGAGAGAAAAAGGGCAGTTAGTGCTGACGAAGACCTTTAGTGGCATCGGGGCAGAGGCGGATATCGAGAAGGCGGCGAAGGGAATCAGCTTTACCATTGAGCCGGTCAGCCCGACAGAGGGGAATGTTCGCATATATGATCTTGTGACGGCCAATATCGCAGGAGTCGTATCTTCTACTTATGATGAGGATTCCAAAGCGTATACACTGACTGTTTATAATCTTCCGACGGGCACTTACCGTGTCACGGAGACAACTTCGGATCTGGCAGATTATACGTTAAAAAGTATTACATATAAGGTAGGTACAGCCACCGGAAACGGTGAAGTGGGCGGTGCCAGATTCAATGTGCAAAAGGATAAAGATTCGGAAGTATCCTTTACCAATACTTACGAGGAGCTGACAGGTTCCCTGAAACTGACCAAAACCGTAACAGGAGACCTTGACTGGAATAAGGTAAAGAATTCCCTGATCTTTACTGTGACGGGAACTTTGCGTAACGGTGGTACATTTACAAAGAAGGTGATCAAGCCGTCAAAGGATAAGTTTAAGGAAGATCCGGCTGGCTCCGGTACATATGTGTATGAACTGACAGGTCTTTATGCAGGTGACTATACCATTCAGGAAACGTTCCAGAATGAGACGGAAGGTTATACCCGCACGACTACCAGCAGCATTGGCTCCGTAAAGAGCGATGCGCTGCTTAAGATCATCGGCTTTAAGGCTGATAATACAAGAAGCGCGGATTTTGTCAATGACTATAAGCAGGATCTTGGTAAACTTGTCATTCACAAAGAGTTTAACGGGCTTGACTGGGAAGAATTGGCGAAGGCTTCTGATGTCAGCTTCCAGGTGACGAGTGAGGATGGAAAATATAAGGAGACTTTTACCAAAGAGGACTTTGTTAAGGAGGCAGATGGCACATATAAACTGACGTTGGAAAAACTGCCGGTCGGAATCTATACGATCGTGGAGAAAGTGCTACAGGAGGATGGTTATTCTACCACTACGAAGTACCAGTTGGCAGCGGATCGGGTAACAGATGGTAACGAAGGCAATGAGATTGCTGTGGAAGTGACAAAGAATGATACCCAGGAATGTGCGTTCTCAAATACCTACGCCCAAACACGCGGGGATCTTGTTTTACGCAAACGTGTGACCGGACTGGAATGGGTGACGGTGAAAGGCTGTCTTTCCTTTGAGATCACAGGAGAAAACGGACGTTTCCATAAGACCATAAATGGAACGGACAAAGGCTGGAATACGCCGGATTCTTACGGGACAACAGCAGACGGATGGAGTCTGGACGGATTGGATTATGTCTTTACGATCTATGATGTTCCCTGTGATGTATATACGATCAAAGAAAATGCGACGGATCCTTCCGGAGCGTACCTGACGTCTGTCAGCACCAGAGTGAATTCCGAAAAAGCAAAGAGTACTTCGACTGCGACCGAAAAGCTTTCTGAACAGGGCGAAACAGATACCTGGCTGTTTACCAATACTTATGCGAAGAAACAGTATACGTTTGTCCTCAGAAAGACTGTACAGGGAGACAGAGAATGGGAAGACGTGAAGAAATATCTGACTTTCCATGTGCAGATTGTCAACAAGAACAATGCTGCAGAGGTAGTGGAGAAAACGATTGACGGTACTGACAGCGGCTGGAAAACAAACGGAAGCGGAGACTATTATTATGAAGTAAACGGACTGGACGGTTTTGCGGAAGGCTCACAGGTAACGGTCTGGGAGAAGTATAAGGATTCGTATGCCGGTTCGGATCTTGAGAAGCAGTATACGACTACGGCGAAGGTTCAGATCGACAGTAAAGATCCGGAAGCATATGCGAACGGGATCGAGAAGAAATTTATTTTTAATCCACCGGAAGGAATGACGGCAAAGTTTACGAATACCTATTCCAGAGACAGGGGAATCCTGCGACTGGAAAAATCCTTAAGCGGTATCCGGACAGATGAACTGGAAGATGTGACGGATCAGATCACGTTCCGGGTGACTCCTTCGCCCGAAAAGTCAGGCGGAGCTTTTGCAACTTATAAGCTGAAAGATTTTACGCTTAAGAATGGTATTTATTCTTTGGAGTTTGCAGATGTTCCGACTGGGGAATATACCGTAAAGGAGAGTTATGAGCTGGATGGCTATGTGGCGAAAAATGTTGTTTATGGTTTGAAGGCAGATGGCGACACGGTTTATATCACACAGACGGGCGGTAAGGAAAACGGTGCTGTGGCCGGTGTGGAGAAAGGGAAAACGACGACACTTAAGGTGACAGACGTTTACGAGGATATCCCCGGTGAGCTGCAGATCACGAAAAAGATCATCGGAAATGTTCCGGAAGCACTGGCAAAGAGCGGTATTGTGGTATGTGTCACCAGAGTTGCCAACGGTGAGAAGAAGGAGTATCCGTTGTCCGCATTTACCCATACGGACGGGACGGATACGTATACTCTGAAACTGAGCGGGCAGCCGCGCGGTGGGTATATCGTGGAAGAAGTGAAGTACGAGCTGGCTGGATTTACCTTTGACGGTTGCAAAGCCGGCATTAACGGAGCAACGCCGACAGAATCGGCAGACCGCAAGGCAGGCATCAATGTTGAAGCGGATAAGACGGTCAGGGTGGCTCTGGAAAATGAATATACAGAGAAAGAGAAGGACAAAGGAACCCTTAAAATCACGAAAACACTGAAAGGCGATATCGACAGGGACGAAGCGGAAGGTGCGCTGGAATTTACAGTTGAGAATCATACGACCGGAGTGACTGAGACTTATACGCTGAAAGATTTTACATGGGATGATGCGAGTGGTATTTATACGAAAGTATTGACGGAGGAGGTCGGCGGTTATACCGTTACCGAGAGTGTTCATACGATTGAGGGCTATACAGAGACTGTAAAATACCGGATCGGCAGCGGGGAACAGAAAACGGATGATAAAGCGGAGATGACGGTTGAGAAAGATAGCGAATCCGTAGTGGCGTTTGAAGATGATTACAAAAAGGACAGCGGGAAGCTTATTATCACCAAGACCCTGAAAGGTGATGTCAGCAAGGAAGAGGCGGAAGGTGCGCTGGAGTTTACTGTTAAGAATAACACTAGCAATAAGACCGACACCTACACACTGAAAGATTTCACGAAGGATAATACAACTGGAATCTACACTCTGGAACTGGAGGCAGCGGCGGGCGGCTATACCGTGACGGAGTCTGTTCATGCGATTGAAGGCTACACGGAAACTGTGAAGTACCAGGTTGGAAATGAAGCACAGAAGACCGGCGACAGCACGACCGTAACGATTGGCAAGGGCAAAACAGTAACCGTGGCATTCGAGGACGACTACAAAGAGAACAGCGGCAAGCTCATTATCACCAAGACGATTAAGGGAGATGTCAGCAAGGAAGAAGCAGAAGGTGCACTGAAATTTACGGTTAAGAATAACACAAACAGTAAGACCGACACCTACACGCTGAAAGATTTCACGAAGGATAATACAACCGGAATCTACACATTAGAGCTGGAAGCAGCGGCGGGCGGCTATACCGTGACGGAGTCTGTTCATGCGATTGAAGGCTACACGGAAACTGTGAAGTACCAGGTTGGAAATGAAGCACAGAAGACCGGCGACAGCACGACCGTAACGATTGGCAAGGGCAAAACAGTAACCGTGGCATTCGAGGACGA
>SVFN01000014.1 GCA_015056815.1 Lachnospiraceae bacterium | reverse complement strand
CAACTGAAATGGCCACGCTTTCCCTAAAATAAAAAGGGCGTGTGAAAAAACTTTTCGTTTTTTCACACGCCCTTTACGTAAAAGATTTAATTATTCTTTGTCTTTATATAGCTTTCCAGTATATTCGTGATCGTATCAATGGAGGAAAGCTGTTCGCTGTGGGACATTGTCTCGATATAGGACTGTCGGTTGCAGAAAAGCTCTCTTACCTTCTCCACGAGCAATTCCTTGGTAATATCGTCTTCCTCAAGCAGGATACTGAATCCCTGTGACTCAAAGGATTTGGCATTCAATACCTGGTCGCCGCGGCTTCCGCTGACAAGAGGAATGAGAATATTGGGTTTCTTCAGTGCCAAAAGCTCACAGATCGCATTTGCTCCGGCGCGGCTGATGACCACATCTGCCATGGCAAACAGATCCTTTAACTCTGTCTTGATATATTCAAACTGTTTATAGCCGGCTGTATTTAAAAGCAGGTTATCCATTTTCCCTTTTCCGCACAGGTGAACGATCTGGAAATCCTTCAAAAGCTCCGGAAGGGCTTCTCTGACCGCCGCATTGACATTCGCAGCTCCCTGGCTTCCGCCGATCACCATCAGAACCGGTTTGTTGGCACTGAAGCCACAGAAATCAAGTCCTGCTATCTTGTTGCCGCGCGTCAGTTCTTCTCTGATCGGTGATCCGGTTAAGACTGCTTTATCCTCCGGGAGATTCTGCAAGGTCTCCGGGAAGTTGCAGCAGATCTTGTCTGCTACCGGAATACAGAGTTTATTGGCAAGTCCCGGTGTCATGTCCGATTCGTGGATGACGCAGGGAATCTTTAGACTTGCAGCAGCTCTTACCACGGGAACGGCTACGAATCCGCCCTTGGAAAAAACGACATCCGGTCTGATTTTTTTGAGGATTTTTCTCGCCTCACCGTATCCTTTGATCACGCGGAAAGGATCGGAGAAATTCTTCGGATCAAAATATCTTCGTAACTTTCCTGTCGCGATCCCGTAATAAGGGATATCGAAGTCTGCAATCAGACGGCTTTCGATTCCTTCATAAGAACCGATATAATGGATTTCATAATCAAGTTCTCTTAAGCGTGGCAGCAGTGCGATGTTCGGGGTCACATGACCTGCCGTACCGCCACCGGTCAAAACTATTTTTTTCATAATCCTGCCTCCGGAAGTTTACAGGATACTATTCAGATCCATCCTATATGTTATGACCCGCCCCACATGGAGCACGAAATGATGCGAATGCACCACGAAAGTGCGGAATGTGGGAGGATTGTGAATAGTAACCAACAGATATTACGATTATAACAAATCATGTTTACTTTTTCCAGTATTTCCTATTATACTTGCAAAAAAAAGCGTTATTTGCTACACTGTTTGGTAGTAATACCGACAGGACTGGTTTTTGATATCCAGGGCTTTGTCGGATAATGATAGTATTTACAGCTATCAGAAGGGCTATTACACTTTAGAAAAGGAGAGTATCAATATGAGTAAAGTATCTTTTGATTATTCAAAGGCCGCTTCCTTTATCAGCGACAGTGAAGTAGAACTGATGAAAAAGCAGGTTATGGATGCGAAAGAAACCTTGGTTTCCAAAACAGGCGCCGGGAATGATTTCCTTGGATGGATCGATCTGCCTGTCAACTATGACAAAGAGGAGTTTGACCGCATCAAGAAGGCAGCTGCCAAGATCCAGAGCGATTCGGAGGTTCTGATCGTGATCGGTATCGGAGGTTCTTACCTTGGAGCAAGAGCAGCGATCGAGTTCCTGCGTCACAGCTTTTATAATATTATACCCAAAGAACAGAGAAAAACACCTGAAATATACTTCGTAGGCAATTCTATCAGCTCTACCTATTTAAAACATCTGTTAGATGTAGTCGGAGACAGAGATTTCTCTATCAATATGATCTCCAAATCCGGTACGACGACAGAGCCTGCGATCGCTTTCCGCGTATTCAAGGAGAAGATCGAGGCAAAATACGGTAAGGAAGAGGCAGCGAAGAGAATCTACGCTACCACAGACAAAGTCAGAGGATCTTTAAAGAACCTTTCCAACGAAGAGGGCTATGAGTCATTCGTAGTACCGGATGATGTCGGAGGACGTTTCTCTGTACTGACAGCAGTCGGTCTTCTGCCGATCGCTGTATCCGGTGCAGATATCGATAAATTAATGGAAGGGGCCGCAAGCGGACGCAAGAATGCATTGGAGCTTTCTTATGAAGAGAATGATGCCCTGTTATATGCAGCGATCCGTAATATCCTGCTTCGCAAGGGCAAAGGCATCGAGATCCTTGCCAACTATGAGCCTTCTTTCCATTATGTTTCTGAGTGGTGGAAACAGCTTTACGGCGAGTCAGAGGGCAAAGACCAGAAGGGGATCTTCCCCGCAAGCGTGGATCTGACCACAGATCTTCACTCTATGGGACAGTTTATTCAGGATGGTGCCAGAACGCTGTTTGAGACCGTCGTAGAGATTGAGAAGTCCAAAGAAGAGATCACGATCGGTACAGAGCCGGTAGATCTGGACGGCCTGAACTATCTGGCAGGCAAGACCGTTGATTTTGTGAACAAATCAGCGATGAACGGTACGATCTTAGCGCATACAGACGGACAGGTTCCGAACTTAAAGATCAATATTCCGGAGGCAGATGAGTTCTATTTAGGACAGTTGTTCTACTTCTTCGAGTTTGCCTGTGGTGTATCCGGATACCTGCTTGGTGTGAATCCGTTCAACCAGCCGGGTGTTGAAAGCTACAAGAAAAACATGTTTGCACTTCTTGGCAAGCCGGGATATGAAGCACAAAGAGAAGAGCTGTTAAAGAGACTGTAGGAGAAAACGGAAAACGGGATGATAAGGGCGCGTGGGGGCAGACCTCATGCGCCCGTTTTTCAAGCAGAATATTTTTGTCACACTCCGGTTCATAGCGCTGCACTGTGTACGAGGAATTTTGACAGCATATTAATGATATGGTCAAATTAGTACGTTAAAAGCCCTGTACTGTGCCACGGGATTTTGGCTGCTATTTTGTTTCGTACCCTGCACTGTGCAATCGAACGGAATATGTGTATAATAGTTACATTCAGTGAACGGATTATTGCGCGCCGGAGAGTGACAGAGTTTGGAGAAATGGTGTATTAACAAACAATGTAAGATATTCAATTATTTCTTGTGAAGAAAAAGAATGAGCATAGAATATAGACGATAAACCGGAAACAGTGATCATCGTGGATTTCAGTGATGGCTGAAATACTTGAACCTTGATGGCGGGGGAATATATGAAAAAGAAATTTTGTAAAAAACGATATATAATACCGTGCATTTTAATTCTACTTCTTTTTCCATTCTGTTATTGGCAGAACAATGCGATCAACATTACGGAGTATCCTTATCATTCGCCGAAGATCACAGGTGCTTGGGAGGGCTGCCGGATCGTCCAGATTTCGGATCTGCATAACAAACGCTTTGGCAAAGGGCAGAAGCGCCTTGTGGATAGCATAAAAAAATGTCGCCCGGATTATATTGTTTTAACGGGTGATCTGGTGGATTCGAACCGCTTTGACATGGCACCGGCGCGGGAACTTGTGAGAGAGGCAGTAAAGATCGCTCCGGTTTACTATATAACGGGTAATCACGAGTTATGGCTGGATGAGGCGAACTATAACAGCCTGCTCTCGATGCTTTCCGAAGAACAGGTTGTGATCTTAAAAGATGAAT
The DNA here is from genome assembly GCA_015056815.1 of Lachnospiraceae bacterium. Taxonomy (GTDB): domain Bacteria; phylum Bacillota; class Clostridia; order Lachnospirales; family Lachnospiraceae; genus SIG333. Next base: position 99,777 of record SVFN01000014.1, on the reverse strand, counting down.
GCGAAACACTCACACGCAATGGGGATATGATAGAGCTGATAGGATTAGATGATGCCAGTCTTCGCAGTACGGCACTGAATGATCTGGCGAAGGAAACTACAGATCATCTGCGGATCCTTCTTTCCCATGAACCGCAGTATTTTGAGAAGTACTGTGCACAGAATGTGGATCTGGTGCTTACGGGACATGCCCATGGCGGTCAGTTCATTCTGCCCTTTGTGGGCCCGGTCGTTGCACCCGATCAGGGCTTGTTCCCGAAGTATACACAGGGCAGCTTTGAAAGAAACGGCACGACGATGCTCGTAAGCAGAGGACTCGGTAACAGCGTTATCCCGGTCAGACTGTTTAATTACCCGGAGATCGTATGCGTGGAGCTTGGGAAGGAATAAGACTTTGAAACTATATGACAAAACGAAGATAGACAAAAACAATCTGTTATTTACAAACCGTGACCTGCGCCTGTTATTGATCCCGGTGGTGGTAGAGCAGCTTCTCAATTCCTTCATGGGAATGGCGGATACCATGATGGTGAGCAAGGTGGGAAGTGCGGCGATCTCTGCCGTTTCCCTGGTGGACTCCATCAATGTGCTGGTGATACAGCTTTTTTCCGCGATGGCGGCGGGAGCGACGATCATCTGTGCACAGTATATCGGGAAGAAGGATAACAAAAACAGTAATAAGGCGGCAGAGCAGGTGGTGCTTACAACATTTGTTATTTCTGTTCTGATCATGCTGTTTTGCATCTTGTTTCGCGGGATCTTGCTGCGCGCGATCTTCGGGCAGGTGGAAGAAAATGTGATGCAGGCATCCAATATTTATTTCCTGATCACAGCCTGCTCTTTTCCGTTCATCGCACTGTTTAATGACGGGGCGGCCTTTTACAGAGCCGGAGGGGAGAGTCGCTTTCCCATGAAAGTGTCTGTGATCTCCAATGTGATCAATATTGTAGGGAATGCGATTCTGATCTTTCTCTTTCACCTCGGAGTGGCGGGAGCGGCTCTATCCACCTTGTTTTCCCGTCTATTCAGTGCGGCTCTGATTTTTTATTTCTTAAGAAAGCCAAAGCAGGTGATCGTGGTAAAACGATATATCCGGATCAAACCGGATTTTGTCCTGATCCGTAAGATTTTGCAGCTCGGAATTCCGTCGGGGATCGAGAATGGGATGTTTCAGTTCGGAAAGCTGGCGATCCAGAGCAGTGTCTCCACGCTGGGAACAGCCGCTATTGCGGCACAGGCGATGACGATCATTTTTGAGAATTTAAACGGCATTGCCGCCATCGGGATCGGGATCGGTCTCATGACCGTGGTGGGGCAGTGCATCGGTGCGGGGCGTAAGGAAGAAGCGAAATATTATATCGTGAAGCTGACAGGATATGCCTGGATTGCGGTGATCCTCTCGTGCGTTTTTGTTTTTCTGCTTTGCAGACCGGTAACGGTTCTGGCCGGAATGGAGGCAGAAAGCGCCGGACTTTGTATTGAAATGATGACGGCTATCACACTGGTCAAACCCTTTGCATGGGTGTTCTCCTTTATCCCGGGATATGGGATGCGCGCGGCGGGAGATGTAGGATTCTCCATGTTAGTGTCAAGCCTGACGATGTGGTTTTGCAGAGTCGCGCTGTGTACGTATCTGATCCGTTTCTGCGGCTTCGGACCGATGGCTGTCTGGATCGGAATGTTTGCGGACTGGACGCTTCGCGGTGTGATTTTTAGTGCGCGGTATCTAAGCGGCAGATGGATGAAATTTGTGGTGTAATTACTGCGGCGGCATGGCATTTGCTGCATGGAAATGCGGCATTTTGCACGATTCATTACGCGTGCAGACAGAATAATTTGTAAGTTACTATTCACAGCCGAAATGCGCATTTACTGCGCATTTACGGCTCGATAAACTATCTCTGTTATTGGATTTTGCCCATCGCGAAGCGATTTTAAATGGCAAAATCCGTTACTTTCACAGGCGGAACGGCTGTGAATAGTAACATTTGTAAATCAGGATCGTATTGATATTGTCTCAGAGCTGCTTCTTTGGAGCAGCTCTTTGTTCTGCGCGATGTCCATTCCGAATCTGATCGGTAATATGATTTGGAAAAATATGACATAGTAAGCGGCAGGATGTATAAAATGAAAGAGCATTCATATACTATAGAAGGGGAATGTTTTGATCAGAATTTCCCGAAATGTTCCCGAAACGAAAAGAAACTGTGTGACAAATCACATAAAATGAAAAAAAATTAAAAAAATTAGCACTCACCTCTTGACAGTGCTAACAATAAGTGTTATAACGTTTATAGAACAAAGGAACAGGAGAGACAAAGAAGACCGAAAGGTTTTCAGAGTCCGACACTACCGTCCCAATGCTCAGGGTAAACAGTAACATGAGTAGAGGAATCAAAGATTCCGGCATACGTTTCCGCGAGGAAGAAGGAAGCGATGCTAAAATGAAGGAGGTATGAGTTATGTTGTATCCGAGTCTTTTTAATGAAAGTTTATTTGATGATCTGATGGGATTTGATTTTCCGGAATTCAGAGGTTTTGATGATGTGGATAAGAAGCTGTACGGCAAACATGCAAGCCATGTCATGAAGACAGATGTACACGAACAGGAGGATAAATACGAAGTTGCGATCGATCTTCCGGGCTTTAAGAAAGATGAGATTAATTTAAGTCTTGAGAATGGTTATCTGACCGTCAGCGCTGCCAAAGGTCTGGATAAGGATGAGAAGGATAAGAAAGGCAAAGTGATCAGACAGGAGCGTTATGCGGGATCTATGCAGAGAAGCTTTTATGTCGGTGAGCAGATCACCGAGGAAGATGTAAAAGCAAGATTTGAGGATGGTGTCCTGAAACTCGACGTTCCTAAAAAAGAAGCACCGAAGCTTCCGGAGAAGAAGACGATCCTGATCGAAGGATGATGTGATTTTTGATCGGCGCCCCGCCTTTTGGCGGGGCGTTTTTGCGTTACCGGTGGATTGGAGAAATATCTGCTTTTTCGCTGAGTGGATTTTTGAAATGATTTGACGAGGCAGATATGTCGTTACTATTCACAGCCGAAATGCGCATTTACTGCGCATTTACGGCTCGATAAACTATCTCTGTTATTGGATTTTGCCCATCGCGAAGCGATTTTAAATGGCAAAATCCGTTACTTTCACAGGCGGAACGGCTGTGAATAGTAACGATATGTCCGGTCTCAAGTTGATCACAATAGATGATCTTTATAAAATGTAAGAACGGGAAAAAATTCCACACACAAAAGCATCTTTATGATATACTTAGGAAGGTTATACAATTGTATCTGGGGGACAGGCTTGAAGTATTATTAAGCCTGATTGGAGAGTTGTATACGAGCAGGAATAAACCCATGTCGTGTATGACTCTGGAGAACAAAAATGGCAAAAAAATATGAGGTGGAAATGGAAAAACCACAGAATAATAAGTATGTGCGTGTTTTACTCTGCACGCTTATCCTTATTCTGGGGATTGTTTCCATAAATATCTTTTTTAACCAAACCAGTATCAAACCGTCTGCATTTTATCCTTTGACAGATAAAATGGAATCCAAAGTATATTACAAGGATGGGACGATGGATTATTTTGAGGATGGTAATTTCGGGCGGATCACGAAGGGTAACAAGGTGCGTATGTGGATACGTCTGCCCAAAGAGCTTCCCATGGAGCACGCGGAATTATATCTGCCGCTCTATAATGGGATCGTGAATGTGTATTTGAACAATACACTGCTCTATGAGGATTCCTATGATGAATCGGATGTGTCAGCCCATTATGGTAATCGTATTTATGAGGTGCCGCTTCCGGATAACTATGCTTCCAAGGATCTGGTGTTAGAGATCACTGCCGTGGTCGGGATTTCTTTTTCGGATCTGGAACAGACGGGGTTAGTCCCGGTCAATGAAGGATGGAAAAAGATCGTGCAGGAGAGGAGCCTGACCTTTATCGTGCTTCTTACACTGATGAGTTTCGCGTTATTTGCAGCATTGTTTTTTCTGATCAGAAGCATCCAGAATCAAAAACTGCATATCGGACTTCCCATCTCGCTCTTCGAAGTGGTGTTAATCGCATGGTTTTTTGGCTCCATGGGAATGTTTTATCTGATATTCGGCAATGTGGAACTGTGTGCCAAAGCGGAGTACTATGCGCTGTATATGATTCCGATCCCGCTAAGTGTACTGATCTATGAGGTAGTGGATCTTCCGGTTTATAAGACGATCACCAAGGTGGTGTTCGGATTCTACTTTCTGTATTATGTTTTTGTGACACAGATTGAGCTGTCATCGGTTGCGCACAATTATTCCGAGATGATCTTGAGCATGCATATTATGACAGTGATCGTTTTCACATTTCTGATGATCTGCCTGTTTAGGGGTACGAGACGTGAGACGAACCGGCACATATATATTTTGCAGCAGGGCGCGAAGATTGCGATTGCCTTCGGACTGGCAGAGTTTATCCGGTTTGATGTGGATAAGTATGTGACGCAAAAAAACCTGCTTAAGTTTCATGGGATCAGTGTGTTTGCCCTGGCAGTGATCTTAGTATATACGGCTTCCGTCGTTTTGTATCTGATCTTTACGACCATCGATGATTATATGCTGAAGCTGGAGAACAGAAAGCTGGCAGAACTTGCTTATATGGATGTTTTGACACAGCTGCCCAACCGTGCAGACTGCTATCGTCAGATCGACAGGCTGTTAGAGGAGCAGATCAAAGAGTATTCGATGGTATTTATCGATGTGAACAATCTCAAGACAGCAAATGATACCTATGGACATGATACGGGGGACCGTTTTCTTAAGGCGATGGCGCAGGTGCTTAAGGATGTCTTTGAAAAGGATGGCTTTTGTACCAGATGGGGCGGAGATGAGTTTGTTGCCTGCGTATTTGGCGACGAGCAGACAGCAAAGGAAAAGATCAAGCGCTTCCAGAAAGCGATCGCCAAAATAGATTCGGAAAAGACATTCCCGTTTAAAGTGTCCGCGGCATGTGGCTATGCATTCAGTGATGAAGAGCATTATCTGGATCCGCTGGTGGCGATCCGTCAGGCCGACACTGCTATGTATGAAAATAAGAAACGGATGAAGGTAGAGGATATTATATCGGCGTCGTAAGCCGGCACAGAGAAACCGCCCCATTACAAAACGGGGCGGTTTTCTGATTGCTTTTCTATTTCCGGAATGTCTTATAGGTTTGATTCTGTGACCGGTCCGGCATTTTTTACTCTCACAGATCAAACCGGTAAACCCGCGCTTCATACGGGCGGAACCACCCGTACCCCCTGTCGTCGCAGGCGGCATCCTTTGGATAATTGCACAAAACCAGCTTCCCCTTCCTTCCATAATATTCCTTCGGCTTCATCACTCGTACCGGGTGAGAGGCAAAGGAGCAGATGATGACATAGCGGATATTCTGATACGCCCGCTCATACATGTAAATATGTTCATTCGAAGGGAAATACTCCTTGTAAGTGCCCCATAAGAGCGTTTTGCTTTTCTTGCGAAGTGCCAGACACTTGCGGTAAAAATTCAGGATGCTGTCCGCGTCAGCTTCCTCAGCCTCCACATTGATCCTTTTGTAATTGGGATTCACATAAAACCAGGGCTTTTCTTCGGAAAAACCGGCGTTTTTGGTCGCATCCCACTGCATGGGTGTCCTCGCGGAGTCGCGGCTGGAATGATGGATGCGTGCCATGCGCTTCTCGATGGAATCCTTCAAATGGTAGGTATGGAAATTGGTGTGCGAGGAAATATCCACGTATTGGTCAATATGCTTCAAGCGGATATTCGTCATGCCGATCTCCTGTCCCTGATAGAGAAAGGGAGTCCCCTGCTGGAACAGATAGCTGGCGGCCAACATTGTCCCGCTTTCCCGCCAGTATTTCTCACTGCCGTAGCGACTGATGACCCTCGGATGATCGTGGTTTTCCAGATAAAGGGCATTCCATGCCCTGCCATTGAGGGCATTCTGCCATTTGGTAAAGGCTTTTTTGAGCTTGACCAGAGAAAACGACCGGTGCACATACTCGGTGTAGACACAGTCTGCCATCATATGGTCAAAGGAAAACATCATATCCAATGACTTCGTATCCCCTGTCATGTATTGCAGGGCGGATTTTACTGTAGTCATGGGACCTTCCCCGAGCTGGAAACAGTCATATTCCGAACAGACCTCACGGAATTCCGCCATATACTCATGAATATGCGGTCCGTCCTTATAATAAGGCATACCGTTCACGGCGGGCAGAAACGGCAGTCCGTCCGGCAGCCCTTCTACTTTGGAGATAAAGTTGATGACATCTTCACGGAAGCCGTCCACGCCCATATCCAGCCAGAAGCGCAGAATACTCTTTACCTCCTCCCTGACCTTGGGATTATCCATATTCAGGTCCGGCTGTTTTTTGGCGAAAATGTGCAGATAATACTGCCCGCGGCTTTCGTCATATTCCCACGCCTCTCCCTCGAAGAGAGACTTCCAGTTGTTGGGCTTATCCCGCCAGATATAATAATCACTGTACGGATTGTCTTTCCCCTTGCGGCTCTCGATAAACCAGGGGTGCTCATCGGAGGTGTGATTGACCACCAGATCCATGATAACCTTAAGCCCCAGCTCGTGCGCCTTGCGAAGCACCTTCTGAAACTGCGCAAGGTCACCGTAGTCGGGATGAATGTTTTTGTAATCGGAAATGTCATAGCCAAAATCCGCATTGGGCGACGGATAGATCGGTGAAAACCAGATCCCGTCCACGCCCAAGGACTTGATATACTCCAGCTTCTCATAGACTCCGTACAGATCTCCGATCCCGTCTCCGTTGCCATCCTTGAAGCTGCGGATCCAGATCTGATAAAAGGACATTCCCCGATACCAGTCATTGTTTTTCATTTGTTTTCACTTCCCTGTTAAAGTAATAGATAGCGGTGGATCATTCCTGCGGACCGGAAGAAAAGGTATCCCGGATCTCATGCATGCCTTCTTTAAAGTTTTCTTTCATTTCGTGCATGCCTTCCTTGAATGTATCCTTCATACCATGCATGCCGTCTTTGAAATCATCCCGGATCCCATGCATACTGTCTTTGATCCCGTCTTTTACCTCATGCATTCCCTCTTTGAGATTATCCTTCATCTCATGCATATCGGCTTTGAAATTTTCCTGCTTCTCCTGCATTTCTTCCAGCATTTCCTCGAAGTTTTCCATCATACCGTAATAGATCTTCTTGGGCATGTGAACGGTTTTGCTTGTGATCTCTGCGATATTTGTCGCAATGCTTATAAAATAGTCAGAGGACTCTTTTTTGCGGCTGCCAAGCTTTCCGCTCTGTTTAAGCTCCAGGATCTCACCATAGCGCTCATACGCAAGCTTTACAGCGCTGTCCCATGAAATATAGATTTCGTCCATGGCGTTTTGCCCTACCTGATGAACATGCTCCATATCCTTGCAGGCTTCCATCAGACAGGCTGCCATGGCCTGAGGTGTTTCTTCTATAATATAACCGTTGCGGTTATCTGTGATGCCCTCCGCCGCGCAGGAGTCTTTGATCAGTACGCTTGCCAGTCCGCAGGCGGCGGCCTCCCTTACGACGATGCCGTTGGTGTCATAAGTCGAAGGGAATAAAAACAGGTCTGCTCTGGTATTCCATGCCCGAAGGACATTGCGGTCATGCTCGGCTCCGGTAAAGATGACTTTATCAGCGATCCCTTCATCTACAGCTTTCTGTTTCATTTCCGGCGCATCCATGCCGTCTCCCACAAAAATCATCCGAAAGTCCATGCCGTTTTCCGATAAGATCTTCATGGCGTCTAAGATCAACGGCAGTCCCTTGTATTTCATCATTCTGCCGACAAACAAAAATACGGGAACACCCTCCGGAAGATCGTAGTCTTTCACCGCTTCTTTCATCGCTGCTTCCTCAACACGGCCTTTTGCGAAATCCACGCCGTTCGGCATGACGATATAATCGCCTTCATAGCCTAGGGAGCGCATATTTTCACCGGCTCCTTTACTTACGACCCAGACATCGTCACAGGCACTGATATTGTCGATCAGCGTTTTGATGCTTTCTTTTTGCAGAAATTTCGCTTTCATGGCTCTGGCGATATCCACGTCGAATTTGGTGTGATAGGTAAAGATGACAGGAGCCTGTGTCTCGTTGCGCAAAATCCTTGCCATTACCGTGGAAGATACCGGACAATGAGTGTGGATGATATCCGGCGTGTCGGAAATCATTTCCCCGATGCTTGTCATGGAGAAAGGATTGCCCGCTCTGTAACCGTTTACAATACCGGTGGTGTTAATGCTGTGGTAGGGTATGACTTTATATGGATATTTGTCATATTCCGCGTCCGGATAGCGTGGTGTGCCGACGATCACCCGGGCCATATCCTGCTCTGTCATGATCCGTGCGTAGTTCATGACTACATTTGCCACCCCGTCGATCACGGGCGGGAAGGAATCATTTAAAAGAATGACATTCATGTTTCAAAACCCCCTTTTGGGAATATTGTAAAACTTGCGAAACAGAAAAGCAAGAGATGGAAAAAACTGCAGGGAAAATGTTTCAGATAATTTCGTTGATTTTCATAATATTTCTTCTTTTCGGTTTATCTATTTTGAAAATAATGCTATAATAAAAATGTTTAATGGTTAATTCACAGTAGGATGGGTGGTGAATCGGATGGATAGTAAGATTCCAAAAGAACGAAAATCAAAGCTGGATTCTCTCTTTGAGGCTTTTTCCGTCATAGCCGAAGGAGCCTATGTTTATGTCTGCGACATGAAATATGATTATTCGAGATGGTCCAAGACGGCAGTGGACGTATTTGGTCTGCCTTCCGAGTATATGATCGCAGCAGGAGATATCTGGGAGGAGCATATCCATCCTCAGGACAGGGAGACCTACCACAGTAAGGTTGCGAATATTTTTGCAGGCAAGGCATTCGGGCATGACATGCAGTATCGAGCATGCAGACCGAATGGTGAATATGATGTCTGTACCTGTAAAGGTATTGTCTTAAAAGTTGAGGATGAAAGCCCGGAATATTTTTGCGGGGTAATACGCAATCATGGAGCGCAGGGCGCTTTGGACAGCCTGACGGGTCTGCCGAATCAATATAGATTTTTTGAGGATCTGCAGGCTGACATCCGCACGCAGACAAAGGCGAGGATCGTTATGGTCGGCATCAGCAGGTTTACGGAGATCAATGAAGTCTATGGATATCATTTCGGCAACCGGGTACTGCAGAACTTTGGCAGATATCTGGTAGAGAGTGTCGGGAAGCTGGGAAGTGTCTATCGTTTGGACGGTACCAGGTTTGCAGTAATCAGCACAAGCTTTGAGACTGAGGAGATCAAACGGTATTACGAAAAGCTGCGTTCCTATTACAGAATGGGTGTGAACATTGATGATAAACAGATCATTCTGGAATTAAACTGTGGGCTTTTGGCCATTGATAATTTTAATGTGGATGATCAGACGGTTTATGCCTGCCTGAATTTTGCCTATGGAGAGTCAAAAGTCAGAAAACAGGGCGATCTGGTTGAATTTTATAATAATCTGACGGATGAGAACCGTCAAAGGATAGAGAAGCTTCATGCCATCCGCGCATCGATCATGCGGGAATATGAGGGATTTTATCTGCTCTACCAGCCGGTAGTGGATGCGAAAAGTGAGAATCTGATCGGTGCGGAGGCGCTGTTGCGATGGAGAAGTGAGGAGTATGGTATGGTACCGCCGGACCATTTCATTCCGCTTCTGGAAAGAGATCCCCTGTTTCCGGAGTTGGGACAGTGGATTTTGTGGACTGCCCTGCAGGCGGCGAAAATGATCTTGAAAAAATATCCTGATTTCATGATCAATGTCAATCTGTCCTATACGCAGCTTGAGAAACCGGATTTTGTGGAGATGGTGCTGATGATGTTAGAGCAGACAGAGTTCCCGGCCTCTCATTTATGTCTGGAGATCACGGAGCGCTGCCGCCTTCTGGATATGGATCTGTTGAAGAATATCGTGGTCAATCTGCGCGGGCACGGGATTCGGATCGCGCTGGATGATTTTGGCACCGGCTTTTCTTCCATCGGTCTGGTCAAGAATCTGCCGTTTGATACGATCAAGATTGACCGTAGTTTTGTTCTTAAGATCGAGGATGACTGTAAAGAGCGCGAACTGATCGAGCATTTCACAAATGTAGCGTCTACTTTTGGCGCCAAGGTCTGCGTGGAAGGGATCGAAACCCCCGGGATGAGAGATATCTTACAGAAATACCGGGTTCAGAGCTTCCAGGGCTATTATTATGCGAAGCCCCTGGAGATTGAAGAATTTCTGTCGCGTTTTGGCATCAGCAATGAATCCGAAGCAGGACAGGATAAATGATAGGAGACGGCGATGAAGATAGCATTTTTAGAGAGCGTGAATGCAGGAGAGGATGTGGATATCTCCTGTTTTGAGAAGTATGGTGAGGTGAAATATTATCGCAATACGGTAAAAGATAATACCGCAGAGCATGTAGGAGATGCCGAAGTTGTGATCGTCAATAAGGCTCCCATGAATGAAGAGACTTTACAGAATGCTGCGGATCTGAAACTGATCTGTGAATTTGCCACCGGATTTGATAATGTGGATCTGGAATATTGCAAAAAACGGGGGATCAAGGTATGTAATGTTACCAATTATTCCACAGAAGCGGTGGCGCAGCATACCTTTACCATGGTATTGTTTCTGCTGGAAAAGATCAGCCATTATGACCGTTTCGTCAAATCCGGCGAATACGGTGCACAGGATCGTTTTTCCAATTTTGATGTTCCTTTTGGCGAACTGTATGACAAGACCTGGGGGATCATCGGAATGGGACACATCGGAAGAAGCGTCGCGAGGATCGCACAAGGCTTTGGGTGCCATGTGATCTTTTATTCGGTAACCGGCAAAAGCAGCTGTACAGAGTATGAACGGGTGGAGTTTGACGAGCTTCTTTCGCGGGCGGATTTTGTTTCCGTTCATTGCCCCTTATCGGAGCTGACCCGTGATCTGATCGATAAAGAGGCTTTGAGTAAAATGAAAAAAAGTGCGATCCTCATCAATGTGGCGCGAGGACCTGTGGTGAATAACAAGGATCTCTATGAGGCACTTATGGAAGGACAGATCGAGGCGGCAGGACTGGACGTGCTGGAAAAAGAGCCGATCCGCCCGGACAATCCGTTAGGGAAGATTACAGACAGTACGAAGCTTTTGATCACACCGCATATGGCATGGGCGAGCAGAGAGGCAAGACAGCGGCTGGTAAATGAGGTCTGCCTGAATATTGAAGCATTTCTTGCCGGGGAAGACAGAAATGTAGTGAATCCTTGACAATGACCGGTGATATACCGGTATTGATCGGATTGCGTTATCTGCTGGAACAATCCCTCCTGATAAAACAGGAGGGGTATTTTGCGAAACCGGTATTGTCTCGGAGAAATGAAATTGTTATAATCAATAAACAGGGCAAACATGTAAAGAGGAGGAAAAGAAGTTTGAAATTACAACCGATCATTGTGAGTCTTTTAGAGACCGATATGTACAAATTCAGTATGGGACAGGCGATCTATCATCAGTTCAGTGATTACAAAACGACCTGGACTTTTAAATGCCGCAACAAGGATGTGAAATTTACTGAAGAAATGGTGGAAGAGATCCGTGAGCAGATCAAGTCATACTGTAAACTGCGTTTTACGGAGGAAGAACTGGAATATTTGAACAAGATCAGATGGATCAAAGGCTCCTATATCGATTTCCTCCGTCTGTGGCAGCCAAGATACGAGGATTTTGAGATTACAACGGACGCAGAGTGCGGACTTTTCATCGAGACAAAGGGTACCTGGTTAAATACCTCTTTCTATGAGATCCCGACGCTCGCCATTGTCAATGAAGTCTATTTCCGTATGCAATATGATTATGACAGTCTGATCAAAAGCTTTGAAGAAAAGCTGGATGAGAAAGTAGGCTGGCTGGTAAGCGGCAAATACTATGCCGGAAGCTTCAGCGAATTTGGACTAAGACGGCGACTTTCCGCACAGGCGCAGGAGATGGCAGTGAAAAAGCTTTCCGAAGCAAGGCTTTGTTCTTCCGTATTCGTGGGAACCTCCAATGTGTATCTAGCGAAGAAATTCGGCGTGTTGCCGGTGGGAACTATGGCGCACGAATGGATCATGTGTGTCGGGCAGGGGAATCATAAACATAATCCGGCCTATTCGAACTGGTATGCGCTGGATGCCTGGGTAAAAGAGTACAGTGTGCTAAACGGTACTGCATTGACAGACGCCATTACGACAGACTGCTTTTTAAGAGATTTTCAGCTGACATATGCGACTCTTTTCAGTGGCGTGCGCCATGACTCCGGCGATCCGGTTGAGTGGGGCGAGAAGATGGTAAAGCACTATGAGAGTCTGGGGATCGATCCTAAGACCAAGACTCTGCTTTTTAGCGATAGTCTGAATTTCAAAAAGGCAGATGAGATCTTCCGTCATTTCAACGGCAGAGTCAAGGTGGCGTTTGGTATCGGCACCTATATTTCCAATGATACAAAAGTGCCGCCGCTTAATATTGTGATGAAGACCACCGCCTGCAACGGAATGGATGTTGCCAAGATCTCTGACGTGCAGGGGAAGGGAATGTGCAAAAATCCTGCTTATGAAGAGTATCTGATGCGCTGTATCAAGTGGCGGATGGAGAGACAATAACAGGTTTATACGGAAGATAATCAAAAAAGGATCAGGAGGAAATAAACATGAGCAGTGAGATCAGAGATATCGGCCTGGCCGAATCCGGTGAGTTAAAGATTGAGTGGGTGAAGAGAAACTGTGACCTGCTTCGCACATTGGAAGAGGAGTTTACAAAGACAAAGCCCTTCGCGGGCAAAAAGATTGCTCTTTCCGTGCATCTGGAAGCAAAGACCGCTTACCTTTGCAAGGTGCTCAAGGCAGGTGGAGCCGAGATGTATGTGACAGGGTCGAATCCCCTTTCCACGCAGGATGACGTGGCGGCGGCTCTGGTAAAGGCGGGACTTGAAGTGCATGCGTGGTACGATTCCACGCAGGAAGAATACAATCACCATATCAGAGAGGTCTTAAAGCCGGGGCCGAACATCATCATTGATGACGGCGGTGATCTGGTACACATGATGCATACAGAATTTACAGATCTGATCCCGCAGGTGATCGGCGGCTGTGAAGAGACGACTACAGGGATCTTACGACTGGAAGCCATGGCCAAGGCAGGGACATTGCAGTTTCCCATGGTGCGTGTCAACAATGCGATGTGCAAGCATTTCTTTGATAACCGCTACGGGACAGGACAGTCTGTCTGGGACGGCATCAACCGCACCACGAATCTGATCGTGGCAGGCAAGATCGTGGTCGTTGCCGGTTATGGCTGGTGTGGTAAGGGTACGGCGATGCGTGCCAAAGGACTTGGAGCGAGAGTCATCGTGACGGAGATCGATCCGGTAAAGGCCATTGAGGCTGTTATGGACGGCTTTGATGTGATGCCGATGAAAGAGGCGGCGAAGGTCGGAGATATCTTTGTGACGGTAACCGGCTGTGACAAGGTCATCGATGAAGAGGATTTCATGGAGTTAAAAGATGGTGCGATCCTTTGCAACGCGGGGCACTTTGACTGCGAGATCGATATGGCAAGGCTGCGTGAGATCGCAGTGGAGAGCAAGGAAATGCGCAAGAACATCATGGGCTATAAGCTTTCCAACGGCAGATGGATCTTCGTACTGGGCGAAGGTCGTTTAGTCAATCTTGCCTGTGGTGACGGACATCCGGCTGAGATCATGGATATGAGTTTTGCGATCCAGGCGCTCAGTGCGAAGTATCTGGTGGAGAATGCGGGCAGCCTTACGGAAAAACTGATCGATGTTCCGAAGGAAGTGGATGAAGATGTGGCAAGACGCAAGCTTGCGTTCTTAGGGAAGCAGATCGACGTGCTCACACCGGAGCAGGAGAAATATCTTTACGGTTAAGAAATAATATCAGAGGATTGTGGGAGTGCGAAGCACGGAACGATCCGGATATCGGGTTTGACCCCGACATCAAATACATAGGAAAAAGATCACCTGACGGTTTCTGACCCGGTGGTCTTTTTCATTTTTAATTTAAAACGATGTAAGAAAAAAAGATACGCCGTAGCATGAGCAAGGGGAGATTCCCCTGAAAAAAATATTTTAAAAAATATATAATTCCTATTGACATTGTATGATTTGATGTAATATAAGCAACTGTAAGGCGGAGAAAACGAAAGAAAGGAGAGACGACGCTATGAGAACAAAGGCAGTTTACGAAACAAAGATGTGTTGTATGTGTATGTGCCGAATGCTAAACTCCCGGGCAGATAATGTGGTCCGGCGTCTGGCTTGTTTGTCGTGCGCCGTGTTATCGTGATCTGAAGCCTTCAGATGACAGTGAACCATTGCCCGGGAGTAAAGCCCGGGCATTTTTTATTTCGGGGAAGTCTTACCGAAGTCCCCGGTACGAAATAAGTCCGGAAACAACCGACATGGAACAACTGATCAAGTAAGAAAGAAGAGGAGAGAGCATTATGAAAAAGACAGTATTTCAAAAATTAGTTACCGGCGTTTTAACAGCAGCTTTGGGAATTTCCGCACTGACAGGATGCGGCGCCGCTTCTGCAAAGACCGACAGCGCGGATGCAGAGGCAAAGAAAGAGACCGATAAAAAAATCTACAGAACACTGGATGAGATCAAAGAGGATGGAACGATCAACATCGGAGTGTTCTCAGATAAGAACCCGTTTGGCTATGTGGATGAGAATGGTGAATATCAGGGCTATGATGTATATTTTGCAGAGCGTATCGGCAAGGATCTTGGGGTAAAGATCAATTATGTTTCCACAGAGGCGGCAAGCAGAGTGGAATATTTGGAGACAGGCAAGGTGGACATCGTGCTTGCCAACTTCACCGTGACCGAAGAGAGAGCAGAGAAAGTTGATTTCGCCCTTCCTTATATGAATGTGGCGCTTGGCGTGGTTTCCCATGAAGATAATGTGATCGAGAGTGTGGATCAGATCGGGACGGACGATCAGGTCATCGTAATATCCGGAACGACCGCAGAAACTTATTTCGAACAGAATTATCCGGATATTAAGCTGCAGAAATTTGATACCTACGCAACTGCAAAAACATCCTTCGAGAACGGCACAGGCGTAGCGTGGGCAAACGACAATACGGAAGTGATCGCGTATGCTTTGGAAAATGAAGGGTATGTGGTAGGTATTCCGTCTTTGGGAAGTCAGGATACCATTGCTCCCGCAGTATCAAAGGGAAACAGCTCTTTACTGGACTGGTTAAATGACGAGATTGAAACATTGGGCAATGAGCAGTTCTTCCATGCAGACTATGAGGCAACCTTACTGGATACTTACGGAGCGGATTATGAGGACACTCTTGTTGTAGAGGGAGGAAAAGCAGCAGACAGCTCAGAGCAGGCACAGGAGACGGAGGCAGAGGTAAAAGAAGACAGCGAGATTGTACCCGGCAACGGCGAGACGATCAAAATCGCGGCATCTGCCACACCTCACGCAGAAATCTTAGAGCAGGCGGCCGGAATTCTGGAAGAATATGGTTATAAACTGGATGTTGTGGAATTTGATGATTATGTACAGCCCAACCTCGTTGTGGAATCCGGTGAATTCGATGCCAACTATTTCCAGCATATCCCTTATCTGGACAGCTTCAATGAAGAACAGGGTACACATCTTGTAAATGCGGGCGGGATCCATTACGAACCTTTCGGAATCTATCCCGGTAAAAAAGCCAGCCTGGATGAGATCGCCGACGGTGACAAGATTGCGATCCCCAATGATACAACAAATGAGGCAAGAGCGCTGTTACTGTTACAGGACAACGGACTTTTGAAATTAAAAGACGGAACAGGACTTTTGGCAACCGTGAACGATATTGAGGAAAATCCTCACAATCTTGAATTTGTGGAACTGGAAGCAGCCCAGGTTGCCAGAGTGGTCGCAGAGACAGACTATGTCGTATTAAACGGAAACTATGCATTGGAAGCAGGTTATTCTGTGGCGAAGGATTCCATCGCCTATGAAGCATCCGATTCCATCGCGGCCAAAACCTATGTGAATATCATTGCTGTGAAAGAAGGAAATGAAAACAGCGACAAGATCAAAGCGCTGGTAAGTGTATTAAGATCTGATGCGATCAGGAAGTTTATCGAAGAAACTTATGATGGTTCTGTGATCTTCTTTGAATAAACTATCAGACCGGATGGGGAGGTTTCTCCCCTCCGGTGGGGATGGAGAGAGATATGAGTGAAATTGAGATCAGAAATTTAACCAAAAAATTTGAGGTGAAAGGAAATCCGGTAACAGCCCTGGATCATGTCAGTCTCAACATTGAGAAGGGAGATATTTATGGGATCATCGGAATGAGCGGAGCCGGAAAGAGCACCCTGGTGCGCTCGATCAATTATCTGGAGGAGCCGACGGAAGGGCAGATTCTTATAGACGGTGTGGATCTTGCGTCCCTTAAGCCGGCAGAGCTTCGCAAAAAACGCAGCGAGATCGGAATGATCTTCCAGGGATTTCATCTTCTGGAACAGAAAAATGTGATCGATAATATTTGTTTTCCGCTGGAACTGGCCGGTGTTAAGAAGAAGGCAGCAAGACAAAAAGCCGGAGAGCTTTTGAAACTGGTGCAGTTGGAAGAAAAAGAAAAGGCTTATCCGTCACAATTATCCGGAGGGCAGAAACAAAGGGTGGCGATCGCGAGGGCTTTGGCGACCAATCCGGGGATCCTGCTGTGTGATGAGGCAACGAGTGCGCTGGATCCTCAGACAACCGAATCGATCCTGCAACTTTTGCAGCAGATCAATCAGACCATGCATATTACGATCGTGATCATTACACATCAGATGTCTGTTGTAAACCGGATCTGCAAAAAGGTCGCGATCATAGACAGCGGTCGTCTGGTGGAGAGCGGCCCGGTGGAAAAGATCTTTGCCGATCCGCAGACAGATGCCGCCAAAGAACTGCTTTTGGAAAAGAAGATCCGCTATTCTCCGGTGACGGCTTTGGATACCGCGAGAAAGGTGCGGATCGTTTTTTCGGAAAATTCCGCATATGAACCGGTGATCGCCAATCTGATCCTGAAGCTTCAGGCACCGGTAAATATCCTGAAAGCGGATACCAGAAACGTGGGCGGAAAGGCAAGAGGAGAAATGATCTTAGGGCTTCCGGAGGGAAAACAACTGCAGGAACGAATGATAGACAGCTTAAAAGAAAACGGGCTGGCGGTAACGGAGGTGAAGGAAGATGTTTGATCAAAAAGTGATTGAGATGATCCTTATCGGGATCAAAGATACCTTATATATGACATTGGTTTCCACCTTTTTCGGATATGTTCTGGGTCTTCCCTATGGGATCATCCTGAAGGTGACGGGAAAGGACGGGTTAAGACCTAACCGGATCATCTACGGTATCGGTGATTTTATCTGCAACATTATCCGGAGCGTTCCGTTTCTGATCCTTTTGATCCTTCTGATTCCGTTCACGAGAGCGATCGTCGGACAAAGCTACGGTTCTACCGCCACCATTGTGCCGTTAGTGATCTGCGCGGCACCTTATATCGCGAGAGTTGTGGAAGCGTCTTTAAATGAAGTGGATGCCGGTGTCATCGAGGCAGCCAAGTCAATGGGCGCCAATAATTTTCAGATCATTTTTAAGGTACTTTTAGTGGAAGCCAGAGTTTCATTATTTTCAGGCATGATCATAACAACCGGCTTACTGCTTGGCTATTCTGCAATGTCCGGCACAGTCGGCGGAGGCGGTCTGGGGGATATTGCGGTGCGATACGGATATTACAGGTGGCAGACGGATATCATGATCGTTACGGTCGTACTTTTGATCGTGATCTTCCAGATCATCCAGAATCTGGGAACATGGATACTGCCACACATTGATCACAGAAAACGATAGGGTGAAAAGATGGATTTTGAGATTATTCGGTCATATGTTCCTCTGTTTGCAAAGGCATTTATCCTGACGGTAAAGATCGGCTGGGCCGGGATTTTGCTGTCTGTCCTGATCGGGATCATATGTGGATTTATTTTGTATTTTAAGATACCGGGGCTTTCTCTTTTAGTCAGATGCTATGTGGAGCTTTTTCGGAATACCCCGCTTTTGGTGCAGCTGTTTTTCCTGTATTACGGTCTGCCGTCCGTGGGGCTTTCCATTTCTGCACAGATATGCGGAGTCTTGGGGCTGGGACTTTTGGGCGGAAGCTATATGACGGAAAGCTTTCGCAGCGGACTGTCGGCAGTGCCGGTCATTCAGACGGAGAGCGGTTTTGCACTGGGGATGACAAAACCTCAGCTGTTTTGGCATATCATTCTTCCGCAGGCTGTTTCGGTCAGTGTCCCGGCAGTGCTTGCCAATATGATCTTTCTGCTCAAGGAAACCAGTGTGTTTTCTGCGATCAGTCTGATGGATCTGATGTTTACCGCCAAGGATCTGATCGGGCTGTATTACAATACGACAGAGAGCCTGTTTTTACTGGTCTGCTTTTATGCCGTTATGCTCCTGCCGGTTTCCCTGCTTGGAAGCGTTATCGAGAAAAAGCTGCACTATGTCTGACTTGGGCTTTGTATCCCGTCGTGCCCGGCGAAACAGGAGCAGTGATTAAGTGAAATTGATAACATAATGATTCGGAACAGGCCTGAAATGCAAGAGATTTCTCACTGTTTTGGATTCATGTAACGCATATATTTGTGAATAGCTGTAAGATATCATGGAATACAGCGAGGGAGAATGAATATGGGATTTGAAGTATTATGGAAAGGGAAAAATCTGATCCGCCTGCTTGGCGGACTTGGCGTTGCCATGAAGATCAGTCTGATCTCAGTGGTGATCAGTCTGACCCTGGGGATTCTCCTGGGAATGCTTATGACCTTGAAACAGCCGCTTGCCAATGCATTCATGCGCGTATATCTGGAATTTATCAGGATCATGCCGCAGATGGTGTTGCTTTTTTTAGTGTTTTTCGGCGTCACAAAGATTTCCGGATGGAACCTTTCTTCGGAGGCATCCTCCATCATAGTATTCAGTCTGTGGGGGACAGCGGAGATGGCAGATCTGGTAAGAGGCTGCTTTTTCAGTATTCCGGCGATCCAGTATGAGAGCAGCAAGGCACTGGGATTAAACCGCCTGCAGACATATGTTTATGTGATCATTCCGCAGATTGCGAGACGGCTGGTACCCTTGTCCATCAATCTGATCACCAGAATGATCAAGACCACAAGTCTTGTTATGATGATCGGGATCGTGGAAGTACTAAAGACCGGACAGCAGATCATAGAAGCAAATCGCAAAACTTCTCCAAATGCTGCGTTTGGAGTGTTTGCAGCGATTTTTATTCTGTACTTTCTGGCCTGTTATCCGATTGGCAGACTGGCAGGATATCTGGAAAAGAGATGGGAGAATTAAGATGGAAGAGATATTAAAGATAGAACATTTGAGCAAAAGATTCGATGATCTTTCCATACTGGAGGACATCAACCTGTCTGTAAATAAGGGTGAAGTGACCGTCATTCTCGGTCCGTCGGGATGTGGGAAAAGCACCTTGCTTCGCTGCATTAACGGACTGGAAGAAATTCAGGAGGGAAATGTTTTTCTGGATGGAAAGACTGTGAATCCCCCGTTGAAAAATACAGGGAAGGATCGTACAAAAATCGGAATGGTATTCCAAAGCTACGAGCTGTTCCCACATAAGACGATCCTGGAAAATGTGATCCTGGCGCCCATAGTCGTACAGAAAAGAAAAAAAGAAGAAGTGGTAAAAGAGGCAAAACAGCTTCTGGAACGGGTCGGATTATCTTCCAAAAAAGCACAGTATCCAAGGCAGCTTTCCGGCGGACAGAAACAGCGGGCAGCCATAGTGAGAGCTTTGATCATGAATCCAGAGGTTCTTTTGTTTGACGAAGTGACGGCGGCACTGGATCCGGAAATGGTAAGAGAAGTGCTTGATGTCATGCTCGATCTGGCGAAACAAAACCGTACGATGCTGATCGTTACCCACGAGATGGCTTTCGCAAGAGCGGTCGCAGACCGCATTCTGTTTCTGGATGGGGGACAGATCGTGGAGGATACGACCCCTGAGCAATTTTTTGATGCACCTAAAACAGAACGGGCTGCGAAGTTCTTACAGACCTTTTCCTTTGAATCATGAATCGAGATTCCGGATACGGTAAAGATCCGGTACTTTTGTGAGCACCGGGAACAGTGCGGTGCAGATCACGATCCCGCTGGCTCCCTGTATCATACTGGAAGGAATGTCAGCCAGAGCACCTGCAAGGCCTGCATGGAAGGTCTGCAGTGTAAATCCGGAGGCGCTTGCCATAGTCAGGACGATCTTATAGATAAAATAGCCCGCGGCCATCTGAAGCTCCGCCAGGATCCCTGCCAGGATGAGATAAGGGGTCTGCAAGGTTCGCTGATGATAAACAGCAGCCTTTGCTTTCCTGTGGCTGCAGAGGCTGTGAAATACAGCCGAAGCGATCCAGGCAGTGCACCCCTTGATGATCAGAGTGGGAATGGCATAGATCACATACCCGGTAAACAGATCGGCAAGCATGGACCCGATGCCTGCCGCCAGAGCACCGAGGAAGGGACCTAAGAGGATACCGCTAAGCAGTACCATACCATCTCCCGGATGGATATATCCAAGTCCCGGCGTGGGGATCTGGATGATCATGGTGGATACACAGGTCAGAGCGCACATTAACGCAGCGACCACGAGATTTTTTGTTTCTTTTAAGGATTTCATAAAGCTCTCCTTTCCTATTAAAAATTTTCAAAAGATCATATAAAACATATCGTTTGACAGTTGATTTCTGATCGATCAGTTATCCCAGTAATATACCGGATTAAATATAGTATACACGAAACTGGACTCTTCAAAATATCCATTTCAAGTATTTTAGACCATACCAGATAGATTTTCATACAAATACTGGTGGGAAATAAAATAAAAATATGGTATAATATCAGCACAATCGTGATTTTAACATAAATAAGCAGTAGGAAACTGGATTGATGTACGGTTGCTATTCACAGTCGTTTGGCCTGTGAAAGTAACGGATTTTGCCATTTAAAATCGCACGCGTAGGCAAAATCCAATAGCCACGATAGTTTATTGAGCCGTAAATGCGCGGTAAATACGCATTTCGGCTGTGAATAGTAATGACGTACGAGCAGACACAACGGGGCAACGGCTGCAAAAACATATAAGCTGCAGGACTGTGTCTGTTGGTCGGATGGATCGGCCATTTGAATTGCCGGTCAGTATAAATTCGGGAAGGATTGATGTAAATGCCATCGAAGAAGAAACAGGAAGTAGAGTTCCGCTATTATGAGATTCCGGAAGGAGAGCAGGTACTTGCGCTTTTGGGAGACAACTGGCGGCGTGTATACGGTGGGAGCGGATTCGCACTGCATTTCCATAATCTGATGGAGATCGGTATCTGTCTGGAGGGAAACGGTAATCTGGTGCTGGATGATAAAGAAGTCTCTTATTCTGCCGGGATGATGACTGTGATCCCACAGAATTATCCCCATGTGACCAACAGCTGGATGAACAGCATGAATTACTGGGAATATATTTTTCTGAATCCGGAGGAGATACTCAACAATGTGTATCCGCGCGATACCGTCTTTGTCACGAGACTATTGGACAAGATCAACCGGAAGGCAAGGTGCTTTGAGGATGGAACGAATGAAGAGCTGCTGACTCTGGTACGGACGGTGATGGAAGAATGCCGTAACCGTAAAAGCTACTCCAACGAAGTGATCAAGGGACTTTTGATCTCGATCCTTATGGTGATCGCGAGAGATACGACACATGCGGAGACCGAAGAGGAGATCGAGAAGGCACATATCCGCAGAAACGGCCTGGAGCAGATCATTGCGGCACTGAATTATACGAATGAACACTATATGGATGAGATCCGGGTGGAGGATCTGGCGATCCGGTGTAATCTGAGTGAGACGCATTTCAGGCGGATTTTTGTAGAGTGTATGAACATGACGCCGGCCGAGTATCTGACACTTGTCAGGATCAAAAATTCCTGTGAGCTGATCAAAAAGAGCCGTTATTCCATGGAAGAAGTGGCAGTGAGGGTCGGATACCCCACAGTCTCTACTTTTAACCGTAATTTCCGCAAGATTGTCGGGACCAGTCCTTACCAATATAAGAAAAGCAGGGACAATTACGAAGGCAAGCTGTTAAATTTTAAAGTATCTGCCAAAAAAGGATGGTAGGTTTTCGGCCCGAATGAAGGCAGAGCAGGAGAAAACGTTTTCGGAGCAAAACAGGAGAAACAGTGCAAGACAACCGGTAGCGCAAATAAAAATGGAAAACTGTTAATTATTAACAAGAAAAGAATGAACAAATTGTAAAAAAGGGCAAAAATGACTCTGCAAAAAGTCGAATTTGCACATTATAAGATTAGATATGAATACAAAAGGGGGTATTATACTGATATAATGCACATACAGAATGAAACAAGGGATAAAATCGCTATACAAAGTATACAATCCGTAATCGTTTCGTTCAGCAACTACTAATCATCAAATAGGGAGGAAATTCGATGAAAAAGAAATTAGTTTCAGTTTTACTTGTTGCTTCCATGACAGCAACATTATTAGCAGGATGCGGATCATCTGACAATGGCGGATCTGCTTCTACAGACAGCAGTGCAACAACAGACACAGCAGCAGACACATCTTCCGATGATTCTGCAGCAGCAGACACATCTTCTGATGACTCATCATCATCAGATGCGGCAGCAACAGGTGAGAACAAATTAACACTGAATGCATGGGATGCAAGCTTCAATATCCCGGCTATGCAGGCAGCAGCAGATGATTACAAGAAGAACGTAGATGACACATTCGAGTTAGAGATCATTGAGATTTCTCAGTCATCCGATATCGAGGATGCTATCACACTTGCAGGTTCTTCAGGAGATTACAGCAACTTACCTGACATCACATTATTCCAGGATCACTGGATCCAGAAGTATGTTGCAGATTATCCGGATGCTTTCCAGGATATCGACGATGCAGACATCAACTGGGATGACTTCAGCCAGGAGAAATTATCTTACTCTACCATCGGTGGCAAACATTACGGTGTTCCGGTAGATAACGGTACCGCAATCTTCGCTTACAGAACAGATATCCTTGAAGAGTGTGGATACACGATCGACGATATGACCGGTATCACATGGGATAAGTTCATCGAGATCGGTGAAGAAGTTTACAAGAAAACAGGCAAATACTTATTATCTATGGACGGTGACGGAAACGACCTGATCTACATGATGCTTCAGGCAGAGGGCGCTTCCCAGTTCAAAGATGGCAAGCCTTACATCACAGAGAACGAGAAACTGGTTAAAGTTTGCGAGAAGATCGTAGAGATGGCTCAGAAGAACGTTTGCTACCTGGCAAATGACTGGAGCGATTACACAGACCAGACAATCCAGGGCGACATGGTTGCCGGCGTTATGAACGGTAACTGGATCATCCCGACAATCGAGAAACTTGACGCTAACAGCGGTAAGTGGGAGATCACGACTCTTCCTACCTTAGAGGGTGGCGAAGGCTATGCTTCCAACGGTGGTTCTTCTCTTTATGTAACATCTAACTGCAAGAATCCTGAACTTGCTAAGAAGTTCTTAGCTTACACATTCGGTGGCAGCACAGAGACTTATGATGCAGCTCTTAAGAACGGTGGCGTTATCACATGTTGCTTATCAGCAGGTAAGTCTGATGTTTACAACGAAGGCGTTGAGTACTTCAATGGTCAGCCGATCTATGCTAAGGTCGTAGAAATGGGTGGACACGTTCCGACAGTTGAGCAGAATGATTTCCACTATACATGCCGTCAGTACATGGCTGCAGCGATCATCAATGCAAGAGATGGCGCAGATCTTATGACTGAGTTACAGGCAGCTGAGGATAACCTGAAGTTCGCTATGGAGCAGTAATCTGATCCGAAACTTAAAATTAAAAAAACCAAATAAACGGGGGGAACGGATTTCCGTTTCCCCCCTTTAAGATTAAAGGGGGTATATGTTTGGAAACCAAAAAATCCAGCGTCCTTGCAAAACAGCATAGAGCAGGTTGGTACTTTCTGACACCTGCTACCGCATTGATCGTGATCATGGCTTTCTGGCCGATCCTCAATGCGTTTATCATGTCCTTCAAGACAGGCTCAAGTGCGAGCATGAAATGGGCATCTCCTTTTATTTACAATTATCAGAGAATGTTTCAGGATAAGCTGTTTATCCGTTCCGTTGGCAATACATTTTTCTACCTGATCATTCAGGTACCGATCATGTTAGTCCTCGCCATGGTTCTGGCACAGCTTCTGAACAATAAAGACCTGAAGTTTAAAGGTGTATTCCGTACTTGTATTTTCCTGCCTTGTGCGACTGCTTTGGTATCATACTCTTTGATCTTCAAATCTATGTTTGCAACACAGGGTCTTGTGAATGCAGCATTGTTGAAGGCGGGATTGATTTCCGAAAACATTAACTTTATCGGTACGACAAGCACCGCAAGACTGGTCATCATTTTAGCGTTGATCTGGAGATGGACCGGATACAATATGGTATTCTATCTGGCAGGTCTGCAGAATATTGAGTATTCTGTATATGAAGCAGCCAAGATCGACGGTGCCAATGCATGGCAGACCTTCTGGATGATCACAGTACCGCTTTTGAGACCTACGATCATCATGACCGTTATCATGTCAATCAACGGTACACTGCAGTTGTTCGATGAGTCCGTAAACTTAACAAGTGGTGGTCCTGCGAACTCAACCATTACGATGTCACATTATATTTACAACAACTCTTTCGGAAAGGGTGTTGCAAACTTCGGATATTCAACAGCGTTATCCTTCATCGTATTTATAATGGTTGCAATCCTTGCACTTATTAATCTGAAAGTAGGTGATCAACGTGACTGATGAGAAGAAGAAAGTAAATAGTTCGGCGATCCAGAAAAGACTGATCCCGACGTACATTATTTTAACAATTGCTTCCCTTATTTCCGTATTTCCATTCTACTGGATGATTACGGCTGCTACCAACCCGACGGTAGAGGTGGCGACAGGTAAGATCGGATTCGGCAATTATGCTGCCGAGAACTTCCACAATCTGCTGGCACAGCAGGATCTGTGGGGCTCACTTAAGAACTCATTCATTTATTCAACGGTTCAGACTCTGATTGCAATGCTGATCTGTTCCCTCGCAGGATACGGTTTCGAGCTTTACCATGATGAGAAGAAAGACCGCTTGTTCGGAATCCTCCTTCTTGCGATGATGGTTCCGCAGGTGGCTACCATGATCCCGTTGTTCAAGATGATGTCCGGTATGAAGCTGTTGAATACGGTATGGGCATTTATCCTGCCTTCCATCTCGACACCGTTTTTGATCATGCTATTCAGGCAGAATTCCCGTAACTTCCCGACGGATATTATGGAAGCTGCACGTATCGATGGTCTGAGCGAGTTCCGTATCTTCTTTAAAATGTATATGCCGGTTATGAAGGCTACTTATGCAGCAGCTGCTGTTATCACCTTCATGAACGCATGGAATGCTTATCTGTGGCCGAAGGTAGTTATGAACAATAACCGTGCACAGACAATGCCGATGATGATCGCAAACCTTGCAGCAGGATATTCTGTTGACTACGGTATGCTGATGATGGGTGTATTGTTCTGTTCATGCCCTACGATGATCATTTTCTTCATCCTGCAGAAACAGTTTGCAGAAGGTATTACAGGTTCTGTTAAGTAAGAGCCTGGGGCAGACAGTGATCGTATCAACGATCGTATCTGTATAATTTCAAAAGAAATAATGGTCGGGCAGAGTTTATGCTCTGCCCGATTATAGCATAAAAAAGGGATTCAAAATTCATTGTAAATAGGTGTGAATAAACGGCTTAATGAAAAAGAATAAGAGGATAGGTTATGGCAACGTTTGATTATGCGAAAGTAAAAGATCCGGAGTTTTTTAAAGAAAACGTTCTAGCTGCACATTCAGCGCACATAACATACGCAAGTAAGAGTGAGCTGTTTTTGAAAAACAGCTCACTTGTTGCTTCACTGGATGGTGTATGGAAATTTTCTTATGCAGTGAATTATCAGTCTGCGATCTGTGGATTTGAAAAAGAAGAATATGACTGCAGGGTATGGGACGATATCAGAGTGCCGGCTCATATTCAGATGGAAGGATATGATATTCCGCAGTATGCGAATACACAGTATCCATGGGATGGCAGAGAGGAGCTTGTACCGGGCGAGATTCCGGAGCGCTTTAATCCGGTAGCAAGCTATGTGAAATATTTTGAACTTCCCGAACATATGAAAGGGAAAGAGGTTCGGATCTCTTTCCAGGGTGTGGAGAGCGGTATGGCTTTGTGGCTGAACGGAAGCTATGTCGGCTACAGCGAAGATACCTTTACTCCTTCCGATTTCAATCTGACGCCTTTCTTAAAAGATGGCGAGAATAAGCTGGCGGTGCAGGTGTTCAAATGGACTTCCTCCAGCTGGTGTGAAGATCAGGATTTCTTCCGCTTTTCCGGTATTTTCCGGAGTGTGTATTTATATGCGATTCCGGATATCTATGTGGAAGACATTGAGACAAGGACTTTATTTGAGGGTGATGATTTTGGTAAGTCCGTATTCCGGACGAGATTAAAAATATCCGGAAGCGGCAAAGTAAAAGTAACACTTAAGGATCAGGACAAGGAAGTATTCTCAAAGACAGTGGATGCATCTGAACATGTTGAGATCTCGGAGACGATCGCAAATCCTCATTTGTGGAGCGCGGAAGACCCTTATCTGTATGAGATGGAGATCGAGGTTTATGACCGACTGGGCAGTCTGGCAGGATATATCCCGCAGGCGGTGGGCTTCCGTAAGTTTGAAATGAAGAATAACAGGATGCTATTAAACGGTAAGAGGATCGTGTTCAAGGGCGTGAACCGTCACGAGTTCAGTTCCGTTTCCGGCAGACAGGTTTCTTATGAAGAACTGGAAAAAGATATTGTTACCATGAAACAGAACAATATCAATGCGATCCGTACCTGCCATTATCCGGACAGTACAGATGTCTATGATCTGTGTGATAAGTACGGACTTTATATGATCGCCGAGAACAACATGGAAAGCCATGGTTCCTGGGCGGCATACTTAAAAGGTGCAAAAGAGGAGGATTTCATTGTACCGAAGGACAAACCGGAATGGCAGGCTATGATGCTTGACCGCGCGAATTCTACTTACCAGAGAGACAAGAACCATCCGTCGATCTTAATCTGGTCATTGGGGAATGAGTCCTACGGTGGTACGGTGATCTATGAAATGTCCAGACTCTTCCACAAGCTGGATGATACCAGGCTGGTTCATTATGAAGGAGTTTTCTGGGACAGAAGATACAATGAGTCTTCGGACATGGAGAGCCGCATGTACGCCAAGGTAAATGAGATTGAGGAATATCTTGCAGGCGATGATAAGAGACCATTTATCTGTTGTGAATATACGCATGCCATGGGTAACTCCTGTGGCGGCATGCATAAATACACAGAGCTGGCAGATAAAGAAAATTCCGGCTATCAGGGTGGATTTATCTGGGATTACATAGACCAGTCCATTTACAAAAAAGACCGCTATGGTAATTGGTTCCAGGCATATGGCGGTGACCATGGCGAGAGACCTACGGATTATAACTTCAGCGGCAACGGTATTGCATATGGAGGAGAGAGAAATCCTTCCCCGAAGATGCAGGAAGTGAAATTCAATTATCAGAATATCGCTGTGACCGTCGGTGAGAAAGAGTTTGAAGTATGGAATAAGAACTTATTCCTTTCCACCGATCATTACCGGTGTGTAGCAGAATTACTGTTAAACGGTAACGTGATCGAGACGAAAGAATTAGACGGCATTACAGTGGAAGCTGACAGTAAACGTACTTTCCAGATGCCTTTTGAGATACCGAAATATCCGGGTGAATATGTCGTAACGATCTCTTTCCGCTTAAAAGCAGATGAGCTTTGGGCAAAGAGAGAGCATGAAGTAGCATTTGGACAGGCAGTTACAGCCAATATTGCGGATAGTGTGAAAGCAGCCAGGAAGCCTTTTACCATGATCCGGGGCAATGATAATATCGGCGTAAGAGGAGAGGATTTCGAGGTACTGTTCTCAGAACTTTCCGGCGGTCTGGTATCTTACCGCTTTGCCGGTAAAGAGCTGATCGAGGAGATCCCGAAGCCGAACTTCTGGAGAGCTCCTGTCGATAACGATATGGGTAACAACATGGTGGGAAGCATGGGACAGTGGAAACTTGCCAGCATGTATTCGACCTTCCGCGAGATGGGCAAGAAGCTGAATGTACCGGGGATTGCTTATGAAAATCCGATCGTCCGCGAGGAGAAGGATTATGTCAGTGTGAAATATCTCTACAATCTCCAGACGACACCGAAAGCAGAATGCCAGTTAGAGTACAAGGTTTATGGTGATGGAAGCGTCCAGACAGTGCTCACTTATGATCCGGTCAAAGAATTGGGAGATATGCCGGAATTTGGTGTACTGTTCAAATTCAATGCAGACTATGACCGCGTGGAATGGTATGGCAACGGACCGGAGGAGACTTACGAAGACCGTAAGAAGGGTGCGAAGCTTGGTATTTATCGCAACAGAGTCGCAGACAATATGGCAGCTTACTTAGTCCCGCAGGAGTGTGGCAATAAGACGGATGTCCGCTATGCCAAAGTGACGGATATGAAAGGACGCGGAATCCTCTTTACAGGGGATAACATGAACTTCTCCGCACTTCCCTACACACCGCATGAGATTGAGAATGCGAAACACCATTATGAATTACCGCAGGTACATTATACGGTAGTGCGCGTATCCAAACAGCAGATGGGCGTTGGCGGTGATGACAGCTGGGGTGCACCGGTACATCCGGAGTATCATATCGATGTTACAAACAAAGTAGAGTTTAGCTTTACCTTTAAAGGAATTTAAGAAATTTAAGAAATGAAGACAGCCTTCCGGCAAAGCAAGAGATCCGGAAGGCTGTTTTTTTAGAAAAAACGGTTCATGCCCCGCAGATCACGATCGCCAAACAGAGCTCTCATTGAAACAGTTTCGTGTATATTGTTTGATATTTTTGGGTGAAACGAAAAATATATAGTAATTTACGACAATAACATTGTAATAGTATGACAAAAAATGTATAATGGAAATAATCCTGGTACGAAGTATCATACAAGAAATATCTCACATAAGGAGGACAATCTATGGCATTGATGACAGTGAATGCGAAGGAACTTAGGAATTATCCTTTTCGCAGGAAATTTGACAAAACGTTTCAGAAGCTGATCGTGATGGCCGGTGTAGCAGTTTTGGCACTTGCGATCACCGTAATATCGGCGATCCTTGGCTTGCGGACGATTTACAACAAGTATTACCAGCAGGAGCGGATACAGGGAGAAATCCGTATCGATATCCAGGCTTTGTCCAAGGCGTATCTTTGGGCGCTGTCTTCACCGGATGAAACGATCCGTACCGAACAGCTGGGAAAAGCGGCGGATAAGTATCCGGATTTTGAATCCAATCTGTCGGAATTTGAAAAAATATACAGCGGGAAAGAAGATCTTTCCAAGATCAGAAATGACCTTGCAAGCTTACAGGCGATCGGAGATAAGATTTCCGGTATGTTTGCAGACGGAAGTACTTCAGAGGATATTTTCTATTATTTTAACGATCAGGTTTACCCGGCCATTGATATTGTGGCGACTGATTTCAAGGCTGTATCCAAAGAAACGACCGACAATGTGGCAAAAGTATACAAAACCAATCTGATCATTGTGAGCGTGGCGCTTCTGATCACGATCTTTCTTGTAATATTGATCCTGTTCTATATCTTGGATATGAAGAAAAAGCTTTCTGCGGCAGTGGCAGAGCCGGCAGATGAATTAAAGGCGGCAGCGGCCAAGCTGGCGGAAGGGAACCTCGATATTCAGATCGTTTATAATGCAAAGGATGAGCTGGGAGAGCTGGCGCAGGATCTGGAGCGCTCCACGACCGAGACAGCACAGGTCATCGGTGATATTTCCGATACGCTTGCCCGCATTGCCGGGGGTGATTTCACGCATGGAAGTGAGAACCCGCAGTATTATAAGGGAGATTATGTACCGATCTGTGAGGCGCTTACCAATATTACGGATTCTCTTTCCGAAGCACTGTGTAATGTAAATGAATCCGCTTCTACCGTATCTGTCAGTGCGGCGAATATGCGCGAAGGAGCTTCCGCACTTGCGGAGGGCGCGACCGATCAGGCCGCGGCGATCGAGGAGCTGACCGCTTCCGTACAGACCGTTACCGAGCAGACACAGCATATGGCAGATTCCGCACAGGCAGGAGGAGAGCGGATCGTACAGGTACAAAAGGATATGACGACCGGCGCAGAGAAGATGAGTCTTGTGACAGTGGCGATGGAGAACATTACAAGAGCTTCCAATGAGATCGATCAGATTGCACAGGCGATCGAGGATATTTCTTCCCAGACACAGCTGTTGTCCTTAAACGCTTCTATTGAGGCTGCCCGTGCCGGAGAGGCGGGTCGCGGATTTGCAGTTGTGGCAGAGGAGATCAGTAAGCTTTCAATCAGTTCGACCGAAGCGGCACAGAATACAAGGCAGCTGATCAGTGATGCGCTCAACGAGATTGAAAAGGGCAACAATGTCGTAAAGGAGACACAGGAAGCCATGACGAAGGCGCAGGAGTCTGTCAATGACGTGGTAACCATCATTCAGGAAACCGGCGAATTTGCGGAGCAGCAGGCCGAAAGCATGAAGGAGATCAACGGCGGCATTGAGGCGATCTCCAATGTGATCCAGGATAACACTGCGACGGCAGAGCAGTCGAGTGCGGTATCCAATGAGCTCTCTGAGCAGTCAGAGGCATTGACGGCATTGATCGGCCAGTTCAGCTTCTAGGGACGGAGAAGGCATAAGTATCTGAACAGACAAGCATTCCCCTTTCATTCCATAATGGGATGGAAGGGGTTTTTCGTCGAAAAAAATATCTTGACCGGGAAGAATATACAACCGGATCAAAATCTGCTATGATGTAACTGTTTGCAGGATAAATCCAATGCACACGATGGAAGAAATCCAAAACAGATCAGGAGGTTGGGTATGATAAAGATAGAGCATCTGATCGAGCTTGCCATGGAAGCGGGACAGATCATGACAGAGGCGGAGCAGATTGAACGAAAAGTGGAATCGAAGGAGGGGCATGCCAATTTTGTGACGGAATATGACAGCCGGATACAGAGATTTCTGGCAGAACATCTGACAGAGCTGGATGCAGAGGCAGCGTTTCTGGGAGAAGAGGACGGAAAGGAGCTTTTTTTACCGGAATATAAAAAAGGAACGCTTTATGTGATCGATCCGATCGATGGCACCACGAATTTTATTATGGGATACAGGCTGAGTGTGGTTTCCATCGGTGTGCTGTCAGACGGCATGCCATGGCAGGGCGTCATCTATAATCCGTACAGCAAAGAGTGTTTCTTTGCCGAGAAGGGGAAAGGAGCATGGATGTGCCGGGGAGAGAAGAAGATGCCGTTTTCGGCGCTTGGGGAAGACAATACCATCGGTGTAGTCAGGCTTTGTACCTCGAAACGACCTCTGTCCGAAAGCATCGTGCTGATGGGAACAGCACCGTATTATGAAGAGCTGCAGGAGCAGGTATTTGGGGCGGCACGAACCTATTTTCAAAAAAGTATGGATCTTAGACGAAGCGGTTCCGCAGCCTGGGATCTATGCTGTATCGCATCGGGACGCGCCGGACTCTATTTTGAACACAGACTTGGACTCTGGGACTATGCGGCAGGTGCTCTCGTTGTGATGGAAGCCGGTGGAAAGATCACAGACATGAAAGGAAAAGAACTGTCGTTTACCGGATCATCTTCTGCATTGGCGGTTTCGGAAGGAATTGCAGCGGGAAGAGAAGAATATCTGTTGTAAACGGCTTTGTAGCGCGAATTTGCGCTATTTGCAACCTGTCAGTTGACAGATTGACAGCCATACTTTATGGTCTGCAACCACCTGATCTGCTAAAGTGAGACCATGAAGCGAAGCGGTGGGAAAACACCGGAACGAAATAAAGTCTTCCCAAATATGGACAGAGAATGAGGAACGACAAAGATGCAAGTTTGGAGAGAATGTTCTCCAGCTGTACGTACCATTTGCCGGAAGACAGAATTTTAAACAGGGGGCTTCAGGAAAGGATGAAGAATATGATATTAGCAGACAAGATCATGAATGAGAGGAAAAGAAACGGCTGGTCCCAGGAAGAACTGGCAGAGAAGCTGGCAGTGTCGAGACAGTCGGTATCCAAATGGGAAGGGGCTCAGGCAGTTCCCGATCTTCAGAGGATCATCCGTATGGCGGAGATTTTTGGCGTCTCCACAGATTATCTGTTGAAAGATGATATCGAGATCGCAGCGGAAGCAAAGGGAGAGATCGTGGAAGCGGAATCCGTTCCGCCCATGCGAAAGGTTTCCATGGAAGAAGCAGTCGGGTATCTTGATTTTATGGAGATTTATGCAAACAGAGTGGCGAATGCGGTTTCGATGTGTATCCTGTCTCCGGTGATCCTGATCTTTCTGGCAGGACTGTCAGAGGAAAAGCGTTTTGGGATTTCTGAGAATCTGGCAGCAGCAGTCGGAATTGTTGTACTGTTTTTGCTGGTCGCAGCAGCGGTGTTTATTTTTGTCACAACCGGGCTGAAGATGAAACATTATGAGTATTTGGATCGGGAAGCTATCGAGACAGAATATGGCATAGCAGGAATGGTCGGAGAGAAGAAAAGAAACTATGAAAATAAGTATTCTGTATTGATCGTGACCGGTGTGTTACTCTGCATTGCAAGCCCGCTCCCTCTGATCGTGGCATCCCTGGCCAATCTGGGCGAATTAGTGATCACGACGATGGTAGGAGTTTTACTGATGATGGTAGCGACAGCGGTGAATCTGTTTGTACGGGCCGGCAGTGTGAACGGAAGCTATGACAGACTTTTACAGGAAGGCGAATTTACGCTTGCCCAAAAAGAGCGTGAGAAGCAAAAGGGAAACATCGCTTCTGTTTATTGGAGTCTGGTATTGGCTATTTACTTTATCTGGAGTTTTGTTACAATGAAATGGAACATTACCTGGATCGTATGGCCGATTGCCGGAGTGTTATTCGGAGCGGTCTCGGCAGTGACAGGTATGCTGATCAAAGATGGAAGATAAGTGAAGGAGAGAAGAAATGTCGGTTTGTG
Source organism: Lachnospiraceae bacterium (assembly GCA_015056815.1). GTDB lineage: Bacteria > Bacillota > Clostridia > Lachnospirales > Lachnospiraceae > SIG333. Next base: position 66,352 of record SVFN01000014.1, on the reverse strand, counting down.
ATTTTGAAGCAGTGATCTTTGATATGGACGGAGTGATCTTCGATTCGGAACGCTGCGTGATCGAGTGCTGGAAAGAGATCGCGGATAAATACGGGATACCGGATATCGAAGAAGCCTGTATCGAGTGTACAGGGATCAATACGAAGCTGACCACCGAGAAAATGATGGATCGCTATGGTAAGGATTTTCCTTATGAAACCTACAGAGCCGAAATGCGGGCACTGTTCCAGAGCCGTTACAGCAATGGGCGCCTGCCGGTAAAGGAGGGCGCGGTGGAATTACTGGAAGCACTGCAAAAAGAAGGCAAACGGATAGCCCTGGCCTCTTCTACGCGCGAGGAAATGGTCCGAAAGGAGCTTACGGAAGCGGGACTGATCGATTACTTTACGATCCTGGTCTGCGGGGATCAGGTGGAAAAGAGCAAACCGGCACCGGATATCTTTTTAAAAGCATGTGCTCTTTTGAACCTGTCTCCGCAGGTCTGCTACGGGATCGAGGATTCCCACAACGGGATCCGAGCCTGCGCGGCAGCGGGACTTCATACCATCATGGTACCGGATGTGTTGGAGGCAACAGAGGAAATGAAAGAGCTTTCGGAGGCAGTACTTGCTTCCTTGACAGAGGTAAAGAAATATCTGTGCAGGTAGTGTGAATGGCGTCTATGGAAGAATATGTATATAAAAACCGTAAAAAATTAAGAAAAGGGTTCACGACGGGAACCTGCGCAACAGCGGCGGCGAAAGCGGCCGCTTATATGCTTTTGACCCAAAAGCAATGCGCAGAGGTCTCGCTCAAAACACCGGCACATACGGACCTGACGCTTTCGGTAGAGGATATTTCTATAGAAGAAACAACGGTATCCTGCGCAGTCAGGAAGGACAGCGGCGATGATCCGGATATCACGAACGGGATCCGGATCTTCGCAAAGGTGGGGTTCGGGAAAGAGACAGGAGTGTCCCATGATCAATACGTAAAAGAGAACGTTCTGATCGATGGCGGTATTGGGATCGGCAGGGTGACAAAGGAAGGGCTCAATCAGCCTGTGGGTGCTGCTGCGATCAACGAGGTACCGCGCAGGATGATCCGGGAAGCGGTGGGAGAGGTCATGGAAGAGATGGGCTTTCGAGGAATCCTGAACGTACTCATTTTTGCGCCGGAAGGCGAAGAGATTGCCCGCAAGACCTTTAATCCAAGGCTCGGCATCGAGGGCGGTATTTCCATCCTTGGCACCACCGGGATCGTGGAGCCCATGAGTGAGCAGGCGTTAGTGGACACCATTGAGACGGAACTCAGGGTGCGAAAAGCAGAAGGAAAGAAATTTCTGATCATCACTCCGGGGAATTACGGGCACCGCTATGCCACAGAACTTTTGCATCTGCCCGGGCAGGCCGATGTAAGTTGCAGCAATTACATCGGGCAGACGTTTGATCTGGCTGTTGCCATGGGTTTTGAGCAGATCCTTCTGGTGGGAAACATCGGCAAACTGGTCAAACTGGCGGGCGGGATCTTTCAGACGCATTCAAAGGTGGCAGACTGCAGGATGGAGCTGATCGCATTGTATGCGGCATTCAACGGTGCGGACAGAAAGCTTTTGGGTGAACTGATGGACTGTGTCATGACGGATGCGGCGCTGGATCTTCTGGAGACGCATGACCTTTTGGAACCTGTTTTGGAGCAGCTTCTGAAAGCGATCGATGAAAAGGTGCATCATCGCGTGGGAGCCGGTGTGAGAGCCGGTGTAATCCTTTTTTCCGAAAAACGCGGCTTCCTGGGGCAGACAAAGGATGCACAAGAGCTGTTGCGTTTGTGTAAATAATTGAAATTTTACGAAAATTTGCTATACTTTAGATATGTGGATTAATCATGGAAAGCAAAGGGGATTGATAAAATGGTACATTTTGTCGGAGCGGGACCCGGGGCACCGGATCTGATCACCTTGCGGGGCAGACGTTTGCTTGAGACAGCGGATGTCATTATCTATGCAGGTTCCTTAGTCAATCCGGAGCTGTTAAGTTTTGCGAAAGAGGGATGCCGGATTCATAACAGCGCCTGCATGAACCTGGAGCAGGTCATTGAGGTCATGAAGCAGGCGGAGGCCGAAGGGAAGACTACGGTGCGTCTTCACACCGGAGATCCATCCGTTTACGGGGCGATCCGCGAACAGATCGATCTGCTCAAGAGGGACGGCATATCCTATGATGTATGCCCGGGTGTGAGCTCCTTTTTTGGGGCGGCTGCCAGCCTTGCGTGCGAATATACCTTACCGGAGGTGTCCCAGAGTATTATCATTACCCGTATGTCCGGAAGGACGACAGTGCCGGATGGAGAGTCGGTGCGGAGTTTTGCAGCGCATCAGGCGACGATGATCCTGTTTTTAAGCGTCGGGATGATCGAGGATGTGGTACGGGAGCTGACAGAGGGCGGTTATCAGCCGGACACACCGGCAGCAGTCGTATATAAGGCTACCTGGGAAGATGAAAAGATCGTGCGGGCATCCCTGGATGAGCTGGCAGAGAAGGTACAGGCGGCCGGGATCAAAAAGACAGCACTGATCATTGTCGGAAAGGTGCTCGGTGATGATTATGCCCTGTCGAAACTGTATGATAAACATTTTACGACGGAATACAGAAGAGGAGTATGATCTGCGCAGACTGTACGGGTGTCGGATAATGCATCAAAGCCGGCAAGCGTCAGGCAGAGGATATCTTTTTACGTTTCCGGAAGGTTGGGCAAAAAGAGATGGAAAGTGACAGATAAGATGGAAATAGGGATCATCAGTTTCACACAGGCAGGAGGTTTACTGGCAGAGAAGATAGCGTCCCTCCTGATGGCAGAAGAGGGAAGCGCTTATAAAATAGAAAAGATCTGTCTGCTTGGGCGGAGCCGTACCGATGGGAGCAGCGGGGCAGCCTGTAAGAAAGAGCAGGAGGATTCTCTGACATTATCCGGAGTGACACAGGCGTTCTGGCATAAGGAAGTCCTTCTTTTTATCGGAGCCTGCGGGATTGCGGTGCGGGCCATCGCTCCGCATCTTAAGGATAAATATACGGATCCGGCGGTGCTTGTCATGGATGAGAGGGCTCATTTTGTCATTCCGCTGTTGTCCGGACATATCGGTGGAGCGAATGCATTCGGCAAAAAACTGGCACAGGTATCAGGCAGCAGCCTGGTGCTTACCACAGCTACCGACGTCAATGATACCTTTGCCGTTGATGTGTTTGCAAAGGAGAAGAAGCTTTGCATTTATGACAGAGAACAGTTAAAGCGGTTCTCGGCAGCTCTTTTAGAGGGAACGGAATGCGGGATCCTATTTACGAACCGCAAAAGTGAAGCAGATAATGCACGTCCCTATGAGCATACGGCGGTTTTGCTTCCCCGCAATCTTTATCTTGGTATTGGCTGTCGCAGAGGCAAAGGCTTTGCCGAACTGTCGGAATTTGTAAAAGAGACGACTGCTCGATATGATCTTTGCGAAGAGAGTATCGCAGCGATCGCAAGTATCGATCTGAAAAAAGAAGAAAAAGGAATTTTAAAGCTGGCAGAGTCCCTGCAGAGCGCGGTCTGTTTTTACAGCGCAGAGCAGTTAAGAGAGATAGAAGGAAGTTTTTCTTCCTCAGAGTTTGTATCGCAGATCACCGGGGTGGATAATGTCTGTGAACGGGCGGCTTTTCTTGCATCCGGCAGAGGCAGGTGCCTTGTTGCCAGGCAGGCAAAAGACGGTATGACCATCGCTGTTTATGAGAAACAGTGTGAAGTTACAGACCTTCCGGAAGAGATCTGCTATCAAAACAGTACAGGACTAAGAATCCTGTGTCACGAGTCTGCCTGAAAGAGTCAGGAATACAATAAAAGGGAAAAATATGCTTACGATCATCGGAATCGGGCCGGGCGACAGGCAATATCTTACGATCGAGGCTCTGGAGGCTTTGGAAGAAAGTGAAGTTATCGTCGGTTATACGGTCTATGCGGAACTGGTACAAAAATTCATAAAAGACAAAGAGTATTATACAACACCCATGACACAGGAAACGAAACGGTGTGAATGGGCGTTGGAAAAAGCGGCGAAAGGACGCAGGGTGGCGCTTGTCTGCAGTGGAGACAGCGGCGTTTACGGGATGGCATCGTTAGTCTATGAATTGGCGGAGAATTTTCCGTCTGTAACGATACGGGTTATCCCCGGGATCACTGCGGCACTAAGCGGCGGTGCGGTTCTGGGAGCACCCCTGACACACGATTTTGCAGTGATCAGCTTAAGTGACAGACTGACACCGTTAGAACGGATCGAAAAACGTCTCCGCCTGGCGGCACAGGCGGATCTGTCGATCGTGATCTACAATCCCGGAGGGAAAAACCGCAGCGATTATCTTAAGAAAGCCTGTGAGTGGCTGCTTGAGATCCTGCCGGCAGACAGAGTCTGCGGCTATGTGAAAAATATCGGCAGAGAGGGCGAAGAAAGTCATATCCTGACATTGGAAGAACTAAAAGACACTCCGGTGGATATGTTCACGACGGTATTCATCGGGAATTCCTCCACGAAGTTGATAAATGGCAGGATGGTAACACCGAGAGGATATCGGATCGGAGGGGGAAACTGATTTCATGAAACCATTAAAGATCGCGCTCATCGCGGGAACGACGGAAGGGCGCTTATTTGCGGAATTTCTGGAAAAAAACCGGGTGGAAAGCCATGTTCTGGTGGCTACGGAATACGGGGAAAAAGTATTGCCGGAGTATAAATACTGTAAAGTCCATGTCGGACGTTTTGATGAGATGCAGCTAAAATATTTCTTTCATGATTGTGAGATCACGCATGTGTATGATGCGACTCATCCCTATGCGAAGGAAGTGACCCAAAACTGTAAAAATGCCTGCCGCTATCTGCGCATTCCTTACCGCAGGATCCTGCGGGAGGAGTTAAATCCGGAAGATTATCTGGAAAAAGGGAGCTTTGAGTGGTTCAACAATCTCACACAGGCGATCACATTTTTAAAGGAAACGCAGGGAAATGTGCTTGTGACTACCGGAAGCAAAGAAACGGGCTGCCTTTTTGAACTGCCCGATTTTCAAAAACGCGTATATATCCGCATCCTGCCGGATGAATGGCGCAAAACACAGCTGATGCAAAAAGGAATGGAGGAATCCCATATCCTGATGGAGCAGGGACCTTTTAGCATGGAGCACAATCTGAAAACCTTCCAAAGATTAAACATTCGTTATCTGATCACGAAAGAATCCGGCATCAGTGGAGGATTTGCGGAGAAAATGCAGGCGGCAGAGAAAGAAAAGATCCTTGTGCTGATCATCAGACGTCCGATGGATTCCGGCATTTCGCTGCAGGAAGCCATGAACGATGTCAGGAAGGAATTAAAGGACTGAGCTTATGAAAAAACAAGTCATTCTGGCGGGAATCGGACCGGGAAATACTTTGCTTGCGACCCGACAGGTGTGCCGGGATATTGAAACGGCGCAGGTGGTCATCGGTGCGCCGCGTATGATCGGGATGGCCCGAAAGCTGTCGGAAAATGGTGCCACACCGGGGAAATCCGGACAGATGACAGACAAAAAGCGTTATGTCGAACAGTACCTGCCGGATCAGATCGCGCAGATCATAAAAGAATCGGAAGAAAGTCGGTACTGCGTGTTAATGTCCGGAGACAGCGGATTTTACAGTGGGACGAAGAAGCTGTCTGCACTTTTAAGGGACGAAGGCTATCAAAAATCAGCCGGGGTGCAGATAGAGATCCATCCGGGAATTTCCAGTCTGTCTTATCTGTGTGCGGCATTTGGCAAGGATTATAATGAAGTTTCCATCGCCAGTCTTCATGGGCGAAATGAGAATATCGCATACAGAGTGCATACTCACCGTCTTACCTTTGTACTGATGGAGGGGGATGGATGTGAGCTTGCGAAGCGTCTGTGCGAATACGGACTGGCAGATGTGAAGATCTATGCAGGTTTTTTCCTTTCCTATGAGGCAGAAACTCTTTTTTCCTGCAGGGCGTGCGAATATGGTGAGACATTTGAGCAGCTTCTAAAAAGCAGGACGCAGCTGTCGGAGGGGCCGTTGTTATGTTTGTTGATCGAGAATGAAAAGAATGTCAATCCGGCAGACAGTTTCCGGGACGGAGATTTCATACGGGGGAATGTCCCGATGACGAAGGCGGAGATCCGCTGTCAGATCTGTTCCATGCTGGAGTTAAAAAAGGACGGCGTGCTCTATGATATCGGTGCCGGAACGGGAGCGGTGACGTTAGAGCTTGCCAGGAAGATACCGTTTGGAACTGCCTATGCGATCGAGTATACAAAACAGGGGGCAGAACTGATCAGGCAGAATTGCAGAAAGCATTCCATGGACCAGGTAAAGGTTGTGGAAGGTATGGCACCGCAAGCGCTCACAGACTTACAGGATGCAGATGCGGTTTTTATCGGTGGCAGCAGGGGAAGACTCCGTGATATTCTGACAGCCTTAAAAGAGAAAAAAGCCGGGCAGAGGCTTCCGGTGGTCATCAGCGCTGTGACGACAGAGACCTGGAAGGAACTTATGGAGCTTGCTTGTGAGGCTGTGAATGAAAAGAAGGCAGACAGAAAAGAAACCATTGGATTATCGGAGGTTTCCGTTATACAGCTTCAGACATCCCGTATGATGCCGCTTGGCAGCTATCATCGTATGGAGCCGCAAAGCCCGATCTGGCTTTTGAAGGGGTATCTGTAGGATGTGGGAAATGATCGGAAAGGATGGGGCAGATGATCCTTGTCATAGGAGGAAGCGCCAGCGGCAAGTCCGCATTTGCGGAAAAGCTGGCAAAAGAACGGGAATCCGGCGGGAAAATATATATTGCGACGATGAAGCCCTGCGATGCTGAATGCAAAGAACGCATCCGTAAGCACCGCGAACGCAGAAAAGAAGCGGATTATGAGACAGTTGAATGCTTTGGCCGCTCCCTGATGGAGGCACGAAGAGACAAACACGCAGGAAAGACAGGACTGTTTGAGTGCATGTCCAATTATGCTTCCAATGTCATGTTTGGAGACTATGATCCGTTTCATGCGGTGACTTTTACCAAAGAGAAGCTTCAAAGTCTTTCGGAGGAGATGGTTTCGGAATTGTCGGCTTTAAATGATAGGCTTGAAGAGCTGATCATCGTTACCAATGATGTATTTTCGGACGGGAATGTTTATGATGAGATGACCATGTCCTATCTTGCGCTTTTGGGGCTTTGCAATCAAAAGCTTGCAGATAAGGCAGATCAGGTGTATGAGGTTGTCTGCGGGATCGCAGTCAGATGCAGATAAAACCGTTCTGGCATGTACGGCTATGAGGAAAGAAAGATGAAAGATTTTTTACGGGGGTTTCCCATTGCATTTTCCATGTATTCTAAAATACCGATGCCCACTGTCAAATGGGAAGAAAACAGCCTGCGTTATGCCCTTTGCTTTTTCCCGCTGATCGGGCTTGTGATCGGAGCTGTGCAGGTCGGACTCTTTTTCCATCTGACCGCTTTGGGATTCGGGACAATGTTCCGCTCCGCTTTTTTGTTTATCGCGCCGATATTGATCACCGGCGGGATCCATATGGACGGCTATATGGATACAAAAGATGCAATGAGTTCCTATCAGACAAAGGAGCGGAGACTGGAGATCATGAAAGACCCCCATATCGGAGCTTTTTCGGTGATCAGCCTGATAGGGTATTCCCTTCTCTATTTTGGTGCTCTGAGCGAGCTGGAGGATGAGAGGGAAATTCTTTTGTTTGCCCCCTGCTTTGTGATCTCCCGCGCCTTGAGCGCCGTGTGCTTTATTACAATACCGAGTGCCCGAAAAGACGGACTGCAAAAGACGTTTGCCGACGCCATGCAAAGAAAGGCGATCTGGATCAGCAGCGGCCTTTACCTTTCCGTGACGTTCGGTGCCTGTGCCTGCATCGACCGGCTGGAAGCCATCGTACTGATGTGTGTGGCGGCATTTATGTATGTCCTCTATCAATCCTTTGCCAAAGAAAAATTCGGTGGCATCACCGGAGATCTGGCAGGATACTATCTCCAGATACAGGAGCTGGTGTTTTTGCTGGTGATCGTGGCGTGGAGCAGGTTGATCATATTTTAGGGAAGCAGATAAATAAAGGGCAGCAAACCCGGTCGTTTGCTGCCTTTTTTATAAGATCATTTCTATGCTGAGTTCCTTCTCTTTTGAGAGATCGATAAACTGTCCGTTTGATTCGATCATTGGCTTGGAAAGAGTCTGCTTGTTGATAAATACAATCTTTCCTTCTCTGCCATCCGACAGGCGTACAGTGTTTCCCATATAAGTCAGTACCACATTCTCCAAAAACGTCAAAATAAATTTAGCATCGTAGCGCTGCAGCCCTTCCTGCTCAAAGATCTCGATCACCTTGAAGGGGCAGAGGGCACCGCGGTAAACCCTGGGAGCCGTCATGGCATCGTATACATCTGCGATCGCGATGATCTTGGCATACCCGTCAATCTGGTTTGATGTAAAAGCGAAGGGATATCCGCCGCCATCACAGCGCTCGTGGTGCATCAGTGCTGCATTTTTGATATGCTCGCTGATGGGGTGCGGCTGCAGGATCTTGTAGCCCTCGATCGTATGGGTTTTGATCAGTTTATATTCTTCGGCAGTCAGTTTGCCGGGCTTTTTGACGATTTCATCCGGGATAGCCAGCTTACCAATATCATGGAAAACACCGCATAAGGTCACAAGCTGTACATCTTCCTCCGACATATGAAGCCATCCGGCCAGTACATTGGCGATCAGTGCCACATTCAGGCAATGGGCAAACGTAAGATCGTCATATTGACGCATATTCTGCAGCATATCAAAAATGTTTACCCGCCCTTTGCTGGTATTGATCAGATCCATTGTACTCGTTAAAACGCCTTTGACATCGATATCCGATCCCTTTTGGACAATCTCATTCAGACTGTTTTTAAATACACCGAGATTTTCCTCGAATTTTTTTTGAAATTCTTTAAATTCCGTACTTTCCCTGACTCTTTCGGAGTAAGGCATTTCCACATAATGCTCCGGTTTGATCCGATCTTGTTCCGGCTCCAGAGAAAAGGTGACTTCCTTCTGGTCTTCCACGCGGATCGACATGATGGAAAACATATCAAGACGATCAATACTGTCCTGATCCAATCTGTGCCCTTTCGGAAACACAAGCTGATCGTTATAATTATATACATCCTCTGCGGTGACCATTCCAGGACGTAAATCTCCGATTTTCATTCTCTTCATATATAAAGGATCCCTTTCCGAATCACTCCGCGCCCCTCAAATCCCGTAAAATAAAAAATGTCCGCCTACGCAGCCTGTTGATCGATTTTATTTATAACAATTCAGAACAGGAAAAAACGGTGTGCTTCAAGCCGATTCCGAATCATTATCATAATAAGTCAGTCATCATTATTATAAAGAGAGTTTGAAAAAAAGTCAACGAAAGGTAAAAAGTATCTTGACGGGAAAAAGAAAACAGTGTATAGTGGCACTTGAATCAATGAATACTATGAACTCTTATTCAGAGTGGTGGAGGTACATAGGACCTGCGAAGCCACGGCAACCCCATCTGGATCTGTCCGATGGAAGGTGCCAACCTGAGCGAATTTTCGAACAATAAGAGAATCGTTAAGGTTTTGTGGTCCGCTTTTTTAAGCGGACTTTTTGTTTCTAAAGCATTATGAATGCAGGTCGGCAGGCCGGCTTTGGATCGTAATGCTAAACCCGTTGTTTTGTAAAGGAGAAAAAATGGACAAGAGATTATTTACTTCTGAATCCGTAACCGAAGGACATCCCGACAAAGTCTGCGATGCGATTTCCGATGCGATCTTAGATGCCTGCATCGAGCAGGATCCGATGAGCCGCGTTGCCTGTGAGACCACCTGCTGTACCGGTCTTACCTTAGTGACCGGAGAGATCACGACCAAGGCCAACCTGGATGTTCCTTCTATTGTAAGAGAGACGATCCGCGAGATCGGCTATACCGGCGGGGATATGGGGTTTGATGCGGATTCCTGCGCGGTTATGGTAGCGCTTGACAAACAGTCTGCAGATATCGCCATGGGCGTGGACAAGGCACTGGAAGCGAAAGAAAACAAAATGTCAGACGAGCAGATCGATGCGATCGGCGCAGGCGATCAGGGGATGATGTTTGGGTATGCTTCCAATGAGACAGAGGAGTATATGCCTTATCCCATCAGTCTGGCGCATAAGCTTGCAAAGCGTCTGACGGATGTGCGTAAAGACGGTACCCTTGACTATTTAAGACCCGATGGCAAGAGCCAGGTTTCCGTGGAATATGATGAGGACGGGAAGCCTGTCAGATTAGAGGCTGTTGTTCTTTCCACCCAGCACGCGGCGGATGTATCACAGGAACAGATCCATGAGGATATTAAGAAATATGTCTTTGACCCGGTGCTTCCGCAGGATATGATCGATGAGAAGACCAAGTTCTTCATCAATCCGACCGGACGCTTCGTGATCGGGGGACCTCATGGCGATGCCGGACTGACCGGACGTAAGATTATCGTAGATACCTACGGCGGATATGCCCGTCATGGCGGCGGAGCTTTTTCCGGAAAGGACTGTACAAAGGTAGACCGTTCTGCAGCTTATGCCGCCCGCTATGTAGCGAAGAACATCGTGGCAGCAGGACTTGCCGATAAGTGCGAGATCCAGCTTTCCTATGCGATCGGTGTGGCATACCCCACTTCCATCATGGTGGATACTTTCGGTACCGGCAGGATTTCGGATGAGAAATTAGTAGAGATCGTCCGCGAACACTTTGATCTGAGACCGGCAGGCATCATCAGGATGTTAGACTTACGCCGCCCGATCTATAAACAGACCGCAGCATATGGACACTTCGGAAGAAACGATCTGGATCTTCCGTGGGAGAAGCTGGATAAGGTCGAGGATCTGAAGAAATATTTATAAGATAATGGAAATGCTTTCAAGACGCTATCAGCCGGTCCTGAAAGCATTTTTCTTTCGTGATCTGATATATGCTTGATACAGACAAAGAGGATATGATAAACTGATAGATGTTGATATGACATTTTCTGACCGGGAATAAAACAGGAGATACACCCATGGCATTTACTCATTTACACGTACATACCGAATATAGTCTGCTGGACGGCTCTAATAAGATCAAGGAATGTGTCAGGCGCGTCAAAGAGCTTGGCATGGACAGCTGTGCGATCACAGATCACGGCGTCATGTATGGTGTGATCGACTTTTACCGGGCGGCAAAGGAAGCCGGGATCAATCCGATCCTGGGGTGTGAAGTTTATGTGGCGCCAAATTCCCGTTTCGATAAAGAGCTGACGGGGGGCGAAGACCGTTATTACCATCTTGTCCTTCTGGCAGAGAACAATACCGGCTACTCTAACCTGATGAAGATCGTCAGCCGCGGTTTCACAGAAGGTTATTATTATAAACCCCGCGTGGACATGGAAGTGCTGCGGGAGTTTCATGAGGGCATCATTGCACTGTCTGCCTGTCTGGCGGGCGAAGTGCAGCGCTATATCACAAAAGGACTGATCGATGCGGCACAAGAAGCAGCACTCAGATACAGAGACTGTTTTGGAGAAGGCAACTACTTTCTGGAATTGCAGGATCACGGACTGGCGGATCAGCAGACGGTAAATGCAGCACTTTTAAAGATGAGCCGGGAGCTTAACATTCCGTTGGTTGCCACCAACGACGTGCATTATACCTATGCGGAGGATGCGGCGCCCCATGATATCCTGCTTTGCATCCAGACGGCCAAGAAACTGGATGATGAGGACCGCATGCGCTATGAGGGCGGTCAGTATTACATCAAGAGTGAAGAGGAGATGAAACGCCTCTTTCCCTATGCGCCGGAGGCGATTGAAAATACCCACAGGATCGCGGAAAGATGCCATGTGGAGATTGAATTCGGTGTGACAAAGCTCCCGAAATTTGAAGTTCCGGAAGGATTCGACTCCTGGACCTATCTGAACAAACTCTGCATGGATGGCTTAAAGGAGCGTTACCCACAGGACGACGGTACTTTAAAAAAGAGACTGGACTATGAGCTTGGTACGATCAAGAAAATGGGGTATGTGGACTATTTTCTGATCGTGTGGGACTTTATCAACTTCTCCAGACAAAACGGGATCATGGTCGGACCCGGCAGGGGAAGCGCCGCCGGAAGCATCGTTTCCTACTGTCTGAAGATCACCAATATCGATCCGATCCGTTACAATCTGCTCTTTGAGCGATTCCTGAATCCGGAACGTGTGTCGATGCCCGATATCGATATTGACTTCTGCTTCGAGAGAAGGCAGGAAGTCATCGACTACGTGGGGCGTAAGTACGGCTCCGACAAAGTCGTGCAGATCGTTACCTTCGGTACCATGGCGGCCAAGGGTGTGATCCGTGATGTGGGGCGCGTGATGGATCTTCCCTATGCCTATGTGGATTCCATCGCCAAAATGATCCCGAATGAATTAAACATCACCATCGAAAAAGCACTGGATATGAATCCCGAATTCCGGACACTTTATGAAACGGATGAAAAAGTAAAGTATCTGATCGACATGTGCAAAAGACTGGAAGGTCTTCCCAGGCATACTTCCATGCATGCTGCGGGGGTGGTGATCTGTCAGAAGCCGGCGGAGGAGTTTGTACCGCTCTCAAGAGGTTCGGACGGGTCGATCACGACCCAGTTTACCATGACGACCATCGAAGAGCTGGGACTTTTGAAAATGGACTTTCTGGGGCTTCGGACACTCACGGTGATCCAGAATGCAGTGCGCAATGTGAAAAAGAGTAAAGGAATCGACATCGATATCGATCATATCGATTTTGAGGATAAAGAAGTGCTCGCATCCATCGGAACCGGCAAGACAGACGGTGTGTTCCAGCTGGAAAGCGGGGGCATGAAGAGCTTCATGAAGGAGTTAAAGCCAAAGAGCTTAGAGGATATTATTGCCGGAATATCCCTGTACCGTCCCGGCCCTATGGACTTTATCCCGAAATACATCAAGGGCAAGGACAATGCGGATGCGGTGACCTATTCCTGCCCGCAGCTTGAACCGATCTTAGAGCCGACCTACGGCTGCATCGTCTATCAGGAGCAGGTCATGCAGATCGTGCGGGAATTAGGCGGTTATACACTTGGACGCAGCGACCTGGTCCGGCGTGCCATGAGTAAGAAAAAGCAGGCAGTCATGGAGAAGGAGCGGGCGAACTTCATCTATGGGAATCCGGAAGAAAACGTTCCCGGCTGTATTGCCAACGGAATCCCGGAGAAGGTGGCAGGACAGATCTATGATGAGATGATGGATTTTGCCAAATACGCCTTTAACAAATCCCATGCGGCATGCTATGCGGTAGTGGCTTATCAGACCGCTTATCTAAAGTATTATTATCCGGTGGAATATATGGCAGCCCTGATCACCAGTGTGATCGACAATCTTTCCAAAGTCGCAGAGTATATTGTGACCTGCCGGAGCATGCATATTGCGATCCTGCCGCCGGATGTGAATGAAGGGGAGGCAGGGTTTTCCGTAAGCGGCAATGCCATACGCTATGCATTGACAGCGATCAAAGGGGTGGGGCGCAACATCGTGAATGTCATTATCGGGGAGCGAAAGGCCCGTGGCAAATTTACGACGCTCCAGGATTTCATCACCCGCATGACGGAATCGGAGATCAACAAGCGGCTGGTAGAGAATTTTATCAAGGCAGGCGCCTTTGATAGCATTCCGGGTACGCGAAAACAGCTTATGGCCATATACGGGACGATCATGGAGCAGACGGTCAAGGACAAAAAGAACAACCTGGCCGGGCAGATGAGTCTGTTTGATTTTGTGGATGAAGAAGAGAAAGAAAATTTTGACATCAAACTGCCGGATATCGGAGAATTTGACAAGGAAGAGCTTTTAGCATACGAAAAGGAAGTGATCGGGATCTATGTCAGCGGTCATCCCCTGGAGGAATATGTTTCCATACTGAAAAAGTACAGTACTGCCAAAACCTCAGACTTTTATCTGGACGAGGAGACGGATACGATCCGCGCAAAAGACGGCAGTTTAGTGACAGTAGGAGGCATGATCGCGGAGAAACGGATCAAATATACCAAAAACGACAGGATCATGGCGTTTTTAACGCTGGAAGATATGTACGGCGCCATGGAGGTGATCGTCTTCCCGAGAGACTATGAAAAGAATGCTTCTTATATAAATGTGGATGAGAAGGTATTTGTGACCGGGCGTGTGCAGGCGGAGGATGAAAAGGACGGAAAACTGGTGGCTTCTTCCATCGTTCCCTTTTCACAGATGCCAAAGACGCTGTGGCTGCAGTTTACCGATAAAGAGCAGTACCTTGCCATGAATGAAGGTCTGCAAAAGATCTTAGGACAGTCCGAGGGAAAGGATAATGTGGTGATCGTATTAAAAGATACCAGACAAATGAAGAAACTCCCACCGAATCACAATATCGAAGCGGATGCAAAACTCATCGGACAGCTGATGGCGCTTTTGGGAGAAGAGAATGTGAAGCTGGTCTGATGTTTTTCTTTAAAAATTCTGGTACTGAAACAGAAAGATCCAGAGGCGGTAAAAGGCTCTCCACATGGTGGAAATGCGAGAAATGACTGACAGGGTATAGAAATGAGAAAGATTCTTACTCATATGCCGGGACGCTATGAAATCTGAAAAATATGAAAAAAGGGGTTGATTTTTTTCTGCATTGTGTGGAGAATGGAATCATACAGATAGAGATCTGTCCGGCAGGAGTAGATATGGGACAGCTGTCCCGTTATGATACAGGAGGAGAAACAGATGGAAAAAGAGATAAAGACGATCGGCGTTTTGACAAGCGGTGGAGATGCACCGGGAATGAACGCAGCGATCCGTGCCGTTGTCCGTAAGGCGATCGCCAATGGCGTATCGGTAAAAGGCATCAAAAAAGGATATCAGGGTCTTTTAAACGAAGAGATCGTTGATATGGAGAAGCGGGATGTTTCCGATATCATACAGCGCGGCGGTACGATCCTTGGCACAGCCAGATGTATGGAGTTTAAGACAGAAGAAGGACAGCAGAAGGGCGCTGAGATCTGCAGAAAACATGGTATTGACGGTATCGTGGTGATCGGTGGTGACGGATCCTACCGCGGTGCGCAGGCGCTTTCGAAGCATGGCATCAACACCATCGGCATTCCGGGAACGATCGACCTGGATATTGCCTGTACCGATTATACCATCGGTTTTGATACGGCGATCAATACTGCGATGGATGCGATCGACAAGGTAAGAGATACGTCCTCTTCCCATGAGCGGTGCAGTATCATCGAGGTTATGGGACGTAATGCGGGCTATATCGCACTCTGGTGCGGGGTTGCCAATGGAGCGGAGGATATCCTTCTTCCGGAAAAATACAATTTCAATGAGCAGGATATCATCAACAATATCATCAATAACCGTAAACGCGGCAAAACCCATCATATCATCATCAACGCAGAGGGAATCGGACATTCCACCTCAATGGCTCGCCGGATCGAGGCGGCGACCGGTATTGAGACGAGAGCTACGATCTTAGGATACATGCAGCGAGGCGGTAATCCGACCTGTAAAGACCGTTTCTATGCATCCCTGATGGGAGCCTATGCGGCGGATATCATCTGCCAGGGTAAGACAAACCGTGTGGTAGCGCAGAAAAACGGCGATATTACGGATTATGATATTGACGAGGCACTGAGTATGACCAAGAGCATCCCGGAATATCAGTATCAGGTCAGCAGAGAACTGAGCAAATAAGGATCGATTCCGAACAGGCTTTTATACGCGAAGAAGGGCAATGATATGATCACTTCACCATCGAATCAAAGAATCAAAAATGTGATACAGCTTGTAAACCGGGGGAGAGCAAGAAGGGAGCAAAACTGCTATATCGTGGAGGGGATCCGCATGTTCCGGGAAGCTCCCAGGGAGCAGATCCGGGAGATCTATATGACCAATCGGCTCTGTGAGAAGGAGTCTTTGTCCGATTGCTTTTCATGGGGGATTCCCTGTGAGCTGGTAAGTGAAGAGGTTTTTGCAAGGATCAGCGACACGAAGACACCACAGGGGATTTTGTGCGTCATGGAACGGCCGGCTTATGACCTGGACACGTATCTGGCGAAGCAAAACGGCCTGTGGATCGTATTGGAAAACTTACAGGACCCGGGGAATCTCGGCACGATCTTCCGCACAGGGGAAGCAGCCGGGGTGACAGGGATCATCATGAACAGTACAACAGTGGATATCTTTAATCCGAAAAGCATCCGTTCCACGATGGGGTCGGTTTATCGTGTGCCGTTTTTTATCGTGCCGGAGCTTAAAGATGTGTTTGAGAAATTTCAGGCAAACGAGATCACCAGCTATGCGGCGGATCTTAAGGCAGAGATCTCTTATGATAAACAGGATTATTCCAGGGGTACGGCATTTCTCATCGGCAATGAGGGGAACGGACTGACGAAAGAAACAGCAGCGCTTGCCACCAAGTATCTGCGCATCCCGATGGAGGGACAGGTCGAATCGCTCAATGCGGCGATGGCATGCGGGATCCTGATCTATGAGGCGCACAGACAACGCGGTGTTACCGAGTGGTTTTAAGTGCAGAACGGGATCAGAAGAATAGATATGTTACTTAACAGGGAGGACAGAATAATATGAAAATCGGATTTATCGGACTGGGCAACATGGCATCTGCCATTATCGGAGGCATTACCGGAAAGGGGATCGTTTCCGCATCGGATATCATCGGTGCAGACAAGTTTTCCGCAGCTGTCACGAAGGCGGCAGAGAATTTCAAAATCCGGGCGGTTTCGGATAATATCGAAGTAGTGACGACGGCGGACATCCTGTTTCTGGCGGTCAAACCACAGATGTTTCCGGAAGTCATCGCGCAGATCAAAGACCGGATCAAAGAGGAGACAGTCATCGTATCCATTGCCCCCGGCAAGACTATCGCATGGCTGACAGAGCTGTTCGGTAAGGAATTAAAGATCGTGCGCTGTATGCCCAACACACCTGCGCTGGTAGGCGAGGGCTGCACCGGAGTGTGTCACAACGAAAAAGTAACGGCAGAGGAATTTGCAAAAGTATCGGAGATCTTAAACAGTTTCGGCAAAGCCATAGAGGTGCCGGAGCATTTGATGGATACGGTAGTGGGAGTCAGCGGAAGCTCTCCGGCATATGTATTTATGCTGATCGAAGCCATGGCAGACGCTGCGGTGGCAGACGGAATGCCGCGCCCGCAGGCTTATCAGTTTGCTGCGCAGGCGGTCTACGGAAGTGCCAAAATGGTGCTTGAGACCGGGAAACATCCGGGTGAGTTAAAGGATATGGTATGTTCTCCGGCCGGTACGACCATCGAGGCGGTGAGAGTCCTGGAAGAGACGGGATTCCGCAGTGCCGTGATCGAAGCACAGATGGCTTGTGTGGAGAAGTCAAGAAGTCTGTAGGAAGCTTGTCGGTGCTATGGCCAAACAGATTTACAGGGAGTGTCTGTGATGGACGGCGGGCCGTAAACAGCAGGATGAGGGCGAAATGCATGAAAATATTGCCTTAAAAATGTGAAATAATTACATACATCAAAAGGAAAAGCGTGATATATTTTGTGTAAAATATATAACGCTTTTTTTGATGTAAAACCATCCGCCGCAGAAAATCCACAGGATATGGTAGTAAACAGGAAACAATAAGCTGATATCTTGTTAAATCCAAAATCATCATTTCTAAGAAAAGAGCCGGAAAAGCAACCGTTTTTAAACAGAAATTCTTAAATTGTTAAGCGTTGAAACGCCCATAAAATGGGGCTTTGCGGAGTTTCTTAATAATTTCTTAACCATAAATTTGACAAAACTGCAATAATTTGTTAATATACATCTTGTAACACATTTAACATTTCTGTAATAATTGCAACAGAAATGCAACAAAGAATAGGAATTTATTCCTATATGGAGGATGTTATGAGAAAGATGAACAGGAGACCGTTACGATACACGATCGCGAGTGGATTTATGGCAGCAGTGCTTGTAGCAGGTCCGATGGGTGTTTTAGCAAATGAGACAGTTCCGGAAAGCGGAGTGACAGCAGGTGCGACAACATGTCTTTCATGTACAGAGAGTATTACGATTTCAGATATTGAAGGAATTGAACTGACAGCAGGTGCAGCTACGGCTGTGGCGGCAGTCGATGAGAGTGCAGAGCAGATCGCTTTAGAGCAGTCAAAGATCTTTATGGCGAATGTGGAGGATGCGGTGAATGTCCGCACAGAGCCGAATGAAGAGGCAGAGCTGGCAGGCAAGCTCTTCAAGGACTGCGGCGGTGAGATCCTGGAAGAGACAGAAGGCTGGACGAAGATCAAGAGTGGTGCTTTGGAAGGCTGGGTAAAGAATGACTTCCTTTTATTCGATTCCAAGGCAGCAGAGCTTCGCAAAGAAGTCGGTTCCCTGACCGCGACGGTAGAGACGGAAGCGCTTCGCATCCGTACCGAAGCAGATGAGAATTCAGAGATCTATGATCTGGCTGAGCTTGGCGAGGAGCTGGAAGCAGTAGAGGAAGCAGGAGACTGGGTAAAGGTTGAGCTTCCGAACGATCAGGTCGGATATGTTTCCGCAGACTATGTTTCCGTTGAATTTTCTGTTGACTCCGGCAAGACGATGGAGCAGATCGAGGCAGAAGAAGAGGCAAAACGCAAAGCGGCGGAAGAGGCAGAGCGTAAGAAAAACAGAGGCGCGGTTGCGACCGCCGGCAATGATGTGGCACTTCTTGCAGCACTGATCCAGTGCGAAGCAGGTTCACAGCCTTACGAGGGCAAGCTGGCAGTCGGCGCAGTTGTTATGAATCGTGTCAGAAGCGGTGCCTACCCGAATTCCATTCAGGCAGTCATCACAGCACCCGGACAGTTCCCGCCGGCAGTAGACGGTAAGGTAGCTTCCGTTCTGGCAAGCGGTGCAAGCGCATCCTGCGTACAGGCAGCCCAGGAAGCCATCAACGGTGCTTCCAATGTAGGCGGTGCATTACACTTTGGCGGTGTCGGCAAAGCAGCCGGTATCGTGATCGGCGGACATGTATTCTACTAAAAGCAGATTGAATAAAGAGACGGACGAAGGCAGAGGTTATACCCTCTGCCTTTATCATTGTATCGGCAATACTCAAATTTTTCTTTTCATTCAAACCAAAATATAGTATGATAGTATTTGAATAAGTTGCAAAAGGGGAAAGGAGGATGCATCATGGGCACACTTAGCACATTGCAGCCTGCATTTTTCTGGCTGGCGGCACTGATCGTGTTTCTTGTGATCGAGATCATTACGCTGGGGCTTACGACTATCTGGTTTGCCGGCGGCGCGCTGGTAGCGACGATACTTGCCGTGCTGGGGACGTCGGTATGGATACAGATCATCGTATTTATCATTGTTTCCTGCGTACTTCTGATCTTTACGAGACCGATCGCGGTGAAGTATTTTAACAGAGACCGTGTCAGGACAAATGTGGAAAGCATGGTTGGCAGAGAAGCCATCGTGGTAAGCGAGGTAGACAACTTACAGGGGATCGGACGTGTTACGGTGGGCGGCCAGGAATGGGCAGCGCGTAATATGGATGAGAACACACCTCTTAAAGTGGGTACGGTCGGGATCGTCCGTGCTGTGGACGGAGTGAAACTAATCATTGAAGAAAGAAAAGAGGGTAATTAAATGCTGTATGTGATTATTGTATTGTTAGTGATTTTTATTGTAGTACTTGCAAGCTGTGTCAGCATTGTTCCGCAGGCACATGCCTATGTCATTGAGCGTCTGGGTGCTTATCAGGGCACATGGAGCGTGGGATTTCATGTAAAGGCGCCGTTCTTTGACAAGATCGCAAAGAAGGTAAACTTAAAAGAGCAGGTGGTGGATTTCCCGCCGCAGCCCGTTATCACAAAAGATAATGTAACGATGCGTATCGATACCATCGTATTTTTCCAGATCACAGATCCGAGAGCCTATGCTTACGGTGTAGAGAATCCGCTGATGGCGATCGAGAATCTGACTGCTACGACGCTTCGTAATATCATCGGTGAGATGGAGTTAGACCAGACACTGACTTCCCGCGAGATCATCAATTCCAAGATGAGTACGACATTGGACATCGCAACAGACCCGTGGGGTATCAAGGTAAACCGTGTCGAGCTTAAGAATATCATTCCTCCGGCAGCGATCCAGGATGCCATGGAGAAACAGATGAAGGCAGAGCGTGAGCGAAGAGAAGCGATCCTTCGTGCAGAAGGTGAGAAGAAATCTACCATCCTTGTTGCGGAAGGTAAGAAGGAATCTGCGATCTTAGAGGCACAGGCAGAGAAAGAATCTGCGATCCTCCGCGCAGAAGCCCAGAAAGAGAAAATGATCCGCGAAGCAGAAGGTGAGGCTGAGGCGATCTTAAAAGTACAGCAGGCGAATTCAGCCGGTATCCGTATGTTAAAAGACGCCGGTGCAGATGAAGCCGTATTACAGATCAAGAGTCTGGAAGCATTTGAAAAAGTGGCAGACGGTCAGGCTACCAAGATCATCATTCCTTCCGATATTCAGGGGATCGCGGGACTTGCCACGAGTTTTAAAGAGCTTGTAACGAAGTAGTTTTTGAAGGTATACATGACAGGAAAATGGACGATAGAGGGGAGCAGTTCATGGAGAACTGCTCTTTTTCTAAGGAAAGGCGGATCCGCTTTACATTTTCCGGACGAGAAGAAGACAGGAGGATATATCTCATGAGCGACATCAATTTAAAAGGACGTCATTTTTTGAAGCTGTTGGATTATGCACCGGAGGAGATCGCATATCTTGTGGATCTGGCGGCTGAATATAAGGCAAAAAAGAAAAACGGTGAATTACACGATACATTGAAAGGCAAAAATGTTGCACTGATCTTTGAAAAGACCAGTACCAGAACCAGATGCTCTTTCGAAGTGGCAGCCCATGATCTGGGAATGGGTTCGACCTATCTGGATCCAAAAGGGTCACAGATCGGCAAGAAAGAAAGCATTGCCGATACCGCCAGAGTGCTGGGCCGTATGTATGACGGGATCGAATACAGAGGCTACGGGCAGGAGATTGTGGAAGAACTGGCCAAATACGCCAATGTTCCGGTCTGGAACGGACTGACCAATGAGTTTCATCCGACACAGATGTTAGCGGATCTTCTGACGATCAAAGAGCATTTCGGGACACTTAAGGGCATCAAGGTAGCCTACATGGGTGATGCCAGATACAATATGGGCAATTCCTGGATGGTAACCTGTGCTAAGATGGGTATGCATTTTGTGGCATGTGCACCGAAGGCATATTTCCCGGATCCGAAGCTGGTCGAGACCTGCGAGGCGATTGCGAAAGAGACAGGGGCAACGATCACACTGACAGAGGATGCCATGGAAGGAACAAAGGGAGCGGATGTGGTTTATACCGATGTCTGGGTTTCCATGGGTGAACCGGATGAAGTATGGGAGAGCCGTATCAGAGAGCTTTCTCCGTATCAGGTAAATATGGAACTGATGAAAAACGCCGGAGAGAATGCAGTCTTTATGCATTGCCTGCCCGCGTTCCACGATCTGAAGACACAGATCGGCAGGGAAAAGGGTGAGCAGTTTGGCTTTAGTGAGATGGAAGTGACGGATGAAGTCTTTGAATCCGACAGAAGTGTAGTCTTTGATGAGGCTGAGAACCGTATGCACACCATTAAGGCAGTTATGGCAGCTACGCTGGGGGCGTAAATGAAAACAGAGATCATTAAATTGTTAAAACATACAGATAACTATGTCTCCGGGCAGGAGATCTGTGAACAGTTCGGGGTATCCCGCACGGCGGTCTGGAAAGTCATGAACCAGTTAAAGGAAGAAGGCTATGAGATCGAGTCGGTGCCCAAGAAAGGATACAGGCTTTTGAACGAGCCGGATGTCCTTTCCAAAAGTGAACTGTTAAGCCGGGTCACGACGGAATGGGCGGGACGGACTGTGTATTATTTTGATGAGACCGGTTCCACCAATAACGATGTGCGAAGACTTATGTCGGAAGGAGCTCCTCACGGGACGCTTGCAGTGGCGGATAAGCAGACTGCCGGTAAAGGCAGGCGCGGCCGGACATGGATCTCTCCGGCCGGGGCGAATATTTTTATGTCTCTGGGACTGCGTCCGGAGATTTCGCCGGATAAGGCAAGTATGCTGACTCTGGTCATGGCGCTTGCAGTCTGCGATGCGATCCGCGAGACGACCCGGACCGATGCAAAGATCAAGTGGCCGAACGATATCGTAGTAAACGGGAAGAAAGTGTGTGGGATGCTGACAGAACTGGAGGCAGAGTTGGACTGTATCCATTCCGTGGTAGTCGGCATCGGCATTAATGTCAATCAGACAGAGTTTGCATCCGAGATCTCACAGACAGCGACCAGTCTTTTGATCGAAAGTGGGAACAAAGTGCTCAGGGCTCTGTTAGTGGAGAGAGTATTGCATTATTTTGAAAAATACTATGCTGAATTTATGGCAGGCGAGGATCTGTCCGCTCTGAGAGAAGCATACAATGAAAGACTCGTTAATCTGGATAAAGATGTGCGTGTGCTCGATCCCAAAGGAGAATATGACGGTATTGCGAGAGGGATTGATGAACAGGGACAGCTTCTGGTGGAAAAAGACGGAGAGACCGTGAAAGTTTATGCCGGGGAAGTGTCGGTACGTGGCGTGTATGGATATGTGTGAGAGAAAAGAGGGAGAAAATGTCCGAAAAGCAGGAAAAAACAGTGCTCTGTGCGGCAAATGCCTATGAAAAAAAATATTATTTTAATGAGCAGTTTAATAAGCTTCCCCAGTCGATCCGGGATGATCTGCATATCATCTGTGTACTGTTCACAGAGGAGATCGGCGGTGTGTTCTCTGTTGTGTTTGACGAAAACGGTAATGTGGAGCTTGAGACAGATGCCGCAGAAGAGGATATTCTGTATGACGAGATCGGAAGCGGTCTTTTGGTAAATGAAGTACGCCGCAGCAGGCAGGAGCTGTTTGAGGCGTTAAAGCTCTATTACCGCGTGTTTATTCTAAAAGAGAGCGTGGATGAGCTGCTGACAGAGGAAGAATAAAAACAGTATCCGCAAAACTGTGCAAAAATGATGACTGATGAGGGCGCGGATATGCAGGAGGAGTGAAGAAAATGATTTTAGTGGTGGATGTAGGCAATACCAATATGACATTCGGCGTTTATGACGGCAGGCAGCTGGTGACGACCTTCCGTGTCACGACCAAGATCCCCAGGACCTCCGATGAGTACGGGATCTTACTTTGTGACCTGATGCAGAGAAATAATGTCTCTGTCAGCAATATCGAGGGAAGCATCATAGCAAGCGTTGTGCCCAATACCATGCATGCGCTGACGAATGCCATGAAGCGGTATGTCAAATCCGATCCCCTTATCGTGGGACCGGGCATCAAGACCGGGATCCGGGTAAAAAGTGAGAATCCAAAGGAGACCGGTGCAGACCGTATCGTCGATGCGGTAGCCGCCTATGAGATTTATGGCGGTCCTGTACTGGTTTTGGATTTTGGCACAGCGACCACCTATGATCTGATCGATGAACAGGGGAATTTCGGCGTCTGTATCATTACGCCGGGTATCGGGATCTCGGCAAAAGCCTTGTGGGAAGACACCGCGAAGCTGCCTCATATCGAGATCCAGAGACCGGAATCCATACTGGCAAGCAATACGGTCAGCAGTATGCAGGCGGGTCTCTTTTACGGACAGGTGGGGCAGACGGAATATATCATCAATCAGGTACGTAAGGAGTCCGGATTTGACAATATGCGCGTCGTGGCGACCGGAGGACTGGGCAGGATCATCGCCGACTATACGGATGCCATCGAGATCTACGATTCCAAGCTGACGCTGGAAGGGCTGCGGATCCTGTATGAGAAGAACGCGGGGAAAAAATCGTAATCCCGGTCGACTGCAGGATAGATGACAAGGGAAAGCGGTTGATCTGACGATACCGCAACGTAATGAAGGAAGTAAAAACGATGAAGAAATTACAGATCGGAAATGTGATACTGGATAATCCGTATATACTGGCTCCCATGGCAGGCGTGACAGACCTGCCATTTCGTTTGATCTGCAAAGAAAAAGGCGCAGGTCTTCTTGGCATGGAAATGGTCAGCGCCAAAGCGATCTACTTTAAGAACAAAAATACCATGGAGCTGATGGAGATCCATCCGCAGGAGGTACCGGTATCTTTGCAGCTGTTTGGATCGGATCCGGATATCATCAGTCAGATGGCCGCACAGATCGAGGAACGCCCCTTTTCGATCCTGGATATCAATATGGGCTGTCCGGTGCCGAAGGTCGTAAACAACGGAGAGGGATCGGCACTTATGAAACAGCCGAAGCTGGTGGAACAGATCGTCAAAAAGACTGTACGCGCGATCCAAAAGCCTGTCACGATCAAGATCCGTAAGGGCTTTGATGATGACCATGTCAACGCCGTGGAGATCGCGAGGATCGCAGAGGCCGCAGGAGCGGCAGCAGTTGCCGTACATGGCAGGACAAGAGAACAGTATTATTCGGGAGAGGCAGACTGGGACATAATCCGTCAGGTCAAGGAAGCCGTGAAGATCCCGGTGATCGGAAACGGCGATGTGACGGATATCGACAGTGCGCTCAGAATGAAAGAGCAGACAGGGTGTGACGGTATTATGATCGGGCGCGGTGCCAGAGGCAATCCATGGATCTTTAAGCAGCTCATCCATTATGACTTGACCGGTGAAAAGCCGGCAAGACCGGATACGGAGGAAATCAAAAGAACTATCCTGCGCCATATGGAGTTACAGCTTAAGTACAAGGGAGAATATACCGCTGTCCGTGAGATGCGCAAGCACATTGCGTGGTATACGGCAGGACTGCCGCGCTCTGCAGCCCTGCGCCGCAGAGTCAATGAGATCGAGACCATGGAAGCATTGGAGAGCCTGGTCAGTGAAATCTGAGAGATAAACCCGGTGCACAGTCTGACCACAACAGGGGAAAGTCTGATTTTGCGAATAGAAAGAAGTACTCCGGCATATAGTGAAAAAAACAGGCCGGACGTGTCTATGCAGCTTTATATCAATCTGATCCCGGATCATAAAAGAAAACAGGCAGGCATACGGAAAAAACTTCAAAGTTTTACAGAACCCGTAGAAGTACAGATCGGCGACAGCATGATCTGGATGTGGAAAATCCCTTATACGGAAGAAGAGATCGAACAGATACAGGAGAACTTTTGGAAACAGAAGTTCTTTTTCTATTGGCTGGATCATTTTCTTAAGGGAAGCGGGAACCGTCAGATCCTCAGACAGATGAAAAATGCAGTGAAAGAGCAGCGCTTTGGGGACTACTATCACACAGATTTGACCATAAGAAAAATGTACAGTCTTTACTATCTGACACAGGAATTTTCCTGGCAAAAGGAAACGAAATGGTTTCTTATCTGCGGAGACTGTCTGGACGGTGAAGACCTGTTAGACTATATCTGTTACTTTTTGCGGGAGGTCAACTGTGTTTTTATATATCAGAGCAGCATCCCGGAGATCGAGCTGGAGAGTATCCGGGAGGAAAGCGGACTTGTGGTGACCAAAACCCGCACACTCGAACCCCTTGCGGAATGTGATCTGGTACTGGACGCTAAAAGCGGGCTTTTGGTGTCGAAACGATATCTTCCAAAGAGCCTGACTTATGTCGATCTGACCGATGACGGAGCCAAAAAGCGCTTTTTGCAGGCAAAATGTAAGGATTGCACTTACATATCTTTACGCAATTACCTTGACAGGGCTTTTCAATCTAGGGTATAATACCATAGCGTATATCCGGCGGTTATTGCCGGAATATCAGGAAATGCGGACATGAGCCGGCTCACAGCAGGGTGCCCGTTCGATGTTACTGGTTGATCCAGAGAAAGAAGGAGAAACGATGGAAGCAAAGAAAAATATCTTAACCTACGAAGGTCTCAAAAAATATGAAGAAGAATTAGAGCACTTGAAGGTGGTTACCCGTAAGGAAGTAGCGCAGAAGATCAAAGAGGCAAGAGCGCAGGGCGATCTTTCCGAGAATGCGGAGTATGATGCTGCGAAAGATGAGCAGAGAGATATCGAGGCCCGGATCGAAGAACTGGAGAAGATCCTTAAGAACGTGGAAGTCGTAGTAGAGGATGAGGTTGATCTTGACAAGATCAATATCGGATGTAAGGTTCGCATTAAAGATTTAGAGTTTGATGAAGAATTGGAATATAAACTGGTAGGTTCCACGGAGGCCAACAGCTTAAAGGGCAAGATCTCCAATGAGTCTCCCGTGGGTCGTGCGCTGATCGGCGCAGGCGTGGGCGAAGTCGTGGAAGTGGAGACACCGGCAGGTGTTATCAAATATGAAGTACTTGAGATTCAAAGAGCAGGAGAATAAAGATGGCAGATACAAATAATAACGGAAAGCAGGCAAAGGCGCAGGAGCAGGATTTAAACCAGCTTTTAAAGGTGCGCCGTGAGAAGCTTGCCAATTTACAGCAGGCAGGGCAGGATCCTTTCCGGATCACCAAATATGATGTGACTTATCACACGGATCGTGCCCATGCCGAATATGAAGAACTTGAGAAGAAGCTTTTGGGTGACTGGACCCCGGTTGATACAGAAGGCATGGAAGAAGCAGATGCCCGCGCTGCCAAAAAAGCAGACTATGAGAAGCGCCGTGAGATCATGGATGCAAGCCCCATCGAGGTTACGATCGCAGGCCGTATGCTGTTTAAGCGCGTGATGGGCAAAGCAAGCTTTTGCAATATTCAGGATCTTAAGGGACGTACACAGGTCTACGTTTCCCGGGATTCCATCGGTGAAGAGGCATATGCCGCTTTCAAAAAATCGGATATCGGCGATATCTATGGTGTGAAGGGTACTGTTTTCCGTACCATGACCGGTGAGATTTCCATCCATGCATCGGAGATGACACTTTTGTCCAAGAGCCTGCAGATCCTTCCGGAAAAATTCCATGGACTGACCGATACGGATACCCGTTACAGACAGCGTTATGTAGATCTGATCATGAACGAGGAGAGTCGTAAGACCTTTATCAAGCGCTCTCAGATCATTAAGGAGATCCGTAACTTCTTAGATGACAGGGGATTTATGGAGGTAGAGACGCCGATGCTGGTTTCCAACGCAGGCGGTGCCGCTGCCAGACCTTTTGAGACGCATTACAATGCTTTGGATGAGGATGTGAAGCTTCGCATTTCTCTGGAGCTTTATTTAAAGAGACTGATCGTCGGCGGACTGGAGAGAGTCTATGAGATCGGTCGTGTGTTCCGTAATGAGGGCGTGGATACCCGCCACAATCCGGAGTTTACCCTGATGGAGCTCTATCAGGCGTATACGGACTATGAAGGCATGATGGAACTGACAGAGAGTATGTTCCGTTATCTTGCTGAGAAGGTATTGGGCAGCTCCAAATTTACCTATAACGGTATCGAGCTTGATTTTGGCAAACCCTTTGAGCGACTTACCATGAATGATGCCATCAAAAAATATGCCGGCATCGATTTTGATGAGGTGGCAGATACGGCAGCAGCCAAAAAGCTGGCTGACGAGCATCACATCGAATATGAAGACAGACACACGAAGGGCGATATCATCAACCTGTTCTTCGAGGAGTTCTGTGAGAAGGAGCTGATCCAGCCGACCTTCATCATGGATCATCCGGTGGAGATTTCTCCTTTGACCAAAAAGAAACCTTCCGATCCCAGCAAGGTAGAGCGCTTCGAGCTCTTCATCAACACCTGGGAGATGTGTAATGCATATTCCGAGCTGAACGATCCGATCGACCAGCGTGAGCGTTTTGCAGCGCAGGATGCCGCATTTGAAGCAGGGGATGAAGAAGCGAACCACACCGATGAGGACTTCTTAAATGCCCTTGAGATCGGTATGCCGCCTACAGGTGGTATCGGCTATGGTATCGATAGACTTGTGATGCTGCTGACAGATTCGGCGGCGATCAGGGATGTTTTGTTGTTCCCGACTTTGAAAAGTCTCAGTTAAAGAAACCCAGTAAAATCAAGGGTTCCGAGAACATGAAACTCGGTTTTGTAGCAAATTTGTAGCAAATATTCAATCGAATACAAGCGAGTACAGTCGAAAATAAAGAATTATTCAATAAGAAATATCGTTTTTTAGTCGGAAATATTTATTTTAAACATAAAAAATGGACACAGTGTCCATTTGTAATAGTCCGAAAAAATAAAAGCGAGTATGAGTTTATAGAATTTCCACTTAGGAAAAGAACTCATACTCGCTTTTTTTGCGTTAAAAGAGCTTTTCCTATGAAGAAACTGTATTTTGGAAAGACTTTTCTTTAGTTATGATCTTGTCATTTTATAGTATTGTACGAAAAAACATATTAACAATAAAAAAGATGAATGGACACAGTGTCCATTTGAGAAAGGAGTCCATCATGGATAAAAGAGATTATATGGATTTGATTGTTGTAGTTGATGAACTGGAGAACATGGATAAAGCATTTCAACTCTTAACCGGCTTTGGACATTCAGAAGGAACATATAAGGATTTAGATAAGGTTTATGACGTATTGCAAAGACATTCAAAGTACTATAACGAAGAGGATGAACATATGAATGATGTGTTTTTTATTATTCTGTCAGATAAAAGTAAGAGTGCAGAGGAGAGGGCAAAATTACTAATAAAAGAAGAATGGACACAGTGTCCATTTGTGAAGAAAGAAGGGAAAGTATGACAGAAATAAAAAAGGGTAATCGAGTGACTATTATGGGACTGGATGAGATTTTAGGAGCTAAAGAAAAAGGTAATATCGAAGAACTTGATATCAGGGAGCTGCATGAGTTTAGAAATCACCCTTTTAGAGTTTTAGATAATACGGAAATGGAAGCTCTGGCTGTTAGCATAAAACAAAATGGTGTCCTGAATCCGATATTGGTCAGAAAAAGAAAAGGGGGCGGTTTTGAGATAGTATCCGGGCATAGAAGAACAAGGGCTTCTGAACTTGCAGGGCTTAAGACTATTCCGGCGAGGATAATGGAACTGAGTGATGAAGATGCCATCTCATATATGGTAGATAGCAATATACAAAGGGAGTCAGTTCTTCCGAGCGAAAAGGCAAAAGCATATAGAATGAAATATGATGTATTAAAGCATTCAGGAACGAAAAAAGGTGGAATGACATTAAAGAAAATGGCAGAAACAGAAGGTGATGGATGGAAGACAATTCAAAGATATATAGCACTTACTAACCTGTCAAAAGATTTGCTTGATATGGTCGATAGTGGCAGATTAGGTATTGTGCAGGGAGTAACTCTTTCTTATCTGACTAAGGCAGAACAAGAACTTGTTTTCTTAAAAATACGCAGTGCAAAATACAGAATTACGAAAGAGAAGGCAAAAGAGATACACTGCTTAAGCCAGAACGGACAATTAAAAGAAGAGACATTAAGCAAAGTTTTATCAGATAACAAGCTGAGAAAACATGGTATAAAGATGGAGAAAATAAGGCGTTATTTCCCGAAAAACATGTCAGACAGCGATATTGAGCTTGCATTGTTTCAGATATTAGAAGCATGGAATAAGAAACATTAGAGTGCTTACAAATGGACACAGTGTACACTTGTAATAGGCAGAAAGGATTTGAAATCTTATGAAAGAAAATGCATTGATAGTAAAGTATCCTGAGCTGGCGGATGAATGGTCAGATAAGAATGATAGCATAAGTCCGGCAGATGTAAGCTATGGTTCTAATAGGGTAGTATGGTGGAAAGGAAAATGTGGTCATGAGTGGAAAACCGCTGTAAAAGCACGTACCAAAGGGGAGGGCTGTCCATATTGTACGGGGAAAAGGGTGCTTGTTGGATTTAATGACCTTGCTACCATATGCCCTGACCTTATAGCGGAGTGGTCGGATAAAAATGTTGAAGCAGATATCAGCTCTTATACTGCCGGTTCTCAGAAAAAAGTCTGGTGGAATGGGAATTGTGGTCATGAGTGGAAGGCATCAATTAAGAATCGGGTAAAGGGTTCCGGATGTCCCTACTGTACTTCTCATAAAATAAAAAAAGGTGAAAATGACTTGGAGAGTACAAGACCGGACATTGCAAAGGAATGGTCAGAG
This sequence comes from Lachnospiraceae bacterium, assembly GCA_015056815.1. Taxonomy (GTDB): domain Bacteria; phylum Bacillota; class Clostridia; order Lachnospirales; family Lachnospiraceae; genus SIG333. The sequence continues at coordinate 36,162 of SVFN01000014.1, read as the reverse complement.
CGCAATTATCCGATTAAGGCATCAGATGTTATGGCTAATACTAATAAAAAGTTTTGGTGGAAATGTGATAAAGGACATGAGTGGAAAGCACCCGTATCAAGCAGAAATAAAGGGTCGAAATGTCCATATTGCAGCGGTGTTATTCTTTTGCCGGGATTTAATGATCTTGCTTCCACTAATCCTGAATTGGTCAGCGAATGGTCAGACAAGAATACCGTGTCGCCAAAATCTGTTAATGCTAAGTCGAGAGTAAGTGTTATCTGGACCTGTAAAACTTGTGGATATGAATGGAGCACGGCAATATATAAGAGAGTAAATGGTGGTGGCTGTCCTTACTGTAAGAGACTCGAAACAGTACAGAATAATATGAAGGCAGAATACATCAATAAGTATAAAGAAACATTTGAAATAAATTATCCTTGGCTATTAATGAAATATTTACTGACTGATAATGAAATAAAGGTTGTTGAAGATGATATGGAAGAGATAGGGATAAAGCTTCAGATGTATATTCCGGAGTATCATTCAGCAATCATTATACAAGAAAAAAGAATTATGGAAGGTCAGTCTTACAGAAGGGAGGTTGTGAGAAACAGACTGTGCAGGGCAAAAGGAATAAAGCTGTTTCGCATTCTTGAGCCTGCGGATGAATGTATGGAAGAATGCATTTGTATCAAGAGAAATGACTATACAAGTGATTCTTTAGATGAAGCATTTAATGTGATATTTAAAGCATTAGGAATTGATTTGACAGCAAATTCAAAAGATATATCAGGAGAATTATTTAAGAAATATGTTGCAGGTGATATCAGATTATAAGGTATCCCACAAAGGCGACAAAAACAGGCAAAGGTATCCGGAAATGTAGATTTAATAAAATCCCGCTATGCTATCATAAGCGTGTCGAACAAAGTTAGGTAACTTACTGAGTTTGATGCACAACCGAATAGTAGGTATGATCGAGAAGTTTCTCTGCCCTAAATGGGACGCACCGGGGTACGGCGATGAAGGTCGGTTATAAGATTCTTATAGCTGCTCATATAAAGACCGTTAGCCTAAGCCGGGGCTACCGACATGCAAAGTCGGACATAATCAGGGAAATGAAATCACCGAAATCGTGAGGCAAAAGCAATAACGATGGGGGACTGGCAATCTGTGAGGTGCTTAGAGTAAAGCACTGAAAAAGTGAGACCTGCAAGGTCGTGATCATATCGGGAGAATACGATTTTTGATGTCATGGAAGCGATGCGAAGTGTATTCGCCTACCTCAGCATATTATCAGACCTGCGAAGATAGTTTGTTGAGGTAAGCGAATACCCTGCTGATACTTATGTATCTGTTCGCTTTACGCACTCTGAGACAAGGATTCTGAACATAGTCCGGATATTTGTGATAAGTGTACCGGGAGAAGAAGTCTGAAGAAACACTTCGGAGTAGAGAAAAAGGAGGATAAGAAAAATGGACACTAAGACTATTGCAATCGGCATTGACCATGGATGGAGCCACATTAAGACACGTAATTCCTGCTTTGTATCTGGTGTGGGTGAGCTTGGAAATGAGCCGATGGTGTATGACAACATTTTGGAGTATAACGGCAAGTATTACCGTATCGGCGGTGACAGATTAAAGGTTCAGGATAATAAGGTCTGTAATGATAACTATTATCTGCTTACTCTTGCAGCCGTTGCAAAGGAGCTGAAATTTCGTGGTTTGAAAGAAGCACATATCGTGCTTGCTGTGGGACTTCCCATCGGGAGATTCGGAGCGGAAAAGAAAGATTTTATCAACTATCTGTCTAAGAACAGAATGGTGAGATTCCGTTATGAAAAAACACAGTATCTTGTCACGATTGAAAAGGTGTTGGTCTATCCGCAGTGCTACGGTGCAGTGGTTGACAGACTTCCACAGATGGCGGGGCAGGAATATGTTGTGGATATCGGTTCATGGACGATTGATTATATGAAGATTATTGACATGGCGCCGGATGAATCAAACAGTGGTTCCGACCCGAACGGAATTATTACATGCATGAGAAAAATTGACGAGGTATGTGTCAGAAAGACCAACTCCAAGATTGACGAGTACATGATACGTGAAGTAATGATAAAGGGTGATGCCAATCTCGATTCTGAGTATATTGAGATAATCAAGAGTGAGATTGAAAGATATACAAAATCCATTTTCAGAATCATTGCAGAAAAGGGAATCAATGTAAAGACAACACCTATCACATTTGTGGGAGGTGGTGCCGGACTTATGAAGAGATATGCGGGTATATCGCAGCGTAACATATCATATATCGAAGATGTTAGGGCAAATGCGATTGGATATGAGACACTTGCAACCTTGTATCTTAAGAACCGAAAGATAGCTTAAGGGGGTGGCGGCATGGAGAATAATTCGTGCAGACATCTGTCACTAAGGTTAAATTACAACAATCCGGAGCATTTACGGATAATGGATATGCTTGATGATCTGAATACAGATGTTCATAAGTCAAAAAACCAGTTTATCCTTACTGCCATTTCCTACTACATGGATGCCATGAAGAATGGTAATCTCACCTACACTGCAAAAAGGGAGCAGGAGGAAAGAGAAGCTGCATTTGCCTCTAAAGATTATGTTGATGAATCACTGGCAAAGATGGCAGGCAAAGTAAAGACAGAGCTTTATGAGGAAATGATACGTTTCCTTGGAAGCATGGCATTTGGAGCGGCTGCTAATCGTGGACTTGTGATGCAATCTGGAGAATCAAATACATCATTTATGCCGGTTGGCGGAGCAGCTACAGATGCTCAAAGTAATTCGGTACAAGGTAGCGGTTTGCCGGATGATAATAGGAATGCAGCAACAGCGGAGGATATAGCGGACAGGCTCGGTAATTATGAAAATGTACTCAGTCATGTAATGGACTGGAGCGAAGATTAAGAGAGAAGGTGAGAGGTATGAAGAGATTTGTAAGGCTTGTGACTTATCTGTACAAGCTGTCTTGACAGAGGTGGTCATTATGATAATAAGAATTAAATAAGGGAAGTCTGATACAGGCTCAGACTTATGGGATGAAGGTACGCCGGATTGATTCTTGGTGTACCTTTTTCTTTTTCCAAGTTTGGTCGAACTGTTTGGGGAAAGAGGCAGGGAAGCGAGTGCCTGAAATTAATTTTGAAAGGAATGATGATATGAAATCGACAAAGTTAAAACGCAGCATTGCACTTATTATGGCAATGGTGCTTGCACTGACCGGCTTTACTCAGAGTGTCGGTGCATATGCTGCCGGAACAGATGACAAAGAAGATACCACTAAGGAGCTGGCTTTGTATGATGCAGAGGTAAGGACAGACCTTGAGGAAGATGAAGTGGCAACCGCAGAGGATATCAACGTGCTGAAGGATTCTGATTTTGATGTATCGGATGTAAAGGACGGTATCTCATTTAATGAGAATAAAGTATCCGTGTCATACGATTCCAAGAGAAGCGGATTTGATATTTCTACTGTTGGAAAGTACGATACCTATTATGTGGTAGAACCTTTAAGCGGCAAGAAGGCTTATCTGATACACAGAACCGTGTCGGTGGACGAACCGGAGTTTCATTCGGACAGTGTATCGGGAAATGATTCAGCGGAAGACTCTGACGATGAGGAACCTGAGCCGGATTCTCATACAGAAGGTGAAGCGGTAGAGGATATTATGGAAAAAGCTGTATCCGGAAATAATGCTGCAAGCGAGGCGACGAGTGAAACAGCAAGTGAAGCATCAACGGAACCCACCACTGAAAACAGCAAGCAGGATAAAGAGAAAGAAGAACCTATTGTCGGGGAAGAGAGAAAGAATGATGAACTTCCTTTATCTGAGGGTGAGATTCAGAGTATCCAGAGCAATACGGCATCTTTCAAAATCTACCTTGATGGTGGACAGGATACAGAACTGATTGAAGAAGGCATTGATCCGGAAACCGGTAATGAAGGGGTTGAAGAAAACAGCGGTGATGAGGCAAAATCAGAAACCAATGCCCTGACAGCAGATGGAAAAACCGGAAGCAGTATCCTTACAGCCGGAGCAGGGCTTGATGCGGATAATAGTATTGTAGCAAATAATAATTCCGTAAAGGAACTTGCTACAACTCCGGTGGAGAGCATTGATAATCCTATATTTGATAAGATAAGTACACTCTTAGCTTCGGCAATTTCCTTTATCTTTCCGTCAAAGGTCGTACAGGCGGCGGAGAATAAGGACAGCATGACGGTATCCTATTCGGGGTATGCCGCATACTGTGGTCACAGGACAGGAATCAAGTACATTTCTGAGGATGGAGCGTATAAGAATCATCTTGTGTTTTGTATGGACATGAATAAGAATACCACCAATGGTACGGTAAATGCAGGCGGCAAGATTAAAGCGCAGATTACATTCTGCCTTGTAAATGGAGCGAGAACTCTCGGAGGCAAATGTCATACCTCGAAGTATTCTTCTGATTCTGCCTCTGCCGATTACTTTATTACCAGTGCGGCAATCCATGTATTAAACGGAGAGGTTTCGTTGTCATATTATAACGATGGAAGTGGAGTTTATAAGAATATCGAGCAGATGGTAAATGATGCCAAGAAGCTTGATAAGAGTAAATACAACCTTGAAACAGGTCTTACCAAGAGCGTTACCTATACTATATCACCTAAAACTACTGAATGGAAAGAGGTATCAAAGGGTCTTTATAAGACATCTGATAAGTTTGTCAGAACCAAGACCGGAACTATTACAGATGTGAAGTATAAGATTACCGGTGCTCCAGACGGTCTTACTGTAGGTGAGATTAAAAAGGATGCATCTGATATTGTTGACGAGAATGATTTGAAAAAATACGATATCTGTGTGGCACAGACTGATAAGGATAAGGCATCTTCCAACTTTTATCTGTATGCAAATGAGGAAGCCATGAAGAAGATTATTGCGAATAAAAGCACTATAAAGGTTCAGGCTAAGGCATACGCAGATGAAAAGGGTGGAAGAAAATGGACACCTACGGTAGTATCACAACAGAAGATTACTTTTTTGGAAGAGTTTAATACACTTTCAGCAAAGGCAAATGTAAAGGTTACTTCCAACTTCCAGCCGGGGAGCTTTTCATTTATGAAAACTGATAAGTTCAAAAAGACACCGATAGCAGGTGCGACTTATTATCTCTATGAGGATAAGGACTGTGATGATATTTTGTGTGAACTGTCCATGGATGCGAGTACAACAGGATTATATGGTACAGGAGTACAGACTATCACACAGGATAAGTATTACTTAAAGGAAGTGGATAACCCTGAAGGCTATCAGCTTGATGATACCGTATATGAAATCAGTACGGATTATTTTACTTTTTATGATAAGGATGGAAAGGTAACTAAGGCGGCATCTAAGACATTTACCCATGAGGAACTTTCTGAGCCGGTAGGTGTAATCGTAAATAAAAAGGATGCATTTACCAAGAAAGAGATAGAGACAGCGGGTTTTGCGGTATTTAATGATGCAGCATGTACCGTAAGGACTGTAATAGATGCAGAGAAAAATCCTTCGGCAGTTCCTATCTTTCATTATGATGATGATCTCGGTGGTGCGGTATCAGAGAAGTTCATGAAAACTCAGGATACTTACTATGTAAAAGAGGTAGAGATACCGGAGGGCTACAAAGATCCGGGTACGGTATGGACGGTTGCACCGGGCATTGGAGATGTGGCACAGTTAAATGTTGAAAATACTCCGATAAGATGTGATGTAACAGCAGATAAGAAGGACAGTGAGACAGGTGGTACTGCGCAGGGTGATGCAACACTTGCTGGTGCGACTTATGGACTTTATGCTGCGGAGGATATTAAATATCCTGACGGCAGTGGAATTGTTACCTATAAAGCAAGTGACCCGATTACATCTGCAAAGGGAACAGATTTTAAGTATATGGAAGTTCCTGCTAAGAAGGATACACTTATCGCAACGGTAAAGACGGATAGTGATTCTGATTTTGCATTCGGAAATCTCTATTATGGAAATTATTACATCAAGGAGATTAAGGAGAGCGAGGGCTATAAGTTAAATCCTACGGTCTATGATGTGAAGTTTAAGGATGATAAGAATAAGCATCAGAATATCAGTCTGAAAAGGGAAGTGACAGAGACACCTAAAAAGCAGGCATTCCAGATTATCAAGGTCTCGACAGATGGTGACAATGGAGAGACGGACAAGGTGCAGGGTGCTGAGTTTACAGTAAAGCTTCAGTCGGATATTGATAAGAACGGCTGGGACAATGCAAAGACCTATGATACTCTTGTGACAGATGAGACAGGGTTTGCTAAGTCAAAGGAACTACCTTTTGGAACATATCTTGTGAAAGAGACCAAGACACCGAAGGACCTTTATAAAACAGATGATTTTACGGTGCAGATTACAGAGGATTCAAGACAGCCGCAGGCGTGGAGAACACTAAATGATGCACCATTTAAGGCATATATCCGACTTGTGAAAAAGGATAAGGAAAGCGGTGAGACAGTACTTTTATCCGGAGTGACATTCAAGATTCGCAAGGGACATTCTGAGGGTAGTGAGTCCGAATACACCTACGTTGAGCAAAAGATAGGTAATCAGAAAATCAGTGAGTTTACAACAGATGAGACCGGTACTGTCACAACACCTTTAAAGCTTAAGTATGGTGATTATGAGGTGGTTGAGATTAAGGCTCCGGACGGATATCTGATTACAGACGAAGCGAAGCCTTTTACAGTTACAAAAGAAGGTGCTGTTGAAGTCACTGAGGATGACGACGGTGATCCTGTAATTACAGTTGAGATGGAGAACCAGCCGGTGAAGGGAAGCATAAAGATTCATAAGGAAGGCGAGGTTCTTGCAGGTGCGGAGTATGACACGATCATAGACCGTATTCTTACATTTGTTACAGGCGATAACAGAAGCGTGAGATTCAAGTACGAAAAGACACCACTTGAAGGAGCGACCTATCATGTGATAGCCGATGAAGATATCTATACACCTGACCATCAGACGGATGAAGAAGGTAATCGTAAACTTGCGGTTATAGATGATATCCCGGCTGCGGCAGGTACGGTGATTGCTACACTTACAACTGACGAGAACGGTGAGGCAGAGATAGATAATCTTCCTCTTGGCAAATACCGTATTGAAGAGGTGGAAGCACCGGAGGGTTTTGTACTTGATGAAACTGCAAAACAGGTGGAACTTACCTTTGGCGATGACCATACGGAAGTTGTGTATGAAAATGCTGAGTTTACAGATGAAAGAGTGAAGACGCAGCTCACACTTGTAAAAAAGAATGCAGTAAATGAAGTACCTGTTGAGGGGGCGACCTATGGCGTATATGCCACGGTGGATATTACATCAAAGGATGGAGAAACGCTTGTGGAAGCAGACAGCCTGATCGAAGCTGTTAAGACGGACAGTGAAGGAAAGGCAGTATTTGAAGCTGACCTGCCTCTTGGCAGATACTATGTGAAGGAAATGGAAACAGCACCGGGATATCTGGTGGATGACAGTGAGTATGAAGTGGACTTCACATATCAGGACTTTAAGCAGGCATTACTTACCAAGGAAATTGAGGTAAAAGAGACACCTATCATAGTTGAAGTATCCAAGTCGGATATCACAACCGGCAAGGAGATAACAGGTGCAAAGTTAGAGATACTTGATGAAAATGGAGAAGTATATGCTGCATGGACAACAGATGGTACACCTTACAGCTTAAATGCAATGCCGGCAGGGGATTATACTCTGAAAGAGACCTTTGCACCATACGGCTACATGATAGCAAATGAGGTAGCATTTACCGTGGAGGAGACCGGAGAGATTCAGAAGGTATCCATGACGGATGAAAGAGTAAAAGGGTTTATTGAAATCTTCAAAACTGACAGTGAGACCAAGAAAGCCATTGAGGGAGTAACCTTTGAGATACGTGATGAGAAGGGGAAGAAAGTCCAGACACTTGTCACGGACAAAAAGGGTTACGCAAAGTCAGAGGAACTTGATATCTGTACTTATAAGGAAAATGGCGATTATGATAAGGATATTTCATACACTGTGGTGGAGACAAAAGCAGCCGATGGATATGTACTTGATAACAAAGAAAATAAGGTAACAATCCATTATGATGACAGTGCAACAGAGCCAATCTGTTACCAGCTTCGCCTGACCAATAAACCTGAGAAACCAAAGGAACCGAAGCTACCACAGACAGGCGGAGATTATAATCCGTGGATGTTCGGAGTAGTTGGAGGAGCAATACTTGTTAGCGGTATCGTGATGTATTTCAGAAGAAGAAAAAACACTAAACCGCAGGCATAGGTAATAGTGGAACTAATTGATGGAAGCCAAAGTAAAAGGCTTCTTATTTTTGTGCGTGCTTTGCCGGAGCAGTCGATATTTACATACGATTTATTCCGGCAAAGACGCCATTATTTTAGGAGGAATTTATAATGATGGATTATGCAACATTTAAAGCAGTAGCAGAGAAGAAGATACTGGATTATTTTCCGGACAGTTTTAAGAACGCAACGGTAGAGATTAAGCCGATTACCAAAGTGAATAAGACGAAGGATGCGATTACAATCTTTGCAGATGATGATATGAAAATAACACCAAACTTTTATCTTGATGATATGTATGAACATTATAAGAATTTCGAGGATTTGGAAGAAGTTTTTTCCAAGGTGGCGGCATCTTATGTGAGGGAGCTTGAAGCAGCAAAGGATTTTAGACTTCCGGTATTTTCAAAAGAGTTTGTATCAGAAAATGTATTTATGACAATGGTAAATACAGAGAGTAATAAGGAACTGCTTATGAACGCAGTACATAGAGATATAAATGACTGCTCCGTAATCTACAGAATTATGGTTGATAACTCAGAGAGAGGTCTTGCCTCTATCATGGTGACAAATGATATAGCAGAGACGGCAGAGCTTAGTGAGCAGGAACTTTTTCTGGCTGCGTCAGAGAATACCAAGAGAATACTTCCGGCTAAGATTATGAACATGAAGGAAGTTATCATGGGTACAATGACTAAGGATGGAATGCCAAGGGAAGTCGCAGAATCACTGATTGGTAGTCAGGAAGAGATGGAGCTGCCCATGTGGGTTATAACTAATGAAAGTGGTATTAACGGAGCAGTCAACATGCTTTATGATGAGAATCTGCAAATGCTCTCACAAAAGCTCAATGATGATTTATATATTTTACCATCATCTATCCATGAAGTTATCTGCATACCTGCAAGTATGGGAGAACCGGAGCAGCTTGCTGAGATGGTAAATGAAGTCAATATGGCTTGTGTATGTCTTGAGGACAGACTTTCCAATCAGGTATATCACTACGATAAAGACCTGCGAAAGCTCACGATGGCAACAGACACACCGAATAAAGGAATCGGTGATATGGTGGCAGAACAGTCGCTTATCTATGAGGCAAAAGAACAGAAGCGATAGGAGGCGGTAGCTGATGGAGAAGATCGAAAGGGAGATTAAGGATATTGAAGAACTCATAAAGCTGATAACCGACATTCCGGAGGGAACAATAGTTGAGGTGAATCTTGGTGAGGAGGAAGACGATGGATAGTGAAGAATACAGTCTGGATATGGTATCTGTCAGACTTGTAAAGGACAGCCCCGTTTTATCCAAAATCAAGATTACAGATCCGGAGTCAGCGATAAAGGTAATGGGAGAAGTGTTCAAGGAGTTGGACAGGGAAGTGGTGGGAGTAATCAATCTGAAAACAGACGGTACTCCCATCAACTGCCATATCGTAAGTGTAGGCAGCCTTAATACTTCCATGGTAGAGCCAAGGGAAATGTTAAAGGCAAGTATACTTTCAAATGCCTGCAGTATGATTATGCTTCACAACCACCCAAGCGGAGATATCTCTCCTTCGATACAGGATATTGCTGTCACGGACCGTATGGCTAAGGTCTGTAAGCTGATTGGTATTCCGCTTCTTGACCATGTGATAGTAGGCGGTGATAATAAGTCTTATTTCAGTTTTAAGGAAAAGGGAATCGTTAAATTCGATGATAAGATAAGGGCTGCAGAAGATATCGACGATATTGAGTTTGAAAAGGTAGCAGAGAGGAGTGAGACTTTTGGAAGGAAGGTTCACGGACGAGGAACTTCAGGTAGCAAAAAGCGTTGACCTGTGCCTTGTGGCAGAAATGCTCGGATATACGGTGAAGCGTATAGGGAAGTATCATACCATAAAGGAAATGGATTCCATTCGTATCTACAACAGGACAAACTGGTATCGCTGGTCAAGACAAGGAGAACGTGGCAGCAATGGTGGAAGTCAGATAGATTTTTTAAAAGTATTTGCAGGAATGAGCGTAAAAGATGCTGTGTTCTGGCTGCTGGATTTTGCAGGATATAAAAGATTTGACGAAAAAAGAGAAGGGCTTATGAAACGGAGAATTGTTTCCAAGGAGACAAAGGAACCGGAGCGTAAGCCCTTTTTACTTCCACCAAAGTCGTCGAACAATATGAGGTTGATGGAGTATCTTACAAAGAAGAGATGTATATCCAAGGCTACGGTACAGAGCTTTATAGACAAGGGACTTATCTATGAATCTGCGGGATATCATAACGTGGTATTTGTTGGGACTGACGTAGAAGGCAAAGCAAGATTTGCAAGTATGCGTGGTACTTATGATAAGAATGGGAAAGCCTTCAAATGTGATGTTGAGGGAAATGATAAGCGGTACGGATTTCATATAACCTCTCAAAATTCAGAAGTGATTGCAGTATTTGAAGCAGCGATTGATCTTATGAGTTATGTGGATATCTATCATGATACCGGAGAACATCTTCTGGCACTCGGAATGGTGGCAGATAATCCTTTGGAACAGTATTTAAAGGACTATCCGAATATACGCTGTATAAGGTTCTGCCTCGATAATGATGAGCCGGGGAGAAAGGCTTCCATGGAACTTGCCATGAAGTATAAGGAGCTTGGCTACACTGTTAAGATAGACGGTGCGCCTGATAAGTACAAGGATTACAATGAGTGGCTTGTGGGAGTAAAGCAAGGCATAGATGCAAAATCCCATAATGATATTTCACTTAAGAGCAGGTAATCGCAAAATAAGTGGCTAAGGAAACCTGCGCCATAATGAAAAAACGGCATAGGTTTATGGCTTCACATTTCTAAAGTGGCATAGGTTTATGAAGCCACAGGAATTTTGTAATTATATTTTATAAAAATAGTGGCTGAGGTTTATAAAGCCATTAGAAAAATGTGGCATAGGTTTGTGAGTTCATTTTCCTAAAGTGGCTAAGGAAACCTATGCCATATCTTTATTTTATCTGTATATTGGGGGGTTTAGGGGGCAAAGCCCACTAACCGGATTGCACTTTTGAGACAAAGTCGAACAAAGTGCGTATCTGGCAAAAATTTTTAAGCCCGACTTATACAAAAACGGGAGTGAGACTAATGACAAATAAAAAAAGGCTCGCAGCACATTTAAGCGGATGATTTTAAGATTGGAGGAATTGATATGGAGACAAAAATGATGATGATAGATTCAGAAGAGGGACTTATGACTTGGTGCAAGACTACGGAAAGTGGTATCAGGCTTCAGAGAAGAGGAGCGAAGATCATATTTGACTATCTGTCCGGGCATGGAAAAACTCTTTCCACGAATAAGGAGGGAGAGCTTTTCTTAAATGATGAGATAATGACTGAGAAGACTACTCTTGATGATGTGGTGGATCTGGTATGCGAATGGAATTATGAGGCACTTTCCGATACAAGGGAGAGGAAGGAGAACCCGAATGATTTTCTTGATTACTGTCGTATGTGTACGCTTGAGAAAAATCTGGAGGAACACAAATTCATACTTGACCGTGTCTTTAAGCAGACTATTTACGGTAAAGATGTTCAGACAATCGCACATAAGCTGGCTAAGGAAATGATGAAGGAGATGAGACTTGTTCCCATCTATGATATTCCCATAGCGGATGAGCTTGGGGCATACAACAAGGTTTCGGAGAAGTCTGAATATGCTGCTGGGAATAGTGTGTCAGATAAGACGGAAATTGCAGTAACAACAATAGCAGATAAACCAACTAAGGATGATAAAGAGAATGATAATAAAGCACCTGAAAAAAGTGAGGAGCATGGGAGGGCGAGATAATGGCTATGGAGTTAAGAAAAGCTTATCGTCTCACCAAAGAGCAGGATGAAGAATTGAAGCGGAAGGTTGAGGAACTTGGCATGACGGAGTCGGAGTTTATCAGACTTCTGATAACTGAGAAGCCGAAGGATTATCCGGAGATACGGCAGATGCTCACAGGTCTTGTGGATGAGGTCAACCGTATCGGCATTAATATCAATGAAATCGTCCGTAATAATAATTCGTCCCTTTACAGCGATTCAGATAAATCAAGGCTCATAGCCTATATGGTCAAACTGAATGAGAAGCTAAGTAAGGTGGTGGACGATATTGGCGATAACTAAGATTCTTTATATGAAGGACTGTGGAAGAGGATATCCCGGCAAGCATTTAAAGCAGTCAATCGACTATATAACCGTTCCTGCAAAATGTGGAAACGGTACGCTTGTCTCGGCAGTGAACTGCCAGCCGGGATATGCCTATCAGCAGATGATAAAAACAAAGGAGCTGTTTCATAAGACGGATAAAAGACAGGGTTATCACATTATCATATCCTTTGAAGAGGGAGAAATTACACCTGATCTGGCATTTAATGTTGTTGGAGAATTTGTGGATGAATACCTTGGCAGCAAGGGATATGAAGCAGTTTATGCTATTCATGATAATACTTCCCATGTTCACGGCCATATCATTTTTAACAGCGTGAATTATCTTACGGGTAAGAAGTACCGTTATGAAAAGGGCGACTGGGCAAAGTACATACAGCCCATTACCAACAGACTGTGTGAGAAGTACGGTCTTTCTACTATTACAATAGAAGAAGATGAGGCTTTGGAACATGATTCCTACAATGAGTGGAAGGATCGTAAGGACGGCAGATTCGTATGGTCGGATATGATAAAAAGAGACCTTGATGCATGTATTCTTCAGGCAGAGGATTTCGATGAATTTGTAAAGCTGCTTACCGGGAAGGGATATGAGGTAAAACAGAATAAATACCTTGCAGTAAAACCGCCGGGCATGAAAAAGTACAGGCGGTGCAGGTTCTTCGGAGAAGACTATATGGAAGAAAGGATTCGGGAGAGGATTCTTACTGAGGATATGGATTATTACCGAGATAATCATGTCAGTGCGAAAATAATAAAGATAAATGTACCTTATCACATCAGAAGGGCGAAGCTTTCCGGTATCCAGAGGAAGTATTTTGCAAGGCTATACAGAATTGGAAAGTTAAAGCAGCGTCCATACTCTCAGGCATGGAAGTATCGTGAGGAAATAAGGAAGATGCACAGACTTCATGAGGAGTATATGTTTCTTTCTGACTATGAGATTCATTCTGCCGCTGACCTTATAAGGATTAAAGAAGAGGCAGAGGAAAAAAGGAGAGCCATAGATAAGGAGCGTCGTAAGGTCTATAAATCACGAGCAGGCTTTAGAGGACTATGGGAAAAGCTTGAGAGAATAAATACTTTATCCTATGCGGAGAGAGCATATAAGGAAGGCGATACTTTTTTTGAGGACGAACATCAGGAATATAGTAAACTGACTGATGATATAAAAAATGAAGGATATTCCATAGAAGAGCTGGAAGCTCTTAAAACAACTTATAAGGATAAAACAGCAAAGCTTTCTGAGGAATATGCTTCTGTTAATAAAACCTATCGAATAGCAGAACGGATTATAAAAGAGCAGGAGAGTGATAATATCGGCAGGATAGAAAAGTCCGAACCGGTAAAGGAGCAGTCAAGAGATTGATTGCTTTTTTATATAATAGAAAACTGCGTTTCCTATTATATAAAAACGCTCCGCTAAGGATGCGTCTCGGCGCGAAAGGTTGGTAGTTGCCTACGGCAACACGCGCCTCGCGCGGAGCATGTCGCGAGCGACATGCTTTATTAATTTTAAAGCAAGGAGGAATTAGTAATGGGTAAATTATCAAAGGAAGATATAAGCGTGATACTTTCCGGGTATCGTCAGAGAAATCTTTCAGAGTTTGTGTTGGAGCTGGCGGAGAAAGACCTGCTTGGCGGACTTAGTAAAAGTCAGGTGGATATTTACACAAGTCGCAGGTATCCGGATACAGGAGTAAAGGGAATGTCCGAGGCACTTCATATGGGTGCTTCCGCAAAGCTTGTCAGAAAGCTTGGCAATCTGGACGAGTACAGAATTAAGATAGTGCTGGAAGAGATAAAGGGAGGAATGAGTGAGGATAAGATACTTCATGTATTATCCAAGGATGCGACAGCTCATGGGATGCAGCAGCTCTTTTCCCAGATAAAAGCAGATATGACAAATACAACAGAGGAAAAGGAACCGGACAAAGATGAGCAGGCAGAGAATAATAATTCAGAAGCCGAAGAGAACAGTGATGCAGAATCCGGGAAGGCAGAAGTAAGTAATACAGACAGTAATAATAAAACTGCAAAAACGGATAGTATATCATGCAGCCCGGAGGATATTGCTAAGGCGATGGAGCCGATGTTCATGAAACTTACGGAAGGACTGACTGAGGTACTAAAGCCGGATGACAATAGATTCAGTGCTGAGATTGACAGACTGGAAAGGCAGGTAAAGGAGCTTAGGAGCGACCTCGCAAGTTCTGTCGGGGTAATCAAAAGTAAGGAATCGGAGATAGGAAGACTTAGGGAGGAGATGGCTAAGATGAAAGCAGGTCATGAAGATAGCAATGCTGCACCACTGGTGAGAGAGCCAAAGCTGACAGCAGATATAAATCTAAAATCAGCAAAAGATATTAAAAATACTCCGGAAGATAGTTCTAATATAGTGAATGATCAGAGTACAAAGAAGGCTGAGATTTTTGGTAACTATAGGACGGTTCTTAAAACGGCAGACGGCAGGGAGATACCGGTGCAGATTGAAAAAAGTGAAGCGAGAAGACCGGGTGGAATGATGGCGATGGCTGCAAGACTTTTTGGAGGAACACCATCACAGAAAGCACTTCTTAACATGCTTATAGATAAGCGTCTGACACCGGAGCAGTTGAAACAGATAAAGAGAGCGAAGGACAGCCGTTTTTCTGAGGAAGAGTTAAAAGACCTTATTGAGAGTGGTCTTCCTGCAGAGGAAATGGCAGGCATCATAGATGTGATCGTATCAGACAGAGGGTAGGTGATTATATGTCAGAGATAGCAGATGCAGTGCAGATTATACGAGTCAGCTTTGAAGGGATTGAGATTGCCATGAAGGTAGGAAGCGGTTCAATAAAGGCTATGCAAAATGCGGTGAAATTCCTCTATGGAATGTTGAATTATGAAAAGCAGATGGGTAAAACCAATATGAAAAAGCTTCTTATGAGGGGTGGAGATCTGCAGGTGCTTCAGTTCGATAAAAATGATATGAAGCAGGTGGAGAAGTTTGCAAAGAAGTATGGAATACTTTATTCGGTACTTCCTGAGATGAAAAAGGACAGTAGTAAGGTGGAAATTCTATTTCACAGTGAAGCGGTTCCGAGAGTAAATGTACTTTTACAGAAGCTGAATAAGGGAAGTTTCAAGATGCGTTCTATGGATACATTTCTTGGAGAAGCAGATGATAAGGAACTGGCGGTATTTGATAAGTTTTTGCAGGAGCAGAAAAAGGGAAACCTTGATGTCCACGCCGATGCTAATCTTAACAACCTGATTGAAAAGGTCGGACAGTATGCTGTTGAGAAGAAGAGTGTCAGCGTGGACGAGATAGGGGAGAGCCTTTCGGCGGATAAGGAAATTGTAAAGGAAGCACTTGAAAAGCTTGCGAAAATCGGAGTGGTAGATATGCCCGATGAAAAGGGACAGTACAAGGTAATGATGGACAGAGAGACCTTTGAAGATAAAATAAAAAGATTCAGGGAGCTTTCTGAACGTATGAAGCTGATATCCGCATCAAAGAATACTAACTTTTCCGATATTACCATAGCAAAATCATTGATAAAGGAAGAGAATGACAGGGCAATTAAGACAAGGGTTCCGGGAACATGGGGCGAAAATGCAAGATATATCTGGCTTAATAAGTCCGATGTGATGGAGATATACGGAGGTAAAACCCTGCTATCCTTCATTGACCGTGAAAAGACCTATAAGCTCTATACAGATGATAACCGTGTGGTTGAGACCATTAAGGGGGATATCATTTACAAGAACCACTATGATCCGGTATCGAAGGGCGTGAGGGAACACTATGAGAAAGTAACTACAAAACAGAGAACACCTCAGAGAAAGACGAGGTGATACGGATGCAGACAAATAAGAAGAAACCTTTCGTGCCTATGATAATCATAGGCGCTTTTTTATCGGCATATCTGGGATATCTGGTAAATGGTGCATGGAAAACAGGTATGGAATTTGGTGCATTTATGGAGAGCTTGGAAGAGGTATTCGCCTACCCACTTAGGGATTATTATAGTGAGACTACTCTTAAGGCTGTGATAATAGCACTGCTCATATATGTCATGGCTGTAATCATGTATTACACAAGCCAGTATAATTTCATGCCGGGAAAAGAGTATGGAACAGCGAGACTGGCATCTCCAAAGGAACTTAACCGGGTAATAGCAGATAAGGAAGATGATAAGAATCGTATACTTTCTCAGAATGTGAGAATGAGCCTTGATACCAGAAAGACAGGGCTTAACAACAACTGCCTTATCATCGGCGGGAGTGGTGCAGGTAAGACATTTTATGAAGTCAAACCGAACCTTATGCAGCTTAATACCTCCTTTATCGTCACCGACCCGAAGGGCGAGATCCTTAGAAGTGAGGGTGAGATGTTAAGGCGTAACGGCTACAATGTAAGAGTTATCAATTTATTGGAGATGGATAAGAGTGACTGCTACAATCCTTTCACCTATATCCGTGAAGAGACGGATGTGGTAAAGCTTGTTACCAACTTAATGAGTAATACAACACCAAAGAACGCAGCACCAAATGATCCATTTTGGGACAAAGCAGAGGGCATGTTTTTACAGGCTCTTTTTTATTATGTCTGGCTTGAGATGCCGCCAGCCACCCGCAATATGAAGTCCGTAATGGACCTGTTATCGGAGGCAGAGGTTACGGAAAAGGACAAGGTGTCAGACCTTGATGCGAGAATGTCATTTCTTGAGGCGACTTCGCCACTTGGAAGCGACCACCCTGCTGTCAAACAGTATAACAAATGTATGCGTGGAGCCGGGGATACCATTCGTTCCATTATCATTTCAGCCAACTCAAGACTGGCGAAGCTGGAAAATAAGCAGGTCATGAAGCTGCTTTCCAAGGATGACTTAAACCTTGCCGAGCTTGGTACGGGAGTAAATGCAGACGGGAGAACAAAGACCGCTCTTTTCTGTGTGATACCGGATTCCGACAAGTCTTACAACTTTATTATCGGTCTTTTATATACACAAATCTTTCAGGAACTATATTATCAGGCGGATTTCAACTATGGGGGAAGGCTTCCGATACATGTGACATTCCTCTTGGACGAGTTCGCCAATGTTGCCCTGCCGGATGACTTCTGTTCACTGCTCTCAACCATGCGAAACAGGGAGATTTCATCAGTCATTATCATACAGAACCTTGCTCAGATCAAGGCACTTTTTAAGGATACTTGGGAAACCATCACCGGTAACTGCGATACGACCGTCTATCTCGGTGGCAATGAGCAGAGCACCCATGAGTACATTTCCAAGCTTTTAGGAAAGATGACGATTGATAAGAAATCAAGTGGTGAGACAAAGGGAAGGCAGGGAAGTTCCTCAAAGAACATAGATGTTCTCGGAAGGGAGATACTGACGCCGGATGAAGTGAGGATGTTGGATAACAAGAAATGTCTTGTGTTTATCCGTGGTCTTAATCCGGTGCTTGATAATAAGTATTTTACTCCGAAGCATAAGAGATTTATCCAGAGTGCAGATGGAGAGGGAGAACCTTTTACATTTGTGCCAAAGTTACCCGACAACCTGCTTGCCCCGCCATTCGTGATACTGACCAGAGAAGGTCTTATGCAGTATGAGAAGCGGAAGCTAAAGGGGGAAGCAGTTTACATAGATACACTGACATACGATGAATTCATGCTGCTCGATGATGCCGGCGCAGATAAGCGTTTCATGGATATGGACCGGAAGGAAGCAGAGCAGGAGTACAGGGAGCAGGAGAATACCGGAGAACTTGCCTATACACCGGATGAAGAGACCGAGAGGAACCTTGTGGCAGAGCTTATCGCACTTAAGAAAGCGAATGCGAAGCGGAAGGTCGAACAATCTGAGGAAGAAAGGAATGTTAAAGATGATACCAATAGTTCCGCTGACAACGACACCAGTAATAATTCCGGCGATACTCTCGCCCACAGACTGGAACACATGAAGTTCTCACCGGCACAAAAAAGCGAGATAAAAAGAGCTGTGGATGAGAAGCTTCCGGAGGAATATATCTTATCGTATGCCAATCCGGAGAACAGCGTAGTTAAGATGGCAGCCATGCGTAAAAAGTATGGCGGGCAAAAAGCAAAATAATATTAAAAAAGGAGAATTATGATTATGAATAAGAAGAATGGAATGTTAGCTAAGATTAAGGATGTAACTAAGAAGGTGATAGTACCGTCTGTGGCAGGTACAGCGTATGCTTTAAGTACTATGAATACAGTAGCATTTGCAGCAGGTACGGAGGCAGTCACAAAACCTCTCGAAAACTTAAAGACACTTGTGATTGCCATAATCGGTGCAGTAGGAGTGATCATTCTTGCAAAGAATGTAATGGAGTTTGCACAAGCCTATCAGCAGCAGGATTCATCAACCATGAATTCAGCACTTAAGGGCATTGTGGCTGGAGTAATGATGGCAGGTATCTCAACTGTGCTTACCTTCCTTGGATTCTGAAAAAATCGGAGTTTTACGGGAAAGGAGGAAAGCCGGAGGTGGCAGAGGGGATTCTGCCACCGTGAGAATCTGGCGGAATCGTTATGGACATATTTAAGTTAGGGGACAAAATCCTCGACCTTCTCAACATGGTATTCGGCTTCTGGAACAATCAGGTAGCCCTTGTGTTTGGTCTTTTGGGACAATCCCCGGTGGAATTTAAAAGCGGCGGTCCATGGGGAATTATCTCCGGGATAGAGCCGATATTTGTAGCAGTCGGTTCATCACTTGTGGTACTTTTCTTTGTTATCGGTTTCTGTTCAGAATCGGTGGATGTAAGAGAAGAAATGCGGTTTGAAGTGATACTGAGACTTTTGATAAGGCTCGGACTTGCCGAGTGGTTTGTAGCAAATAATGTAACAATAATGAAGTCGATATTTACCTCTGTCGGTAATCTGGTGGGACTGTTATCGAATGGGCAGGCAACAGAGCTTAAGATAGACAGTGCACAGGCAGATGTCATAAAAGATTTGGGATTTGGAGAATCCCTTATCATGCTGATACTTGCGGCGCTTTTATCAATCATAGTGATAATCTGCGGATTCTTTCTGATATATACGGTGTATTTCAGATTTTTGAAGCTGCTTGTAATAGTGCCTCTTGGTTCGATAGCATTTTCAACCATGGGTGGCAACCGCATGGTGTCGCATACGGCAGTATCCTACAGTAAATATTTTCTCTCGGTAGTATTGGAGGCGGTGACGATGGCACTGGCAATCATACTGTGCAATGCATTTATAAATGCAGGGCTTCCGTCATTTACAGGGAATTATGCAGACTGGGCTAAGACACTCATATATCTCTGCGAGATGACATTTACGATAGCACTTACTGTGGGAAGTGTGAAGGGAGCGCAGAGCCTTACGAGCAAGGCGCTTGGTTTGTAATAAAAAAGAGGGATACGAATATCCCTCTCGTTGCTACTTACCAAACAAGTCACTATGTGTACCGGTACGGGTAAGAGTAAGCACAAGTACATCATCTTCAATTTTATAAATGAGAAGCCAGTCCGGTTGTATGTGACATTCACGAAAACCTGACCAGTTACCTGAAAGAGCATGGTCTTTATTTGCTTCATCTAATGTCTCACCCTTGGACAGCTTTCGGATTATATCATCAAGAAGAGTGATGTCAAGATGTCGCTTCATGGAACGTTTGTAGTCTTTTTTGAACTGCGTAGACCAGACTATACTGTACTTTTGTTCTTTCATCGCTTAAGCTCCGCAAGCGCTTCTTCCACATCGGAATATTTTTTTATACTCGGATTGTGGGCGAGGCTGTTCGCTTCCATCATGGCAGCGATGGTTTCCTGATTAGGCTTATCAAGTCTTACATCAAATGGAAATCCACCGGCACGCAGCGACTGGCGGAGAAAAACATTGATAGCAGTTGTAAGGTTGATGCCCAGCTCTCCATACATAGTTTCACATTGTGATTTGATGTCCTTATCCATACGGACACTAAAGGTAGTAGTAGTTGATTCTTTGGTTGCAGCAGACATAGTATCAACTCCTTTCGCTTAATTCTAATTAAATTATATATCTGTTGCGTTGCAATGTCAATTCAATATCTGTCTTTTAGATAGATATTTCGACAAAATAAGGAGGATTATATGGTAATAGAAGTAAACAAGGATATAGACCGCTACAAGGAAACGGTGGTCATGGGGCTTACGGCAAGGCAGCTCATATTCAGTATCGCATCTGTGGTGGTAGGTGGCGGTATCGTGCTGCTCTTATACAGATATGTAGGGTTGACAGTCAGCGCCTACATAGCAATTCCGGCTGTTGCACCGATAGCACTTTCGGGGTTTTATTCTTACAATGGAATGACTTTCATGCAGATGATGAAAAAGAAGCTGCACTTCGCTTTTAAGAATAAACCTCTGACCTATCTATCGACGGAGGGTGAGACAGAAGTGGAGAAGATACGCATGGAGGAGCTTACTGCCGAGAAGAAGGCTGGCAAGAAAAAAGGCAAGGGAAACTCCATAGATAGCGGCAATAAAAATAATGAAAATAACAGAAGTAATACAGATAACAAAGAAGATTTTGAAACGGCTAAGAAGGGAATGGTAAAGGCACTGATTTTCCTTATCGCAGCCGTTTTTTCTTTTATCGGTTTTGCGGTCTGGTACAAGTATTTCAGATAGGAGGATGTAAAAAATGGGAATATTTTCAGACGGCTTCGTGGAGCTGAAAAAAGCGAGCGAACCGCTTTACAGGACACCGAAGTCCATACAGGAAACAATAGAGATCATGAAAGTGGCGGAGAATGGTATCTTTGAAGTGGCAAAGAACCGCTTCAGCAAATGCTACCGTTTTTCGGATATCAACTACACCACAACCAATGAGGATGAGCAGATAGATATTTTTGAAAGATACTGCAAGTTCCTTAATTCCATGGACTGTGCATTTAAGATAACGGTAAATAATAAAAACCGTGATATGAACCAGCTCAGGAATTATATCCTGCTAAAGCTTACGGGAGATGAGTATGATAAGTATCGAAAGATATATAACGATATCATTGAGGAAAAAATACGAGAGGGCAGGCAGGGAATAGAGCAGGAAAGGTATCTTACTATCACCATAGAGCGTAAGAATTTTGAAGAGGCGAAGGCGCAGTTTGCAACGATTGAGGCAACGGTGCATAAGGCATTTGGCGAACTTGGTGCAGATATTACAGCCCTTTCCGGGAATGAACGATTAAAGGTATTACACGACTTCTATCATCTGGGAAATGAAGGAGAGTTTGATTTTGACATTAAGCACGCAAAGAAGGTGGGAGCTGATTTTAAAAATGATCTCTGTAACGGTGTGGTCAAGTATTTCCCCGACCACATGGAGGATGAAGGAAAATTCAGCAGGGCACTTTTTATAAAAAAGTATCCGAGTTCACTATCAGACCGATTCTTAAATGAGATAACATCGCTTCCGGTTCACTGCATTACAAGTATTGATATAGTTCCGATTCCCAAGGATATCACGACAAAGGTGCTTCAGAAAAAGTATCTTGGTATCGAATCGGATATCATTAAGCAGCAGAGAGTCCGTAATAAGAATAATGATTTTTCTTCGGAAATCTCCTATGCAAAGAGAACGGAAAAGAAAGAGATAGAGGGCATTATGGATGATGTGAGAGAGAACGACCAGTGCCTTTTCTATGTGGCTGTTACTATCATTATCGTAGCAGAGAGCAAGGAAGAATTGGAGAGTATCACAGAGACGGTAGAGACCATTGGCAAGCGTAATTCCGTTGTGATTGACACACATTTTCTAAAACAGAGGGAAGCACTTAATACTGCACTGCCTATCGGAGTACGTCAGGTGGAGACCATGCGCTCCATGCTTACGCAGTCGGTGGCGGTGCTGCTTCCTTTCAATGTACAGGAAATGAATGATAAGGGCGGCATTTATTATGGTATCAACCAGATCAGTAAGAATGTAAATGTAGGAAACAGAAAGAAGCTCCTTAATGGTAACGGCTTTGTGTTCGGAGTTCCGGGAAGTGGAAAATCATTTTTCTGTAAGCAGGGTATGGGACAGGTGTTCTTAAATACCGGTGATGATGTAATAGTGATAGATCCAATGTCGGAGTATTTTGATATAGCGAAGACATTCGGCGGTGCGGTTGTTAATCTGTCTGCGTACACTAAGAATTATGTGAATCCTTTGGACGCAGACCTTAAGAATATCAATGAAAAGGGACTCAGAGATGTAATTGTGGACAAGTCGGAGTTCATGCTCGGTATCTGTGACCAGCTTCTTGGAAGTACACTGAATCAGAAGCATCACAGTATCATAGACAGATGTATAAGAGAGCTTTATATGAGGGCATTCAGGACTAAGCAGGTGCCACTCATGACAGACTTTTATCATATCTTAAAGGAACAGAGTGAGATGGAAGCAGGAGAGCTGGCACTGTGCCTTGAGCTGTTTGTAGAGGGCTCACTTAATATATTCAATCATCATACAAATGTGGATGAGAATAACAGATTCACAGTGTACGGTATTCAGGACTTGGGAACACAGCTCGCTCCGGTTGCCATGCTCGTCATGATGGAGGCGATACAGTCACGTATTATTGAGAACGGAAAGAGGGGAAGGGCTACATGGCTCTATATAGATGAGTGTCATGTCCTGCTTTCAAGCGATTACAGTGCGACCTACCTGCAGCAGCTATGGAAAAAGGTAAGAAAGCAGGGCGGACTTTGTACAGGTATATCGCAGAATGTAACAGACCTTTTGCAGAATTATATCGCTTCGACACTCATATCCAACAGTGAGTTTGTTGCGCTCTTAAAGCAGAGCAATATCGACAGTGCCAAGCTTTCCGAAGTGATAGGGGTATCGGATGCACAGCTTAGATTTGTCAGCAATTCTCCAAGCGGAACAGGACTTATCAAGTGCGGCAGTACGGTGATACCGTTTGACAATACTATCGGAAAGGACACAGCACTTTATCAGCTATATAATACCAACATTCATGAGAAAATTGCCCTCGGCTTGTCGGATAATGTAGAACAAAGTGAGGAAGATGTCGATGAAGAGGATACTGTATTTATGCCGGAGAATAAGGCAAGAGATTATGTGAAAAGGCTGATAAATGAAAGGAAAAACAGTCATTTAACGGAGACGGTACACATAACACAGGATTCGACAGAAAACGACAATAGTTGGCTGATTTATTAAAATGGAGGTTCGGTATGAAGATACGAAAGGTAGAAGACAAGCCTATGGAGCTTCATACAAAGAAAGGTACGAAGCTCCGTATAAAAAAAGGCAGAAGGAAAATAAGGGAAAACACTCCCGTGCGCAGGAAACAAAAATTATCATTATCCGGCGTGAAGGAGAGTATTAAGGAATCCGGTTCATCAATTCATGTAAAGGGAAGAAATCTCTATACTATGGGAAGAATCGGAGCTTCCAAGGCAGCTGACCAGATAGAAGGTGGGGAAGAGATTAAGGAAAGTGCAGGGCTTACGGCTTTTGCACTTTCTTCTGTTTATAACGGTGCAGATCATGCAAAGCAAATTTATCTGAAGAAAAAGCAGACAGAGAAAGCGGAGCAAAATAAAGGTACATCTGAAAAGAAGAATGCAGCAATAGTAGCAGATGATAATAAGCGGTATTCCGATAAAGAGATAAGCATTAGAAAAAGCCGATATGACAGAAGGAAGAGGAAGAGGCATGATAGCAGCGCATCTTATTCTGACATAGAGAAGAGGAAAAGTGCTATTAAGGCAAAAAGTCACAGCCAAGTAAAAACTAAGAGTACCGGAGGCGGTTCTGAAAAAGCAGTAAAGAATCACGGCTTCATAAAGGCGAGGATGCTTGAAGTATTTCTTGCAAATAAGAGAAGAGATGATGAGAACCAACAGACAGTCGCTTTGAGTATGAAGGAATCTGTCAAAGCCGCAGCTCTTATGCTTGCAAAGAAGATAGCGGTTTCGGTACTCCCGGCATTTCTTGGTATATTTTCCGTAATAGCACTTGTGGGAATAATAGTTGTTGCCGTTCTTGGCGTTATATATAATTCGCCTTTATCCGTATTCTTTCCTCTGCCGGATACCGGTTATGAAAATCCGAGGACAGTACTGAGTTCATACTATATGGAATTCAATAAAAAGGTAATGGCGATTGAGGAAAACGGAGATGAGATAACTTATCAGAATACGGAAAACGGCGCTCCGGTATCGAACTTCAATGATACCCTTATGGTCTATATGATTCTATACGGGGATGGAAAGACCGGATTTGTCATGGATGAAGATGGGAAAAGAAATCTCAAAAAGGTATTTGAAGAGATGAATTATATCGACAGTGCAAGTTCTGCAGTAGAAAAAGAGGTTGGTGATTCGCTTGGAAAGGTCTGGGTGACAGCTTACTGTCCGTGTGCTATCTGCTGTGGTCCTTATGCAAATGGAATTACTGCATCAGGAAAGACAGCAAGAGCAAAGCATACCATAGCGGTGGATGCCTATAATCCGATAGTTCCCATGGGTACTAAGGTGGTGATTGAGGGAGTAACCTATACGGTTGAGGATACCGGGGATCTGAACCATTATGGGAATGACTTTGATATTTTCTATGCCCACCATGAGGACTGCGGACAGTGGGGCAGACAGCATGTAGAGGCATATCTGGCAGAGGGCAACACTAATAAGGTCATGGTCACTACTTCCGGAACAACGGTTCATAACCTGACATTTAAGGATTATATCAACAAGGGAACGCTGACAGAGGAACAAAAGACAATGCTTACAGACCTTATGGATTCTGACCTTTGGGATACTTATTATTCCTGTGCCGCCGGAGCTGCAGTTGCTGAGCTTGCCATGACAAAGATAGGATGTCATTACAGTCAGGACAGGCGTTATGAGGAAGGATATTATGACTGTAGTTCGTTAGTGCAGAGACTATATAAAGAGGTCGGGATAGACCTTCCGGCTACGGCGTCCCCGCAGGGAAAGTACTGCTATGAGAATGCAATGTTAGTCAACAAGAAAGACCTAAAGCCGGGAGACCTTATCTTTTATTCGTATGAAGAAAATGGGGAATTCCGCAACATCTCTCATGTGGCAATCTATGTGGGAGACGGCATGATGGTACATGCTGCTAATCCGAGACGAGGCGTAGTATATGATCCGCTACGAGACAGCAACGTGGTTTTCTATGCAAGACCATATAAATAAAAAGAAACGGGCAGTGCCAAATTATGGTACTGCCTTATTTTTTGGAGGTGTATGTATTGAACAAAGATTTAATAAAAGAGCAGATAGAAGATATCCGTGAGAGAGTAAAGTCGGGACTAAATGTACTCCGCAGTAACGTTATCGGGCATCAGATAATTCTTAATGAGATAAGAGACAGACTTATGCCTCTTGGTGTTGAATTATCAGATGAACGGATTATGGAAATGTCAGAAAGGGACTTCATGGATCTGATAGATTATCAGGCAGGATTAAGACCGAGAAAGCTTATCAGCTATCATTATGAAAGGCAGAAAGTGGACTGGCGAGAGGGGGATATCGTTCGTAACCTGAATGGTAGCGATTACCGTATTCTTGAAAAGTATACAGAACACAACATGCTTTTTCAGAACATAAAGACAGGCTCATTCATAGTTGGTATAGGTGTAGATTTTTTCAGAAAGATGCCAAAGGCTACGGAAGAGGAACTTGGCAGGGCAAAGAAGCTGATCAATGATTACTGTGAAAATGAGTTTGGGCATGAAGCATCCTTTGAGGAGTATCCGATTGTTCAGCTTGCTTATACAGAAGACACGATTGGAGATGGCAGTGGAAAATATCACAATATCGAAGTTAGTGCTGACCTTGAAAACTTCAAGATTATCACGGAAGTTGACGGAGAGATAGTAGGAGCAGAGCAGTATAAAACTATGCAGGATTTTATAGAGTATTCTTTGGAATGTCTTGATTTTGATAGCCTCACCTACCTGTCAGAAGAGGAACTTGCTATTGCGAGGGGAGAGAAGAATTTTGAGGTGAACAGGTCAGATGTTTCCATGGAATGGGGACATGGTGTATACCTTTCCAATATTCCCTCCGAGATAGACTTTGCAGCATTAAAGAGGGAGTATGGAAAGTCACTTGAGCCAAATTCAAAAGGTGAGTTTGATATCGAAATCCGGGAAGTCCTTTCAAGAACGGAGAGTGTCAAAGCAGGATATCTTGGAGAAGCCATAGATGAGCTTATGGATAAATACAAGAGAGGGGAGATAGTCCTTGATGCAGATGATTTTAAAGGTGTGGATTATATCCCAATCCGGAAGAAAGAGGGAAGATAATCCGATTTATGCGGCTTGCGGCGTTTCGCAGCCGTCTACAGATAAAGATAATAAGGAGGAACAGGCATTATGATTGCAGATTACATGGTCAGTCAGATATACAGAGAGACAATTCATGAGGTTACGAAAAGTCCTGAGAACTGGATGGAAGTTCTGCGTCTTACCGGGCGTATCTATCGCTATGAGTTTGACAACATTCTCATGGTCTATGCACAGAAGCCAAACAGCACACTTGTAGCAGATTATGATACATGGAAAAAGGTAGACCGCTATGTGCTCCGTGGAAGTAAGGGTATCGCCATTTATCCGTCAAGAGCGCTTTCACCGCATTGCCGTTATGTATTCGATATCAGTGATACCGGAGGCAGAAAGAGACAGCTTACTTGGAATATGGAGGGGGAGAACCTTGAACATTATGCGCAGTATCTGGCAAATAACGGACAGATACCGGATATAGCCGGATTAGAGCAGGAAGAAATAAAAAGATTAATCTGGGACTTTACAAAAGGAAGAATTGATGCCATAATAGAAGAAAACTACGCAATGCGTAGTAATGTAACACAGGCTGTTCAGTCTTTGATTGTTAAAAGATCGGGAACACGTTTGGAAGAGGGCGAGACAGACCTTGTAACCCGGAGTATCTATTATGTTGTGGCGAACCGCTGCGGGATTGAATTAACAGATGAGAAGCCAACCTTTGATGACATTACGTTGGTTAATAAAGAAGATGTGATTTATGAGCTTGGCACATTTGTCAGTAATATATCCTGCGAGGTATTAAGAGAGATAGGTCGCAGCATAAATGAGATGGAGAAAGAAAGGAGAGTGCAGTATGAGCATAGCACTGACTTACAGCGAGGGGCAGGACGGAATGTTATATCCGAACATCATAATGGAGAAGGAGAATCTGTCGAAGCTCGGCAAGTACGGAATGATGGCAATGGATTATCTGAAGGAGAATCATTATCAGAGGTACAGGTCACTGAAGCGATTCGGGAGACTGACGGAGGTACTTTCTCCGGTGAACGAGGAAGCGTACCGGATGATAGACATGATGATGGAGAACTATCTGAAAAGCCACAAGCCGGAGAATCCGGCGGACACCATGGAGATGTGGAAGATCAGACAGCAGGGCATGATGCAGGCGGAGGAGATAGTGATAGCCGAAGTGGTGAACAAGTACCACTAAATGAGATTGATGAAGAACTGAATAAAGAACTAAAGGACATTGATACCTTTGGAGAGAGAAGAGATAGCGGCTATGAGCAGTTATCTCTTCTTTCTTTTCAGGATTCTTATCTTACGGAAAAAGAGAAACAGGATATAAAAGAGGGTAAATATACTTTTCTCAATCCAAAGATAGAGGACAGTGTACCGCATGATTATATTGTATATGTTTTAAAACGTGGAACAGGCTTTGTGGATGGCAAGAAGCGTGTCTATAACATTATGAAGACCGAAACCATCAAATCCGAAAGGGTCAGACGCATCAAGAGTGAGTTTGGTCTTGGTGGTGCCGGCTGGCCGCTTGAGGGTTACGGACTGCATGGGTATGACACCTTTAAGACTTCAAAGGGTATGAGATTTCAGTGGCGTGATGAGGAAGGAGAAAAAGAGGGATATGTCAGTTGGAACAGTATAGAGTCCATAATATCCGCACTTATTCTTACAAATGATTATTACACTCCGGAGCCATCTGAAAATTCCATCATAGATACCGACTATGTAGAGATTTCTGACGAAGAATCTGCTGAGAGTATAACGGATAATACAGAAGAGGAAAGTGAATTTCAGCCAGAGGAAGACCCTGAGAATACACTTCTCGACAAAGAACTTGACGAGTATGCCATACCGGACGAAGCAGAGTTGATGGGAGTACCCGACTATATTCGTGGTGAAATCGGGAACTCACCGGAAGACCATTCCGAGACTGATATTATAAGCAATAATACAGGTGCTATAACATCTGATATTGCTCTTACGGATAACGATAACACTTTGCATGAATCAGACATCACTCCCACAAACTTTCGTCTCACCATCTGGGACACAAAAGAGGGCGGAGCCAAGACAAGATATTCATGGAACATAGAAGCTATAAAAACCTTAAAGCAGATAGAGGCAGAAGACAGAGCTGCCACGTCAGAAGAACAGCGGATTATGTCGAATTATGTCGGCTGGGGAGGTCTTTCTCAGGTGTTTGATGACAGCAACGATTCGTGGAAGAATGAGTATGCAGAATTAAAGGAGCTTCTTACCGACAGCGAATATAAGGCGGCGAGGGCATCCGTCAATGGCGCTTTCTATACGTCTACTATGGTAGCAAGTGCCATAACACATTCCCTCAGTCAGTTTGGCATTACAAAGAGCAATATCCTTGAACCGTCCATGGGTGTTGGCAACTTCTTCGGATGTATGCCGGAGGAATTGTCAGAAAGCAGTCTTTATGGAGTGGAGCTTGACAGTATCAGTGGAAGGATAGCAAGGCTTCTGTATCCCGGTGCGAAGATAGAGATAAAAGGCTTTGAAGAGACAGCCTATCCCGACAACTTCTTCGATGTGGTCATAGGAAATGTACCCTTTGGAGATTATAAGGTATATGATCCGAAATACAATAAACTGAACTTCAAAATACATGATTATTTCGTCGCAAAAGCGATAGACCAGACGAGACCGGGCGGTATCGTGGCAGTGATAACCACAAAAGGAACCCTTGATAAGCAGAACCCGATGGTAAGAAAATACCTTGCCGAGAGGGCAGAACTGATAGGTGCAGTCAGACTTCCGGAATCTGTATTTAAAGGTAGTGCCGGAACCAGAGTCACAAGCGATATCCTTTTCTTTCAGAAGAGGGAGAGGAAAATAGCAGTGGAACCGGACTGGGTACACCTTGGCATGACTGAGGATGGGATACCTGTAAATTCTTACTTTGCAGAGCACCCGGAGATGATGCTCGGACATATGCAGTACGACAGAGGCAGGTTCGGAGATACTTCGAATTATACGATATGCGTAAATGATGATGAGAACTTCAATGTATATGAAGCAGTAAGTAATGCCATAGATAATATCCATGCCGAGATGAAAGATTTTGAGCTGATATCGGATGCGGAAGAAGAACTGACCGAGGATATCCCGGCAGACCCGGATGTGAAGAACTTTTCCTTTACCGTAGTGGATGGCAGCATTTATTACCGTAAGGACAGCAGGATGTATCTGTGGGATGCGGGAGATACGGTAAAGAAGAGAATACTCGGACTTCATGAGATAAGACAGATAACAAGACATCTTATCAACATACAGATGGAAGGATGCAGCGAAGAAGAACTTATAAAAGCGCAGAAAGAACTAAACGATAAGTACGACAGCTTTGTAAAAAAGTACGGCTCGATTAACAGCCGTGGCAATGCCCTTGCATTTCGTGAGGACAGTGATTATCCTCTGCTCTGTTCCTTGGAAGTCCTTGATGAAGACGGAAATGTGACAAAAGCAGAGATGTTCACAAAACAGACCATTAAGGCGAAGCAGTCGGTTGACAGTGTAGAGACAGCAGTGGAAGCTCTTAATATCTCAATCAATGAATTTAATAAGGTAAATATCCCGTTTATGCTATCTATCTATACGCCGGATATCACATCTATGAAGCAGGAGATAGCAGAAAAATCCGGGGAGAGTATAGAGGATATATCCCTTTCGGATGATGTGATACAGGGACTTAGAAGAGAGAAGCTGATAGAGGAGCTTGGCGGAGTGATATTCTGCAACCCGGCAGAGTACAGTGAGAATGACCGTAATCGTGGCTGGGAGACAGCGGATGAGTATCTGTCCGGTAATGTCAGGGACAAATTAAGAATAGCCAAAGCACAGGCAAAGGAATATCCACAGCTTTTCGGAGTAAATGTGGAAGCTCTTACAAAGGTACAGCCCAAAGACCTTGATGCATCAGAGATAGATGTGGGTATCGGTACGACATGGATAGAGCCGGAGGATTATCAGGAATTTATCTATGAACTGCTTCATACTCCAAGATGGGCTAGATCGGACAGTTATTACAAAAACGGAATAAAGGTAAACCTTAACCGCTATTCCATGGAATGGTTCATAGAGAATAAGGCAAAGGACTGGAATTCCATATCAGCCACAGAGACCTACGGAACCAAAAGGATGGATGCCTATACCATATTTGAGAATACACTGAACTTAAGGACCATAACGGTAAGAGACCGTATCGACGATGGCGGAGGCAAGTACCACTATGTAGTCAATAAGGAAGCAACCATGCTTGCAAGAGAAAAGCAGAGTCAGATAAAGGAAGCCTTTAAGGACTGGATATGGAAGGATCAGGAGCGAAGACAGAAGTATGTGAACTATTATAATGAGACCTTTAACAATATTCGGCTCCGTGAGTATGACGGTTCCCATCTGGAGTTTCCGGGCATGAATCCCGATATCCATCTTTTGGACCATCAGAAGAACGCAGTGGCGAGAATCTTAATGGGCGGCAATGCCCTGCTCGCCCACTGTGTAGGTGCGGGCAAGTCTTTCGAGATGATGGCTGCCTGTATGGAGCAGAGGAGACTTGGACTTGCGAATAAGACTGTCATGGTAGTGCCGAAGCCACTGATAGGGCAGACGGCAAGTGAGTTTCTTCGTCTTTATCCGTCGGCAAATATCCTTGTTGCAACAGAGAATGATTTTGCAAAAAAGAAGAGACAGCAGTTTGTAGCACGTATTGCCACGGGAGATTATGACTGCATCATCATGTCCCACTCTCAATTTGAGAAGATACCGGTATCAAAGGAGAGACAGCAGGAGCTTCTTGACAGACAGATAAATGAGATAACCTATGCCATAGAGGAGATAAAGGATTCCAACGGAGAACGCTGGACAGTCAAGCAGATGGAAGCAGCAAGGAAAAGGCTGGAGGAACAGCTAAAGGAGCTTACCGATGCACCGAAGGACGACCTGATAACCTTTGAAGAATTGGGAATAGATTCCATCATGGTGGATGAGGCACATGCTTTTAAGAATATGAGTATCTTTTCCAAGATGACCAATGTAGCGGGTATCACCGGAGGCGGCAGCAAGAGAGCAATGGATATGTTCATGAAGTGTCAGTATCTTTCGGAGCTGAACGGAGGCAGGGGCATAGTCTTTGCAACCGGAACACCTATCAGTAATACCATGTGCGAGATGTATGTCATGCAGTGTTTTCTTCAAAAGGATGTATTGGAGCAGCTCGGTATTTATCATTTTGACAGTTGGGCGGCGAACTTCGGAGAAGTGACAACAGCACTGGAATTAAATGTAGAGGGAAGTGGATTTCGTTTCCGCAACCGCTTCAACCGATTTAAGAACCTGCCGGAGCTTATGAACCTCTTTAAAGAGGTGGCGGATATCAGAATGCGTGACAGCTTAGACCTTGATGTGCCGTCGCTTCGGGGCGGTAACTATATAATAGGAAGTGCCGAGCCGGACTGGTACACAAAGGAAGTCATGGAAGAGTTCGTAAGACGTGCTGAGGCAATCCATAATGGCGGAGTAGACCCAAGTGAAGATAATTTTCTTAAGATAACCAATGATGCGAGACTACTCGGAACAGATGCAAGACTATTAGAACCCACAGCTCCGGCAAATCCAAACGGAAAACTGAATATGGTGGTAGAGAATATCTATAATGAGTATAAACAGGCTGAACAGTCCGGTATCATCGGAACCCAGCTTGTTTTTTCTGATATCGGCACACCTAAGAGCAGTTGGAAAGAGGAAATGTTGGATGAAAACTACTATAAGATTGGGCATGAATTTGACGTTTATAACTATATCAAGACTGAGCTTGTAAGGCTTGGTATTCCGGCAGAAGAGATAGCCTTTGTCCATGATGCCAAGACAG
The DNA here is from genome assembly GCA_015056815.1 of Lachnospiraceae bacterium. GTDB lineage: Bacteria > Bacillota > Clostridia > Lachnospirales > Lachnospiraceae > SIG333. Next base: position 3,408 of record SVFN01000014.1, on the reverse strand, counting down.
ATGCACAGAGGGATGCGCTCTTTCGGGAAATGCGGCAGGGCACAAAGAAGATAATGATAGGTTCCACCGATAAATGCGGAACCGGTGTCAATGTGCAGACACATCTTGTTGCCATGCATCATGTAGACTGCCCTTGGAAGCCGTCCAGTATCGAACAGCGTGAGGGACGTGGTATCAGACAGGGCAATGAGAACAGTGAGGTTGCCGTGTACCGCTATGTGACAAAGGGAACCTTTGATGCCTACTCATGGAGCGTGGTGGAGAATAAGCAGCGTTTTATATCCCAGATCATGACGAGTAAATCCGTATCAAGAAGCTGTGAGGATATAGATGAAGTGACATTCCAGTATGCCGAGATAAAAGCGATAGCCACAGGCAATCCTCTTATTAAGGAAAAGATGGAGGTGGATAATGATGTGCAGAGACTTAAACTGTTAAAGGCTTCATACGACCAGAATCACTACAGGAATCAGGATGATTTTACTGTAAGATTTCCAAAACTTATTACGGCTGCTAAGGAAAAGCTTGCCTGCGTTAAGGCAGATATCATATACCGTGATGAGATGTCGGCAAAGGAGCCGGAGTTTTCCATAACCGTAGGTTCGACCACCTATGATGAAAGAGTGGATGGTGGTACGGCACTTATTGCCGCAATCGCCAAGGCAAAGACCGGAGTGACAACGGAGCTTGGAAAGTACAAAGGTTTTTCACTTTCCGTGGAAAAGAACTTTATGGGAGTTAATTATCTGATACTCACCGGAAAGACCGGATACAGTGTAGAAACCTCTACCTCTCCGGTAGGACTTATGATGAGACTTGAGAATACTTTTAACGGGATAGAGGAAAAGGCAGTATTTTTAGAGCAGAGGCTTGATGAATACACAAGAAGCATGGAGCAGGCAAAGGCAGACTATGAGAAGCCCTTTGAATATGAAGAGGAATTAAAGCAGAAGCTCGCCAGACAGTATGAGATAAATGCGGAGCTTGACCTTGACAGGGATAAGGGCAGTGAAGATATGCAGGAGGAAAAGACTGAGTCCAAGGTAGCGGAAAGAGACAGTACCTATCAGACAGGAGGGCATACAAGATGAGCAGTAAAAAAGCATTAATACTTATATTCGTGGGAATTGCCATTATGACAGTTCCTTTTTTTATCCGTGTAAGAGATAAGAAGCAGGCGGAGCATTATATAGAAGAGATAGAACAGATGGGAGAGGATAAGGAAGATGATAAGGAGGAAAAAGTCAAAACCGGCAACAGTAAAGAGAAGACAGCCGATAAGATACCGGAGAGTGCCATCGGCATTATTGAGATTGAGAGTCTCGGAATTAAGTATCCGGTATTTGAAGGTGCGGGGGATGAACAACTGAATATGGGAATAGGGCATCTGATGGAGACGGCAGGGCTGTGTGAGAAAGGCAACTGTGTCCTTGCAGGGCATAACGGAAGCAGGAGAGGGATATTCTTCACCAATCTATCTGATATAAAAACCGGTGCAAAGGTCGTGGTAACAAATAAGAATAGGGTAGTCCATACCTATGAGGTGGCAGATACCTTTATCGTGGGACCTTATGATGCATCGGTGCGTAAGGAGAGTGATGAGGAGTGTCTTACTCTTTTTACCTGCGCCTATCATGGTACTGAGAGATTTGTGTGCAGGTGCAGGTTGTCTTCTGGCGGTGACGGTCAGACGGACAGAATTAAACAGTCACATAAGTAACTTACAGACAATGGACAAGGCGTATAAGTGCGCAGAACAGGAGAATGAGTATGAATTATAATATCAAGATCAATGAAGTAAACAGAGAAAACAGCAGTGTCAAGGCATATGCAACGGTGGTATTCGGTGGCAGTCTTGTAGTCCGTAATATCGCCATCGTAGAGAAGAAGGACGGACAGGGAGTATTTGTCTCCATGCCGTCCCAGAAGACCTCTGAGGTGGATGAGTATAATAATCCTGTCTATAAGGATATCTGTAATCCCATCACATCAGAATTTCAGCAGGAGTTTACCGGAGCAATAACAGAGGCTTATGAAAAGAAGAAGGCGGGCACACTGGATAAGGATGGTCTATCTGTTGGAGAAGGAAGTGAAGCCCCTGTATTTAATGTAAGGGTAACACCTTATGAGAGGGATGGCAGCAATCTCCGTGGCTTTGCCAGTATCTATCTGGAAGATTCTTTCGTAATCGGAAGTGTGAGTATCGTAAATGGCAGAAACGGTGAATTTGTCTCCATGCCTGCATATAAGTCGAGCACCAAGGCAAGAGGAGGAGAAAACAGCTTTCGTGAGATAGCTTATCCTATAACAAAGGAATTCCGTGAGCAGCTATTCGGAGAGATACTTAATGTCTATCATGAGAAGAAGGCTGAAAAGATAAAAGAGGCAAAGGATAAGTCAGTGCAGGAGAGTAGGGAAGCACCGCATCATAAGGAAAATACGCCATTTCGCTAAATTTGCTAACCTATTAAAATAGAGGGTGGTACATACAGATATTCGTATGTACTGCCCTCTATTTTGTAACATGATATGTAAAAGCAGATGACTATCTTCCTTCAACATACTTAGTTCATTACTATCTTAATTTGCTAAAGTACAGACTACTATCTGTTGTTACTGTCATGTTACGAAATATCATAGTCGTTATCTTCATCGGGTTCGTATGGGATATACTCTATGATATCCTCCGGTTTACAATCCAGATATTCGCATAGTCTTCCGACGAAGGAAAGTCTGAAATTGTGGTCTCCCCGAATCCTTGTGGATTCTGTTGGAGTTATCACTCCGTCTTTAATCATCTGGTACATGGATATCTCATGCTCCTTGAGATATCGTAATAAAGGTCTGAATGAAATCATAATATTTGCTCCTTTCATTTGTGGAATAAGTTTTATTCTGAAAGGAAAAGAGCCATCTGCTAATTACCAGAAATGAAAATTTGCATTTGTATGTGTAATTTTTTAAAAATATTTAAACAGGTATGTGTAGATTTATGTCGATAAATGTAGTCCTAATAAAAGATAAATGAAATATATAGAAAAAAGGGTCGAAATCGGTCGTATTACGGTGTCTTATTGTTTTTTTTGATTTGAACGTAATACTAGATTGAGATAAAAATTCCTTGTTATGACAACCGGATTTTGATATAATAAAAACATACTTATTCAGGACGGCGATTCTGAAGCAAAGTATAAAATGGGGTTAAGGCGAAAGCCTAAAATGCCGATACCATATATGTTGAGGCATGATAGAAAAAAGCAGGAATATATAATGTAAAGGATTGATTTTTTTATGATAAATAACTTGACATTCAGTATAGAAAGCATATACTCAAGACAAGACAAGACAAGACAAGACAAGACAAGACAAGACAAGACAAGACAAGACAAGACAAGACAAGACAAGACA
>SVFN01000013.1 GCA_015056815.1 Lachnospiraceae bacterium | reverse complement strand
CAAAAGGCTATAAGTACAAAGAGACTAACCTCATTTGGATTAGTCTCAATGTTAGATTACTACACCGAAAGGTGTGTTACTTGTTAAGTTGATTGAACCGCCGTGTACCGAACGGTACGCACGGTGGTGTGAGAGGTCGGAATTTCTCATTTATGAGAAATTCCTCCTACTCGATGTATCCTGCGCCTATAGCAAAGCAGACAGATAAAAAGGGATAAAAAGCACAAAATACACCTTATGACAGGGAGAAAAATACAAGATAGTGTATTGGTATTTTCTTTGAAAAAATGATATAATAAATCAGTATAGCTGTTTGACATATAGCTGTCATTTGGAGAAACACTATGAACCATAGCACGAAGATAAAGTTAAAAGGAAAGCTAAAGACTTATATGCAAATGGTATTGTTACTGGGTATCCTGCTGGCATTTGTGGATGTCTGGATCTATACCATTAATGTAAAGGCAGGTATCATCTTATCCTGCTTTGTCGTATTTTACCTGGTGATCGGATTGGTGGCATATCATTCCAACCGTCCCCTGGTTGTCAATGAGCTGATCAGCTTTGCAACGCAGTACGGACAGATTCAGCGAAAGCTCTTGCGAGATCTGGAGCTTCCGCACGCTCTTTTGGACGAAAATGGTAAAGTCATCTGGATGAACAGGGCGTTTGCAGCGGTTGTGCAAAAAGAAAAGGGTTATCAGAAGTCGATCACAGCTTTGTTTTCCAGCATTACAAAGGATAAAATGCCGATCGAGACGGATGAGACTGAGGTGGAGATCGCATACAACGAACGGGAATATACGGTACGTATGAAAAAGATCCCGTTGGAAGGAATGATCGAGAACAGTGATATTTTAGAGAGCGATGAAGCATACAGTGGTTTTTTGATCGCTTTGTATATGTTTGATGAGACGGCTCTTCATCTGGCACTCAGAGAGAATGATAACCAGAGTCTTGCAGTCGGGATGGTTTATATTGATAACTATGATGAGGCGCTTGAGAGTGTTGAGGCGGTAAGAAGGTCATTGCTGACAGCGTTGATCGAGAGAAAGATCAATAAGTATTTTGCTTCCATGGATGGTATTGTGAAGCGCATGGAGAAAGATAAGTACTTTTTGGTCCTGAAGAAACAGTCTCTGAAGAAATTGCAGGAGAGCCGGTTTGAATTGCTGGAAGATGTAAAGACGGTCAATATCGGAAATGAAATGGCAGTTACACTGAGTATGGGTATCGGAGTAGGCGGTCTTACTTATGCACAGAATTATGAGTTTGCACGCACCTCCATTGATCTGGCGCTCGGCAGGGGCGGTGATCAGGCAGTCGTGAAATCTCCTTCCGGCTTTACCTATTATGGTGGCAAAAGCCAGCAGGTTGAGAAAAATACCCGCGTGAAATCACGTGTTAAAGCACAGGCATTGAAAGAACTGATCATGTCAAAGGACAGGATCCTGGTCATGGGACACAGGCTTCCGGATGCGGACAGTTTTGGTGCTACAGTGGGGATATACCGGATCGCCAAGACTTTGGGGCGGAATGTATACATTGTCATGAATGATGTAACACCGTCCATAGAGCCGCTGGTAGAGGCGTTCACCAGTCGTCTGGACAAGGATGAGGCTGCGATCATAAATAGCGCGCAGGCAATTGAATATGCAGGTGCGAACACTGTTTTGGTGGTTGTGGATGTGAATAAACCGAGTCTGACAGAATGCCCGGAGCTTTTAAAGAGCTGCCGGTCGATCGTGGTACTGGATCACCACAGACAGGGCGAAGAAGTTATTGATAACGCAACACTCTCTTATGTGGAGCCTTATGCTTCCAGCGCCTGTGAGATGGTTGCCGAGGTTTTACAGTACGTAGACGAGGGGATTAAGCTAAAGAGTGCTGAAGCAGACTGCCTGTATTCCGGAATTGTTGTGGATACGGATGGATTCCTCTCTAAGACCGGTGTGCGTACTTTTGAAGCAGCTGCGTTTTTGCGCCGCAATGGTGCAGATATGACCAGGGTGCGTAAGATGTTCCGGGAACAGGCCAATGACTATCGTACTAAGGCGGATGCGGTCAGTCAGGCAAAGATTTTTAAGGATGCTTATGCAATTTCGATATGTCCAAGTGACGGGGTGACTCAGCCTACGGTGATCGGTGCACAGGCGGCGAATGAGCTGCTGGGTATTACCGGGATCAAGGCGAGTTTTGTATTAACGGAGTATAATCAGCAGATTTATATCAGTGCCCGGTCAATTGATGAAGTGAATGTACAGATCATCATGGAGAAACTGGGTGGCGGAGGACATATCAATGCTGCCGGTGTACAGCTCAAAGACATGACGATCGAGGAAGCGGTCGAATTATTGAAAGATACTCTTACAAAAATGATTGAGGAAGGTGAAATATAATGAAAGTGATTTTATTAGAGGATGTAAAGGCTCTGGGAAAGAAAGGCGAAATTGTCAATGTCAGTGATGGTCATGCAAGGAATTTTCTGCTTCCCAAGAAGCTCGGACTGGAAGCCACAAAGGAAAATCTGAATACCTTAAAGCTGCAGAAAGCGAATCAGGAAAAGATAGCAGCAGAGAATCTGCAGGCGGCCAAAGATTTTGCCAGGGAGTTAGAGAACCAGACGGTAGTAGTATCCATGAAGGCGGGCGAGAACGGAAAGGCCTTTGGGTCCATCTCCACTAAAGAAATTGCGAAGGCGTACGGAGAACAGTTTGAAGGAGAGATCGACAAAAAGAAACTGGTACTGCCGGAAGCACTTAAGAACTTTGGTACCTATGAAGTGAAAGTAAAACTCCATCCGCAGGTACAGGGAACGCTTCGTGTGAAGGTGGAAGAGGCGTAGAAAGGCTGTTGTCTGAAAAGAGGATAGTGACCGGGGAGGAAGTACGATGCCGGAAGAAGCGGTTGTAAAACGTGTTTTGCCCTATAGCATTGAAGCAGAGCAGTCTGTGATCGGATCTATGCTGATGGATCGGGACGCCATTGTTGCAGCGTCGGAGATCCTTCTGGCGGATGATTTTTACAGCAGACAATATAGCGTGCTTTTTGAAGCTATGGTGGAATTGAATAATGAATATAAGCCTGTCGATGTGATCACACTGCAGGATCGATTAAAAGAAAAAAATGTACCGCCGGAGGTAAGCAGTCTTGAGTTTGTCGGAGAGCTTGTCACGGCGGTTCCGACGTCTGCCAATGTAAAACATTATGCGCAGATCGTGAAGGAAAAGTCCGTTTTACGGGAACTGATCAAAGTAAATGAAGATATTGCGAATAATGCATATGCGGCCAATGACAGTATTGAGGTAATCCTGGAGGATGCAGAGAAACGGGTTACACAGGTGACCCAGAGCCGCAGTTCCGGAGAATTTGTTCCAATACGGACGGTTGTGATGAATGCGATGGATAAAATCGAGAAAGCATCCCGGATGACAGGCTCCGTAACCGGTATTGCGACAGGATTTTATGATCTGGATTACCGGACAGCGGGATTACAGCCATCGGATCTGATCCTGGTTGCGGCGAGACCTTCCATGGGAAAGACGGCGTTTGTCTTGAATATCGCGCAGCATGTGGCATTTAAGTTGAACCTGTGTGTAGCGATCTTCAGTCTCGAGATGTCAAAAGAACAGCTGGTTAACCGTATGTTTTCGCTGGAATCCCATGTGGATGCACAACATCTGCGAACGGGTACCCTGACGGATAATGAATGGGAGAAGCTGATCGAGAGTGCGGGTGTGATCGGGCGCTCAAGTCTGATCATTGATGATACACCCGGTATTTCTATTTCGGAGCTTCGCAGTAAATGCCGTAAATATAAGATGGAACACGACCTGAAGATTATCATCATCGACTATTTACAGCTTATGTCCGGAAGCGGAAAGAGAGCTTCTGATTCCAGACAGCAGGAGATATCGGATATATCCCGTTCACTGAAGGCTCTGGCAAGGGAGCTTCAGGTGCCGGTGGTAGCACTGTCACAGCTGTCCCGTGCGGTGGAGCAAAGACCGGATCACAGACCGATGCTGTCGGATCTGCGTGAATCCGGGGCGATCGAGCAGGATGCCGATGTGGTGATGTTCATCTACCGGGATGATTATTACAATCACGATACGGAGAAAAAGGGAGTTGCGGAGATCATCATTGCCAAGCAGAGGAATGGTCCGATCGGGACCGTAGATCTTGCCTGGCTGGCGGAATACACCAAGTTTTCTAATCTCGAGCATGGGAAGGTGGATTACTCCTGATGCCAGGTTATGGTTAAGTGTATGTTTTTTAAGGGGATTTATGATTGCAGGAAATAATAAGAGGGAGAAGATATATGAAAAAACAATCATTGAAATGCTTGCTGCGCAGAGGAACCTTAGGACTGCTGGCAGCAACCTGTATGTTCCTGGCTGAACCGCAGTTCGGAAGAGAAATGGAGGTGTCTGCCAGAGAACCGCAGGAAAATGCACCAAGTAGTGAAAATTGCTATTCGGTAGATATTTCTGCGTTGAGCAGCGATGGGGAAGCTCTTGCGAATGCAAAGTTTGGGCTGTTTTCTGTCAAAGACGGCATTGAGAGTACAAAGCCGGAAGATACGGTAACGGCAGACGAGAACGGCATGGCTTCGATGAACGTTAAGCAGGGAAAATATGTTCTCAGGGAAACGAAGGTTCCTGATAAGTGGGCACTCCCTGATACGGCGTATTATATAGAGATTAACGAGAGCGATGGTAAGACATGGACAAACCCTGATGACAGCAGCGACTGTATCAGTTATGCAGAGAATACGGTTGTAACACTTTACTCAGACAGCAGCTTTACGACTGCCCTGGAGAGTGCCGTTTTTTCAAGTCTTGCCGTTACGGAAAACACCTATACGGCAGGAAGCAACCACTTTACTTTTGATATTGACTCTAAGGGTAATGTCAATGCGGCATATCAGAACGGAACGCGTGTTTCGGATGAGTCTTTTTCCAGGGATTTTGAACTGATCAAGTGTGATACGGATACGCCGATCTATACGGTGAAGTATCATGGGAACGTAGTACATCCGCAAAACGGATGTTATTTACTTGACGGTGCCGATTATCTGATAGAAATCAGTGAGGAGGACGGTTCTGCGAAGAAGACTGTACGTAAGCGGGCCGAAGCGCTGGATGCGAGCGAGTTTTATTTCCGGGGGACGATGTTGTATCATGGCGAAATGACATCGTCCAATCAGCCGCTTACGAAGAATTCGGATAGTACTTATACCTACGAAGGGCAAAAAATCGAAGTAACAGTGACGGATAATGTCACTAAGAAGATTACTTCGGTAAGGTATGTGGATGAAGAAGCGGACGCAAGCGTGGTGGATGCGCTTTCGATAACCTCTGCCGATTATCTTGTCAGATATCAGGATACCACGGCTAAAGCAGTGATGAATCTCAACAGCCGTTTACTGACAGACTTCCGTTTTGTAAGTGATAGGGCGATTAACGTGAATGTCCTGGATACGGATGGCGAACCGCTTGCAGGAGCTGATGTCGGCGTGGTCGAAGAGGTTTATTCCTACGACGGTGCAAGTATCCATCTGTTTGGCAAAATGCCGGAAGACGGAGAGACGGCTAAGAGCATTCCCTCATGGAAATGGGATACAACGTATACCCAATCGACGATCAACACCGGGGAGCTGGAACTGTCGCTTCCGTATAAAGTCACTGCCTCGGTTAAATTGAAGGTCTACAGAGTGATCGAAACAGAGGCTCCCGATGAATATGCTATACCGTCGAGTGACATTGTCATCATCAAGGGCTATGCGGACGGCAAGTATGTCTTCTACAAGAGATCTATCGCCCACGGCAAGCCGATCAGAGACATTCCGTTTGAGATAATATGCGCAGATAGCGGCTATCGTCTGGGCGATGAAAAGGCAGATACCGGAGAGTGGGAAAAAATAAACCCTGATTCTGAAGACGATATGGTACTGAATCTCGTACATAATAGTGGTACATGCAGAATCTGTGTTGCTGCGGTTGATCAGGATGCCAACTATATAAACGGTGTGTTTCTCCAGATTTTCAAAGATGGAGAAGAAATTCCTTATATAGACAACATCAGACCGGACAAAACCGGTGCTGTTACCCTTGGTAAAGCTTTTGCTCCGGGTATATATTATATAGTAGAGAAGGAGGTTCCCGATCATTGCAGTAAGGATCCGGAGGGCGTGAAGCAGTACTTTACGGTTACAGAAGAGCTTGATGTGTCCCTGGGCAGGGCGGCTTTTGAAACCGGAACGGGGTGTGATCTGGACGGCGCTAAGCAGAGATACAGCGTAACGGACAGTCATGGAAACATTCTTACGTCACATAAAGATTTTGACGGTACGGTTGGTTATGCAAATGTTAAGAAGATCATCGCTGCCATGACAGAGGCACCTACATACGTAGGGTACAAGATCAATTTGAATGCACCTACGGGTTCATACGTTTTGGATGGAAAGTTCTCGGATGAGATGTGCAGCTTTGAATATGATGACGCATCCAAGAGAGCAACGCTAACATTTAAGGAGGCTGTTGATATCAACAATCTCCTGTTTGCTAAAGACAATGGCAGCTTTGAAGTGACCGATGTGAAGTTCATAAAAGAGGACATTGCTGATCCTTCTGAATACGACTGGATAACGCTTGACGAATCAAGTGGTGCAAACGTTATCAGTTTCACGAACAAAGTGATTGAAGTTATCGTAATAGATAAGAAGGCTCTTGGCGCTAAGGAAATACCGGAAGAAGCAGGCAAGGCAACATTCATACTGAAAGCCCTTGAAAATGATGCTGACCTAAAGGGACTTGTTGTAAACGGTAAAGAAATAACAGAAAGTACTGAAACAATAAAATTTGAATGCGGCAAGGCAACATTCATCGGATTAGATGACGGCGAATATGGGCTTGTTGAGGAAATACCCCCGAAGGGATATACGTCGGTTGGTGATTTCACATTCGTCATAAAAGGCGGTATGATATTCGGCGTTGAAGCGGTTTCGTGCGGAAGAACCTACGTTGATGATACAGTCGTAGACTCAAACGGAAGACCGATCGGATTCAGAACTATCGTTATTGAAGATGCCCCGGTCGTTACGATTGACACAAAGGTATCTAACGGTAAGAAAATTTCGGAAGCACTTGGTTGCGCTGAGTATACGCTTACAGCAATGAATGAGAATAGAGATCTCACAGGGGTTGTGATCGGTGAGGGCGAAGAAGCTCTGCGAGTTGAGAATGGTGCGAAATCAGTAAGTTTTAAAGGAAACAGTGCTAAATTCACAGGTTTGAAAGACGGTAAATATAAACTCGTTCAGGACACAGCTTCTCAGGGCTGTTTGGCAGTATCCGAATTTACATTTGAGATCAAAAATGGTTTTGTAGAAAATGTATCGGCAGTTACAACCGGAAATGTTACCGTTTCAGAAGACGGAAAGATACTCACGGTAGAGAATGTATTTATTCGTGCTCTATCGGCCAATGTCATTGCCAACAGCCGTGTCTATGACGGGACAGAGAAGCCGCTTGTGACCGTAACGGGTGAAGCATCCGGTGGAACGATGAATTATGCCCTCGGCACGGACTGCCTGAACGCGCCTTCGGAGGGCTGGAGCATCGACATTCCCGCAAAAACCCTAATAGGCACCTACTATGTCTGGTACAAGGCTGTAGGTGATGATAATCACAGGGATACAGAACCGGCTTGTGTGGAAGTAGAGATCAAGCCTGTTGACAAGAAGGAACTGAACAATGCGATTTCAGATGCGGAGAACTATTATAACGGTATTAAGGATGAGACGATCTACAGGGAAGTTGCATCTGCTTTGAAAACAGCAATTGATGACGCAAAGCTGATCGCATCAGAAAGCAATGTTGATAAAACAACACTTGACACAAGCCAAGCAACGGTCGTTTTGGCGAAAGAAGCTGCGCAGGCAGGAAAAAAAGAAGTAGATGATACGATTGCAGCAAATAAGGTAACAGATGTCATCAGCAGACTCCCTGTAGGCGATCAGGTAGCTGTGGCGGATAAGGTGGCAATAGAAACGGCGAGAGAAGTATATGAGGAGCTGACAAAAGATCAGAAGAAGAAAGTATCCGCTGATGTACTTAAAAAACTTACGGATGCAGAGAACGCTCTTGAGAAAGCCGAAAAGAAGGCTGCTGAGGAAAAGGCTCAGACAGAACAGCTTGTGAAGGATAAGGAAGAATTTGCCAAAGAGCAGACTGCTGTAAAGGATTCGGCTAAATCCCTTGCTGTTGCAGGTGACAGTGAAGCATGCGGAAAGCTCATTGAAGAGGCAGCGAAAGCAATGGAAGCCCTTAAGTATGATGAGAACAAAGATCTTGATCAGAACAGGGAAGCGCTGGGTGCGATCTTTACTAAACTAAAAGCGGATCTTGAGCTGCAGCGTGCGGAGGAAAAGAAAGCGGCAAAAGAAACAGCAAAGAGTGCTATAGAGAATGAGGCAGCAAAAAAAGAAGCTCAGGTTGCTATGAATGAGCAGGTGACCGTTATCCAGAAGGGTAATAAATTCACTGTTAAGTGGGCGAAGTCAGCATCAGCAGACGGATATGATGTATATGTCGGGTATTCCGGTAAGAAAGCAGGCGAGCCCGCAAAGATTATTACAAATAACACGACAACTAAGACGACCATAACAAAGATCGATGGTAAAAAGATAGATCAGAAAAAGATCTTTCGGGTATATGTAGTGCCCTATAAGATCATAGATGGCAAAAAGGTTGCGCTTGGCGAGAGTACAGTTTCTTATCTTGCGGGTACTAAGAATGCAAAGTTCAGTAATGTAAGGAAGATCACCCTTAAGAAGAGCCGGTACACGGTAGCGGCCGGAAAGACTGCAAAGATCAAGGCAAAGGTAACGCTTGTCGATAAAAACAAAAAGCATCTCCCTAAGAAATATGCTGCCAGATTCCGTTATAAGTCATCCGATGAGAGCATCGCGACTGTTGATGTGAATGGTAAGATTAAGGGGATCAGGCAGGGTACATGTACCATTTATGTATACTCTGTTAACGGCCTGGTGAAAAAAGCAATGGTGACAGTACGATAGATTTCGGTTGCCAAGTTTCGAGATTTCACTTGTTTTTGTGACTGATTTGTATTACAATAGACGTAGTCAGTTGATACAGATTATCAATAAATAACCTTAAAGGAGGACTTAAATTATGGCATACGTAATTAACGATGGTTGTGTAGCTTGTGGAGCTTGTGAGGGACAGTGTCCTGTTGGCGCTATCAGCATGGGAGATGGCAAGTTTGAGATCGATGCTGACAAGTGTATTGATTGCGGTTCTTGCGCAGGTGCTTGCCCGACTGCTTCTATCGAGCAGGGTTGATCCTGAACGGCATAACTGTCTGACAGTTAGTAAGTATATGTAAAAAGAGGCTGTTTATACAGCCTCTTTTTTATGATAAAAATAAAATGAGATCAGCTTAAATCTCAGGAAGGATCTTTTTCTTCCTTCTCGGCACGTCGTTTTTTGATTCCGTCTAAGATCACCTGTTTCTTCTCGATGACTTTCTTCTTATCCATGGCAGGAACATCCTTTAATTTGTATTCCATGCCGAGCTTTTCATATTTTACCGTCCCCATTGTGTGGTAAGGAAGTACATCCAGCGCTTTCAGATTAGAGAATTGACCGATAAAATAGCCCAGTTCGAAAAGATACTTATCATCGTCTGTGATCCCCGGAACAACAACGTGACGTATCCACATATCAATACCTTTCTCATCCAGATAGGCAGCAAAAGCAAGTATGCCGTCATTTGGCTGTGAAGTAAGCTCTTTATGCTTTTCGGGATCAATGTGCTTGATGTCAAGCATCACCAGATCCGTGAGAGGCATAAGTTTGTCCAGTTTCTCGACAAATGCCTTATTATCGGGTTTAAATGCGATGCCTGAGGTGTCAATACAAGTGTGTATGCCTTTTTCCTTCGCAAGTGTAAAAAGTTCAATCAAAAAATCTACCTGCATCAGTGGTTCGCCTCCGGTGACAGTGATGCCGCCGCCTTTATAAAATCCTTTATTGCGCTCATACTGTTCAATGATCTCTGACGCTTCCATTTCTGTACCGCCCACCATGCTCCAGGTGTCGGGATTATGACAGTAGGCACATCGCATGGGACATCCCTGTACAAACACAACAAAACGGACCCCGGGACCGTCAACTGTGCCAAAACTTTCCAAAGAATGTATTCTTCCACTCATAGTAGTTACCTCTTTTCTTTTGGATTTGCTTATACTTTAGTGTATCATATCCTATCTGTTGTATACAAGAAATTTGTGAGGAATGGAACAAAAAACACCCGAACCAAACGGTTCGGGTGCTGAAACCTTAATACGTTATTAAATAGCCTCGTGGAATGTACGAGAGATAACGTCTGCCTGCTGCTCGGGAGTTAATTTGATGAAGTTTACAGCATATCCGGAAACACGGATGGTAAGCTGCGGATACTTCTCAGGGTTCTTCTGAGCATCTATTAAAGTCTCTCTGTTTAATACATTTACATTAAGATGATGACCGCCTTTTGTTGCGTATCCATCTAATAAGTTTACTAAGTTATTTACCTGAGCCTGACTCTCTGCCATGATTCTCTAACCTCCTAATAAAATCATTCATTATTCGTAATCGTCCAATCCTTGGTGAAGTGTCGGTACACTGCAGGCAAGAGGAGTGCGGGAGCAGTCGGTGCATCCCATGGTCTCTACATTCTTAGAACCGGTAACATTCTCGTCTACATCCACATTTACATGTCCAACGCCCTTTGACATACCGCCGTCTAACTGTTTGATCAGATCTTCGATCATCTGGTCTTCGTTCATTTTTTCATTCATTGGAATCACCTCCACCAATTGAAACCCCTGACAGACGTATGGATACGCCTGTCAGCAGGGAATATTCATCATAATTATTTGCCAAGATCTACTTCAATGTCACCTGCAAATACCTGATCCTCTTTACCGAGTGCTCCGGGGATGATTGTGAAGGTATTGGAAATACCATCCTGAGCGAACTCGAACGGAAGCTTAGATACAGAAGAAAGGGAAGCAACAGCACCCTTGGTATCGCGTCCGTGCATCGGGTTAGCACCGGGAGCAAAAGGCTGTCCTTTCTTACGTCCGTCAGGTGTGTTACCGGTAGCTTTACCATAAGTAACGTTAGAAGTAATGGTAAGTACGGACATTGTAGGGAAGGAATCACGGTATGTGTGATGTCTTCTGATCATCTTCATGAAGGTCTCTACTAAGTCATGAGCGATCGTATCTACACGATCATCATCATTACCGTATTTCGGGAACTCACCTTCTGTCTTGAAGTCAACGATGATGCCGTCTTCATCACGGATAGGAGTAACCTTAGCATATTTGATAGCGGATAAAGAGTCAGCTACAACAGAAAGTCCTGCGATACCTGTTGCAAAGTATCTTAAAACGTCTCTGTCATGTAAAGCCATCTGAGCTCTTTCATAGCAGTATTTGTCATGCATATAGTGGATAACGTTCAGTGTGTTTACATAAACATCTGCCAGCCACTCCATCATGTCTGTGAACTTGCTCATAACATCATCATAATCGAGCGGGCCGTCACCTGCGATCGGCTGATATTTCGGTCCAACCTGTTTCTTGGTAACTTCATCTACACCACCGTTCATAGAGTACAGTAAGCACTTAGCTAAGTTAGCACGAGCACCGAAGAACTGCATCTGCTTACCGATAACCATAGAAGATACACAACAAGCGATACCGTAGTCATCACCATGAGTAACTCTCATAAGGTCATCGTTCTCGTACTGGATGGAAGAAGTCTTGATAGACATCTTAGCACAGAATTTCTTCCATGCTTCCGGAAGTCTGGTAGACCAGAGAACTGTTAAGTTCGGCTCCGGAGCTGCACCTAAGTTGTTCAGTGTATTTAAGTAACGGAAAGAAGTCTTTGTTACCATCGGACGTCCGTCAACACCAACACCACCGAGAGACTCTGTAACCCATACCGGATCGCCGGCGAAGATCTGATTGTACTCAGGTGTACGAGCGAATTTAACGCAACGTAATTTCATGATAAAGTGATCAACGAACTCCTGGATCTGCTCCTCTGTGAATGTACCGTTCTTCAGATCTCTCTCTGCGTAGCAGTCGATGAAAGTAGAAGTACGTCCAAGAGACATAGCAGCACCGTTCTGCTCTTTAACAGCACAAAGATATCCGAAGTAAGTAGCCTGAATAGCTTCCTGTACGTTTGTAGCAGGTTTAGAGATATCGCAACCGTAAGAAGCAGCCATCTCTTTCATCATCTTAAGAGCTGTGATCTGCTCGGAAAGCTCTTCGCGAAGACGGATTACATCATCTGTCATAACGCGTCCTGTAGACTCCTTCTGAGCCTGCTTATCCTCGATCAGTCTGTCGATACCGTATAAAGCGACACGTCTGTAGTCACCGATGATACGTCCACGTCCGTAAGCATCCGGAAGACCTGTGATAACGTGAGCGGAACGGCAAGCTCTCATCTCAGGATTGTAAGCATCGAAACATCCTGCATTGTGTGTTTTGCGATGTACGGAGAAGAACTCGCTGATCTCAGGATCAACTGTGTAACCGTTGTCTGAGCAAGCTTTCTCTGCCATACGGATACCGCCGTAAGGCTGCATAGAACGCTTGAAAGGCTTGTCTGTCTGGAAACCTACGATAGTCTCTTTGGATTTGTCAAGATATCCGGGACCATGTGAAGTGATGGTAGAGATAACCTTGGTATCCATATCAAGAACTCCGCCTGCCTCACGCTCCTGCTTCTGTAAGTCAAGAACCATGTTCCATAAGTCTGTTGTGTTCTGTGTAGGTCCTGCCAAGAAGGACTCGTCACCTTCATAGGGAGTGTAATTCTTCTGGATGAAGTCACGAACGTTGATCTCGTTCTCCCATTTGCCGCCTACAAAATCTTTCCATTCTGGTCTCATTTTGAAAAAGCCTCCTATTAAAAATTTGTTGTGATTTGTTAAACGGTCGAATGACCGTCAGTAACGCATAAAGCTATGACTCATATTATAAGGTATACTTTGTATACAAGTCAAGGAAGGCAATGTTTTTTTTTTGGTACAAAAGAGATGATTATTGTCATAATTTGTTCAAAAACATGCCATATATAAATTTTTTATAAAACCGAAAAAGCAGGTTGCGAAAAGAGAGGGATAAGGGTATACTGTAAAACAATGATACAGCGGTTAACGCATGAAATATGGAGGTTAGAAAGATGGCAGAGATCACAAAGGACATGACGATCGGAGAGATCCTTACAAGTGCACCGGACGTGGCACCGGTCTTAATGGGAGCAGGCATGCATTGCCTTGGCTGCCCGGCATCACAGGGCGAGACTCTTGAGGAAGCAGCTATGGTTCATGGCATTGATGTGGACGAGCTGATGAAGGCGATCGCCAACCGCTAAGATACGAGAGCGGTGACAGTACTTCGCTCATAAAGATTTTTGAAAAGCCGGTTTCGCTGGAAGCCGGCTTTTTGCTGTCCGGAAAGTTCACTAATAATAAGCGGTGCCTATTGTGTAAAATGCCGATTCGTACCGGCCGGATTGCCAAAGGGTTTACTATTAACAGACCAGACGATATACTTTTAATGATGTTTTTGGGGAAACGGTCCCGTACCGGAACAGGGAACGATCCGCAAAAATGGGCAGTATCCGCAAATCGGTCCGACAGGCAGTGCATGAAAAGGATGCATGGGAAGTGCACTGTGTCCATACGGCCGACGGTACGGATACAGAACGTAAAAAGAAGGGAAAATGATCATGAAGAAAGGTAAGATTACGCGTATTCTTGCGGCGTGGATGACAACGGCCATGATGGCATCGGCGATACAGCCCGGGGTTGTCTATGCAGAGGAAGAAAATGCGCAAACACATGGAAACGGGTTTGAACAGGTAAGTGACAAATGGTTTACAAATGATGACTGGAACCACTGGTATGCACCGAATGCGATCGACCCCACTGTTTTTTTTGACAAAAATGAAGAGCTGTATATGGTATACGGTTCGTGGTCGGGAGGATTGTTTCTTCTTCCCCTGGACAGGGAAACGGGAGAGGTGATCTATCCGGGACAGGACGGGATACAGGAGGAGAGCGGCAATGTGACCGATCGTTATTTTGGTACACATATAGCGGGAGGAAACCATCAGTCCGGAGAGGGCCCGTTTATTATTTACGATAAAGAAACCGATTATTATTATCTTTACGAAACCTATGGGGGACTTTCCACTTACGGCGGATATAATATGAGACTGTTTCGCGCGAAAAACGTCTATGGACCGTATCTGGATGCCAAAGGAAACAATGCGGCAGACAGCGGAAAGACTGCGGCAAATGGCCTGAATGAAAAATACGGGATCAAACTGATCGGGAATTATCAGTTTGAGGGGCAGCCGGCATTTTATGCGGCAGGGCATAATTCTGTACTGTATGATGAGGACGGTTCGAGATATCTGGTCTATCATCAGCGCTTTGATGAGAAGGAGACGGGACATCTGCCGCACGAAGTACGTATCCATCAGCAGTTTATGAACGAAGATGGATGGCCGGTGACAGCGGTGTATGAATACAGCGGGGAGAAGATCTCGCATTATAAAAATACTCAGGTGACCGGGACGTATCAATTGATCGATCATGGAACGGGCAATTCGGGCGAGCTGTGTGTTCGCAAAACAGTAGAACTGAAAGAGAACGGTAACATTAGCGGAGACCTGAACGGTTTCTGGGAAAAAAAGGAAGGACCGGATTGCGATTATGTGACACTGAAGTGTGGATCAGACACTTATAAAGGGGTCTTTTTTGAGCAGAGGGATGAGTCGGAGAACGCAACTGCTGTTATGACCTTTACTGCCATCGGAGATAATAACATAGCGCTGTGGGGGTCCAAAACGGACGGCAACGATCCGGAAACAGACAAAAAACCGGTCAAGTCCCGCGTGATGGTGCACGATCCTTCCATCATCAAAGGCAAAGACGGCAACTATTATGTTTACGGTTCCCATCTGGCATCTGCCAGATCGGCAGATCTTATGAAATGGGAGCAGATCACGCCGGATGCCGGGATGTTTAACTGGAAGCAGGATTCCATATACGGGGATATTCTGAATAATCTTGCGGAATCGTTTGCATGGGCAGGCTATAACGACGGCGATGTGCTGGGAGACCATGTCGGGGTCTGGGCACCGCACATCATTTGGAATCCTTATTACAGGAATGCAGATAAGACAACCGGTGCTTATATGGACTACTATTGTACTTCTTCCACATGGCGACGTTCCTGCATCGGATATGCGGTCTCCGGGGAACTGACGGGAGGCTACCGCTATGTGGATACCGTAATCTATTCGGGATTTACGAAAAACGGTGCGGTAGACGGCAAGGGAAGCCGCAACACGAAATGGGATAATGATTATCTGAATCTGACAAAGCTGATCGATCATTATCATAACCGTTATTATCTGAGCTATGACAAAAATGCCGCACAGCTTGGAAATGATGTGGAAATTCTGGGAGAGATGGAAGGACAGACGGTAAAAAGCGGTGAGGGAGCTTTGGTGGAAGCCTGTGCATTTGCGGCAGAAGGATATGAATTTACGGGCTGGAATACAAAGGCGGATGGCACGGGATATTCCTGGGATGAGGATAACTGGCTGGATCTGGAAGCAGACATGACACTTTATGCGCAGTGGAAAAAGACCACTTCGGGTCAGCCGGATACGCCGGATACGCCGGACACTCCGGATACGCCGGATACTCCGGATACGCCGGTGACACCGGAAAACACCGGCAAAACGGATGTGCCGGGGAAGGCGTCGGACATACAGCTTTGCGCGGGAGTGGAATATCAGGATGTAAAAACAAATGCGGTTTATAAAGTCAGTGCCACAGGAAGCGTAAATAAGGTGACGTACCTGAAACCACTGGTAAAAAAGGGGAATGTTAAGATCCCGGACAGGGTTGTGCTGAACGGAAAGATCTGTGTGGTTACGGAAATTGCGGATAATGCATTTGCCAAAGACAACAGACTGACGAATGTTACGATCGGTGATCAGATCATAAAGATCGGAAACAAAGCATTTTACGGCTGCCGGAAATTAAAAAAAGCAGTGATCGGGAAAAATGTTACAACGATCGGGAAGCAGGCCTTTGCAAACGACAAGAAGTTAAAGAATATCCATGTAAAAACCGCGGCACTGGCAACTGTCGGAAGCAAGGCGTTTAAGGGAATTCATGCGAAAGCGGTGATAAAGACACCGGGAAAGAAAAAAAAGAAGTATGAAAAATTACTGAAGAAAAAAGGATTGCCCAAAACAGCTGTGATCCGCTAAAACGGTAAGAGCTGTGCGAACAGGAACGAAAAAGTCCCCCTTCGGAGTGAAGGGGGAGCTTTTTTTAGATCAAAGCAAGTGACTGCAGCGCATTTTTGGCGCAGATCGCTTCATAATGCTCGTTGAAATACGCCCAGCCTGATTCTGAAAAACGCTGACCTCTGCCATATTCACTTAAGATATTGCAGACCTTATTATAGGTCTGGGGGCTCGATTGGCCAATGGATACGACGAGTTTGTATTCACCGGAGGATATGTCTTTGTAAAGACTGCTTTCTCCATTATACCAGTCCGCTACGATGTGCGCGCTTCTGGAAAGATCTCCCATAGAGAGGAAGGTGAAGATAAAGGTCGCATCGAGCTGTGGCTCCGATTCTACGGCTGTCGAATCCACCACTTCTTTATCAGAGGTTTCACCAATGGCTGCCAAGGCATCATCATGAATCTTTTTGAACAGATCCAGGATCTCGTCCCGGGCAGGAGAGGAAGATTCGGGATAATAATCGTCTTCTTCGTTTACGGAAGGGGCAAACTTGGAAAAACGGGTATCCAGCTCTTCGGGATCTTCCACTTTGGTGATGATCAGTACAATACATTCTGAGTTGACCGGGATCGCTTCTATCATGAGAGGAATGTCCTCTGCTTCAAAACCAAATTCATAAGAAGCCTGCCGCATCATATCCCGAAAGAGGTTTTTGGCTTTTTCGGTCCCGTAGGCCAGTTCGCTGATCTTTAATTCGCGGTCGGCCAGATCGGACTTGGTCAGTGTGCATCGAATCTGGTGATCATTTACTTTTTCAATCTTCATAATATCACTCCCTTACTTAACGCCTTCAGACCGTCATGGTGCCATTGATCAGGCAATGGGCGTTTTGCACCGGCGGTGTCCCTCTACTATATAAATCGGGTAAAACCCTTAAAAAATCAATACCAGTGTGTAAAATATCTTATACTTTATAATTTATTTAGTCAATAGCACTTGGTGACAGTTTAAAAAAATTTTAGAAAATTTGTCTAAAAAGCTTGCATTTGGACTGTAAAATCCATATAATAGCATGCAGAGATGCGCTCCGGATAATCGGCAGATGGAAGGAGGCATAGTGTTTAAACTGTAGACGTACAGTGCATCAATCGTTTTTCAGAAAACTCTTTAAGACATTGTGATAGCGATATCACATCTATTATACCCATTTTGATTCAGGGTTAATCTTTAAGCTTAGTGCTTGGTGTTTTATCAGATTCTGATACATTTTCACTATATAATTCAAATTTAGAAAATGATAAGTTAGGTATACAAAGATTTTATTATGCATATCCGGGTTCATCTCTATTTTTTTCAACTTTTCACTAAAGGGCAGGCAAATATATCACAGTTTCCTTTTGCAGTCTCTGACCCTGAGGTACATAAAGGAGGAATTTTTGCTTTGGAAGAAGAAAGTAAAAAACAGGATTGGGACAATGTGGAACTATATGTTGACGGGCATCCTTCCACACAGGATGAGATCGCAGCAATCTGCAGAGTTTCCGAGGAGTACAGCTACATGGCGGATTTTGTCATAGATGACGAAGGGTTTTTAAAAGAAATCCGCTACGACAGGATTCTTATAACAGAATAAGGCAGGAAACGGCCATTTCCTGAAGATTACTTACCGGGTCTGCGGTCTGGGAGTCCCTCTTTGTCGGCCGTATGAGATGGCCCTTTCAAACAATCGTCTGAAAGTGGCGGGAACGGGGAGCGTAAGTAATTGCACTCATGGGATTTGTCTGTTATAATATAAGCTATTGGAAAAAAGGAGACAAAATCACAGAGGAGAAAAAAATGTCAAAGAAACAACTGATCCCTGTCGGGGTAGCGTTATTACTTATTGCGGGGCTCATCGTATATGGCGTGAGCACAGGTATGCTCAGTAAATATTCATATTCCGATGAAGAAATGGATATGAACGATTATTTTCAGATATTTCGACCGGATGCGCTTGCGCTGATCCTGGAAGATGAGGTGATAGAAGAACAGGGACTTGTACAGGAGGAAACTTATTATCTGCCGCTGGGACTGGTGCAGGATAAATTCAACAGCCGCTTTTATTATGACAAGGCAGAGTCCCAGATTCTGTATACAACACCGACACAGTTTTATCAGATACCGTTGGATGCTTCGGCTTATCAGGTGGACGGGGAAACGAAGGAATTTGACCATATAATTGCGATCAGGTCGGAGGAAACGGTCTATCTGTCCATCGATTATTTAAAACAGTTCGCCAATTTTTCATATGAAGCATTTGATGAGCCCAACCGGCTTCAGCTGTATCTTAAGGACAGTACTGCGGATGCAGCCACGATCAGAAAAGATACCAATCTGCGGTATCAGGGCGGCGTAAAAAGTGACATCCTGGAGGAGCTGTATCAGGATGAGGTTGTGACGGTTTTGGAGACAATGGAGAAGTGGAGCAAGGTCAAGAGCAGCGATTCTGTGATCGGCTATGTGGAGAATAAGTATCTGACCGATGAAACGACAGTCGACAGAAAAGTGGAAAAGACATATGAAGAACCGGAGTACACTTCCATCCATAAGGAAGAAAAGATCAATCTGGCATGGCATCAGGTAACAACGCAGGAAGCTAATTCCGGTGTGAGCCGGTTGTTAGAGACAACGAAGGGGATCAATGTGATCTCACCGACCTGGTTTTATCTGCAGTCAGACGAAGGAGATATTGCTTCTGTCGCGAGTGCGGATTATGTGGCGGACATGCATAGCAGAGGAATTGATGTCTGGGGACTTGTGGATAACTTTACGTCCAAGGATTATTCCATGGCCAAAGTACTCGGAAGTACGTCTGCACGTCGGAATCTGATCGGGCAGTTGATCGAAAAGGCACTGGAATATGATCTGGACGGGATCAATGTTGATTTTGAATCCATAGACGCAGAGTGTGGAGAAGACTATATTCAGCTTTTGCGGGAACTTTCGATCGAATGTCGTAAAAATGAACTGGTACTGAGCGTGGACAATTATGTACCAACTTCTTTTACAGCACATTATAATAGGAAAGAACAGGGAATGATCGTGGACTATGTGATCATTATGGGATATGATGAACACTATGCCGGATCGCCCGAAGCGGGGAGTGTGGCTTCCATCGACTATGTACAGCAGGGAATCATTGATACGGTAGAAGCGGTGCCGGAAGAAAAAGTGATCAATGGGATCCCATTCTATACAAGAATCTGGGATGTGACCGGGGATGTGACAAGCGAAGCGGTCGGCATGGCAAAAGCGAAAGAGTTTTTGCAGCAAAATGGAGTGGAAGCGACCTGGGATGATGAAACGTGTCAGAATGTTGCGAAATTTACGGCGGATGGCAGAAAATACGCGGTCTGGATGGAGGATGATCAGTCCATCCGGGCGAAGCTGAGCGTGATGAAGCAGTACCGGCTTGCGGGAGTGGCAGAATGGAAACTCGGCTTTGAAACACCGGATATCTGGGATCTGATCGTGGATTATCTGAAGGATACCGATACATTCGGCACAGGGCAGACAGAAGCGGAAAGCGTTTCTTCCAATGGGATGCAGCAGACGGTATCCGCAAATGGGTTGTAAGAAGAACAACAGAGTGTGCTACGGAAGTATTGAGGCAAATAACTTTATGCTTCCGGTCTAAGAAGACCTTCGGTGTCATATGGTATCATAAGGAATCCGATCTGTCTGGCAAAGAACGGATCAGGATGGCGAATGTGAGAGAAAGGGTAAGAATGGAAAGAAAAATAATTGCATCACTCATGTCGGTGATGGTGTTTGTTTCCATGTTCTTTCTGGTAAAGACTGTGGCAACTCATACGATTGAGCGAAGAGGGGAGACGCAATGGGCGTCCGTATCACAGAATGAGATCGGGCAGGAAGAAACTGCACTCGATTCAGATCAGGAAAAAGTACTGCCGGAATGGAATGGAGAAGTGGTTGCGATCGATCCGGGGCATGGAGGAAGCGATCCCGGGAAGATCGGTGTCAATGATGTGGAGGAAAAAGAAATCAATCTCGCGATCGCGAGAATTTTACAGCAGAAGTTTATTGACGCGGGATATCAGGTGGTGATGACAAGAGAGGATGACAGGGTCCTGGAGGACGGTGAGGAGTTTGATGAAGAGAGCGGAAAAGCTGCAGATATGCGTAAACGTATCGACATCATCAATGCCAGTAAAGCGAAGGTGATGGTCAGCATCCATCAGAATAGTTTCGAGATGCCGGAGATCAAAGGCCCGCAGGTTTTTTATTACGAAACCTCACAACAGGGACTGAGACTGGCGGAGACGATACAGAATCTGCTGGATACTGAGCTTGCTGTCGAACATCCAAGGCCGATCACCCCCAATAATAATTACTATCTTTTGCACAAATCGGAACCTGCGTCTGTGATCGTGGAATGTGGATTTTTATCCAATCCGGAAGAGGGACTCAAGCTATGTGATCCGGTTTACCAGGAACAGCTTGCAGATATTATTTTCCGTGCGATCGACTCTTATTATAAGGAAGAAGCGAACTAATGGAAACGAAATGGATACACATAAAAGAAGAAGAGCTTGCCACTGAAGAAGCAAAAAAAGTGATCGGGCAGGCGGGAGATATCATAAAGGAAGGCGGACTTGTGGCGTTTCCGACGGAAACGGTTTATGGATTGGGAGGAGATGCGTTAAACAGGGAAGCAGCCAAAAAAATCTATGCGGCAAAGGGAAGACCTTCGGATAATCCGCTGATCGTGCATATTGCGGATAAAGAATCACTCAAAAAGATCACAGACCGGATTCCGGATAGCGCAAAGGCTTTGATGGATCATTTCTGGCCGGGACCGCTGACGATGATCTTTGAAAAGAATGATAAAGTGCCGGTAGAAACAACGGGAGGACTGGATACCGTTGCAGTACGTTTCCCGTGTGATGATGTGGCGCTTGCGTTCATAAAAGCGGCGGGAGGCTTTGTGGCGGCACCGAGCGCAAATCTGTCCGGGCGTCCCAGTCCCACAACAGGTGCTCATGTATATGAGGATTTAAATGGCAGGATCGAAATGATCCTGGACAGCGGAAAGGCCGGGATCGGGCTGGAATCCACGATCGTGGATCTGACCGGGGAGATACCGGTTATCCTGCGGCCGGGATATATTACGGAAGAAATGCTCACAGAAGTGCTGGGACGCGTGGAAAATGATCCGACGATCCTGAATGTTTCGGAAGGAATACGGCCGAAAGCGCCCGGGATGAAGTACAGACATTATGCACCCAAAGGGGAACTGACCATTGTTTCCGGCGAAGATGAAGCCGTGACCGCTTATATCAACGAACAGATCAGAATGCGGAAGAAAGAAGGCTGCCGGGTTGGCGTCATAGGTACCAAAGAGCGGATCGACCGCTATGAAAGCTGCGTACATAAGAATATTGGCAGCCGCAGGGATGAAGCGGCAGTGGCGCGCAACCTGTATGCAATCCTGCGGGAGTTTGATACAGAGCAGGTAGATTACATGTATACGGAGTCCTTTGCCATAGACGGGATCGGACAGGCGATTATGAATCGTTTGTTAAAGGCGGCAGGGCACAGAGTCGTAGAAGTCTGAAACGATACGAAAAAGAGTATCGGGGAAAATACATATCAAAACAGGAGGAAGAAAAATGATAGCAATCGGAAGTGACCATGGTGGATATGACTTGAAGGAGCTTGTGAAAAAGCATCTGGAGGAGAGAGGGATCGAGTACAGAGATATGGGGTGCCCGGATAAGAGCTCCTGCGATTACCCGGTGTACGGGAAAGCGGTTGCAAAGGCAGTCGCGTCAGGAGAGTGTGAAAAAGGAATCGTGATTTGTACAACAGGTATCGGCATTTCCATCACTGCCAACAAATTTAAAGGGATCAGGGCGGCACTGTGTGCGGATTCTCTTTCTGCAAAACTCACCAGACTGCACAATGATGCGAATGTGCTGGCAATGGGAGCGGGAATTGTGGGACCGAATCTGGGAATTGAAATCGTGGATGCTTTTCTGGATACCGAGTTTTCAGGAGAGGAGCGTCATCAAAGAAGGATCGATCTGATCGAGAGTGAGGCATAAAGCCGGTGGGAGAAGGCTGATATGAGCGGAAAACGATTAAACTATATTTCATGGGATGAATATTTTATGGGAGTTGCGCATCTGTCGGGGATGCGCTCGAAGGATCCCAATACTCAGGTGGGAGCCTGTATCGTTGGCGGGGATAACCGTATTTTATCGATGGGGTACAACGGGTTTCCGAACGGCTGCAGCGACGAAGAGTTTCCATGGGCCAGAGAAGGCGAAACGCTGGAGACGAAATATCCGTATGTGGCTCACAGTGAACTGAATGCGATCCTCAATTACAGGGGAGGAAGCCTGGAAGGCTCCAAGCTTTACGTCTCTTTGTTTCCCTGTAATGAATGCGCCAAAGCCATTATTCAGGCGGGGATACGTACAGTGGTTTACGATCAGGATAAATACAATGGTACGCCATCGAATCTGGCAGCCAAGAAAATGTTTGATGCGGCAGGGGTAAAGTATTATCAGTACCGGCATGCAGGGGCGTCCATAACGCTTGAATTGTAGGAGGGTTTGTCTTGCGCAAGGATTATTGTATCAAGATCGGAATAGCAATATTGACCGCGTGTCTTTCGACAGTACCACAGACAGTATCTGCCACGTCCTCAAAATTACAGGATGCCAAGGATAAAAAGGAGCAGACAAAAGATAAGATTGAGGACGCAAAAGAAGAACTGGATGCTTTGAACGGAGAAAGAGCCGGCGCACAGCAATATGTGGACAATCTGAATGTGCAGCTTCAAAATGCAAGTGTTGAGCTCGCGGAAATGGAGAATCTGATCGAAGAGAAGGAGAAGGGGATCCTGGAAGCGGAGCACGATCTGGAGGAAGCGAAAAAATCCCAGGTCGAACAGTATAACGCTATGAAGTCCCGCATCAAGTTCATGTATGAAAGCGGTGAAAATACATACATGAATCTGTTATTTACATCCACAAGTGTGTCCGAATTTTTGAATAAGCATGAGTATTTTACCAAGCTGACAGAATATGACAGAGACATGCTGAAACAGTACACGCAGCTTCAGGAAAAGATCAGACGCAGTGAGTCGGATCTGAAGGATTCGAGGACAGCGCTGGAAGGGCTGAAAAATGAGACAACGGCAAAGTCTGCGGATGTGGCGGCAATGGTAAAAGAGGCGGGAGAGCATCTGAAGGACTATCTGGACCAGATTAAGGAGCAGGAAGAAAAGATGCTTGCTTACGAGAAGGAGCTGGATGATGCCAATAATGACATTACGAAGTTAGAAGCGCAGCTGGCCTATGAAAGACAGCTTGCCAACTCTTCTGTGATGCGTGATCTGTCCAGTGTTACCATCAATGCCGGTGATATCGATCTGATGGCAGCGATCATTGAATGCGAAGCGGGCGGTGAGTCCTATACCGGAAAGGTGGCAGTGGGTGCAGTCGTGATGAACCGCGTGAAAAGCTCGTCCTTTCCGAATTCCATACTGGAAGTGATCTACCAGAAGAGACAGTTTTCTCCGGTGGGAAGCGGTCGTTTTGCGGTTGTGCTCGCGCGGGGAGCAAACGAAACCTGCTATCAGGCAGCCACGGATGCCATGAGCGGAGTGACGCCGGTGGGTGACAGACTGTTTTTCAGGACGCCGATCCCGGGACTCAACGGAATGCGCATTGGCGGACATGTCTTTTATTAAAAGGAATCCATAGTTTCAAATTGTTCGATATAATCCTGATATTTCTTAAATTCACCGGAATAGATGCAGGATAGCAGACGGTCAAGATTACGCAGCGAGGTTTTCAGCTGCGTAGTCGTGATACTCTGATCTTCCAGTGCATCTACCATTTCGTTGATATCCACGACTTTTACAAATCCATCCGGATAGATGATCACATCGGCAAGCAGATCGGTTACGATCATATTGTTCTTTTCGCGGTCATATTCCTGTTCGATGATGTCACAATACCAGTATAAAAGCGAATTATCTTCTTTATAAAATTTACTGATCTTAAATCCTTCTTTAAAAAAATATCCGGAAATACCATGATGAAGATCCTTTTTCGGGTGCAGAGCCCCCCAGGCTGTTACGATCCGGTCCTCTTTGCAGGAAATGATCGTATCATCCTTCAGATAAACACATTCGGAAGGGATGATGCGTTTGCGATAAAGATTGGGATATGTCATAAGTTTGCCCTCCAAGAGTCGGAAAAAAATGTAATATTGCTATAATATTACATCAACATAACATAAAAAGCAACAATAACAGACAATTCTGTCCCCGGAAGAGACTGCGGATTTATGACTTGCAGAGGGGAAATCCAAATCCAAGAAAAAACAATTGTTTTGCTAGACATTACCATTAAAAAAAGTTATAATGTGTAAAGTATGAGTCTTTTAAAGGGGGCAGATCATTTGTGAAATATTCGAAGAATGTTATCCGCTCACTGACCATGGTGACTCAGTTCGGGTTAAATATGCTGGTACCGATTTTTATGTGTTCTTTTGCAGGGATGTGGCTGGACGAAAAATGGGGGACTTCTTTTATGACGGTTCTGCTGTTTTTTGTGGGGGCTATAGCGGGAGGACGCAATGTCTGGATATTTGCCCGAAAGATCTATACGAAGTCGGAGACAAAACGAAGACGTGCAGATAAAGCGGAGGCAAAGGATGACAGAGAGGCTTAGGAAACTGAACGAAGCACTGCCGGCGTTATTGCTTGGGATCTTCCTTTGGGGACTGTTTTGTCAGCTTGCCGGAGTCTGGTTTGTGTCAGATAAGCTTGGCTGCAGCATCGGACTATGGCTTGGGATCCTGACAGCCGTCCTGATGGCGCTTCATATGGCGTGGTCTTTGAATATCGCTATGGATCAGGGAGAAAAAGGCGCGGCTGCGGTTATGACGAAGCATAACCTGATCCGGTATGCGGTCGTGGTGATCGTCGAGGGTGTGATCATGGTGACGGGTATTGCGAATCCCCTCACAGCATTTCTTGGCATTATGGGATTGAAAGTAGCGGCTTATTTACAGCCGGTTACTCATAAATTATTTAGGAGGTGAGTGTATTATGGGACAGGGAATATTGTTATCCGCTGCGGATATTGACTTTATGATACATGGAGTATTTCCGTATCAGTTCTTTGGTCATACTGTATGGATAACAACGACGCACATCTGTCTGCTGATCGTGATGTTAGTGATCATTGGATTTTCCATTGCCGCCAACAGAGCGATGAAGAAAAGCACACAAGTGCCCGGCACATTCCAGAACATTGTTGAAATGATCGTCGAAGCCCTTGATAATATGGTGGGCAATTCCATGGGCAAGAGCGCAGCAAAATTTGCCAACTACATCGGCACGATCTTCATTTTTATCCTGATTTCCAATATTTCGGGATTGTTCGGTTTAAGGCCGCCCACTGCAGATTACGGCGTGACATTTCCACTGGGTGTAATGACATTTATACTCATTCACTTTAATAAGTTCAAACACCAGAAGATTAAAGGTGTCATCGCGGGCTTATGTGATCCATGGCCGATCTGGGCACCGATTAATATCATTGGTGATGTGGCAGTTCCGATTTCGTTGTCGCTTCGTCTGTTTGCCAACGTATTATCCGGAACCGTCATGATGGCGCTGGTTTACGGTCTGCTCAAGTGGATTGCGATCATCTGGCCGGCAGCACTTCATGTTTATTTTGATCTGTTTTCCGGAGCGATCCAGACATATGTATTCTGTATGCTGACGATGACATATGTGGCAGATGCGATCGGTGAGAACTAAGATCAAAGAATGTAACAAACAATATTATCTTAATTTAAGGAGGAAACAAAAATGGAATTTAATAGGGAGTTTATCTTGGGCTGTTCAGCAATCGGTGCAGGACTTGCGGTTATCGCCGGTATCGGACCCGGTGTAGGTCAGGGTATCGCAGCAGGACATGCGGCTGCGGCAGTAGGAAGAAATCCGGGTGCGAAGTCTGATGTTACTTCTACCATGCTTCTGGGGCAGGCCGTTGCCGAGACAACAGGTCTTTACGGACTTCTGATCGCCATGCTGTTACTTTTCGTAAAACCCCTGGCAAAATAAGAGCCTTCAGTATAAAGATAAAATAAGAGAAAGGAGGCTCGACATTTGAATACGTTATTGAGTACAGCTTATGTACTGGCATCGGCAGAAATGGAGCCGAGATTATTTGATCTGGACTGGCAGCTTCTTTCAGATGCCTGTTTATCCATTATCGCTGTGATCGTACTGTTTTTCTGTGTGGGTTATTTTTTGTTCAATCCTGCAAGAAAGGTATTGGAGGATCGTAAAGAACGTATCAAAAATGATATTGATACTGCGATACGGGATAAAGAGGAAGCACTCGCCCTGAAGAAGGAGTATGAGGAGAAGCTTCAGAATATTGACAGTGAAGCAGAGGCAATCTTAAGCGAAGCACGTAAAAAGGCGCTCGCTAATGAGGCAAAGATCGTTGCGGACGCAAAAGAGGATGCAGCGCGTATCGTTGAGAGAGCGAAGACGGAAGCTGAGCTTGAGATGAAGAAAGCCAATGATGAGGTTAAGAAAGAGATCGTTTCGGTTGCATCATTAATGGCAGGCAAGATCGTTGCCGCATCCATCAATGCGCAGGTCAGTGATGATCTGATTGATGAGACATTGAAAGAAATGGGTGAGAACACATGGCTAAGCTGATATCCAAAACATACGGCGAAGCATTGTTTGAGCTCGCTGTAGAAGAGAATAAGACGGATGTGTTTACAGAGGAGATCCAGGGGATTTTATCTGTTTTACGGGAAAATCCGCAGTTTGATGCTCTGATGAATCATCCGAAGATCTTAAAGGAAGAGAAGATCGAAGTGGTCGAGAATGTCTTTAAAGGAAGGGTGGATGATGAACTGACAGGATTCCTTACCCTGATCATCAAGAAAGACCGCTATAGTGAGATCACAGCGATTCTGGAATATTTCTTACAGGAAATCAAAGCCTTAAAAGGGATCGGGACGGCTTACGTAGTGACGGCCGCACCGCTTCGTGACGGGCAGAAGGCGCAGGTGGAGGAGACTTTGCTTGCAAGGACGTCTTTCCGGCAGATGGAAATGCATTATGATGTGGATGAAAGTCTGATCGGAGGCATGGTGATACGGATCGGAGACCGCGTTGTGGATTCCAGTGTGAAACACAAGCTTGAAGATCTCACCAAACAGCTTATGCAGGTTCAGCTTGCGTAAGCAAGTTTATCAATCTTTAGAAAGGAACGTTAAGATCCATGAATTTAAGACCAGAAGAAATAAGTTCAGTGATAAAGGATCAGATCAAGAGATATGCATCTGAATTGGAAGTATCGGATGTCGGTACAGTCATTCAGGTGGCGGATGGTATTGCGCGTGTACATGGTCTTGAGAATGCAATGCAGGGAGAACTACTTGAATTCCCGGGTGAAGTATATGGTATGGTGCTTAACTTAGAGGAAGACAACGTAGGTGCTGTTCTTCTAGGCAACAGCAAGAATATCAATGAAGGCGATACCGTAAAAACAACAGGTCGTGTGGTTGAGGTGCCGGTTGGCGATGCACTGATCGGTCGTGTTGTTAACTCGCTTGGTCAGCCCATAGACGGTAAAGGGCCGATCCAGACAGACAGATATCGTCAGATCGAGCGTGTGGCATCCGGTGTTATCACGCGTAAATCAGTTGATACTCCTTTACAGACAGGTATCAAGGCTATTGACGCCATGGTGCCGATCGGAAGAGGACAAAGAGAGCTGATCATCGGTGACAGACAGACGGGTAAGACCGCCATCGCCATCGATACGATCATCAATCAGAAGGGACAGGGCGTGAAATGTATTTACGTTGCCATCGGACAGAAGGCGTCCACGGTTGCTTCGATTGTTAAAACACTTGAGGAATACGGTGCAATGGCATATACCACAGTTGTTGCATCGACAGCCAGTGAGCTGGCACCGTTGCAGTATATCGCACCTTACTCCGGATGTGCGATCGGTGAAGAATGGATGGAGAACGGAGAAGATGTACTTGTTATCTATGATGATTTAAGCAAGCATGCGACGGCTTACCGTACACTCTCCTTACTGTTAAAACGTCCTCCAGGGCGTGAGGCTTATCCGGGAGATGTATTCTACTTACATTCCAGACTGTTAGAGCGTGCAGCCCGTATGAACGAAGAGTACGGCGGAGGCTCTCTGACAGCACTCCCGATCATCGAGACGCAGGCAGGTGACGTTTCCGCATACATTCCGACCAATGTTATCTCCATTACAGACGGACAGATTTATCTGGAGACAGAGATGTTTAACTCCGGCTTCCGTCCGGCGATCAATGCCGGTCTTTCCGTATCACGAGTAGGTGGTTCGGCACAGATTAAAGCCATGAAGAAGATCGCAGGTCCGATCCGTGTGGAGTTAGCGCAGTATCGTGAGCTGGCAAGCTTTGCGCAGTTTGGATCAGAGCTTGATGATGATACGAAGGAGAAACTGGCACAGGGTGAAAGAATCCGCGAGATCTTAAAGCAGCCTCAGTATGCTCCGATGCCGGTGCAGTATCAGGTTATCATCATTTATGTGGCAACGAATAAGTATCTTCTGGATGTTCCGGTGGATGAGATCACGACATTTGAAAAAGAGTTCTTTGAGTTTTTGGATACGAAGTATCCGGAGGTTCCGAATAATATTGCATCAGAGAAGGTGATCTCTGATGAGACAGAAGAAGTTCTGAAAAAAGCAATTGCTGAGTTCAAAGCAGATTTTAACAAATAAGAGTGTGTGACACACCCGGGAAGGAAGGTAACGTACCATGGCATCAATGCGGAGTATCAAAAGCCGTAGAAACAGTATACAGAGTACACAGCAGATTACGAAGGCCATGAAGCTTGTTTCCACTGTTAAACTGCAGAGAGCCAAAACAAGGGCGGAGCAGTCGAAGGCATATTTTACATGTATGTATGAGACGATCCGTTCCATGCTGGCGAAGACCGGAGAGATTCAGCACCCGTATGTACAGGGGAATGATTCCAAGAAGAAAGCGGTGATCGTGATCACCTCAAACCGCGGACTTGCCGGTGGATATAATTCCAATATCATTAAACTGATCACTAAGACAGAGATGATGCAGGAAGACTTAAAGATCTATACCATCGGTAAAAAAGGACGGGAAGGTCTTTCCAAGTATTCCTTTGAGATGGCAGAGGACTATTCCGATTTGATCGAAGATCCGACTTATGTGGAGGCAATGCAGGTTGCCAATACGGTATTGAAGGAATATGAGAACGGAGAGGTTGGAGAGATCTACCTTGCTTATACTGCTTTTAAGAACACGGTGAGTCATATACCGACAATGCTTAAGCTGCTTCCGGTAGAAGCAGGTGATGAAAAAAAGCAGGAAAAGGCTGCGCAGGCACCTATGGGCTTTGAACAGGATGAATCGGAGGTGCTTGCCCTTCTGATTCCCAAATATGTGACAAGTCTGATATTTGGTGGGATGGTCGAGGCGGTTGCCAGTGAGAACGGAGCCAGAATGCAGGCAATGGATTCGGCGACAAGCAACGCAGAAGAAATGATCGACAAACTGTCACTGCAGTACAATAGAGCGCGTCAGGGCTCTATTACACAGGAGCTGACAGAAATTATTGCAGGAGCGTCTGCAATCAGTTAAACATAGAAATAGTATAATAAGGAGAAAAAAAATGGCAGAAAAAGCAACCGGAAAGATTACTCAGGTAATCAGTGCTGTTTTGGACATTAAGTTTCCGGAAGGAAATCTTCCGGAGATCAATGAAGCCATCCGGATCCCTCTCGCAAACGGAAGCGATCTGGTGGTGGAAGTGGCACAGCATCTGGGTGATGATACAGTAAGATGTATTGCCATGGGTCCCACGGACGGACTGGTAAGGGGCATGGAAGCGATCGCGACCGGCGCACCGATCACTGTTCCTGTCGGTGAGAATACATTGGGACGTATCTTTAATGTATTGGGTGACCCTATCGATAATAAACCGGCTCCGGAAGGAGTATCTTATGAGCCGATCCACAGACCGGCTCCGGAATTTGCAGAGCAGTCAACAGAGACAGAACTGTTAGAGACCGGAATCAAGGTCGTTGACCTGTTATGCCCTTATCAGAAGGGTGGTAAGATCGGTCTGTTCGGTGGCGCCGGTGTAGGAAAGACCGTATTGATCCAGGAGCTGATCCGTAATATTGCGACGGAGCACGGTGGATATTCCGTATTTACCGGTGTAGGCGAGCGTACCCGTGAAGGAAATGATCTGTACCATGAAATGACAGAGTCAGGCGTTATTGATAAGACTACCATGGTGTTCGGACAGATGAACGAGCCTCCGGGATCACGTATGAGAGTAGGTCTTACGGGACTTACGATGGCAGAGTATTTCCGTGACAAAGGCGGAAAAGACGTACTGCTGTTCATCGATAATATTTTCCGTTTCACACAGGCCGGTTCAGAGGTGTCCGCACTTTTGGGACGTATGCCTTCCGCAGTAGGTTATCAGCCGACTCTGCAGACAGAGATGGGCGCCCTTCAGGAGCGAATCACTTCTACGAAGAATGGTTCCATCACTTCCGTACAGGCAGTCTATGTACCTGCAGATGACTTGACAGACCCGGCGCCTGCTACGACATTTGCACATTTGGATGCGACCACCGTACTGGCACGTTCCATCGCAGAGCTGGGTATTTACCCTGCAGTGGATCCGCTTGAGTCTACTTCTCGTATTCTGGATCCCAGAGTACTCGGAGAGGAGCATTATCAGGTTGCGCGTGGTGTACAGGAAATTCTGCAGAAATATAAAGAGTTACAGGATATCATCGCGATCCTTGGTATGGACGAGTTGTCCGAGGAAGATAAGATCGTCGTAAACCGTGCCAGAAAGGTACAGCGTTTCCTCTCACAGCCGTTCTTCGTTGCAACGCAGTTCACCGGTATTGAAGGAAAATATGTTCCGATTTCAGAGACGATCCGCGGCTTTAAGGAAATCCTCGAAGGAAAGCATGACAACATTCCGGAGAGCTACTTCTTAAATGCAGGCTCTATTGATGAAGTTGTGGAGCGTATGGCGAATAAATAAAGGATACTGCTAAAATATCTGTAAGGAGTCGTTTCATGGCAGATGAGAGAAATTTTGATTTAAAGATTATAACACCGGATCGTGTCTTTTATGAAGGAGCGGCAGAAATGATCGAGTTTAATACGACGGAGGGAGAGATGGGAGTCTATCGTAACCATGTGCCTCTTACCGTCATTATCAGCCCCGGTATTCTGACGATCACAGAAGAGGGAGATACGATCAGGGAGGCAGCGCTCCACGCAGGATTTGTGGAGATCTTACAGGATAAAGTGACCATCATGGCAGAGATCATTGAGTGGCCGAATGAGATCGATCTGAGTCGGGCGGAAGAAGCGAAAAGACGTGCAGAGGAGAGACTTGCCAGCAAGACACCCGAAACGGATGTGGCAAGAGCAGAGACGGCGTTAAAGCGTGCAGTGGCACGAATCAATGTACTAAAATAAAAAACGGGAAACAGGCAGGTACCAGGGTATTCTGCCTGTTTTTGTATGGATTCACAGTCCGAAAAAAAGGGCATATGATAGAAGAAAAACAGTGTTTGGAAAGAAATGATATGGAACGAAAAATCATGCCCTTCTATCTGACCTATCCTGACATAATGGATAAAGCGGAAGCGATTTTCAGACCCGCTAAGATCGGGAGAATCGACAACAGGCAATATGAGAAGGATGTGGAATATTTCAGACAGATGTATCCGCAGGGGGCGAAGCAGATACAAAAGGAGATCGAAAAAGCGCTTGCCATATTGGATTATGATGGGAGTGTGATTTATGATGAATACCCGGAACGGCTTCGGATAGATAAAATGGCAAAGGATATTCTGGAGACGATCCGCTCTAAGGTATGGGACGGAGAATGTGTGACGGAACAGGAAGCCATGCAGCTGCAGAAGCTGATCGGCTGTGAACAGATACAAGACTATGTGCTTTTGGTACTGCTTCAGGAAATTTTGTTAAGGCGTCAATTGAAAAACAGGGTCAACTGATTAAAAAAGATCCCCCTCAATCATCCGAAACCGGATGAGAGAGGGGGATCTGCCGTAAGAATCGTTCTGCTTATTCCCAAAACAGTTCATCCAATGTTTTGTTTAAAGTCTTGCAGATACTGATGCAAAGATTGATCGTAGGATTATAATCACCCTTTTCGATCGCGCTGATCGTCTGGCGTGATACACCGGCCGCTTTGGCAAGATCGTCCTGTGACAGATCCATGGCTGCCCGTGCTGATTTCAATCTAAGGTTCTTCATAAGATCACTCCTCCCTTGCGGTGCCGTCTACTATATGTTTGATGAAAAGTTCCACACCGATGATGATAAACAGGATCCCGACAATCAGGTTCATGAACGGATCCTGAAGCTTGCCGTCTGTAAACATGTTGCCGTTCGCTATCGCTACAAATGCAATGGCAAAATTGAAGATAGAGATTCCGACAGAGAATGCAGCAAACCTGCCGGGATTCGTGTTCAGTCCGATGTATGCGTTAGCCCAGATACAGTAAGTTACCTGAACCAGGACACCAACCATAACAGCGATGAAGTGCAGATCGAAATTGCTGAAGGGAAGCACAAAAGCCTCGTCGCTTGTCAATACACACATCAGAGCCTCGTAGGCAAGTATTGACCAGAAACCGTATTTATAACCTTTGCCGCGGGAGATCTGCTGCATTTCGTCATATTCAGTTTTAAACTTGCCGTCTTTGTTTAAGGCCTTGATTACGAAGATGGAAATAATAAGTCCTACAATGATCCCGATTCCGATTCCAAATGATTTTGCATGTAACATATGAATTACCTTCCTTTCTCTAAGAGACATTTCCATGTCTGTGATAAGTTGATCTGTTGTCAGAAGCTTTTGAACGTTCTTTTTGTTTCTGACATCATACTACTACAACAATAGCATAATGTCAAGTATATTTTACAATTAAATTTTTATATTTTACAAATAGACGAATTTAATGGATATTATGCTATCAAAGGCTGAATTGGAATCTGAGGTTCCAAAATCGGTGCCAGAGAACAATGAACGACGGTGGAACGAATGTGACAGAGGAGAGAATGTTCTCTGGCATCCTGCACTGATTGTCCGGATGCGAAACGAAAAATAGTAGACTGGAACATGCTTACAGAAGCTGAATTTGTGTGAGAACAGTTTATGCGCTAAAAAATTGACAAAAATACCAGTGCAAATGCGCAAAATTGAGGATATTTATTATATAGAATGACTATTTTTGAAATACTTTCAGATAGTTGTAGGATATTTACTGCAAAAGTGCTATAATTTCTTGGAGAAATGGTTTTCGTAACGCCAAAACCGGAAGACGTAAAACCAAAAAGAAAAAACCATTGGATCATGGTGCAAAACAAGGAGGTGAGTAGTGCGCATTTTCGTGAAGGGAAGGGTGTAGCAGTTACGAATCATAGGTAATGATCAGAACCGGAGCAGGAAGATCATTACAGCAACAGAAGAATCATGAAATGGGAGGACGTATATGCGACTAAAAATGAAACAGACAGTTTCGTGGATACTTGCAGCGACACTTGTATTCACATCATTTACACCATTTACAACAAATGCGAAGGCTGATGAGCCGGAAACAGCAGGGGCTGCCGACAAAGAGTATGTTCTGACACAGGAGCTGAAGCCGGGTCGTGAATACATTATGACCTATAATGCTTCAAAGAGCGGAAACACAGGAGTAAGCTATGCTATCTCCGTGGACGGCGAGGAAATCAAATCCGTAGAGCTTGCGGCAGACTATTTTAATGCAGAAAAAACATTGTTGACGATTCCGGAAGAAACGGATGAATCGGCTTATACCTGGGGAGTGACCTGGAATCAGGGAGATAATGCAGCCAAGGGATATCAGTTACAGAATCTGGCAACGAAGCGGTGGCTTTCCAATAAAGAAGGTGTGATTGCAGCTGGAGAAGATCCGGTCGGGCAGGAGACAAAATCATCATCGGACAGCAGCAGCAAAACGTTTCCGGATTTTACCTGGAACTATAAAGCGGCATATTCCGACCATACGGATGTGAAGCAGCTGCTCTTCTACAGTGATGAGACAAAATTTATGCGTTATAGTGTGAGCAAGGCAAAGTTCCAGCAGGGTGCTACAGCAACATCGACCGATATCAATAACAGTCAGGTCTTTTTGTATGAGAAGAAAGAGCCGGTTTCGTATATATGGGAGCAGGCAGACAGCTTTGAATCCAACGAAGAATACCTGATCGTAAGCAGTGCGCAGGAAGGAGATGCCAGTGCCCTGACCGTAAGTGGGAAAAACTTTGGCAAGACTGCAGTAACTGTAAAAAAAGAAAACGGAAAAGCATGTATTGATTATAATGCAGCTTACAATGATGTGGCGGTATTTCACACATACGGACTGAGTGACGGGACATTCTGGCTGGATACCTGGAATGCACCTGCTACAAGCGAGGTGATCCGCCTGGATACCAGCGAAGTTAAGATTACCAGTAATCATGCAGATAATCAGTATTATTTCCGCTTTAAATATGAAAATGGTGCGCTGATTGCGGCAAAGGGACTTGCCGGGACAGACACCAGAACGATGGTCTATAACAATGGATTTAAAGTGGGGACAGGAACAAACGTATCCATCTTTAAGCGCGTGGCAGTGACAGAAAGCGGAGAGGAACCCAAGCCGGATCCGGAACCGAATGCGAGACTCCTGACGTTATCCGATTATCAGAAGTGGCTTTCCGGTTATACGGGAGACGACTGGACATTTTTACAGAATCAGCTGAGAGGAATTGTAAAAGGGGCAAAGGATGCGGGTGCAGATCCGCAGTATATGCTCTTTGGCGGTGATTTCTCCTGCATGAACGACAATAAGAGTACTTCCGATAGCGGACGAAGCCAGGTATTTCAGATTCTGGGAGAAGCCTGGCCGGCCATTACACCACAAAGCAGTGTAGTGATCCAGGGAAATCATGATCCGGCCAATACAGAAGGCCTGGCATCCACCGGAGCATATGAATTTGATGATTTTATCATTTATGTGATCAACGAAGATGATTTCCCGACGAAGCAGGGAACAAGCAGCGTGCTTCCGGGAATTCAGAAGACGGCGGATGATCTGCAAACCTGGCTGGAGGGAAGAGTGGCAGCGAAGGAGACCAGACCGATCTTTATCGCTTCCCATACAGGATTACATTATGATATCGACCGTGCGGACGGCAATAATCAGTTTGCATATGTGATGTTTAATGCGATCAATGATGCGGCTAAGGTACTGGATGTCACATTTTTATTCGGACACAATCATACCAACGGTGATGAACAGGTGGGCGGTTCTTTGACCTTCTATCAGAAGGGGCAAAAGCTGAATGTATGTACCGAGACCAGTATCGCTCAGAAGCGCGGTACACCGATGACTCTTAATTTTGTATATATGAACTACGGTTATGTGGGATACATCGGAGATATCACCAATAATCCGTCCGAATTTGTGCCGACGAATATACTTACTGTCAGCGAGCTTTCCTTCTATGATGATAAGATCGTAGTGAAGCGTTACAGTAAGGACGGACTGGTAAGCAGTTACACCAGAGAAATCCCCAGAGATCATAAGACAGCGCCACAGCAGCCAATCGAAAAATGCACGATCACGTATGATGGCAATGGTGGTAAAGTCCCGGTAACGACGGAAAAGCTTTATCCCGGAAAGTATGTGGTAAATCCGGCAGAACCGACGAAAAGCGGTTATATGTTCAACGGTTATCTGGATGATGCACAAAATACCGTTAAGCCCGGAGATGAGATCGATGTGGATAAAAATATCACTTTGCAGGCACAGTGGGTTGCGATTCCGGCAGGGCAGAAATATGTGCTGACGGACACCTTAAAACCGGGCAAACAGTATGTCCTGATCTACAATAAGGCGATAAGCGGCAATGCGGATACCAAATATGCGGTGACGGCAGATGGAGATAATGTCAAAGTGACAGAGCTTCCTGCGACAGCTTTTCTGGCATCTGACAATGTTCTCTGGTTTGACCGGGAAACGAATACAAGTGCTATTACCTGGGATGTTCTCTGGAATCAGGGAGAACATGCGGCCAGAGGTTTCCTCTTACAGAATGTCGCAACAAAGAAGTATTTGAGCAATAAAGATACGGCCCTCTCTCTTGGAGCGGATCCTTTGGGAAGCGAATACAGTGTAGACAATTATGGCAGTACCACCTTCCCGGAATATGCATGGAACTATCGTAATTACAACGGATACAATCAGCTTGCCATGTATGGGGATGACGGACGCTATATCCGTTACAGTGTGGGAGGCAAGGCTTTGAAGTTTGGTACGAAGGAAACTTCCACAGATGTAAATAACAGCCAGGTCTTCTTATATGAAAGACTGGAAGACGATGCTTATGTATGGAAACAGGCAGCAGATCTGGAATCCAACAGAGAATATCTGATCGTGAATACCGCAAAGACCGGTGATGCCTACGCAATGACTACGACAGGAAGCACGATCGGAAGCAAAAAAGTGACAGTAAAGAAAGACGATAAGGACAGAGCCTATATCGAACTGGCGGCAGAAAATGGGGATGTGGCGGTTTATCATACCTATGGCCTGGCAGATGGTACATTCTGGCTGGACAGCTGGAATGCACCGAGCGACAGACAGGTGATCCGTTTGGATTCCGCGGAAGTCAAAGTGACCAGTAATCACGCAGATTATCGCTACTATTTCCGTTATTCTTATAAAAAGAATGCACTGACTGCCATGGAAGGTCTGGATGGAACAGCAGCAAGGAAGCTTACTTATAACAATGGATTTAAGGTGGATTCCGGTTCGGATGTTGTGCTGTTCAAAAAAGTATACACTTATGAAACAGATGTTGAGCAGGCAGCATATGAGAAAGCTGCATCAGAGGCAGCAGATCAGGCAAAGATTGATGAAGTGATCGAAAAGATCAAAAAAGTGGAAAAAGTAACCTATACAGAAGCCTGTGAAACTCTGATCAAAGATGCCAGAGCTGCTTTTGAAGCTCTTTCGGCGGAAGAAAAAGGAAAGATCCCGGAGGAAACACAAAAGATTCTGGGTCAGGCAGAGAGCAGATATGCAGCACTGGGCGAAGCCAAGAAAGCAGCGGATGCTGTGATCGAGCTGATCGATAAGATCGGGGAAGTAAGTGTCAGCGAAGAAAGCGAGAAAGCGATCGCAGATGCGCAGGCTGCACTTGAGAAGCTGTCGGAAGATGAGAAGAGTTTTATTTCCACTGAAAAGCAAAAGACTCTGACCGATGCAAAGGAAGCTTATGAAAAGCTGAAAGAAGAGGCTGCAAAGAAGGCTGAGGAAGAAAAGAAAGCCGAGGAAGAAAGGAAAGCCGAGGAGGCAAGAAAAGCCGAAGAGGCAAAGAAGGCCGAGGAGGCGAAAAAGGCCGAAGAGGCAAAGAAAGCAGCTGCAAAACCGGCTAAGAAGGGAACCCAGATCACGATCGGCAAACTGGTTTATCAGGTGACAGACGATCAGGAAAAAGAGCCGGCTGTCAGTGTGAAAAAGACAACGGATAAGAAACTCAAAAAAGCAACGATCCCTGCGACGATCACGAAAGACGGCATTATTTATAAAGTTACTTCGATCGAAAAGAATGCCTTTAAAGGGTGCAAGAATCTGAAGTCCATAAGTATCAAGAGTACCACACTGAAAAAAGTCGGAAAGAACGCCTTCAAAGGCATTCACAAAAAAGCAGTGATCAAGGTGCCGAAAAAGCAGAAAAAAGAGTATCAGAAGCTCTTCAAAAAGAAAGGGCAGGCTCAGACCGTTAAGATCAAATAAGTGAATAAAGTCGGAGAAGTTCCGGCACACAGTGCGCATCAGAAGCCAAAGAAAAAAGGGGTTTCTGATGCGCATATTTCTTTTCGTCAGGTCTGTTAAAACTTCGGTTAGACATCCGGTTTATCAGACAATTTCCTTGCGGCTGGAAAGAGGAGATGTTAAAATCAGAGTAACTTACAGGAAAACGCACCTGTTTAGAACGAAAGAGGATCGCAGATCCGAAAGGAGAATCTGATGAGAAACAGACTTTTCGGTTTTTTTATAAGTGTAATTCTGCTGTTTGGCATGATGCCTGCAACAGCTTATGCAGATATGGAGATAACTACCGATACCTCAGTAAATACAAAGCAGATACAGACTCCAAAGCTTCCCACAGGCGGGCTGGAGCTGCCGGAAGGAGAACCGCTTCCTGATAACATGAGCCTGAACGAAGATACCTTTCAGTATTTTTCCACATCGGATGGGAAAAAGTCTTTGTCCGGTCTGGATGAGGTATTTCAAAAAGGAGCAGGAACTTACGGAAGAAACAGCCTTTCGAAGAAACAAAAAGAGTATTACGATAAGCTGGAGGACGCTGCAGCAAAATTTATGACATCGGACACAGATGTGGAAGGATCGGAGGATTCTTATATCTGCTCGGAGGGAATTGATTTCAGCCTGATGGGACTTAGCCAGGAGGACGCTGTACAGGCATATGTTGCCTTCGGCTATGATCACCCTGCTTATTACTGGCTTCATGGTTACAGCTACACCAGCAGGAAGATTTTCTTCCGAACAAGAGAACAGTATAAGGAGGCGACAGTCAGAAAGGCGATCAATCAGCAGATCGTCAGTGCAGTAAAGCGCTATGCGAAAGCAATGCAAAAAGGAAAGACAGATTTTGAGAAGGCTCTGATCCTGCATGATGAGCTTGCGGAAGCGGCTGACTACGCCTATGTGGAAGGGACCAAAGACCCTGTTGCCGAGAACTGGGCTCACAGTGTGATCGGCATTGTGGATGAAGAGTATTCCCGGGTGGTGTGTGAAGGATTCGCAAAGACATTTTCCCTGATCTTAAATTACATGGATATCCCTAATGTTTATATTGTCGGAAATGCCGGAGGAGGAGGTCATGCCTGGAATGCTGTTTCTTATGATAACGGAGAGACTTATGCTTATGTGGATCTGACTTGGGATGATTCAAATGACTGGTATTATTATATGGGAATGCCGAAATCGGATTTTGAACAAAAACATACCGCTTTTGCGTCAAGCGGCGAAGGATATCGCTGGCTGTATGATCTGCCGGAGACAATTACCGATGATTTGGAAGGAACTTATTATTACAGAGCCGGAAAATATGCGGATGCCGATACGGATGTCAATAGTTTTCTGGATGCCGCACAGACAGATGTGCTCCGGTTTGGGAGAAATCTTTCGGTCATAAGTGATAATGAGAATATCCGACGACAGATTGGTGATCGGATTGGAAAGAATTCTTACTATCAGGTGCAGTATCTTGGAAAAACCTATTATTGTACCGGTAAAAAACTGCGGGATACCAGATACGCAAGCCCTGTATCGGATTTTCTATTTGAAAAAGATGCACAAGTCGCTGAGATGGAATCCGGCAAAGAGCAGTTGTATCTGATCAGTATGTCTGCCATAACA
This sequence comes from Lachnospiraceae bacterium, assembly GCA_015056815.1. Taxonomy (GTDB): domain Bacteria; phylum Bacillota; class Clostridia; order Lachnospirales; family Lachnospiraceae; genus SIG333. The sequence goes on along the minus strand of SVFN01000013.1, from coordinate 63,611 downwards.
CCGGAAGGATCGGATGATTATTTTTTCTGGAAATCCTCAGATCCTGAGATTGTAAGAGTAGAAACGCCGCATATGGCGGCAGGCGGAGAAGAAGCGGTCACGCTGCGGCTTTTGAAATTCGGAGAGACCATATTGACTGCAACTTCCTCTGATCAAAGGATCCGCAGGAATTTACGGCTGACAGTGGCACCGGTCTCTGTCAAGGGAGTCAGTCTGACGCAGACGAAGCTGACCCTGGAAAAGGGAGAGCAGGCAGGACTGACAGCTATCATCACACCGGCAAATGCAGCGGATAAGACAATATTCTGGAAAAGCGGTGACGAAAAACTGGTGACGGTCAGCGATAACAGTCTGATGAGCGGCACCGGACTGGTAACGGCGCTGGAAGTGGGAAAGACAGTAGTGACGGTCCGAACAAAGGACGGTGATCACACAGCTTCGTGTGAAGTGACGGTAAAGCCGGTGTCAGTGAAGGGAATCCGGCTGGATCAGAAAACCCTTTCGCTGGAGGCGGGAGAAGAGGCGGCAGTAACAGCGCAGGCTCTACCGCAGAATGCTGCGAACCAGACGATTCTGTGGAGGAGTGAAGATGAAAATATCGTGACGGTATCCGCAAACGGGATCGTGACAGCAGTGGCAGCAGGGCAGACAAATGTGACTGCCATAACAGAAGACGGAGACTATAGGGAAACCTGCGAAGTAACGGTAAGACCGGTTTCTGTGAAAGGTATTCGCTTAGACACGACAGAGCTTACGCTGGAAAAAGGATCGACAGGAAGTCTGACTGCTTTTATCAGTCCGGCAAATGCGGCAGACCGGGAAGTATTTTTTAGCAGCGATGACGAAAATATTGCTACGGTGAGTGGAAACGGAACAGTCACTGCACTGTCTGGCGGCACAACATCTGTCAGGGCGATGACCAGGGATGGCGGATTTTGTGCAACCTGTAAGGTAACAGTGTCTCCCGGACAATATCCGCTAAATGTATCCGTCTATAAGGATCATGAAAAATGGACCACTCCCGATGTTTTTACGATCACACTGAAAAGTACGGATGATCCTTTGAGAGAATATGCAAACGGTGCCACGGTTCCGGAGGGAATTTATGAGATCCTGATAAACGGAGAAAAATCAGAAAAAACGATCCGGGTGCAGGATGAAGCGGTGCAGATAGAATGGTACTATTATACTGTCATTTTCCGAAACGGACCGGATGGTGAAATTCTGCAGACAGAGATCCTGCCGGAAAAGACTGTGCCTTCTTATCACGGGGAGATTCCGGTTAAAGATAACACGGAAAACTGTCAGTATCAGTTTACAGGCTGGAATGAGCCGCTTACACAACTGACCGGACCGACAGAATATTATGCGGAATTTAAAGAAATACCGGTGAAACAGGAAAACAGTCAGAAGGAAGAAAAAGAAACCGGCCATAAGAAGACAGACAACGATCGGGAAACTAAGCAGCCGGCAGCGGTCGGGACGATAATATCTTTTGGCAATTTGGTCTATCAGGTGACAGACAATGCCTCCGATCTGCCGCAGGTATCCGTTCGGCAGACATCTGCTCCAGCTGTGTATAAGATCACGATCCCTGCCAGGGTCATGATCGGAGGGATCACATATCAGGTTTCTTCCATAGCAGACAATGCGTTTCGGGGAAAGAAAGAACTTACAAACGTTACGATCCCGGCGACAGTTACAGTGATTGGCAAGAATGCGTTTAACGGATGCAGTTCGCTGAAGAAAGTCACGATCCCGGCAGGGGTAAAAGAGATCCGTGCAAATGCTTTTAAAGGAAACAAGAGCTTAAGGAAGATCACGATCGTATCCGGAAGATTGAAGAAGATTGGCAGAAATGCCTTGAAAGGAATATACAAAAAGGCAGTGATCAAGGTGCCTAAGAAGCGGAAAAAAGCCTATCTGAAGCTGCTTAAGAAAAAAGGACAGGCGAGTACGGTAAGGATCAAATAATGAATGGAACAGTTTTTTTTCAGAGAGGCAGACATTTAAAGTCCGGCCTCTCTTGTTTGGCTACAAGATAGCGGAACAAAATCTGCATAAAACAGGTTTCATTCCGATGCCGGCTGCCTGACATGGAGCAGTTATGCCGTTGTGAGGTTTTGGGACCGGAAAGATAATGAATGCTTGCATGCAAAGAGGATTCATGTTAGAATGTGTAGTTGTATACAAGTATACGCGGATTGTTTGGATACGGAACTTTAAATAGGAGGAATCGGGAAGATGAAAAAGCTGGCAGTGATATTTCCGGGAGTCGGATACCATACGGACAAACCACTTTTATATTATGCGAAAAAGCTCGCAAAACAGAAGGACTATGAGATCATTGAGCTGAAATATAAGGAGCTTCCCGAAAATATCAAGGGCGACCCGCAGAAAATGAGCCTGGCCTTTGACATTGCCTATACACAGACGGAAAAACAGTTGAAAGAGATCGACTATGAGGAGTATGACAAGATCTGCTTTATTTCGAAAAGCATTGGGACTGTCATAGCGGCATCCTATGACAGGGGGCATGAATTGAAAGCAAGGCATATTTATTTTACGCCGGTGCCGCAGACCTTTATGCTGGCAGGCGAAGAGAGCGGAACGGTTTTTCATGGACTGGATGATCCGTGGTGCCAGAATCCGATTGTGGAAAAAGGCTGCAGGGAGCGGGAACTGCCGCTTTTTACGTATGAGATGGCCAATCACTCTCTCGAGACCGGAGATGCCATAAAAGATCTGGGCATTATGACAGAAGTGATGGGAATAGTTGACAGATTGCTGGATATAGAATAATATAGTAACAGTTTATCACATTAAAGCACTATTGCGATAAAGAAAAACGACCAGAAGCCGGGATATCGCCGGAACAGATCAGGAATCATTATAAAAATGAGATGAGAGTAACACAATTGCAGAAACAAACAGAAATGCGGACAGATTATCGCATATGAGATATGGAGGAATCATCATGCAGGGAATCACATTAAGCAGTAAGACGAACAAGCTGGAGCAGGATCCTTACAGTTACCAGTTACAGGATGTTGCAGCGCCGGAACTTTTCAGGGAAATGTTTCCGTATACGGAAACGCCGAAGATCGCGTTTAATTACAGACGCGTACCGGAGCATATGCCGGAGGATATTTTTATTACGGATACCACCTTCCGTGACGGGCAGCAGTCCAGAGCGCCTTACACGACCGAACAGATGGTGCATATCTATAAGCTGTTGCATAAGCTGGGCGGTGAGAACGGCATGATCCGGCAGACAGAGTTTTTTGTCTATTCCGAGAAAGACCGCAAAGCATTAGAAAAGTGTATGGAGCTGGGATATCGTTTTCCGGAGATCACGACCTGGATCCGCGCTTCCAAAAAAGATTTTGAAATGGTGAAGTCTATCGGGGTAAAGGAGACCGGTATTCTGGTGAGCTGCTCCGATTATCATATTTTCCACAAGATGGGACTTACCAGAAAGCAGGCACTGGAAAAATATCTGGGAATCGTGTCCGAATGTATTGAGGCGGGACTTCGGCCGAGATGCCATTTTGAGGACATCACGAGGGCTGATTTTTATGGATTCGTGGTCCCGTTTGCCAATGAGCTGATGAAGATTTCTGAGCAGAGCGGTGTGCCGGTGAAGATACGTGCATGTGATACGATGGGCTTTGGCGTACCTTATCCGGGTGCTTCTCTTCCGCGAAGCGTATCCGGTATCATCTACGGCTTACAGCATTATTCCGGTGTGCCTTGTGAAATGCTGGAGTGGCATGGGCATAATGACTTTTATAAAGGTGTCGTGAATGCCACGACCGCATGGATGTACGGTGCGAGTGCCGTGAACTGTTCCTTGCTTGGCATCGGTGAGCGGACCGGAAATGTGCCGCTTGAGGCAATGGTGTTTGAGTACGCGTCGCTCAGAGGACATTTGAATGGTATGGATACGACCGTGATCACAGAGATCGCAGAGTATATTGCAAAGGAGACAGACTACGAGATCCCGCCCATGACTCCGTTTGTCGGTGAGAACTTTAACCTGACCAGAGCCGGGATCCACGCGGATGGTCTGTTAAAGAACCATGAGATTTACAATATCTTCGATACGGACGCTTTGTTAAACAGGGCTCCCAAGGTATCGGTGACCAATACCTCCGGGGTCGCGGGAGTCGGCTATTGGATCAACCAGTATTTAAAGACCAAAGGAATGGAGAAAGTAGATAAGAATTCGCCCCTGGTCCAGAGCGTGTATGCCTGGGTACAGGCACAGTACGATGCCGGACGTGTCACGATGATCAGCGATGATGAGCTTAGGGAACAGACGGAAAAAGCGCTGAATGAGGGATAAGGGAAGTTTACGAAAAAGATATGTAATGCAATGCCTGTCATGCTTGTCATGGCAGGCGTTTTTTACTATAATGATTACAAAACGATAAAGGAAGTGATGTTTATGTTACCGATAGAGGATATGAGTAAGACCTATATTGAGCATTCCATGGTGATCGATAATTTCGTGATCCGGGTAGGCAGTCAGATAAAAGACAGTTTATGCAGAGTGTTCAGTGATGGTGTGCAATATCAGTGGAAGGAAAATGATGATAAAGTGGTGATTCCGGACGCCTCGATCATTTGTAACCTTCGTGACCGCAAAAATATTTCGTTTACCGGCGTGCCGCGGTTTGTCATGGAGGTATTATCCGATGCAACGGAAGAATATGACCGGAATGAGAAAATGGAAATCTACAAGAATGTGGGTGTTTCAGAGTACTGGATTGTAGACTGGCGAAAGAAACAGGTGGAGATTTATATGTTTGACTGGAATGAAAAGGAGGAATGTTATTCTTATCTGTATAAAACCATAACAGCAGACAATAAGGAAGAACTACAGATTGTAATGTTCCCGAATCTAAAGATTACATTTGAGGAGCTTTTTGATCTGGGAGCAGAAGTGTAGGTTCAGAAAGAATGAATTGAAATCGTTTAAAGCTGAGGAGTGTTTATGAAAAAGAAATTAAAGATTACATTTAATTCCCCGGTGGTACTGGGATTTGTATTTATCTGCTTTGCAGTGACCCTTTTAGGGACAGTGACGGGAGGCGGGACGACGGAACTTTTGTTTATGACCTATCATTCGTCGCTCAAAAATCCCCTGACTTATGTCCGTCTGTTTACCCATGTGTTCGGACATGCAGGCTGGGAGCATTTCATCGGAAATGCTTCGTATCTGTTGTTGTTAGGACCGATGTTAGAGGAGAAATACAAATCCGGTACTCTGACCTGGATCATTGCCATTACGGCATTTATTACCGGGATCATCAACTATGTTTTCTTCCCGGATGTAGCGCTTTGCGGAGCAAGCGGCGTGGTATTTGCTTTTATCATTTTAGCATCCTTTACCGGATTTAAGGATGGAGAGATCCCGCTAACATTTATCCTGGTGGCAGTCATTTACATTGGACAGCAGGTGCTGGAAGGCATTACCCTGACAGACGATATTTCCAATACGGCGCACATTGCAGGTGGATTTATCGGTTCTGTGCTTGGATATAATCTGAATAAGAAGAGCTGATCGTACAGTGCTCTTAACAGATACCGTTAAACTATTTATACAAAAAGATAAATCGGCAGATGCAATCCGGATCAGAGCCGGAAGATGGGAAAACGATCAGAGAAACTGACGGATAAGGAAAGGAGGAATCATATGAAAGAGAAACAGGGAAAAGATCAGAACCGTTTGAAACTGAGAGGAATCCTCCTGCTAAGCCTTGTATGGCTGTCAGTTCTTTTCAGCGGAAAAAATCCTGAGAAAGTCATGGCGGCAGAGCCTTCTGTGCTGGAAACAAATGTCACGGAAGCTGCAGAGGGAAACTTTATGATAGGCGTCCCCGGTATATTCTATTCCACAGAAGAAAATGAGATGTTAGACCGCATGAATGAGGTACGAAAGGAAGCCTATAATGAGAAACTGGAGTATCCGAAAGGATCCGGTAAGCATCTTGGTGTGGATTATCCTTATGTATCTCTGAAGTGGTCGAATAAATGTGAGCGGATCGCCAGGATCCGGGCAGCGGAAGTAAGTCTTTTAGCCGGGCATGTCAGACCGTGCGGAGGGATCGCCCAGCTCAGCCTGGAGGGGTTTAGCCAGAACGGGGAAGTCATTGCATGGGATGATACGGTCTTAAACGGCATCTGGAACAAGGAAAATCCCAATGACCCCGGCAGCTGGTATTCCGAGAAAAAGTATTATATCGATCCGGCGGATACGACGCATGTGACGGGGCATTATACCGCCATGATCGATCCGGACAATACCTATGTAGGGATTTCGGCATTTCAGGGAAGCTCCGCATTTGGATATCTGAATAGCTGGAAGATCATCACCGGAGAGTTCTCGCCAAAGGAATCTCTGGATGAGACCTTTGTGGGACTGCAGGGGGAGTATATTCAGAAGGTGGAAGTAAAGGCCGGGTATGTTTCTATGAAAATCGTAGGAAACAATGCTCTGGATATTGATGAGGGGACTTTGTTTGAGACGAATATTACTGTCAATACGACAAACGGATACGGTTCAAATAACTGTAGGATGTATTCTCCGGTCAAATGGACTTCTTCCAATGAGGATGTCCTTGTGATCGATGAGGCGACCGGCATTGCTACAGGAAAAGCGGAAGGAAGAGTCAAGATCACTGCTACAGCCGTCAGCGGAGGGGTGGAAGTTTCGGATACTTTGGACGTTGTAGTGCTTCCGGCGGGAATTGCGATCGAGAAGCTCATTGCGCCGGAGCCGATCACAGTCAATACCGGTACGAAGCCGGAACTGCCAAAATCCGTAACAGCGCTGCTTACGAACGGTGCGACGGCAGAAGTGGCAGTCAGCTGGGAAGAACCGGTCGCGGATTTTTACAAGAAAAATTCCTATCTGTATTATCAGGATACGAGCTTTGATGTAATGGGAACTTTTCAGGAGTTTACAGTCGCACAGAAAGTCAATGTGATCGCCCAGATCGAGCGGTTTGACCTGGAGACGGATACTGTGACGGTGGAATCAGGGCAGAAGCCTGTTTATCCCAAGGCAAAGCAGGTCTGTCTGACCAATGGGATGGCTTATAAGGATTCCACCATCAACTGGACGGATCATGAGGAATATAAGAAACGGGAGGGAGGAACCTTTGAGATTGAAGGGGTATTCCCTTTTAATACGACTAAAAAAGCAAAGCTCACCCTGATCGTTAATCCCGCGACCGTTACTTCTGCTGTGATCGGTCGTACTACCATTGTGACCGCTACCGGCAAAGAGCCTGAATATCCGAAGGCAACGGTTACCTGGTCAAACGGTGATGTGGAAGAAACAGAGATTTCCTGGGATCAGACAGAGGATTTTAAGGAAGGGTATAAACGTTCGGCCGGTACTTCATATACCATTACCGGCAGTTGCGGCGGTAAGCACTTTACTGTGACGGTGCTTGTAAAGACGGAGGAAGAAGCAGGACAGGATATCAAAGACGGACAGGAGGGCGGAAACGGATCGGGAGACGGAAATGGTTCCGATAGCGGAACAGGACGGCAGGATCCGGGCAACGACATAGAACAAAATACCGGGAATCCTCGGAGGAACAGGACCGATATAGATGCAGATGCGAAGCCGGTCGGTACTTCTATAACGAAATTAAAGGCCGGAAGGAAAGCCTTCACTGTAAAATGGGAAAAAGCATCCGGAGAGATAAACGGTTATCAGATCCAGTACAGTACAAAGAAGAATTTTAAGAGCGGAGTAAAGAAAGTTACGGTGAAAAAAGCGGCGATCACCTCGAAAAAGATCAAAGCCAAGGCCGGCAGACGTTATTATGTCAGGATACGGACCTATCGGATCGTGAACGGAAAATATCTGTACAGCGACTGGTCAAAGGGAAAGAAGATAAAGGTTTAAAGGAGCTGTATGCTCAGGCGAAGACAGGAAGAGACAGAAAAGAATGGGTTCTGACCATATTATGTATGGGAAGAACCCATTTGTTTGTGAATTTTTATTCACAGATTTCCCACGAGTCGGACACATTTTTTTTATACAATCATAATAATTTCAAAAAACGATGATCTCTGACAGGATAAACCGGAAACAGTGAGAAATCTCACATATTTCGAGTTCGCTCTGAATCGCTGCAATCATTTAGAATACGCAAACAGAGCTGAATTACGGGTTGCGCCTGTCAGGAAACACAATCATTTTAGAACGGGAATATTGTAAACGATTTTCCGTTTTTCAACAACAGGCAGAAAGATCTGTCGCAGCCATCATATAAAGGAGGAACATTATGCATGGGGTAACGAAACGAAAGAATTATTATGCAAAAAAACTATGGTCGGTTGTATTGACGATCATCCTGACCGTAACCTTACTGCCGTTAGGCGGTCTGGAGGCGAAAGCAGAAACAGCGGTAATACCGGTTCTCACTTTTTCCGACACAGCGATCGCGGAAACGGTGGCAGGAAGCGGTTACACGATCGCAGGGACGACGCTTACGATCACGGCGAATGGTGTCTATCAGATCACCGGAAGCTGTACGGAAGGATCGGTTTCGGTGAAAAAAAGTCTGACGGATGTGGTTTTGATCTTAAAGGATCTGACTCTGACATCGGCTTCTACAGCACCGATTTCCATAAAGAAGGGAAGTAACGTAACCCTGCATCTGGAAGGAACCTCCACCCTGACAGACAACGAGGATCCGGCAGACGAGACTTCTACGGATACGTCAGTCGCCGACGCGTTTGAAGGGGCGGCGGTCAAGGCAAAGAGCGGCTCGACACTTACCGTTTGTGGAAGCGGCACCTTGAATATCGCCGGAAATGCCAAAAACGGCATGAAGGGCGGAGCCCTTTCTTCCCTGATCGTGCAAAGCGGTACGATCAATGTAACGAATGCGGTAAATAATGGAATCGCATTTGATGACAGCATTACAGTCAACGGCGGAAATATCAGGATCCATGCAGGAAATGACGGCCTTAAGGCGGTTCCGGACTGGGATGCGGCAAACACGGATGACCAGGATGGCGAATCAGCCGGTAATATTACTGTAAACGGTGGAAATTTTGAGATCGATGTCGATGGTGATGCGATCCAGGCAGAGCATGATCTGAAGATCACCAATGGCGTGTTTGACATCACGACAGAGAATGGTTACAACAGTAAGACTTTCAATGCAGATACGATGAGCAGCAAAGGCATCAAAGCGTCCGGTGAGAGAAGTGAGGCAACAGGACTTTCCGTAGATGTGACAAACAACATCCTGATCAGCGGTGGCAGCTTTACGATGAATACGGCGGATGACGCGATCCATTCCGATACGAATGCAACCATCACGGGCGGGACATTTGACATTTACACCAAAGACGACGGGGCACATGCGGACAAGACGCTGACGCTTGGCACACAAAACGGCAGGGAGCGTGATCCCGAGATAAACATATACAGCAGTTATGAAGGGTTGGAAGGCGGAACGGTTTACACTTATTCCGGCAAATATTATGTGACGGCTTCCGATGACGGCGTTAATGCGGCGGGCGGCAGCACAAACGGCAGTGATCCGGGTGCAGGCGGTGGCAATACCTGGAGACCCGGAGGACCGGGTGGTACGACAACAAGCGGCGATTATAACCTGTATTTTTACGGTGGCGATATGTATGTAAACTGTAACGGAGACGGTCTGGATTCCAATGGAGGACTGTATCTGTACGGTGGCAGCTATACGGTTCTTTCCCAGGCGGGAGGCGCAGATAATTCGCCTTTTGATTCAGACGGAGAATGGGTGATCGACGGCGCAACGGTTTTTGGAGCGGGCGGCAATTCCATGAATGAGTCTTACAATGCCCAGAAGACCACACAGACGGTCACGACAGTCGGCGGCGGCGGAATGGGTGGAGGACGTCCGGGACAGACCGGCACAAGTACAGGCAGTGCTTCGTTTGCAGCCAATTCCATACTGAACGTGACAAGCGGAAATAATACGGTGTATATGGAAACGCTGCCGAAATATGTCAATTATGTGCTTTATTCCAGTCCTGATGTGGACAATAGTGTAACCTTCGGCACGGCAGGCGCGCTTGATACCTGCAAGAGCAATGCGTTTACACACAATTGGGATGCCGGTGTTGTTACAAAAGAGGCTACGGACACGACGGAAGGTGTGATGACGTTTACCTGTCAGGACTGCCAAAAGACAGAGACAAAGACCATTCCGGTGACAACCACTTACAGCTGTGACGGTCATAATAACGAGGAAAATACCGGGAGCGGAGAAACGGATGAGAAGGATGAAGGATATGCTGTTACGTTTGTGACAGATGACGGCGTGGCCGGGATTGATGTTTATTATACACAGGACTATACCGGGGCAGACGAAACAGATGTGACAAGCGCAGTATCCCGCAACAGCGATACGGGGGAAGCGGACAGCACGGGAGATGGACAGATCAATTTCCTGATCCGCTTAAAAGACGGATATTCGGTGGAAAGTGTGGAGAAGGATGATTTTTGCAAAAACATAAAGGGATATGAGGCAACCGGAGTAGCCAATCTCTATCGTGGCACGAAGATCACGGGAGATACGACAATTACAATCAAAACCGTACAGTGCGCACATGCGAATCTGTCAGATCCGGTATGGAACTGGGCAGAAGGATATGCGTCCGCAAGCTATGACTGTTATTGTGCAGACTGCAAACAGACCGTATCCTTCCCGGCACAGATTACCGGTGAACTGAATGAAGACCGGACGATCACATTCACAGCAAGTTATACGGATAAAGCGGGAGAAATCTACACGGATACAAAGACAGCAGATGCATTTGTTGCCTCTTTTGAGGCAGATAATGCCACGATCGATGTTTATTATACCAAGAATGATTACACGAAGGCGGATGAAACGGATACGCAGACTGCAGTGGCAAGAGACTCGGATACCGGCATGCCGGTGGTTTCCGGGGACGGTCAGATCAATTTTAAGGTCAATCCGGCAGAGGGCTATGAACTGGCCGGTACACCGTCAGTGTCCGGAGATTACAAAAACATCAAGGGTGCGGCGGATACCGGCGTGGAAAATGTTTACCGGATCACGAAAGTGGCGGGTAATCTGACAATAAAAATAGCGACGAAGAAAAAAGACGATGCCGGAGATACCGATAGTACCGGAGATAGCGGAAATACCGGAAGCAGTGCGGACATTGCCGAAACCGGTGCAGGTACAAAAAACGATCCGGCTTCCCTGCTTGGTGCGGATGGCACAGCTTTTGGCACAGGCGCCAGTGAAGCTGCAATGGAGAATGCGGTCACGGCACTGACCTCCGATGCGGATCCGGCAGGCACGGTATTTAACAAACTGCAGCTGAAAGCAAAGACGATTAAAAATACGTCCATTAAACTGGGATGGAAAAAGGTTGACGGCGCTGCGAAATATGTCTTATATGCAAACCGCTGCGGCAGTAAATACAAATATAAAAAGATCGCCACACTGACCGGAAAGACATATACCTATAAAGGGCTGAAGAAAGGGACTTATTATAAATTCTTATTGGTTGCCCTGGACAAAAACGGGAATGTGATCTCCTCTGCAAAGCCGATCCATGTGGCGACCACCGGCGGCACGGCAGGGAATGTAAAATCTATTTCCGTGAATAAGACCAAAGTGACATTGGGAGTCAATAAGAAATTTACCATTAAGGCTACGGTCAATTCCGGTAAGCTCAAAGCAGCACAGCACAGAAAACTCAGCTTTGAGTCCACGAACAAGAGTGTGGCAGTGGTTTCGAAGAAAGGAGTTATCACGGCGAAAGCCAAAGGCACCTGCTATGTATATGCTTATGCACAGAACGGAGTTTACCAAAAAATAAAAGTGACAGTCAGATAAAAAAGGCTTTTTCAATAAAACTGCTCCTTATAAAGACCGCCGCTTCCGGAAAAATCCGGAAAGCGGCGGTTTCTCTGTAAAAAAAAGGAAGTGCTGATTTAATCAGGGGATTGATGATACCAAGTGTGAAAAAAACAGTCAATTCGTGTTTGAGGAATCGACGGATTTCTGCTCTACAAAATTCTGAAAGGCGTCATACATCAAAGGATGCGTAAACGTAAAAGACATATAGGGCGCATCGGTTCTGGTAATGACCACGGACGCCTTGTTGATGGTGATGCAGACGTTGTTGTAGGGATCGGAAGGTGTGGAAGGCTCCCTTCCGGTACTGTCAAGAAACTGCATACGGACAAGGTAATGGCAGGACTGGAACAAAAGCGCAAAGCTTTGTGAATAATAATCCAGAAATTCTTTCCCTGTATGGTACTGATACAGACCGAACTCCTGACTGCCGTACATATGACATCCCTCGATACAGGCTATGTCCGGGCACAAAAAGATGGTATGGGAAAACCGGTTTCCGTTCTTTAATGTGCAGTAGTAAGGCTCGATCATGCCCGACATGTAAAGGGGGAGCCAGTTGTTTATGGCGGTGATCATTTCGGCGGGGGTACGGTCGATGTTGTGTATGATTTTGATCCTGATCTTGCGTTTTACACATTCGGTCATAAGCGAGATCCATTTCAGACGAAAATCAGGGTTTCCGGTCAGCCAGTCCATCTTCTGGTCGGAGTACAAAAACAGTTCCTTTGCGTTTTTTCTGATCGCGGTGGCAAGAAAGCGAAGGATCGCCTCTTGCAGGCCGGCGGTCCCTTTGTAGCAGACAGAATCGTCTTGCAACCGTTCGTCTGTGATCAGGGAGTCGGGAGAAGGAAGCGAAGAAGCGGGCAGGGGAGAGAAGGAATCCAGATTCCCCAGAAACTGCTCCAGTGCCGTGTTTTCGTCCTGCTCAAAGTCGCAGAGCCAGTTTCGTAAACAGATTAAGAGAACATCATCATCCGTCCCGGCGCTGGCAGGGGCATGAATCAGCTTCAAGAGCGTGTCCTTGTGTCCTTTTTGTGTGATCTGATCCATCAGGACCATACACATGCGCATAACCGCTTCCGGAGACCCCTTTGGCGTGCGGTGTCCGTTACGGAAACGGCTGATGTGGGAGGGATCGATGTTGACCAGATGACCGAATCGGGCATTGGAAATGCCGGCTAATTTCATCAGGTGGTCAAGTTTTTCCGCAAAAGCGGAAAAGGGAAGGGAAAGACCTGCGCTGTGGGGAGACTTCCTGCGGGCGGGCAGAACGGTATCCTGATAGAGCCATTCCGTCAGACTTTTCTCCAGACCGGTTTCGTCCACCGGGAATCCCTTTTCTTCCAAAAGGGGAAATAAAAGCTCCAGACGGTCGTTTTTTCTGGCATAGGAAAGAACACCCTGTACAAATTTCTGCATGAGGATACTGTCCGGTTTTGGTATTTTTTTCCCTGTTTTGATCCGGCTTAAGGTGGCGTCGGCAATCCCGCAATAGGAAGTCAGTACGTTCCCCTTTACCTGCATCGTTCTTAACAGAACCGTGATATTATCGCCGAGCATAATTTATCTCCTTAAAAACTGATTTCATATAGTATAGCATAAAGTAACAGAAAACAGTTAAAAAAAATGAAAAAAGTGTTCATTTTTTGCTAAAAATTTAGTTGGAAATGACCGATATATAGAGAAAGCGTGATTTTAACCGGTCAGCGCTTTGAGGATCATGAAAAACGAGAACAGAATGGAGACGTTAGGAGGGTATCTATGACAAAAACGAAAGTGGAAAGACAAATGAGGGTTTTGCCATTCGTATTGGTGGCGGCGCTGTTCTGGCTGCTTCTTATGAATGGAAGGGTATTAACGGCAAAAGCGGGTACGGACAAGTGGTCACTTAACGTGACGGATCTGACTACCGGCAGACCGGTAAATGTGGTGACATCCGAGGAAAACGGAATGACAAAAGCAGTCGTAGCAGAAGGCAGTGTTTATCATCAATATCGGTTGGAGCTGCAGTTGAAGGATGCAAATGCGGACGCACTGGATCTTTCGGATTCCGAGTATAAAGAGCAGTGGAACGTATCAGCGCAGGACGCCAAAAGTGCCGTGCTGGATTGGACCGCACCGGCACCGCGCACAGAGGAGGAAGATCTTTTTGATACATTCAGCGATCTTTCCATTCATTGGAAAATAGCAGGCAATGTGTACCTGACCAGTGCAGTCTGGCATGATGTGGAGCTGGAATACCAGGGAGGGAAACAGTATGGCATCGCATCCGTCTGGGATACCGATGAATTAAAAAAGCTGAGTACAGAGGACGGATACAGGTTTCCTCTCGCGGAGGCGGTAAATGATAAGTCACAGATCGTGGTCTGGGAGTATGCGAAGAAAACCTATACAGCCAGAAGCGGAGAAACGATCGAATACTATGACAGGGTAAAGCAGGCAGATGCACCGGTGGTGACAGCGTATGAGAAAGAGAAGGGCTTTTTTACGGTCAACAAACTGAATGCGGAGCATCCGATCGCGGTTATGGTAACGACAAGACTCAGCCTGCCCAAAGAAGAAGACAACAAGAATGATGCCTATTGGTTCTATTATTATACCGACGGCTATGTAAAGGCGCATGGAGATTTCACGCTGGATTATTATAATTATACAAAAGATGTGGATACAGGGATTTTGACATTAAAGAGTTATGAGGAAGGAATCTCGGGATATGCAAAGGCAGCGCTTTCACTGGGCGCGGTAACCAATCTGGCGGATACGATCGAGGACATCCGGTATGGAAGATCCAAACTGCCGGATAAGCTGACAGACGCAGATTTTAAGCTGGAAAACTGGGCGATTCCGGCGACTTATACCGATCCTTATGACGGCAGGACTTATCAAGTGGCGCTTGCTTCCAATCATAGGGAATTTGACCATCCGATGGCGCTTCCGGCCTATCCGATCTCGGCGGTCAACTTAAAGGTGGATTCCGGGGTAGCCTTTCCGGATGACTGCAGTTATCTGTTTTATGCGCCGAGTTCGTTCAGCATGGGTGGCGCCCATGAAGGCGCAAGGGCTCACGGCTGGGTAGGCTTCTTAAACGTCAGCAATGAGCCAAGACCGGATGAATACAGACAGCCGACGTTGGGAAATACAAAGACATTCCAGATTGTTGGAAACAACATGGCGGATAATGTGAAGAATATGTCCCATATGTTTGCGTTTAAGAGTCAGTCCTTTGGCATGGAGCAGTTTGACATTACCGGGTTGAATACGTCGAATGTAACAGACATGAGCAGGATGATCGATGTATTTCTTGCGGGAAGAAACAGCTTGAAGGGGCTTTCTTCGATTGATACGCATAATGCCGTGAATCTGAAGGAGATGATCAAGTTAAGCTCCAACAACAGGGACGGGGCTGACGGGTTTACGATCAGCAAAGAGGATCTGGCAGGCTTTGATACTTCCAAAGCAACGGATATGGAGGGAATGTTCTCTGACTGTGACATTACCGAACTGGATCTTTCGGGACTGTCGTTTGCCTCTGCGGTGACGATGAAGGATATGTTCTATCGTGATTTCTTGCTGCGCAAGCTGATCCTTCCGGAAAACATGAACACCGCACAGGTAACGGATATGTCAGGTCTTTTCAGGGGCTGTGCAGCCCTTACGCAGATCGAGCATCTGTCGGCATTGGATACAGGTGCCGTCACAACGATGGCAGGGATGTTCGGCGGCTATTATTTTAAATACAGCAAGAAGTATGCGCCGATGGATTATACGGGACCGTCCGTTACCAGGCTGGATCTTTCCGGATTCCAGACAGGGAATGTGACAGACATGAGCAATATGTTCAATCTGCCCGAAGTATCCGGACTGGAGCTTAACACACTCGTTACTTCCAAGGTAACGGATATGAATCAGATGTTTACGCTGCCCAAGGTGGAGAAGCTGGATGTTTCTGCCCTGGATACTTCCCATGTTAAGAATATGAGCGGTATGTTTTTGCTGAACAGTGCGAAAAGTCTGACACTTGGAGAAAACTTTGATGCATCTGCAGCAGAAAATGTATATAACATGTTCACACTGGATTCAATCCGGGAATGGGAGGTTTCCTTAAACTGCAAGTCAGCAGGGAATCTTTCCAGGATTTTTAATCTGGCAGATTGTACGAAGCTGACAGCAAAGATTTCAGGACCGACTGCAGGCGGCTATGCGGCATTTGATATCAATGCGCCGAAGCTGGTAACACTGGATCTTTCCGGATGCGATACGCAGACGATGAAGCTGTTGTATTCTTCCGACAGCTATAGTGGTACGTTTGTAAATTGCAACTCGCTGGTGGATCTTTATCTTCCGGTCAACATGCCTCAGATTTGGGAAGATACTTACAGTATCGCAAGGCTTCCGGCCAAAAGTTATCTGGTGGGTAAGGAAGATGAGCAGTTAGTGGAAGATCTGAGCGAGATCCGTGGCGATCTGAGCGAATATGCGGTTGTGAAGGATGGGAAAACCGTGACAGATACCAGATCAGACAGACCGGTGCTCCCGATTGCGAATGCGATCCTTCTGCGCGCGGGCGAAACCAATCCCGTGAAGGGGGTAGCGATCAAAAAATATAAGAGAGATGCAGACGGGAATGCAATCTGGAATGAAGAGAAGGAAGAATATGAGTATGAGGATCTGGAGGAGATCACATTATATCAGTACGAGGGAGTGACAGACAATTACAGTTCTTCGATACTGGAAGGATATCCGAATTACATGGACATCTATGCGGTTACGGATCCGTCAAAGCCTTATCCGATGCCGAATATTACATGGAGCCTTAAGGAGACAAGAGAGCAGGCGGATATGCCGGTAGTGGCAGAAAATGTCCGGCAGTTTAACGAGAATAACTATGAGCTTCTGGCAAATGCCGGGATCGGTACAGCAGTTCTTACCGTGACAGCAGAGGGAATGGATGCCGGCAACGGTACGGAGCCGGAGCGTTATACGGATACTTTGAAGATAACGGTGCTTCCGGTAGTACGGGCGGATACGATCAGCTTTGAGAAAGCTAAAGTTACAATGAAACCGGGAGATAAAAAAGCAAATGCAGCTCTTGTGAAAAATGCGAATGGAAAATATGCAGGCAGAGACCTGACGATACCGGGTGCGACCTATGTCAGCAGTGCACCTGCGGTAGTTGAAGTAGATGAACAGACAGGTGAGCTGACGGCAAAGGGAATCGGAACAGCCGTGATCACGGCAACTACGGTTGATCCGTTAGCGCTGAAGGCGTCCTGCCAGGTGGAAGTAAAGAATGAAGAAGATCCCGGTACGGATCCCGGCACAGATCCCGGACAGGAGACGGGGCAGCCAAACTGGCTGTACCTTACCACGGATAACGAACTGCTCGGCGAGTATATTGTTGGTAGGGAGATGGCAGGCTGCATCGGCACCAAAGGGACTCTTGATCAGATGAAGGCAAAAGGAACGATAAAATATGACAAGGCATCGGATACGATCATTCTTTCAGGCTATGATGAGGTAAACCTCTGTATCTTTAAAGAGGGCGTGAAGGTTCTGCTAAAAGGCGTGAATAAGATCAGCGGATACGGCAAGACACCGGTGGATGGACTGTGTATCGATGCGAATTGTACCTTCTATGCCGAGCCGGGCGCAAGTCTGAGCGTTCCGAAAACGGCATATGGGGAGGACGCGGGAAAGGTTTGTAAGCTGGATGCTTCCGTGACAAAAACGATCAATGCGAATGGAATGATCGTGTTCGCCGGTGCGAAACAGGAAACCGGTGGCGGCAGTGAATCCGGCGGGACGTCAAAGACTCCCGCAGTCGGGACAAAAACAGTAGATCAGAGCGGCAGCGCGACTTACGAAGTGGTAAATACCACACAGGATGCTTCCGGTAAGACGATCGTGGAAGTAATGTATGCGGCACCGGCAGGCACTCAGAAAGATGTGGCTTCCATAACCGTTCCGGAGACAGTGAAGCTTTCGGACGGAACGATGGCACAGGTAACGAAGATTGCGGCAAATGCATTTAAGAACTGTAAGAAACTGACAAAGGTTTCCATCGGCAAAAACGTTCAGGAAATCGGCGCCAATGCGTTTGCAAACTGTAAAAAACTAAGGAGCGTAAAGATTGGAAATAAAGTGGAAAGCATTGGAAACGGTGCGTTTATGAAATGTTCTTCTTTGAAGAAGATCACGCTTCCCGCGTCCGTAAGAAGTATTGGAAAGAATACCTTCAAAGGCTGTAAGGGCATTACGCTTATCAACATCAAGACCAAATATCTGACAGAAAAGAGTGTGGCAAAGAATGCGTTCAAGGGCATCGGCGCGAAGACTGTGATCAAGGTGCCAAAGGCGAAGAAAAAGGACTATACCGTATTGTTCCGGAAGAAAGGACTTTCTAAGAATGTAAAGATCAAGTAAAGCTTCCGAACAGATATAAGGTCAAGTAAAGAAAGAATCCGTCATGGAACGAAAATTTTATGACAGGCAATCCGGCAGGTAGTACGTGTGAAAACACGGCAGCCTGCCGGATTTTTTGTGCAATTTTGGATTTGGAGATAAAAAATTGACCAAAATAAATTGGCACTGCCAATTTGCAGAAAATATAGATTTTAACCACTTGTTTTTGTATAATTATAGCAAGTTTTTGCGGAAATAAAACAAAACAGGAAGGGTAGAGGGAACGGGAAAGAGAGGTTCATGGTTTATCATGAGAAAGGAGCAGCTTATGATGGAGAAAGAAACAAAACAGCTACGAAGAACAGGATATTGTTTATGCAGGCAGCTTCCGGTATTTTTGCTGGCACTTCTGCTTGTTATGGGAGGAAGGCTTTTTCTTGCCGCACAGACGCTGCAGGCGGCGCAGCCGAAGATTTCCTGCAGCAGTGTGCGCCGGACTTCCGGCACGGAGGCGGAGGCGTGGATTTACAGTGACACGGCAGGGACAATCTATTATGTGGTGGATGAAGTGGATGGTGCTTCCTCCACGCTGACGGCGAGCCAGATTGTGGCAGCAGGAAATACGGGAAACAATGCTGCCGTGGCGGGACAGATTAAATCCGTCGCGCTTTCGACAGGGATGTATCAGGGAAAGAAATATGCCCATCTCGTTGTGGCAGATGCGGAGGATGCATCGAATCTCAGCAATATCGTAACGGCGCAGATGCCGATGACGTATTGGTACAGCGAGGATTTTGAAGCATATCCCGATGGATATAATAATGGCTCCGCGAATGCGGGCATTGGATTTGGCACGAATAATGTGATTGCGGCAGAGAGTGGCAATCAGGTATATCGGATTTATGGTACGTCAAATGCTGTGGCAGGGCTTGCCACCGGACAGGGGAGTAAGGCGTGCATCACGGTTTTGGAGGGAAAAATCAAATCGGGCGCAGACACACCGAACGCGAAGTTTTCCCTGCAGTTTGACGGGCGGCTTAGGGAGAATGGCACGATATACTCAGACTATATGAATTATGATATCGCAGGCATTGTCATTGCGGACGGTGTCTGGAAATCCTGTGCAAGCGGCAGGGAAGCGCAGGTGCTTAAGCAGGCTCCGGATGCTGCCATGAAAAAAGACAAGTGGTATACGGTACGGATTGTGTTTGACACACAGCTTCATCAATATGACGTGTACATTGATGGGAATAAAGCAAATGAGCAGGCGCTTACGGCAGCGAAATATGATACAAATCATTGGGCGCCCAATCCCGCCATTAACAGGCTTTATATCAGTTCTTCCGCAGGACAGTATACGTATTTTGACGATATTACCTCCTATTCCTATCCGACCGATGTGGCAGGGATTACGGATCCGAACGTGAAATTTAGTAAAGCCACTGCCAATTATGTGGGCACGCAGCAGATTGAGCTGACGACGGATTTAACGGACGGCGTGATCTATTATACGACGGACGGAAGTTATCCGTCGCCGACTACGAATGCTGCGGCGACGAAAGGATACACCGGAGCGATCACGGTCGATACGACCACTACAATCCGCGCGGTAGCGGGAAGAGGAAAGGGAGCCGCATTTGTGGCAGAGAGCGTGGCGTATTCCGAGACGTACACGATTCTTGCGACCGCGACGATAAAGGGCCCAAGCGTACACCGGAGTGCCGCAAACGAGGCAGCGTTCTGGTTTATCAGCGATGTAAAGGGCGACGTCTATTATTATGTGACGGGAGATTCCACGGTTCCGGAAGCAGGGAATCCTTCGGTGGAGTGGGTTGATGCCGCTTTAATGGCTTCGCAGAATTTGACGACGGTCCTTACGATTAAAAGTAATACCAATCAGCTGAAAGCAGGGGCAAGGTACGTCAATATCGTGGTAAAGGATGAAAATGAGAAATACAGCAATGTCCTTCAATACTATCTGCCTTATGACTTTTACATGAACGAGGACTTTGAAGCGTATCCGGACGAAGCGGTAGAAGGAAACTGCATGTTCGGAGTCAGCAAAAATTATCAGAAGATTGTCACTTTGGAAGGCAACCGCGCCTTTTCCAAATACGTGAATTATTATTGGGACACCAGAATCCAGATGGGGAACAATGCGCAGGCAACCTGGGTGATTGAAGGGAAAATCCGGTTTAAGGAAACCGAACCCTCAGGCTCTTTCCGGTTTGGAAATATCGGCGTGGATGCTTCGGAAGGAAAATGGTATGCGCGCACGGATGGAACGACGGCAAATGTAGCCCTGGATTTGGCGACAGAACCGATTGTGAAGGACAGATGGTATCAGCTTCGCATCGTTTATGACCGGATGAAGAAACAGTTTGATGTGTATATCGATGGGAAGAAGGCCAATTCCGCACCGCTTGAGTCAAGTGACGCGAATAATTCCTACTTTTATTTGCAGACGTCAGGCGGAACACAGGATGCAGCTTCGACGACGACCTACTATGATGACTTGAAGGCATGGTGCTTAAGTGATGCGGCAGACAATGCCGTCGTGAAATTCAGCGAGCCTACTGCGGCTTATACGACGGCGCGGGATATCACATTGTCCACGACGCTTGCGGACCGCACCATCTACTATACGACGGACGGAACGTATCCCGATTTGAAGAAGAATGCAGCGAATACGAAGAAATACACGGCGCCGATTCACATCGATGCGACGACGACGATCACGGCACTCGCCGGCACCGGTGAAGGAGATGCTTTCCTGGCGGAGAGTGTTGCGTATGCGCAGACCTATACGGTTGTGGATGCGCTTACCCTGACCGGAAACAGCGTCTATCGTGAGAGTGCTACGAAGGGATATTTGTGGTTTAACAGTAATGTAAGCGGCGATGCCTATTACATGGTTTCCATCGATGGGACGGCACCAGCAGCGGCGGACATCGTTTCCGAGGAGAATAAAGCGACGGAGACCTTTGCCAATGGTTCGGCGAAAGGCGGCGCCGTGGTGCAGGATACCATTACCCAGATGACCTTTACGAACAATATGAAGACCGGGGCGCGCTATGTCTATGTAGTGGTAAAGGATAAGGATGGTGTGCTCAGTAATGTGCTTTCGTATCATATACCGCAGGACATTTATTTTAAGGAAGACTTTGAAGCGGATATACCGGGCGTGGGAGCAGGAAGTTATTCCGGCATTTATCAGATTGATAATGACAGCCGTACGGTCGTAACCAGAGAGGACGGGCATAAAAATGTCTATCAGGTAAAAGGAAATAGTGTATATGGATACAGGGGATTTCCGGAGTGGCTCTACAATGGAACCTGGGTATACGAGGCGAGCTTCTTGTCCCTGACGGAAGACCCTTCTTTGGAGATTCGTTTTAGGGGCGAGGCGGGAGTGCGCATCGAAAGCGGTGTCTGGAAAAGTCTCGCGGGCGGCACCTATACGCCGTTTGAACGCTATACAAAGACCTGTCAGAAAAATGAGTGGCACACGGTGAGGCTGGTTTATGACAGATGGGAAGGCAAGCGGGTATTTGATATTTACATTGACGGGAAACGTGCCAACGGCGAACCGATCAAATCGGGCGGTGCGGACAGATATTCGGAAATCTTCCTGGTGGCGCTGGATAATAGTAAGATCTGCTTTGACGATGTGGAATGCTATTATCTGCCCAGGGGGAAGGACGCCACGGTACAGTTTGACAGACCGACCGCCATGTATACAACGCCGCAGGCAGTGGCGATGATGACAGACAGCGGTGACCGGACGATTTATTACAGCACAGACGGCAGTTACCCCGATGTGAGTGATACGGAGAAGACGAAACAATACAAGGAGCCGATCACTGTAGGAATGGACAATACCAGAGTCCGCGCCATTGCCGGCCTGGGAAGTGCAGAGACCTTCAAGGCAGACAGCGTTGCCTATGATGCGGATTACAGCTTTGTCACGATTCCGACTCTGACCGGAAGCAGTGTCTACCGCGAGAGTGCCACCAAAGGATATGTGTGGTTTAACAGCAATGTGAGCGGTGATGTCTACTACGTAATAAAAGGAGAAGCAGAGGTGCCGGCGGCGGAAACGATTGCCGATGAGGAGAACAAGGCGACGGAAACGTTGGCGAATGGCGCGTCAAAGGGCGGAGCAGCCTTGCAGGATACTGTTACACAGCTTACTCTCACCAACAAAATGAAGACGGGGGAGAAGTATGCCTATGTGGTATTAAAAGATCAGAACGGGACGCTCAGCAATGTTCTTTCTTTCTATATGCCGCAGGATGTTTATTTTAAGGAAGATTTTGAATCCAATCTGACGACGGCCATCGGAGGTACAAGCTATGGGCTGAATACGACGAGTCAGAAGATTGTGGAGCTGGAGGGAGAGCACGGAAAAGTATTTGCCCTGACCGGCGTAGATCCGAGCAGATATTTTCCGGACTATCTGAAAAACGGCACGTTTGTGTATGAGGCGGATTATATGTCCCTGATGAGTGATCCGACGTTTGAGATCCGTTCTTATTATGATACGGCAGGAATCCGTGTGGAAGATGGCGTCTGGAAGAACTGGACGAATGGAACGGTGACGGAATTTGACCAATATCACGAGAAATGTCAGAAGAATGAATGGCATAAGGTACGTATTGTCTATGATGAGACAGAGGGAAAACGCGTATATGATGTATACATCGACGGAAAACGCGCGAACAGCGAACCGATCACGGCGGCCTATAATGGCAGGTATACCTGTGCCTATCTGAAGACCGATGCGGGAAGTACCGTTTATTTTGACAATCTGGAATATTATTATCTGCCAAAGGAAAAGGATGCGTCCGTACAGTTTACACCCGGCACGGCGATGTATACCGTGGCGCAGGATGTTACCATGTCAACCGGTGCGGCAGACAGGACAATTTACTATACGACGGATGGCAGTTATCCCGATGCAAACGATACGGTCAAGACACAGAAATATGAGGCACCTGTGCGTGTGGGAACAAAAAATACGAAGGTGCGCGCCATTGCCGGACTGGGAAGTGCAGAGACCTTCAAGGCAGACAGCGTTGCCTATGATGCGGATTACAGCTTTGAGGATGCTCCGACCATTGTCGGCAATACCATTTACAGGGAGAATGCAAACAAGGCAACCGTCTGGTTTAAGAGCGACATTGCGGGCGAAGTCTATTATCAGGTTTCCGAAAGTCCCGAGACACCGACGGCGGATGAACTGCTTGCAAACGGACGTAAGGCAGAGCAGGATGTGACGGCGCAGGCGACGATGGCGCTGGTCATCACCAAGGATATGTCGCTTCGTGCCAAATATATATATGTAGCGGTAAAGGATGCGGAAGGCTCCTTAAGCAATGTGTTGAAATTTGCGATGCCATATGAATATTATTATGAGGATGGCTTTGACGGCTGCACGGTCGGGCAGAATACGGGTGCCATACTTTATGAAGACTATTATGGTTTTACCTGGCAGAAGGAGGAAGATGGAAATCAGGCTTATACTTCCTATAAAACCGTGGCGTATGATTTAAAATCCCTGCCTTATTTAAACGGTACTTCCGTTTTTGAGGCAAGGTTTAAATCCGATTCAGAGAATCCGACCTTTGCGTTTGGGATGGGAAACGCATACCAGGCGATGCTTTATGTGGACAATGGTGTCTGGAAGTGCTATGCAGGAAACAATACGGCACCGGTCACACTCGACAATATGGAAGGAAAGGCTTTGACAAAAAATAAGTGGTACCGGCTTAAGATCGCCTATACGAAGGCTGCGGACGGGCGCACGATGAACATCTGGATCGCAGATGGCGATACGGGTGAGTATGAAGCGGCAAATTCCTCTCCGATCAAGGTAAATTCGACCAGTAAAACTGCGACGGTATGCGGAGTGGGCACCACAGGGCAGACCATGTACTATGATGACATCAAATGGTATGTGGATACTTCTTTGGCAGACATGCCCAAAGAGGTGCGAAACCTGACTTATGACGGTACCGAAAAACAGGGCGTTGTCTATGATGAGGAGCTTTCTGCTTACACCATGAGCGGAGATGTCAAGGCGGTGAATGCCGGAAATTATCAGGCGACCTTTACCCTGCGGGAAGGCTTTATCTGGAAGGACGGCACGAAGGAGCCAAAGACGGTTTCCTGGAGTATTGCGAAGAAAACCGTGACTATGACGGGAACGGCGGCGAAGGTTTATGACGGAAATGACGCAGTGACCGTTACGGCGGGAGCGCTTAGCGGTATTCTGGAAGCGGACGCAGAGAAAGTCGGTCTGAATGACGAACAGGCAGCAGGCTACTTTGCGGACAAATATGCGGGAACCGGAAAGAGCATTACCCTGGAGGCGGATTCTTTGTTTGCACTGACAGGGGAAGCTGCCGGAAATTATGAGTTGCAGGAACCGGTACTTACCGGTGACATCACTCCGGCAGTACAGACACTGACAAAGGCCAGGACACTGGAAGCGGCCGGTGGCGAGACATTGACGGACAATCAGCTAAAGACAGCGGTAAAAGGTGCAAAGGGGCAACTCGCCTTTGTGATTGTTCAGGGTGCGGAGTATGCGGATTACACGGCGGGAACCGGACTGGTTCTTCACGGGGATGCGGCCGGAAAGACCATTACCATGAAAGCGACAGCGGCAGCAGCGGACCTGAACGCGGATGAGATACCGGAATATGCGGCGGATACCGAAGGGATATCCTTTGACGTGATGGTAAATGCCGCACAGAAGACACAGAATATCAGCTTTAGTGAGGAGGAGATCAACATAGCCTTTGGCGTGACAGGCATCGGGCAGGAAGCAGTCTGTGATGTGGATGACGGAGGCGCCATCACCTATTCGAGCGATGATGAGTCCGTCGTTACCGTGGATGCCATGACCGGAGAGCTCACGATCATCGGCGTCGGTAAGGCGACCATCACGGCAGTGGCGGCAAAGACTTCTTCTTATAACAGCGCGACAGCAGGCTATGTGGTGAATGTGACAGAAGCCTCCCAGCGCTCACCGAGAGTCGGAAAGACGAATGAGACCATCGAGGGCAGAAATGACGGAACCATCACGAAACTGACTACCGATATGGAATACCGTAAGGAGGGAGAAGACACCTACAAGGCGATTGCGGATACGACATTGACCGGACTTGCTCCCGGCACATACTATGTGAGATACCGCGCAAAGACAAACTATAAGGCGTCTGCGGATGCGAAGGTAGTCATCGAGCCGGGTACGGAGGATGAAGTGCTGAACTTTGCGAAAGTGAAGCTGAATGTCGTTTACGGACAGAAGAACGCCGGGCAGACGGCGGAGTCCAACGTGGACGACGGAGGCGCCATCACCTATACCATTGATGATGAAAACATTGCAAAGGTGGACAGCGCGACCGGAAAACTTACCATTACCGGAGTCGGAACAGCCACCGTAACGGCGGCGAGCGCGGCGACAGAGCTTTATACGGGAACGAGCGCGAGCTATACGCTGACAGTCGGCAAGGCGGCACAGAAGGCACCGAAAGCGGATAAGACAGATGAGACAATCTTTGGCAAAAAGGACGGAATCATCACCGGATTGACCATTGACATGGAATACCGCAGGGAAGGCGAGGAAGATTATACATCCGTCAGTGGAAATTCGATCACTGGTCTGGCACCCGGCGTATACTATGTGCGTTATCAGGAGAAACCGTACTATAAGGCATCTGAGGAGACGCAGATTGAGATTCTCGCGGGTGTTTCGGATGAGGTTTTAAGCTTTGCAAAGAGTGAACTGAATGTGACATTTGATGAAAAAGGAGTGGGACAGAAGGCTGTTTCCAGTGTGGACGACGGAGGCACCATCACGTATACCAGTGACAATACCAAGGTCGCACTGGTGGATGAGACGACTGGTGCGGTTACCATCAAGGGAGTCGGTACGGCTAAGATCACGGCGGTGAGTGCGGCGACAGAGCTTTACGCGGGAACGAGCGCGAGCTATACGCTGACGGTCGGCAAGGCGGCACAGAAAACGCCGGTTGTCGGTGAGACGGCAGAGACGATTCAGGGAAAGAAGGACGGCACCATCACCGGACTGACGACGGATATGGAATACCGCAGGGAAGGCGAAACCACCTACACGGCAGTGACAGGTACGCAGTTGACCGGACTGGAAGCGGGAACGTATTATGTCAGATATAAAGGAACCGATAATTATAATCCTTCCGGGGAGATAAAAGTAGAGATCGCGTCAGGAAAAGCGGAAGAGAAAAAAGAAGAAACGCCTGTCGTGACACCGGAACCGGAGCCGATCGCGGAATACGATGAGAATGTACCGGTAGAGAAAAAGGAAACCGTCATCGTGGCGACCAACACGGATAAAAAGGATGTGGAGGGTTCTACTCAGCAGTACCTTATGGTACAGATGAAACCGAAGGCGACGAGTATCAAGCTGATCTGGAAAGCGATTCCGGGAGCAAACGGATATCTGATCTACGGTTCCGCCTGCGGTAAAAAACTGGAATATATCACGACCATCGAGAACGGAAATACCAAGAGCTGGACGGCGAAAAAACTCAAAAAGGGTCAGTATTATAAGTACATGGTAGTGGCATATCGAAACACTCCTTCCGGCAGACGCGCCATCACGACTTCCAAGACCGTGCACGCGACGACCACCGGAGGCAAGAAGGGCAATCCGTCCAAACTGGTGGTGAAGAAAAAGAACATCACGCTGGGCGTTGGTAAGAAACAGGCAATCAAGGCAAGCTATACCGAGAAACAGAAGGTGAGCATTCATATTTCCAAATTCCGGTATGAGAGCGCTGACCCGAAGATTGCCACAGTGGATAAGAAAGGAAAGGTAAAGGGCGTTTCGGCAGGAAAGACGACCATCTACGTCTACACCCAGAACGGACTGTGCAAGACGGTGAAGGTAACAGTGAAATGAGGCTAAACGGAATGTTTCGACATTCTTTCCCATAGTCCCTTTATAGAAGGATCGGCGTAAAAGCCGGTCCTTTTTCCATATAACAAACACTTACCGCAAAAGTGTTTGTTATGTTTCGGTCAATTTAGGAGAAGGTGTCCGTTAAGTCCCGAGGGTACTTTTCAAGCAAATAAAAGTATGATAGCTTTTCTCTTGAACACAAGCAAGACGGTTTCAACGAGAAGGAGGAGGGCTATTATGGGAAACAGGTATCCGTTGACGGCAGCACAGAACATGCACTATCAGTGGATGAAAGAATACGGGACACAGCAGGTATCCGGCGTCAGTATCGTGGCATCCCTGCAGACAGAACTGGATTTCGGGCTTTTAAAAAAATGTATCCAGTTGGAGATCGAAAGAAGCGGCTGCATGAGACTGCAGTTTACGAAACCGGATCAAAACGGACAGATACAGCAATATCTTATCACGCACGATGCCAGAGACATACCGTTTCAGGATCTGTCCGGTATGACGTTAAAAGAGGCGGATGATCTGATGCAGAGCTGGGCGTATCAGACCTTTGACGGGGATGATATTCCCCTGTGCGAGGTAAAGATGCTGAAACTGCCGGAAGGCTATAACGGTTTTTTCATCCATATGGATCACAGGCTGATCGATTCCTGCGGATTGGTCGTCATGACAAACGATCTGATGCAGTTATATACGCATTACAAATTTGGCGCACAGTATCCGGCTGATCTGGCAGATTTTGAGACAGTATTACAGTCGGATCTCAAAAAGGCAAACAATGAGAAACGTTTTGCGAAGGATAAAAAATTCTGGGACGATCAACTGGATGAGTTGGGGGAACCCTTGTATTCTGACATTCGCGGCAAAGAGGTGTTGGAGGAATCCAGGAAGAAACATCATGATCCGAAGCTACGCGCGGCAGACATCGAAAAGAAGGAACTGTTCGTGGCGGTGGAGGATTATGAGCTGGAGCCTCAGTCAGCGAAGGCATTGATGGATTTTTGTATGAACCATCAGCTTTCCATGACCAATCTGTTATTGCTTGGGATCCGGACGTATCTGTCCAAGGTCAACGACGGACAGGAGGACATCACGATCGAGAATTTCATTTCCAGACGTTCCACCCATGATGAGTGGACCTCCGGTGGCAGTCGGACGATCATGTTCCCGTGCCGGACCGTGATATCTGCCGAGACAGAGTTTTTGGCGGCAGCTTATGAGATCCAGAATGTGCAGAACCGTATTTACATGCACAGCAATTTTGACCCACAGTACATCAAAGAGGAGATGAAGAGGCGCTACCATACACCGGATGATACTACCTATGAAAGCTGTTATCTGACCTATCAGCCGATGCCGGTGAAGATGGAAAATCCTTATGTGGGAAATATCCGACAGCATTCCAAATGGTTTGCCAACGGCGCCGCCACCAAGAAAATGTATCTGACGGTATCACACACGCCGGACGGCGGCATGAACTTTTCCTATCATTATCAGACAGCGCATCTTGAGGAAAAAGATATGGAGCTATTGTACTACTATATGATGCGGATTTTGTTTTTGGGAATTTCCCAGCCGGATTTAAAGATCGGGGAAATCATAGAGCGGGTGTGATAGAACCGGAACGAAAAATAGGAGGAACTGATTATGGCAAAAGAATTAGAGTTTAAAGAGATCGCGGCACAGTACTGTGAAGTAGAGGCAGAAAAAATGACAGATAACATGAGATTCCGAGAGGACCTGGGATTCAGCTCCCTGGATTTTATGTCCTTTCTGGGAGAACTGGAGGACACCTTCGACGTGGAACTGGATCCGGAGAGACTGCTTGGGATCAAAACGATCGGAGATGCATTCGGCATGTTAAAAAACATGTTACAGGAGGCGTAAGTTTGAAGGAAAGGTTCAGACTGGAGTGTTACCATTCGCAGTAACACTGAATAAGCAGTTTGGCAGAATCGTCTGCCAGAGTAGGGAGGACAAGATGAAAACAATCAGAGAGCTTTGGGATGCAAATGAGAAACAGTATGCGGACATTGCCGCCGTGAGATGGCTGGAGAAAAAAGAAATCTGCGAGATAACCTATCAGAAACTGGGTGAGAATATACGGAATATCCGAAAAGGACTGAATGCCGAAGGCTTTTGCAAAAAACACATTGCCCTGATCGGCACCAGCAGTGCACCATGGATGGAAAGCTATCTGGGCATCACGACCGGTAACAATACAGCCGTTTTGCTGGATGCGGGCCTGCCGGCGGAAGATCTGACAGATCTTTTAAACCGCTCTGATTCCGAGGGATTGTTTTTGGGGATAAAGGAAAAAGCGCTTCTGACGCAGATCTCTGAAAAATGCCCGAAGGTGCGAAAGATCTGGCTGCTAAGTGAGAAAGCGGACGAAGAAAACGGGACACTTTTAGAACTGATAAAGAAAGGAGCAGAAGGGGATGAGAAGGAACCTGCTGTTTTGGATGCGGAAGATGTCGCTACGATCATCTACACTTCCGGTACCACCGGGAAAAGCAAAGGCGTTATGCTGACTCAGAAGAATCTCATTGAGAATGTGGAAAATGTCGAGTATGAAGCGCAGCCCGGAGGAGCGGTGCTGAGCGTGCTCCCGATCCATCATGCGTTCTGTCTGGTCATGGACTGGCTGAAAGGATTTTCTTTGGGCGCTACTGTCTGTGTCAATGATTCCTATATGCACATGGTGCGCAATATGTCAATCTTTCAGCCGGGCGTTATGCTGATGGTGCCGCTTATGATCGAAATGATCTATAAAAAGCTGGCAAGTGCCAAAGCGGATGTTCCTCCGCAGATTCTGGCGAAAAAAGTATTTGGGGAAAACCTGCATACGATCTTTACCGGAGGAGCGCATCTGGAGCCGTTTTATATCGATGAATTTGAAAAATACGGGATTCAGGTTCTGGAAGGCTATGGTATGTCGGAATGTTCACCGGTCATCAGCTCCAATACGGAGAAAGAGCATAAGAAAGGCTCCATCGGAAAACCGTTAAAAAATGTGCAGATCAAATTCGAAGACGGTGAGATCCTGGTAAAGAGCACCAGTGTGATGAAAGGGTATTACAACATGCCGCAGGAAACACAGGATGCCTTAAAGGATGGCTGGCTCCATACGGGCGACAAAGGCTATCTGGACGAGGACGGCTATCTGTTTATCAACGGGAGAGTGAAAAATCTGATCATCTTATCCAATGGAGAGAACATTTCGCCGGAGGAGATTGAGAATAAGCTGGCATTGTTTGAACTTGTCGCAGAGGTGGTCGTGACCGGGGAAAACAACGGGCTGACCGCGAGGATCTATCCGGAGAAAGAGCTTGTGGAAGCAAAAGGACTGGACGGGGAAACACTCCGGGCGGCACTGCAGAAAAATCTGGATGACTATAATCTGACGCAGCCGACCTACCGCCAGATCACCGGGCTTGTGATCCGTCAAAACCCATTTATCCGCAATGCGACCAAAAAGATACTCAGACAGGAAGTATTACGGGACGAGCCGGTTTATTAATATTCGGTGTACTGGAATTAGGATAAGTACGGCAGGATGCCGGATAAAAATACCTGAGCCAGTAATTCGGCAACTGTTTCCGCGGGGGATGCAAAATCCTCCGCGATCCATTTGTGCAAAACGCCGATCGTGCTGCCGATCGCGCTGGCGATCAGATACGAAAAGCGTTCCCTGGACTGCGGGGTGTTTGGCGTATTTGACGTGACATCCGTCACATACCTGTGGAACATGGTAATCGCCTTCTCAAAGAACACATCTCCCCTGGGACTCTGCAGAAGATTGGCTAAAAACGGATTCTTGTGGGTATAATTGCAGATTGCCAGAAAGTAAGACTGACACATATCCTTATCATCTTTGGGATGAAAGCTCTCCATCAGACGGAAGATATCCCAGATCGTCTTATCCTCCACAGCTTCTACCAGAGCCGGAATATTTTCATAATGATTATAAAAAGTGCTCCGTACAATGCCAGCCTTCTTGATCACGTCCGAAACCGTGACCTTATCCAGACTCTTATCCTTCAGAACCAGAAAAAAAGCATCATAGATCGCTTCCTCAGCTGTACTGTAGCGTTCATCCAATTCGTTCAAACAAACCCCTCACTTTCTTACACATAGCACAACTATACCATATCTTCATAGGTAATTCAAAATAAAATCCAAATCCGTGCAAAACAGGAAAGAGACAGCGCTGACGGCTGCCTCTTTCCTGTTTTATATTTATGGGAGAAAATGAAAAAAGAAAACGAACTAAGGATTTACGATATACTAACCGAGTATTACTTCTACATTCACGTCGTTTCCGCCAAGCTCCGGTGCGATCACATTGCCTGCGATCTCGTTTCCGTCTACGAGTAACTTCGCAACACCTTTTTCCACATGGGAAGGATTCTTAACCGTGATGTGGTACTCTTTGCCACGGAATTTACGAGTAACGGTATATTCGGAAACCTCCTTCGGGATACAGGGCTCTAAGCGCAATCCGTCGAAATCAGGATGGATTCCTAAAATGTACTGGCTGATGGTCGTAAAAGTCCACGCTGCAGTACCGGTCAGCCAGCTGTTTTTGCCTTCACCGAAAGTAGGAGCATCTTTACCGGCAACCATCTGGCAATATGCATAAGGCTCCGTACGATGAATTTCACCGATGTCTTCCAGAAAAACAGGATTCGTTTTTTTGTATACTTCAAAGGCACGATCGCCATGTCCTACCATGGTCTCCGCACAGGCAATCCAGGGATTGTTGTGACAGAAGATACCTGCATTCTCTTTATATCCCGGCGGGTAAGAAGAAATCTCACCAAGCTCTAAATGATATTTGGTGTAAGCAGGCTGGTTGAGCATGATACCGTATTTGGAATCCAGTCTTTCCTCCACACTCTTAAGCGCCTGTACTGCCTTGCCGTTGTCCACGCCGACGCCACCCAGTACGCACATTCCCTGCGGCTCGATGAAGATCTGTCCTTCTTCGCATACATGGCTTCCGATGGGATTGGAATAAGCATCATAAGCACGAACAAACCATTCTCCGTCCCAGCCGGCAGTTTCGATGGCTTCCACCATTTTTGCGATCTCTTTCTCGCAGTCTGCTGCTTCGTCTTCCAGTCCGCGGTGTCTGCAGAGTGCTGCATATTCTTTTCCGTATTTTACGAAAAGTCCTGCGATAAATACACTTTCTGCGACGGGACCTTCGGAAGGACCGGTTGTCTGGAAACTCTCTCCCGGTGTTTCGGAGAAGCAGTTTAAGTTCAGACAGTCATTCCAGTCGGCACGTCCGATCAAAGGAAGCTCGTGAGGACCTTTGTGTGTCACGATATAGTGAAAGCTGCGGCGTAAATGCTCCATCAGAGGTGCCGCCAGCTCGGAGTTGTTGTCAAAATCACACATCTCGTCCAGGATAGAATAATCACCTGTCTCGCGGATGTATGCGCTTGTTCCGGCAATGAGCCAGAGCGGATCATCGTTAAAGCCGGAGCCGACGCCCAGATTGCCGGTCTTTGTCAGAGGCTGGTACTGATGATAAGCGGAACCATCCTCAAACTGCGTATTGGCGATATCCAGAATACGTTCTCTTGCGCGTTCCGGAATAAGATGTACGAAACCAAGCAGATCCTGGGAAGAATCCCTGAATCCCATGCCGCGTCCCATGCCGCTTTCGAAATAGCTGGCAGAACGGCTCATGTTGAACGTGACCATACACTGATACTGGTTCCAGATATTGACACAGCGGTTCAGCTTCTCGTTTTCTGTCTTGACAGAGTAAACAGAGAGCAGTCCGCTCCAGTAATCTTTCAGCTCTTTCAGGGCTGCGTCCACCTGTGCATCGGTTTTGTATTTTGCAAGAAGCTCATTTGCCGGCTTCTTATTAATAATGCCGAGAGCCTCAAATTTCTCGGCAACCGGATTTTCACAGTAACCCAGTACAAAGACAGCACTGTAGCTTTCGCCTGCGCCAAGTGTTACCTCCAAGTGATGGCTTCCTACCGGAGCCCAGCCGTGTGCCACGCTGTTTTTGCTCTTGCCTTCCAATACTACATCCGGGTTATGAAGACCATGATAGAATCCGGTAAAGGATGCGCGGTCCGTGTCAAAACCTGCGATCGGCCGATTGACGGAGTATACGGCAAAGTGATTTCTTCTTTCGCGGTATTCTGTCTTATGATAAATAGTGCTTTCGATCACTTCCACTTCACCGGTGGAGAAGTTACGCTGGAAGTTCGTGGAATCGTCTTCTGCGTTCCACAGACAGAATTCGATAAAACTGAAAAGATCGATCTTCTTTTCGGAATCGGATTCATTGGTTAATGTGATCCGGTTGATCTCACAGGAATCATTTAAAGGAACAAATGCAAGAAGCTCGGCCTTCAGCCCGTTCTTTTTGCCGGTCAGGACAGAATAACCAAGTCCGTGGCGGCAGGTATATTCATCTAAAGGAGTCTGTGTCGGCTGCCAGCCGGGATTCCAGACGGTATCACCGTCCTTAATATAGTAATAACGTCCGCCGGTATCGTATGGAACATTATTATAACGGTAACGGGTCAGACGCAGAAGCTTTGCATCTTTATAAAAATCGTAACCGCCCGCAGTGTTTGAGATCAGTCCGAAAAAATCCTTACATCCTAAATAATTGATCCAGGGAAGGGGAGTTTCCGGCGTAGTAATGACATACTCTCTCGCATTGTCATCAAAGTAACCGTATTTCATATGCGCCTCCTATTCTACGAATACGTTTTCGTTATATCGTGCCTTCATTATAACAACAATGTTCAAAAAATCAAATAGAAATTTACTCAAAACACAAAGACTGTGCAAAACGTACAAAAAAACTAAAATCAAATCGGTAAAAAACGATAATTGACGAATACGTTTTCGGGGGTTATCATAAAGTTACGAAAACGATTTCACGAAAAACCAAGTGATTTTTCGGAGGAGATTCCAATGGTTACGATTAAGGATATTTCGGAAGCGTGTGGCGTTTCGGTCGGTACGGTAAGCAAGGCATTAAACGGTTACCGTGATGTGAGCGAAGAGACGGTTAAGCGCATCAGGGAGATGGCTGAGCAGCTTCATTATCAGCCGAACGCGGCAGCGAGACAATTAAAAACGAGAATGTCCCATAATATCGGGGTTCTGTTTATCGATGAGACAGCATGCGGACTTACCCATGAGTATTTTTCGGAGATTTTAAACAGTGCCAAATCCGAAGCGGAACGATTGGGATATGATATTACCTTCATCAGCCAGAACATCGGCGGCAAAAAGACTTCCTTTTTGGAACATGCCCGTTATCGCAGATGCGACGGAGTCCTGATCGCGAGTGTGGACTTTCGTTCCAAAGCGGTTCAGGAGCTTGCCTACAGCGAGATACCGATCGTGAGTATCGACTTTATGTACAATGGACAAAGCAGTGTGATGTCGGATAATGTGGAAGGCGAATATCATTTAACTAAGTACCTTTTGGATTGTGGCCACACCCGTATTGCATTTATACACGGTGAGGCGACATCTGTTACAGATAAACGGCTGGCAGGATTTCACAGAGCCTGCGAGGAAGCGGGAGTTGAGATTCCGGCGGAGTACCTGATGAAAGCACGGTACCATGACATAGAACTTAGTCGTGAAGCCACCAGAAAACTGCTGGATCTTGAAATACCGCCGACAGCTATTCTTTATCCTGATGATTTCTCGTATATAGGAGGAAGACAGGTGTTGGGAGAACGTAATATACGCATACCTGAAGATATCAGTGTTGTGGGATATGACGGAATCCGGATCGCACAGTCCTTCAGCCCGAAACTTACAACGTATCATCAGAATACACAGGAACTGGGCATCCGGTCAGTCAGGAAGCTGGTGGATGCCATTGAGAATCCGAGGACGTATCTGGCAGAACAGATCATGATCGAAGGTAGAGTTTTAGAGGGAAATACCGTAAAAGTATTAAAAAAACAGGAGGTTTCAAAATGAAAGGTATTATGAAAAAGAGTCTGGCACTCATCTTGGCAGGAACAATGTTAATCCCCGCAGGTTGCGGAAGCAGCGCAGACAGCGGAAGCAGCTCAACAGACAGTGCGGCAACAGAGAGCACTACAACAGATGCAGCGGCTGATACTTCAGCAGATGCAGCAGCAGACACAACGGATGCAGCAGCTGATACTACAGATGCGGCAGCAGATGTACCGGCAGATGCACATGTACTTAACATCTGGTGCTGGAATGATGAGTTCCAGAGCAGATTCAATGACTACTATCCGGAAGTAAAAGAAGTAGCAGAAGACAAGTCCACTACGACATTAAATGATGGCACTATTGTAAAATGGACGATCAATGAGAACAAAGATAACAATTACCAGAACAAACTGGATGAAGCACTTTTGGCTCAGGAAAGTGCAGCAGATAATGATAAGATCGATATCTTCCTGGTGGAAGCAGACTACGCATTAAAATATGTAGATTCTGATTACACTCTGGATGTAAAGAACGACATCGGATTGACAGATGATGATCTGAAAGATCAGTATCAGTACACAAAGGATATCGTAAGTGTTGACGGCGTACAGAAAGGTACGACCTGGCAGGCAACTCCGGGACTTTTCGCTTATCGTCGTTCCATCGCGAAAGATGTTCTTGGCACAGATGATCCGGATGAAGTTCAGGCAGCACTTGCTGATTGGGATAAATTCGATGAAGTTGCAGCAAAGGCAGCAGACAAAGGTTACAAGATGGTTTCCGGTTATGATGATGCATACCGTACTTTCTCTAACAACGTAGCAGCTCCTTGGGTAACAGGCACGACCGTTACAGTTGATAAGAACATCATGCGTTGGGTAGATCAGACCAAGACCTACACAGACAAGGGCTACAACAACAAGACTTCCCTTTGGGACGATGCTTGGGCAGCAGACCAGGGTGCTGATGGTAAAGTATTTGGTTTCTTCTATTCTACATGGGGAATCAACTTTACTCTGGTTGGTAATGCCGGTGATGACGGATTCGGCGACTGGGCAGTTTGCTATGGTCCTGAGCCTTACTACTGGGGTGGTACATGGTTATGTGCAGCAGCAGGTACCGATGATGCAGATCTGATCCAGGACGTTATGAGACAGCTTACCTGCAACAGCGAGATTATGTCTAATATCACAAGAGAGATTCAGGATTACACGAACACAATTTCCGGTATGGAAGCAATCGCTTCAGATTCTTCCTTCGGTTCCGATTTCCTTGGCGGACAGAACCACATTGCACTGTTCTCTGAGTCAGCTAAGAAGATCGATATGAGCAACGCTGGTCCTTACGATCAGGGTATGAACGAGAATATCCAGAAAGCTATGAAGGATTACTTCGATGGCAACGTTGATCTGGATACCGCTAAGACAAACTTTGAGACAGCAATAAAAGAGCTTTATCCGGAGCTGACAGAGGTTGTTTGGCCATAATCGTTAGAAACTAAAATGCCGTATGTCTGTTCGGATGCAGAGCACATCCGGATGGATGTACCGGCAGAAATATACAGTTGATATTAAGAAACAGTTTCGTGGGGCAGGGACTCCTGTCCCACATTTTTTGAAACGGGAGGGTGCTATGGCGTCTATGAAAAGTGGAAAAAAGAAGAAGATCGATTATTCGAAATGGGGATATATATTTATCCTGCCCTTCTTCCTGACTTTTGCAATTTTTCAGCTCATTCCTTTGGGCTCAACCATTTATTACAGTTTCTTTGAATATTACAGAAGCGGATTGAAGGAAATCGGACCGAACTTCGTAGGACTGGCTAACTATAAGACGTTATTGACGACCGATCTCCCGAAATTCACAGGCAATACCTTTATCTTATGGATTTTGGGATTCCTTCCGCAGATTATTGTATCCCTGGTTTTGGCAGCGTGGTTTACGGATGCAAGACTTCGGATCAAAGGCAAACAGTTTTTCAAGGTTGTTATTTATATGCCGAACCTGATTATGGCAAGTGCGTTTTCCATGTTATTCTTCGCATTGTTTTCTGATATCGGTCCGGTGAATTCCTTCCTTGTAAGTGCCGGCATTTTGAAAGAGCCGTTTCGTTTTCTCTCCAGTGTGTGGGGAACCAGAGGGCTGATCGCGCTGATGAACTTCTTAATGTGGTTTGGTAATACGACGATCCTTCTGATGGCGGCCGTTATGGGTATCAACCCGTCCCTGTTTGAAGCGGCACAGCTTGACGGCTGTAACCATAAGCAGGTATTTTTCAAGATTACCTTACCGAATATCCAGCCGATCTTAGTATATGTGTTCATTACTTCCATGATCGGTGGTCTGCAGATGTTCGATGTACCGCAGATTCTGACAGATGGTACCGGTGGTCCGGACAGAACTTCCATGACGTTGATCATGTATCTGAACAGACATCTGTATTCCAAGAACTACGGTCTTGCAGGTGCGCTTTCGGTAGTACTGTTTATCATCTGCGCGATCCTTTGTCTCTTTGTATACTTCAGTATGAATAATGAAGACAACGGAGAAGTGAAACGCAAACCTAAGAAAGTAAAAGCGTAAGGAGGAGAGAATCATGACAAGTAAAGCAAAGAAAGAAAGAAATGCTGCCAATGCAAGAACGGTGCTTGCTTATATCGTGCTGGTGATCCTTGCCTTCTTCTGCCTGTTCTTCTTTTACATACTGTTGATCAATGCTTCCAGAGAGCATGTGGATATCCAGAAAGGCTTTTCGGCACTTCCGGGTGCGGCCTTTATCAAGAACTTTGTAAACGTAGCCAAGGATGCGAACGTTCCGGTATTTGCGGGTATCAAGAATTCCCTGATCGTAGCGCTTTTGTCCGCGGGGCTGTCCTGCTATTTCTCGGCGCTGACGGCTTACGGTCTGTATGCGTATGATTTTAAACTCAAAAAACCGGCATTTGTCTTCATCATGCTGATCCTGGTAATGCCGACACAGGTTTCCGCGCTTGGTTTCCTGCGCCTGATCACCAAGATGAAAATGGCGGATACAATCTTCCCGCTGTTTCTTCCTTCGATCGCGGCTCCGTCCATTTTCTACTTTATGTACAGTTACATGCAGTCATCTCTGCCGATGTCTTTAGTAGAAGCGTCCCGCATCGATGGTGCCAGTGAGTTTAAGACCTTTAACAAGATCGTACTTCCGATCATGAAGCCCGCTATGGCAGTACAGGCGATCTTCGCATTCGTAAGTTCCTGGAACAATTACTTCATGCCGGCTTTGGTATTGAGCA
This sequence comes from Lachnospiraceae bacterium, assembly GCA_015056815.1. Classification (GTDB taxonomy): domain Bacteria; phylum Bacillota; class Clostridia; order Lachnospirales; family Lachnospiraceae; genus SIG333. The sequence continues at coordinate 25,080 of SVFN01000013.1, read as the reverse complement.
CGCAGAAAAAGAAAACGCTCCCGATTCTGATCGCATCCCTTCGAAGCGCAGACTTTTTGAAGTTTGATATGGGTAAGGTCTATATGCTGATCACGATCGCGATCGTTCCGATCATCGTTGTTTATATCCTGCTCTCCAAGTTTATCGTGGAAGGTGTTGCACTTGGTGGTGTCAAGGAATAAATAACCCATGGATAGTATGATATCAGGGTCAAAAGTCTGAATCCACTTTGAGCTTGCTCAAAAGTGGAAGGATTGTGGGAGTACGAAGCTCGGAACGATCCGGATATCGGGTTTTGCCTCCCGACATCATTTGAATAAGGATATGATAAAAAGATACTCCGGACAGTAACCGAAATACGGATGTGCTGCCCGGAGTTTTTCTGAAAAACTGTAAGAAAAAATGGCGCCGTGTTCTCTGCCTGTCTGCACCATTTGTTTTCCTGCAGGACTTAAAATAAGGAGGATGTACGAATGAATTTGAAACGCGGAATCAATCTTGGTGGTTTTTTGTCCCAGTGTGTTCATACCAAAGAACATTATGATAGCTTTATCAAAGAGGAAGATATTGAACAGATCAGTGCTTACGGGTTTGATCATGTAAGGCTGCCGATCGATTATGAAGTATTTGAGACGGAGGATGGAGAGAAAAAAGAAGAAGGTTTTGCAAGGGTGCATGAGGTCATTGGCTGGTGTGAGAAAAGAAACCTGCCTATTATATTAGATCTGCATAAAGCATATGGCTATGATTTTAACGATGCCGGAGATGATGACAAAAACAGACTGTTTCATGACGCGGCGGTGCAGGAAAGATTTTTAGAGCTCTGGAGAAGGATCGCGGGCGAATTTTCCGGATGCAAAACGGTTGCGTTTGAATTGCTGAATGAAGTGGTGGAAGACAAAAACGCGGACAGCTGGAATGAGTTGATCGACCGCGCGGTGGGAGAGATTCGTAAAATCACAAAGGATACGATCATTATTTACGGGGGGATCCAGTGGAATAGTGCCAATACAATCAGATTTTTAAAACCGCCGGCAGATGAAAATATCATTTTTACATTCCATTTTTATGAGCCGCTTGTGTTTACACACCAGTGGGCACACTGGATGCCGGTCATGGAGAAAATCGGGACGATGAATTATCCCGATAAGATGGAACGCTACATCGAAGCATCTGAGATCCTTGGCGGACAGGGAGAAAGTGTACTTCGCTCCGGACAGGAGGAAATGGGGATCGATTACCTGAGAGAAATGGTCAACATTGCGGTGTCAAGTGCGAAGGAAAAGAAGGCCTCTTTATATGTAGGAGAATTCGGTGTGATCGATCAGGCTCCGCAGGAAGATACGTTAAGGTGGTTTCGGGATACCATGAAGGTGTTTGAGGAAAATAACATCGGCTGCGCACTTTGGACTTACAAAAATATGGACTTTGGACTGAATGAGGAGCATTACGATCCGATCAGAAAAGAAATGCTGAAAGTACTGGTATAAAAGAAAATAAGAAAGACCAGAAGAAAAGACTTCCGGTCTTTCTTATGCTTCTAACGGCTTATAATTCATGGTAACCTTGATATCCTGGCGATAATTTCCAAAGGTTTTGCCAAATATGGTCAGGCCGCCAATATGTTCTGCATTATCCTCCACTGCCATCCGGAAACGGATCTTACTCTGGTAATCCAGATGAAACTGTCCGATGTTTACGTCAGAAATCTTCAACCCATCCATAAATGTTCCCTTTTTATTGATCACGAGCATCTTGAGCAATCCATACTGATTCCAGTTAGGATACCACCAGTCCGGCGTGAATATGCCGCGGGTATCGCCAAAATCTCCCGGTGAGGTCCAGTTCCCGAGAAATACATCATTCAGATAAAAACTGATATCCGAAGGCCAGACACTGTTGATGCCGGGGGCTTCCGAGCCAAGCTCGGCGGATATCATGATCTGGGTGATACGCTGCGAATAAGGAATGAAATTCGGAATCTCATATTCCACATACCCCTTGGTAAACCAGAGAATGTCGGCATTATAACGGTCGGGATGGGAAAAGAAGCGATTGTCATCGACTTCACCGATCAGGGTGGTGGAGCTTGCCAGACCACAGGTGGGATATACCTTATGATCAAAATAGTGACCAACCTTCAACTCCGTGCTATATACATTGTGGGTTGCTTCGGAAGTATCCAGATCTATCACAATCTTATCATGGGCAAGGGAACAGAGCTTTTTGTTGCCATGACTGGCAGACTCGTTGGAAATGCGGATCAATCCACATCCTTCCAGCTTTTTGATATGACTTGTGAGGGCTCCGTTTGTGACCTTCAGCATAGTAGCCAACTCATTCATGCTAAGCTGCTTGTTTTGAATCAGCAGCTTGACGATCTCGATGCGGACATCAGAGCCAAGCGCCTTGAATAAATCAAGTCCCTCATCTAAGGATGTGATATGCTGCATAATTCCCTCCTTTTGCCGTTGGATAGATCGGATCATACGAATAAACTTCTGCCCTTAGTATAGCATAAAAAAGGAAAAGGTCAAGAATCTGTTCAAATAATTTAGTCGACTCTAAAATAATTTAATATTCGACGCTGACAGATTGCAGTAAAAGGTTAGAAGCGACAAATATCTAAAATACTTCACAAATATCTAAAATAATAATTGACATTTTAACAAGGGGCGATATATGATGTACATGTAATTAAGCAACACGGATTCATGAAGGAGGAAAGAATAATGAAAAGAAAGTTGGTCAGCACAGTGTTGAGCGTAGTGATGGCAGCCGGATTACTCTCGGGATGCGGTTCTGCCGCAGACAATGGCACGGGGAATGAAGCGGCGGAAACATCCGAAACGGCATCCGGAACGGAAGCGGAAGAGAGCGCGGAAGCAGAGGAGGAACCCCCTGTCAGTACGTTTGGTGCTGAGGATGGCACACATCTGGAAATGTGGACATTTGTAGAATTGCACGGACAGCATTACAAGGACATGGCAGAAGTATGGAACGAACAGAATCCGGATCGCCCGATCCAGATCACATGTACGACGTATCCTTATGCAGATATGCACACCAAGCTGCTTACTTCACTGGAGGCAGGGACGGGAGCACCGGACATCTGTGATGTGGAGGTTGGACAGTTCCCGAACGTGGTAGCGGGTCTTGATCAGTGGCTTGTGCCTTTGGATGACTATGCAGCAGATTATATGCCTACCATGGTGCCTGCCAGAATGCAGACTTATCAGGGTGAGGATGGTCATTATTATGGTGCGCCTTATCATGTAGGAGCTACCGCAATGTATTATAATGTGACCGCAATGGCGGAAACGATGGGGATTTCCAAAGAGGATGTGATTGCCAAGATCGATGCTGTGAAGACCTGGGAAGATTATGAAGCTCTTGGAAAAGAATACCTGGCGGCAAAGAATGAAGAAGGAAAATACTGGACCAGCGTGGATACCGGCGGTACAGACTGGCTGTGGCTGGCTATGGCAGAATATGGAGATGACTGGACTGGCGGATTTGAGAATCCTGCAAACTGTAAACTGGATTCTGTGAAAAACATGCTTACTATGCAGCAGAAGTGGCTGAAGGATGGTGTGGCACAGATCTCTCCGGACGGACATGTCGATCTGGAAGCTGGTTTCCAGAACATTATGGATCATAATATTGTGTCATTCCCGAAGGCACTGTGGTATATGAGCCGCTTTACCAATTATATGCCGGAGGAGGCAGGCAACTGGTATATTGCAAAATGTCCTGTGTTTGAAGAGGGACAGAAATGTTCTGTCGGTATTGGCGGTACCGGTACAGTTGTGACACAGCAGTCTGAGAATAAAGAGCTTGCAGCGGAATTCCTCTGCTGGGCAAAAATGTCTGATGAAGGGGAACAGCACATTTGGGATAAACTTGGATTCGACGTATGTAATACGGCGATGTGGGACAAAGAAGACTTTGCACATGATGATTCCAACCAGTTTAATGCATATTTCATAAATTATCCATACGATGTATTAAATGATATTGGAATGGATAATATCGGCAAGATCTCTGTGGTAGCGATCAGTCCTACGATCAATGAGTATGTATGTACGACAACCCTGAATGAAGTTCTGGAGGATCCGGATTATAGTGTGGATGACGCACTGCAGGAGCTTCAGGATGCAGTAGATATGGAGCAGTAAAAGCAAAGAATGGGATGCCGGAAGCATTCGGCATCCCGTTTTGCGGGAAAGACCCTTTGGGGAGAAAAAAGGAGAAGAATGATGAAGGCTAGGAATCTTTTGTATTCGCAAAAAGTAGCGCCTTATGTGTTTGTGCTGCCGTTTATCCTGAGCTTTGCTGTGTTCTGGATATATCCGCTCATTACTGCTTTTACCATGAGTTTCCAGGATATCGGGGCTATAAAGAGCGAATGGGTGGGGTTTGATAATTATACAAAACTGCTGAAGGATAAAGTGTTTATGGTGGCAGTGGCAAACAGTGCGAAATATATGTTTCTGACATTGGTACTGCTGATTCCGTTTCCGTTGTTGTTTGCTGTACTGATCGATTCCAATATCGTTAAGGCGAAAGGGGTCTGGAAGGCTGTGATGTATATGCCTGCGCTGACTTCTGTAGTAATATCCGGTACACTGTTCCGACTGATGTTCTCCGAATACAAAACCGGACAGATGAATATCATTGCGGAGGCACTCGGACTGGGAACATATAAATGGCTCAAAAACGGCTGGTCCGGAATGATCGCATTGCTGATACTTGCGTGCTGGCGATGGACGGGAGTAAATATGCTTTACTTTCTGGCCGGTCTCAAATCCATTGATACCTCTTTGTATGAGGCGGCGGACATAGATGGAGCGTCTCCGGTGCAAAAATTTTTCCACGTTACGCTTCCGATGATCAAGCCGACAACGATCTATGTCCTGACAATATCCGTATATGCGGGACTTGCCATGTTCCTGGAGTCTTATATGCTGTGGGCTGGCAACAGTTCACCAAACAATATCGGTCTTACGATCGTGGGATATCTTTATAAGCGTGGAATCGAAAAGAACAATATGGGTTATGCGTGTGCAGTCGGCGTGGTATTGCTGATCGTGGCGCTGGTCATCAATTTTGCCCAACTGTTTCTTAACGGAACCTTTAAGAAGGAGGATTGATCATGGAAAATCAGAAAGAGAGAAAAAGCAAAAGTCTTGCAAGAACTCCGAAAAGACTGGTTTTTTCGGCCCTTGGAACAGGCTTCTTTGTGCTGTTGAGTATCCTGATCGCATTTCCCGTTGTTGCCGGTCTTCTGGCATCCTTCCGTCCGGGAACCGAGCTGATCCGTAAGGGGTTATCGATCAAAATCGATCCGAAAACCATGACATTGTCCAATTATCTCTATCTGTTCGGGAAAAACGAGGATAGCGATAAGTACTTTATGTGGTACAAAAACTCTTTGATCATAACAGTTTTGTCAGTTGTTCTGACATTGTTCATATGTTACTTTGTGGCATACGGACTGACAATGTACGATTTTAAATGCAAAAATCTTTTGTTCACGATCGTGATTGCGACCATGATGGTTCCGTTTGAGATCCTGATGCTTCCTATGTATAAGGAAATCATAAAGCTCGGGCTTATCGATACTTATGCCGGCGTGCTGATCCCGGGACTGTGCAATGCCTCTACCATCTTTTTTTTCCGGCAGTATCTGTCGGGGCTGCCCAAAGAACTGTTGAGCGCAGCACGGATCGATGGTGCAAATGAGTACTATATAGCGGTAAAGATTATTCTTCCGCTTACCAAGCCGGCATTTGCCTCAATGGGAATTCTGACGGCAATGGGATCATGGAATGCGATATTATGGCCTCTTTTAGTATTAAAAGATGCCAGAAAGTTTACACTCCCGATCGGATTGAATACACTGCTGACGCCTTATGGCAACAATTATGATGTGCTGATAGCTGGATCCATGTTTGGAATTTTGCCGATTTTTGTGATTTTCCTGATCTTCCAGAAATATATCATAGATGGCATGACAGCGGGAGCTGTGAAGGGATAAGACGGATAGAATGTTGAAGAGGAATGAAGGAAGATGAAGGCAGAGAATGCTAACAGGAAGAAAGAAATAAAATACAATGAGCCGTGGATCTTACAACGTGCGGATCCTTATGTTTACAAACATTCTGATGGAGTATATTATTTTACAGCATCGGTGCCTGCTTACGATGGCATCGTGTTAAGAAGGGCAAAAAGTCTTGCCGGTCTGTCGGAAGCGGAGGAAACCGAAATCTGGCATAAGCATGAGTCGGGACCGATGAGCGTGCATATCTGGGCACCGGAGCTGCATTATATAGATGACGCATGGTATATCTATTTTGCAGGCGGTGACAAAGACGATATCTGGGCGATACGCCCCTATGTTTTGCAGTGCAAGGATGCAGACCCGCTTGCGGGGACATGGACAGAGCTTGGGAAAATGCAAAAGGCAGAGGGGGACGAATTCTCGTTTGAAGCGTTTTCCCTTGATGCGACGGTCTTTGAAAACAACGGAGAATACTACTATATCTGGGCGGAAAAGGTCGGGGTCGGGAAGCAGATCAGCAACCTTTATATTGCACGGATGGAAACTCCCTGGAAGCTTGCCACGGTTCAGGTGATGTTAACCACGCCGGACTATGACTGGGAACGTGTCGGCTTCTGGGTAAATGAAGGGCCTGCCGTGATCAAGAGAGGAGGCCGGATCTATGTTACCTATTCGGCCAGCGAGACGGGGAAAGCCTATTGCATGGGAATGCTGTCAGCGGATGAGAACAGCGACCTGCTGGATCCGCGATCATGGAACAAAGAAAGATTCCCGATACTGGCATCGGATGAAAGCAAAGGAATCTATGGCCCGGGACATAATTCATTTACCATAGATGATGCCGGGAATGATATCATGGTATATCATGCCAGAGGAGAGGAAGAGATAGAAGGCGATCCTTTGTATAATCCCAACAGACATGCCAGACTTATGCGGGTGTTCTGGGATGAGAAGCAGCGGCCGGTCTTTACCTACCGGTAAAGCGTGCCGGAGCCGGAAAGAGCGGAAGCTGTCTGCTGCAATGTTAATTTACTTGAAGTATGATCGTTAATCTTATGGATCATACTTCTATATTACATAGAAAGCCGGTGAGGTAAAATGAGTTGGTGTGCGTTCTTCCCTCCCTCCCTTTTTTGCGCACACCGGCCTCGCTGGGAGGCGACGATCGACAACAGTCTGTGGCCTGTGACGGCATGCTTCGGCAAAAAGGGAAATTGCAGGAGCGTGTGAAGTACAGTCACCGGACATTTGGAGTAACAGTATGAAAAAACGAGTGAAAAATGTCACATTTTTGCTGGCCGGCAGTCTGATCTGCCTGTTGACAGGATGTGGGAACCATACCTCTTGCCTGCCTAAAGAGCTTGAAAAAGAGGAGATTAAAAAGGATGTGATCGTAACCGGCCCCAGCCTGCATGACCCGCAGGTGATCGTGGCAGAAGACGGGACCTGTTATTGTTACGGATCCCATATGACGGCGGCTGTTTCAGAAGATCTCAGAAAATGGAAAAGCTTTGCGAATGGTGTGACAAAAGCGAATAAGATTTATGACAATCTTCTGGAGGAACCGTTCGAGGCATTTTCCTTTGTGGGAAAAAACGGAGAGGGAGGATATTCGGTGTGGGCTCCCAGTGTGATCTATGATAAGACAACCCGAAAATATCTGATGTACTTTTGCACGACCTCTTCTTTTATCAAATCCAATATAGCCCTTGCGACATCGGAACAGATCGAAGGACCTTATCATTATGAAAAGACAATCCTTTATTCGGGCTTTACCAAACCGGATATCGCAAAGACTGATTTTGAAGAGATCATGGGCGGGGACAAAGAAACAAGAAAGCGATATGTTCTTTCTACAGGATTTAACAATCAACTGTGGCCGAATGCGATCGATCCGGCTGCGTTTTACGATGAAGAAGATCGTATGTGGATGGTATACGGATCCTGGTCGGGCGGAATTTTCCTTCTTGAGATCGATCCGGAAACAGGGGAACCGATCCATCCGCAAGAGGATCCGGCAACGGAAACAGACCGTTATTACGGGAAACGTCTGATCGGCGGATATCATCACCCGATTGAAGGTCCGTATATTCAGTATGATGCGGATACGGGATATTATTATCTGTTTTTATCGTATGGGAATCTGCAGGCGAACGGAGGCTACCAGATCAGAGTGTTTCGTTCGGACAAAGTGGATGGTGTATACACAGATGCTGCGGGGCAAAGCCTTGGAATCGGAGGAGATCTGAATGCGTTTGCCGACTATGGCGTGAAGTTGATGGGGAATTATACGCTTCCAAGCCTGAGCGTGACGTATATGGCACCGGGCGGACAATCTGTTTTTTACGGAAAGGATGGAAACTTATATATTGTTTATCATCAAAGATATAAGCAAAAAGGAGAAACGCATAATGTACGGGTACACCGGATCGTTATGAATGAAGATGGCTGGCCTTGTATCCTGCCGTTTGCGACAAATGGAGAGACCTTATCGGAAACGGGGTATAAACAGTCGGATCTGACCGGAACATTCTATCTTCTGGATCATGGTCTTTCGGTGGATGCAAAGGTAAATGAGCCGGCAGAGTGTACTTTTAAAAAGGGGAAAATAGAAGGAGAACTGACCGGGAGTTATGAAGTGGAGCAGGGGACAAATTACATAACCATGAAGCTGGGGAATGCTGTCTATAAAGGTGTGATGGTTGAAATGACGGACGAAGCCGGTAATGATACATTTTGCATCAGCGCAGTCGGTGAAAACAATCATGCAATCTGGGGAGTGCATTATCTGAAGAAAGACTGAAGCGGCGGACGGCTTCGAAAAAAGAAACCGGAGTTTGGGATAACAGAAAGGAAAAAGCATGATAAGATTAGTGATCAATGAAACGAAAAAAACGGGTAAAGTAGAACCGGAAATTTACGGACACTTTTCGGAGCATCTGGGAAGATGTATCTACGAGGGATTGTATGTGGGAGAAGATTCGGATATCCCGAATGTAAACGGTATGCGAAGCGATGTGGTGGAAGCACTGAAGGAGATTGAAGTGCCTGTGCTGCGCTGGCCGGGCGGATGCTTTGCGGACGAGTATCACTGGAAAGACGGAATCGGGGAAAAGACGGAACGTAAAAAAATGATCAATACCCACTGGGGCGGCGTGACGGAGGACAACAGCTTTGGAACCCATGAATACATGGAATTGTGCCGACAGCTCGGGTGCAAAACTTATGTAAATGGGAATGTCGGAAGCGGAACCGTTCAGGAAATGAGCGAATGGGTAGAGTATATGACCTTTGAAGGGGTTTCGCCCATGGCAAATCTGCGTAAAGAAAACGGAAGTGAAAAAGCGTGGAAGGTGGACTTTTTCGGTGTTGGAAATGAAAATTGGGGCTGCGGCGGCAATATGACACCGGAATATTATGGTAATTTGTACAGAAGATATCAGACGTATGTGCGCCAGTATGATGAGAAGAAACCGATCTGCAAGGTGGCATGCGGACCGAATGTGGATGACTATCACTGGACGGAGCAGGTGTTAAAAACCTGTTTTGACCATGCACCGGAGCATCTGCATGGCTTTATGGATATGATCTCATTGCACTATTATGATCTGCCGGACGGATGGGAACCGAAAGTGAGCGCCACAGAATTTGACGAAGAGATGTACTACAAGACACTTCATCAGGCCTGGCGCATGGAGGAGTTGATCACACGCCACAGTGCGATCATTGATCAGTATGATCCGGAGAAGAAAATCGGTCTTGCGGTTGATGAATGGGGAACCTGGTTTGCGGTTGAACCGGGAACCAACCCGGGCTTTCTTTATCAGCAGAACACCATGCGGGATGCACTGGTGGCCGGAATCACGCTGAATATTTTTAACAAGCACTGTGACAGGGTTAAAATGGCCTGCATTGCACAGATGGTGAATGTGCTTCAGTCTGTGATACTCACGGAAGGGGAGAAGATGCTGCGCACGCCTACCTATCATGTTTTCCATATGTTCCGGTATCATCAGGGGGGCGAACTTGTGGAAAGCTCTTTGTCCACGGAGGAAAAAATCGGAGAAGGTGCATGTGAAGTCCCTTGTATTACAGAATCTGTGACGCAGAAGGATGGGATCCTCACTGTGACACTCAACAATCTGTCCCTGTGTGAAACAAAGACTCTGCAGCTGCAGTTTGCCGAAGAAGGGTATGAAGTAACAGAGGCAGGCATCCTTGCCGGAGCGGATGTGCATGACTTTAATACATTTGAGGAACCCGATAAAGTAGTGGAAAAGAAGTATGAGGACTATGAAAAGACTGACGGTAACCGGTTTGTGCTTACACTTCCGGCAGCATCCGTTGTAATGATTCGCTTTCATAAAATCTCCTAACCTTATACAGCAAAGAACAGGCGCACGGCAGAAAGATTCGTGCGCCTGTTCGCTTGTCGCGGATCGAAAAAGCGACCGAAAGGGAAAAGGTATTATATTATATATGGAAAAAACACAAAACCAACGAGTTTGTTACCGTTGCCTTATGCGGGAATATGACGAACAGAAATTCCGGGACACACTGGAAAAATATATCGAAAAGATCGGAACAGATCTGCGCACCGAAGAAGCACAGTACCGGAAACGTCTGGAGCTATGTAAGCGATGTGAAAAGCTGAATCAGGGAACCTGTCTTGCCTGCGGCTGTTATGTGGAACTTAGGGCAGCGGCGATAAGTGGAAGATGCCCGGACAAAAAATGGTAAAATGGATCCGGAAATGGATTTTTTCCGGGAATTCTGATAAAATGTATCAAGAATGGACGCAAAACAACATATACCTTATCAGAAAGAATAAAATGACTGCCAATGGGGCAATGGAAAGGAGACAAAATGAAAGTACTTATCTTAAACGGAAGCCCGAGAGTGGGAGGAAATACTTCGGTTGCGGTGGAGGAGCTGGTTAAGACTTTTGCGGCTGAGGGTGTTGAGACAAAGGTGGTTCAGGTGGGCAATCAGAATATACGCGGCTGCATCGCCTGCGGTACCTGTGCGCAAAAGGGAAGCTGCGTGTTTGAGGATGCGGTCAACGAACTGGCTGTCGATTTTGAACAGGCGGACGGAATGATCGTGGCCTCCCCGGTTTATTATGCTTCTGCCAATGCGACCCTGATCGCCTGCCTGGATCGCTTGTTTTACAGCACCGGCTTTGACAAGACCATGAAAGTGGGGGCAAGTGTTGTCGTTGCCAGAAGGGGCGGCTGCTCTGCTACATATGATGAGTTGAATAAATATTTTACCATCAGCGGAATGCCGGTGGCTTCCAGCCAGTACTGGAACAGTCTCCACGGAAGGCTGAAAGGCGAAGCGGCTCAGGATGCAGAGGGACTTCAGACGATGCGGACTCTGGCAAGAAACATGAGCTTTTTGATGAAGAGCATCGCGCTTGGCAGGGAAAAATACGGTCTCCCCGAAAAAGAGCCCAAACAGATGACACATTTTATCCGCTGATCACAGAACGTGATGAGAAACCGCTTGGATAAAAAGCAGTGTGCTTTAAAGAAAACCTGCATCCGTACGGAGCCGGAGCACCGGTTGGATGCAGGTTTTGATTTTTTGATGTTTATGAAAAAAACGGATTGACGAAACGCCGGTCATATGCTATATTGATAAGGCGAGATGAGATTTAGGTCTTTTTTTTATGCTCAAAATTGAGCATCGCATAGAGTGAAAACTACAGCAAGTATGAACGCACGGAGGTGGCAAAAATGCGTACAAAGATTACACTGGCTTGTACAGAGTGCAAGAATCGTAACTACAATCTGACAAAGGATAAAAAGACACATCCTGACAGAATGGAGACAAAGAAATATTGTAAGTTCTGCAAGAAGCATACATTGCACAAAGAAACCAAATAATTGACAGTCGGTTGCGTTTGCAGATAAGATGTGAACGACTTCCCTTGGAGGACGAAAAATGAGTGAAAACAAAGAGGCTTCAAAGAGCTCATTCCTTTCCGACTTCTGGAAAGGGGTAAAGGTTGAGTTCAAGAAAATTACATGGCCTAACAAAGACGATCTGGGCAAGCAGACCCTGGCAGTGACTGCGGTTACAGTTGTGACCGGTGTGATCATTGCGATCGTAGACTGGGTGATCCTGTATGGTGTAAACTGGTTAGTGACAAAGTGAGGGTGAATGAATGGCAGAAGCAAATTGGTATGTAGTTCATACTTATTCAGGGTATGAAAATAAAGTCAAAGCCAATATTGAGAAAACCATTGAGAATCGTCATCTTGAGGAAGAAATTCTGGAAGTCAGAGTGCCTATGGAAAACAGCGTTGAAGTGAAGAACGGCACGAAGAAGACCGTACAGAAGAAACTGTTCCCTGGTTATGTATTGATCAATATGGTGATGAATGATGACACATGGTACGTTGTCCGCAACACCCGTGGCGTCACCGGATTTGTTGGACCGGGAAGCAAGCCGGTTCCTCTTACGGAAGCGGAGATGAAACCTCTCGGCATCCGCGCAGAAAATATTTCAGTTGATTTTGGCGAAGGCGATATGATCGCTGTCGTGGCAGGTGTATGGAAAGATACCGTTGGTGTTGTGAGACGTATGGATTACAATAAACAGACAGCTACGATCAATGTCGAGATGTTCGGTCGTGAGACACCGGTTGAGATCAGCTTCGCTGAAGTTCGCAAAATGTAAACATTGATGTTCATAGGAGGATATCCTTTAGAGTATATCAATTATGAGCTGTGGGAGGAGCATAAGCTCCGCCACTACCACATTTTATTAGGAGGTAGCCAAAATGGCAAAGAAAGTAGAAGGATACATTAAGTTACAGATCCCTGCTGGTAAAGCTACACCAGCACCACCGGTCGGACCCGCACTTGGTCAGCACGGTGTTAACATTGTTGAATTTACAAAGCAGTTCAACGCAAGAACAGCAGATCAGGGTGATGTGATCATCCCTGTTGTTATCACAGTTTATGCAGACAGAAGCTTCAGTTTTGTTACCAAGACTCCGCCTGCTGCAGTACTTCTTAAGAAAGCATGTAAGATTCAGTCAGGTTCTGCGACACCGAACAAAGTAAAAGTTGCTACAATTTCCAAAGCGGATTTACAGAAGATCGCAGAGACAAAAATGCCTGATTTAAACGCAGCAAGCCTTGAGGCAGCCATGAGCATGATTGCCGGAACAGCAAGAAGCATGGGCATTACGGTTGAGGAGTAATCATTACTAATATTGAGCAATGAACAGTGGGAGGAGCATATGTTCCGCCACTACCACTAGGAGGTAAACAAAATGAAACATGGAAAGAAATATGTAGAAGCTGCGAAAAACATCGACCGCGCAGTTTTATATGAAGCAGAAGATGCGGTTGCGCTTGCGAAAAAGGCAGCAGTTGCAAAATTCGATGAGACCATCGAGGTACACATTCGTACAGGTTGTGACGGACGTCATGCCGACCAGCAGGTTCGTGGCGCCGTAGTTCTTCCGAACGGAACCGGTAAGAAAGTAAGAGTCCTTGTTTTTGCAAAGGGCGATAAGGTTGCCGAGGCAGAGAATGCCGGAGCGGATTATGTGGGTGGTGATGAGCTGATCCCTCGTATTCAGAACGATGGATGGCTGGATTTCGATGTTGTGGTTGCCACTCCTGACATGATGGGTGTTGTAGGACGTCTCGGTAAAGTGCTGGGACCGAAAGGCTTAATGCCCAACCCGAAGGCAGGTACGGTTACGATGGATGTTACAAAGGCAGTAGCAGATATCAAAGCCGGTAAGATCGAGTACAGACTGGACAAAGCGAATATTATCCATGTACCGATCGGAAAAGCTTCCTTCTCAGAAGAGCAGTTGCTGCAGAACTTTAATGCATTAATGGAAGCAATTGTTAAGGCAAAACCGAGCACATTAAAGGGACAGTATTTAAGAAGCGTTTCACTCGCTCCTACAATGGGTCCCGGTGTGAAAGTCAGCACAGCAAAATTCTAATCGTTATACTTGCTATTTACAGGTCATCGCTTCGGCGATGGCCTTTTTGCTTTACGGGAAAACGCGATTTCCATAAAACTTCCATGCCCGGATCTGTGCGGCTCCGTCCGCTGCTTTGACATAGATACATATATGAACGTAGAGTAACAAGACAAAAGACAAAAAGACATGCCGTAAACACCTTCCGGAATGACTGACCTGCAAAAGAGAAGGATGTGCATTGGGTATGGTATTATGCCGTAAAATGCGTTAAAATGACAAAGAGAAAGTGCTGCCGTTGAAGCATAGGGGTGGCAAAAGACGATGAAAAAGCTCATGGCTGTTGAAACTACTTGACGATGATGTGCGGGGAGGCAGGAATGAATAATACGGATGAGCAGATGCGGCTCGAACGGGAGCGCAGAAGGAAAAAAAGACAAAAACGTCGCCTGCGTGCGCGGATCAGACGGATGGAAGTGCTTTTGCTTGCCACATTGTTTATTGTCTTGGCGTGCTTTTTGATCCGGGAACATAAAAGCGCACAGGAGCAGACAATAGAAGCGGGACGCACAGCGGCTTCGCACGAAGATGATGCAAAGACCATGCCGGGGGAAAAAGAAGAGAACGAAGCGGGGGCGTCCGATGAGCAGGAACCGGATCAAAATCCGGATCTGGCTGATACGGCGGATCTGAATGAAAGTCTGCAGGATGAACAGAAAGCGGAAGAAGCAGAACGAACGGAGGAAGAGTTGCGGACAGAAGAGACGGCGGCAGAACCGGGTGACAGGAAACTTGCGGATGACGACAGCGGCGAAATCGTACTGACATTTGCCGGAGACGTCTGCTTTCACGATGCGTATAGTAACATGCAGGCATATGTGCAGCGTGGATCGGATATCGCGAATTGCATTTCTGAAAAGCTGCTTACACAAATGCGTGATAGTGATGTCTGTATGGTCAACAATGAATTTACCTACACCACGCGGGGGGAGCCGACGGCAGGCAAGACGTATGCGTTTCGCAGCAAACCCGAAAATGTCGGGATTCTCAAAGACATGGGCGTGGATATTGTTTCGCTCGCCAATAATCACAGCTATGATTACGGCGAGGTCTCTCTTTTGGATACGCTGGATACTCTGGAACGGGCAGGGATCCCTTATGTCGGTGCCGGCAGGGATAAGAAAGAGGCTTCCGGGGCAGTTACTTTCTGCAAAAACGGGATCCGGGTGACGTATCTGTCGGCTACCCAGATCGAACGGCTGGATGATCCGGATACAAAGGGAGCCACCGAGAACAGTCCGGGAACGTTCCGCTGCTGGGGGAAGGCCCTGGAGGATCTGACGGATGCGGTACGAAGAGCAAAAGAGAAAGAGGGCGTTGTGATCGTCTATATACATTGGGGGACGGAAAACGTGGCGCAGCCGGACTGGGCACAGCTTGAACAGGCGAAGGCACTGGCGCAGGCGGGCGCAGATCTGATCATGGGCGATCATTCCCATTGTCTGCAGCCGTTTGCCAATGTGGACGGTGTTCCTGTGATCTACAGCCTCGGTAATTACTGGTTTAATTCCAAGACGCTGGATACGGGGCTGGTGAAAGTCGTTTTATCCAGGGAAGGATTAAAGTCCTATCAGTTTATTCCGGCAGTGCAGCATAATTGCAAGACCACGATCGCGGACGGAGCGGAGAAAGAACGCATTCTGGAATATATGCGCAGTATTTCGCCGGGGATATCGATCGATGCAGACGGATTCGTTGACTTTTGAAAAAAGTAGTTGACAGTACCTGCATATTTGTGATAATGTAGAAAAGGTCGTTAAGACTATGCCGAAGACAGTAGGTGCGAGCGGAAACGCAAGCGTAAGGATATCGCCTACCGAGGAAAGAACGAGTGAATTTATGTGATTTCTGACCTTCCGGCTTTTCGGAAGGTTTTTTCATGATATTACACTCCTTTCGGCAGTAAATCTATAAGGAGGTAAAGAAATGGCAAAAGTTGAATTGAAACAGCCTATCGTTGAGGAGATTTCGGGTTATATCAAAGATGCACAGAGCGTGGTTTTGGTTGATTACCGCGGACTTACCGTAGCGCAGGATACGCAGCTTCGTAAAGAGCTCCGTGAGGCAAATGTTACTTATAAAGTATATAAGAACACCATGCTGACACGTGCGTTTGCCGGTACGGATTTTGAGCCGTTATCACAGTATCTTGAAGGACCTACAGCAGCAGCGATCTCCGCAGACGATGCAACAGCAGCAGCAAGAGTCCTGGGTAAATTTGCCAAGACAGCAAATGCCCTTGAGATCAAGGGTGGTGTGGTAGAAGGCATTGCTTATGATGCGAACGGCATTACCGCGATCGGTAACATCCCGAGCAGAGAAGTATTACTGTCCAAGTTGCTTGGCAGCATGCAGTCTCCTATTGCAAACTTTGCACGCGTCATGAAGCAGCTGGCTGAAAAAGGCGGTGCGGAAGGTGCGGCAGCACCAGCAGCTGAGGAAGCACCGGCAGCTGAATAATCGACAGGATCTGTGCTTACAGAAAGTGTCCAGACACAAAAACAGTAACCGTTTTTATTGAAAATTTATAATGGAGGAAAACAAAATGGCAAAATTAACAACAGCAGAATTAATCGATGCTATTAAAGAGTTATCAGTATTAGAGTTAAATGATTTAGTAAAAGCTTGTGAAGAAGAGTTCGGTGTATCCGCAGCAGCAGGCGTTGTAGTTGCAGCAGCAGGCGGTGACGCAGCAGGCGCAGCAGAAGAGAAGACAGAGTTTGACGTAGAGCTGACAGAAGTTGGTCCTAACAAAGTTAAAGTTATCAAGGTTGTTCGTGAAGCTACTGGCCTTGGCTTAAAGGAAGCTAAAGACGCAGTTGACAGCGCTCCGAAGGTAATCAAGGAAGCTGCTTCTAAAGAGGAAGCTGAAGATCTTAAGAGCAAACTTGAAGCTGAAGGTGCTAAAGTTACACTTAAGTAATTACAGTGATATGGACTGGAGTGTGACCGTAAAATGCGGTCACACTCTTTTCGTATGACTTTATAGGCAATGCTGATCTGTTAAAAAGTAAAAACGCTCCGCCTGCTTCTGCGAAGTTCCCAAGACGGAACGATCTCAAACCTGCTTGCAATGATAAACACATCCCGGTGTTTTGGGCAGTTACAAAAATCTGAGAATTCTTAATTTTATCCTTGACTCCAATTGAAATTTGTGATACGATGGACAATGCATTATTGTGGTAAATTGTCTTTATAGGGCAAAGTGGCTTTTTATTGCCAAAATTTGAAAGAACGGGGTGAAATGTCAGATGGAAAAGAACAGAATACGTCCGGTTACTTCAGGCAAGAGCATGCGTATGAGCTATTCGAGACAGAAAGAGGTTCTTGACATGCCGAACCTGATTGAGGTCCAGAAAGATTCTTATAACTGGTTCTTAAAAGAAGGTTTAAAAGAAGTATTTGCGGATATCTCACCGATTGACGACTACAGCGGGCAGCTCAGTCTGGAGTTTGTCGATTTTGAGTTGTGCAGGGAAGATGCCAAGTATTCGATCGAGAAGTGCAAAGAGCGTGATGCGACATATGCGGCACCGCTTAAAGTAAAAGTACGTCTTTATCATAAGGAAACAGAGGAAATCAGTGAGCATGAGATTTTCATGGGCGATCTTCCGCTTATGACAGAAACTGGTACTTTTGTGATCAATGGTGCAGAACGTGTAATCGTAAGCCAGTTGGTACGTTCTCCGGGTATTTATTATGCGATCGCGCATGATAAGATCGGTAAAGAGTTGTATTCCTGTACCGTCATCCCCAACCGTGGTGCATGGTTGGAGTATGAGACGGATTCCAATGACATTTTTTATGTTCGTGTAGATAGAACCAGAAAAGTGCCGATCACGGTTTTACTCAGAGCACTTGGAATCGGCACAAACGATGAGATCAGAGAGTTATTCGGTGATGAGCCGAAGATCGAGGCCAGTTTCACGAAGGATCCTTCCATCACAGAGAAGGAGCCGAACGGAAGTTATGAAAACGGTCTGTTAGAGTTATACAAAAAAATACGTCCGGGTGAGCCGCTTTCCGTAGAGAGTGCGGAGAGTCTGATCACAGGGATGTTCTTTGACCCCAGAAGATATGACCTTGCTAAAGTCGGACGTTATAAATTCAATAAAAAACTGGCGTTGCGTAACCGTATCCGCAATTTCACGCTTTCCGAGGACGCAGTGGATCCGCAGACAGGTGAAGTGTTAGTGGAAGCCGGCACAAAGGTGACTCTGGAGCTGGCAGACAGGATCCAGAATGCGGCAGTTCCGTTTGTATATGTGCAGACAGAGGAACGCAATGTTAAAGTTCTTTCCAATATGATGGTGGAGCTGACGAATTTCGTCGATTGCAATCCGAGGGAGCTGGGCATTACCGAGAAGGTTTATTATCCGGTGCTTTGCCAGATTCTGGAAGAGTATGAGGACCGGCCGGATGAGTTGTTTGATGCACTGAAGAAAAATGTGGCAGAGCTTGTTCCGAAGCATATTACAAAGGAAGATATTCTGGCTTCCATCAACTATAACATTCATCTGGAGTATGGCCTTGGTAATGATGATGATATCGACCATTTGGGTAACAGACGTATCAGAGCCGTAGGCGAGCTTTTGCAGAATCAGTATCGTGTCGGCCTTACCAGACTGGAGAGAGTTGTGCGTGAGCGTATGACTACGCATGATGCGGAGGAGGTTTCTCCGCAGGCGCTGATCAATATCAAGCCGGTGCAGGCAGCGGTAAAAGAATTTTTTGGATCTTCCCAGCTGTCACAGTTCATGGATCAGAACAATCCACTCGGTGAGTTGACACATAAGAGACGTTTGTCTGCATTGGGACCCGGTGGTCTTTCCAGAGACCGTGCCGGATTCGAGGTGCGAGATGTACATTACTCCCATTACGGAAGAATGTGCCCGATCGAGACCCCCGAGGGACCGAACATCGGTCTGATCAACTCACTGGCTTCCTATGCGAGGATCAATGAGTATGGTTTTGTAGAAGCACCGTACCGTAAGATCGACAAGACTGATCCGGCTAATCCGCGTGTTACGGACGAAGTAGTATATATGACTGCGGATGAAGAAGATAATTATCATGTGGCACAGGCGAGTGAACCGCTTGATAAGGAAGGGCATTTTATTAAGAATTCCGTATCCGGTCGTTACAGAGAAGAAACACAGGAGTATCCGAAGGCATTGTTTGATTACATGGATGTATCTCCGAAGATGGTATTCTCTGTGGCTACTGCTTTGATCCCGTTTTTGCAGAATGATGATGCGAACCGTGCGCTGATGGGTTCCAACATGCAGCGTCAGGCCGTTCCGCTTCTGTTTACGGATGCTCCGGTAGTCGGTACCGGTATGGAGCCGAAGACAGCGGTGGATTCCGGTGTCTGCGTGATCGCAAAGAAGGCGGGAACGATCGATTACGTTTCCTCCAACCTGATCAAGATGACATATGACGACGGTGAGAAGGATGAATACCGCCTGACGAAGTTTGCCAGAAGTAACCAGTCCAACTGTTATAACCAGAGACCGATCGTGTTCAAGGGTATGCATGTGGAAGCCGGGGAAGTCATCGCGGACGGACCTTCTTCTTCCAATGGGGAACTGGCTCTCGGCAAGAATCCTCTCATCGGCTTCATGACGTGGGAAGGTTATAACTACGAGGATGCCGTATTATTAAGTGAAAGATTGGTACAGGAAGATGTGTACACATCTATCCATATTGAGGAATACGAAGCAGAAGCCCGCGATACCAAGCTGGGACCGGAAGAAATCACGAGAGATGTGCCGGGTGTGGGTGATGATGCATTAAAGGATCTGGATGACCGCGGTATTATCCGTATCGGTGCGGAAGTGCGTGCCGGTGATATCCTGGTAGGCAAGGTGACGCCTAAGGGAGAGACCGAGCTTACCGCAGAAGAGAGACTTTTACGTGCGATCTTTGGTGAGAAGGCGAGAGAAGTAAGGGATACGTCCCTTAAAGTACCACATGGTGAGTATGGTATCGTTGTGGATGCCAAGGTGTTTACCAGGGAAAACGGCGATGAGCTTTCACCTGGCGTAAACCAGTCCGTACGTATTTACATTGCACAGAAACGTAAGATCTCCGTCGGCGATAAGATGGCAGGCCGTCATGGAAACAAGGGTGTGGTTTCCCGCGTACTTCCTGTTGAGGATATGCCGTATCTGCCAAATGGCCGTCCGCTGGATATCGTATTGAATCCTTTGGGTGTGCCTTCCCGTATGAATATCGGACAGGTACTGGAGATTCATCTTTCTTTGGCAGCAAAGGCTTTGGGCTTTAATGTTGCGACACCGGTATTTGATGGTGCAAAAGAAAATGATATTATGGATACGCTGGAGCTTGCGAATGATTATGTAAACCTTGAATGGGAAGAATTCGAGAAGCTTCACAAAGAAGAATTACTTCCGGAAGTAATGGATTATCTCTATGAGAACAGAGAGCACAGAAAGCTGTGGAAAGGCGTTCCGATCTCAAGAGACGGTAAGGTAAGACTGCGTGACGGCCGTACAGGTGAGTTCTTTGATTCGCCGGTAACCATCGGACACATGCACTACCTTAAACTCCATCATCTGGTTGATGATAAGATCCATGCCCGTTCCACAGGACCATACTCCCTCGTTACACAGCAGCCTTTGGGCGGTAAAGCGCAGTTCGGCGGTCAGCGTTTCGGAGAGATGGAGGTCTGGGCGCTGGAGGCTTACGGTGCATCCTATACCTTACAGGAGATTTTGACCGTAAAATCCGATGATGTGATCGGACGTGTTAAGACCTATGAAGCGATCATTAAGGGAGACAATATCCCTGAGCCGGGCATTCCGGAATCCTTTAAAGTACTTTTGAAGGAATTACAGTCGTTAGGACTTGATATGAAGGTACTCGGTGAGAATAACGAAGAAGTAGAGATTAAAGAGACCATTGATTACGGTGATACAGATTTCAGGTTTGAACTGGAAGGAGATTCCAAGAATTATAACTATGACAAAGAGTCTGAGTCACTCGGTGCCATGGGCTATCAGAAACAGGAATTCGATGCTGAGAGTGAAGAACTTGTAAATGTCGAAGACGAAGAGTTTGAAGAAGACATGGAAGAATTGGAAATGGAAGAACTCGAAGAGAGCTTTGATGAGTAATTGGAAGGAGTGCCAACATGCCAGAAACGAAAAATGAAGTGTACCAGCCAATGACATTTGATGCGATCAAGATCGGACTGGCAAGTCCGGAAAAGATCAGAGAGTGGTCCAGAGGGGAAGTATTAAAACCGGAGACCATCAATTACAGAACATTGAAGCCGGAGAAAGACGGTCTGTTCTGTGAGAAGATCTTCGGACCGAGCAAAGACTGGGAATGTCATTGCGGTAAGTATAAAAAGATCAGATATAAAGGTGTTGTCTGTGACCGGTGTGGTGTTGAGGTCACAAAAGCAAATGTACGACGTGAGCGTATGGGGCATATCGAGCTTGCGGCTCCGGTATCGCACATTTGGTATTTCAAAGGAATTCCGAGCCGGATGGGACTGATCCTGGATCTGTCCCCCAGGATCCTGGAAAAGGTTTTGTATTTTGCATCTTATATCGTGCTGGATCCGGGAGAGACAAAGCTTGATTACAAGCAGGTCCTTTCCGAAAAGGAATATCAGGATGCCAGAGAAGAATATGGCAATACATTCCGTGTAGGAATGGGAGCAGAATCTGTTAAGGAGCTTTTACAGGCCATCGATCTTGAAAAAGAATCCGTAGAATTAAAGGCAGATCTGAAGGATTCAAGCGGTCAGAAGAGAGCACGGATCATTAAAAGACTGGAAGTGATAGAAGCGTTCAGAGAATCCGGCAACAGACCGGAGTGGATGATCATGGATGTGGTTCCGGTGATCCCGCCGGATCTTCGTCCGATGGTACAGCTTGATGGTGGTCGTTTTGCGACTTCCGATCTGAATGATCTGTACCGCCGTATCATTAACCGTAATAACCGTCTGAAGAGACTGTTAGACCTCGGTGCACCGGATATCATCGTCCGCAACGAGAAAAGAATGCTGCAGGAGGCCGTGGATGCCCTGATCGATAATGGCAGACGCGGACGTCCCGTAACGGGACCGGGCAACAGACCGCTTAAGTCCCTTTCAGATATGTTAAAAGGTAAATCCGGACGTTTCCGCCAGAACCTGTTAGGTAAGCGTGTAGACTATTCCGGACGTTCCGTTATCGTTGTAGGACCGGAACTTAAGATTTACCAGTGCGGTCTGCCGAAGGAAATGGCAATCGAGCTGTTTAAGCCCTTTGTGATGAAAGAGCTGGTATCCAGAGGCATTTCGCAGAATATTAAAAACGCAAAAAAGATTGTTGAAAAATTAGATACACAGGTATGGGATGTTTTGGAAGAAGTCATCAAAGAACATCCGGTTATGTTAAACCGTGCCCCTACTCTTCACAGACTGGGTATTCAGGCATTCGAGCCGATCCTGGTAGAGGGTAAGGCCATCAAACTGCATCCGCTCGTATGTACGGCGTTCAATGCCGACTTCGACGGAGACCAGATGGCTGTGCATCTTCCTCTTTCCGTAGAGGCTCAGGCAGAGTGCAGATTCCTTCTGCTCTCACCGAATAATCTCCTGAAGCCTTCGGATGGCGGACCGGTTGCCGTTCCTTCACAGGATATGGTGCTGGGTATCTATTATCTGACGCAGGAAAGACCCGGAGCAGTCGGGGAAGGCAAATTCTTCAAGAATGTTAACGAAGCGATCCTTGCGTATGAGAATGGTGCATGTACGCTGCATTCCCGCATTACAGTCCGTGTGACGAAGACCGGGGCTGATGGAGAAGAAGTCAGCAGTAATGTGGAGTCAACACTTGGAAGATTTATTTTCAATGAGATCATTCCGCAGGATCTTGGTTATGTAGACCGCAGCATTCCGGGGAATGAAAATCTTCTCGAGGTGGATTTCCATGTAGGAAAGAAGGGACTGAAGCAGATCCTGGAGAAAGTCATCAATACGCATGGGGCGACGATGACAGCAGAAGTGCTTGACCATATTAAGGCGATGGGCTACAAGTATTCGACAAGAGCAGCCATGACGGTTTCCATCTCCGATATGACAGTGCCGGCCAAGAAGCCGGAAATGCTTGAGGCAGCACAGAAAACCGTTGATAAGATCACACAGAACTTTAATCGCGGACTCATTACAGAGGAAGAACGTTACAGAGCTGTGGTCGAGACCTGGAATGAGACGGATAAAGAACTTACGGATGTGCTGTTAAAGGGATTGGATAAATACAACAACATCTTCATGATGGCCGATTCCGGTGCCCGTGGTTCCAACCAGCAGATCAAACAGCTGGCCGGAATGCGTGGATTGATGGCAGATACGACGGGACGTACCATCGAGTTGCCGATCAAGTCAAACTTCCGTGAAGGACTTGACGTGCTGGAGTACTTCATGTCAGCGCATGGAGCCCGTAAGGGACTTTCCGATACGGCACTTCGTACAGCAGACTCCGGTTATCTGACACGTCGAATGGTTGACGTTTCACAGGAACTGATCGTTCGTGAGATGGACTGCTGTGAAGGCAAAGAGGAGATCCCCGGCATGAAAGTAAAGGCTTTCATGGACGGCAAGGAGACCATCGAAGGATTAAAAGACAGGATCACAGGAAGATATTCCTGTGAGGATATAAAAGATAAAGATGGTAACATCATTGTAAAAGCGAATCATATGATCACACCAAGCCGTGCTGCGAAGATCATGTCTGCAGGCGTGGATGAGAAGGGAAGACCGATTGAGGAAGTGAAGATCCGTACCATCCTTACCTGCCGTTCACATGTGGGAATCTGCGCGAAATGCTATGGTGCAAACATGGCGACCGGTGAAGCTGTTCAGGTCGGTGAAGCAGTCGGTATTATCGCGGCACAGTCAATCGGTGAACCGGGTACACAGCTTACCATGCGTACTTTCCATACCGGTGGTGTAGCCGGTGATGATATCACACAGGGTCTTCCCCGTGTCGAGGAGCTTTTTGAAGCCAGAAAGCCGAAGGGACTTGCGATCATTGCAGAGTTCGGCGGAACGGCTGTTATTAAGGATACCAAGAAGAAACGTGAGATCATCATTACCAATGATGAGACCGGTGAGAGCAAGACTTACCTGATCCCTTACGGTTCCCGTATCAAGATTATGGACGGTGCAGTGCTTGAAGCAGGTGATGAGCTGACAGAAGGTAGTGTGAATCCGCATGATCTCCTTAAGATCAAAGGAATCCGCGCCGTACAGGACTACATGCTGCGCGAAGTACAGCGCGTATACCGCCTGCAGGGTGTAGATATTGCGGATAAGCATATTGAGGTCCTGGTAAGGCAGATGTTAAAGAAGATCCGCGTGGAGAATAACGGTGATTCCGATTTCCTGCCGGGTACGCTTGTGGATGTACTGGAGTTTGAGGATACCAATGAGAGATTGAAAGAAGAAGGAAAAGAGCCGGCAGAAGGGAAGCAGATCATTCTGGGTATCACCAAGGCGGCACTTGCCACGAATTCCTTCATGTCAGCAGCTTCTTTCCAGGAGACCACAAAGGTACTGACCGAGGCTGCTATCAAAGGGAAAGTGGATCCGCTCATTGGTCTGAAAGAGAACGTTCTGATCGGTAAACTGATTCCGGCCGGAACCGGTATGAAGCGCTATCGAGAGGTAACTCTGGATACTGATCTTCGTATTGAGCAGGAGAAGAAAGAAGAAAAACTCCTTGCAGAGAGTCGCGCAAAGCAAGTGATTCCGGACTACGAGGATGAGCAGGAAGAACTTAGCTTCGCAGATGAGACTGACGAAGCAGAAGATGTCAGCATGGAAACAGAAACAGAAGAAACCGGAGAGGAAGACGCTGTTACGACAGAATAGAGATAGAATAGAGGCGGCAGGCAACTGCCGCCTCAGACTGTCGACAAAGTCCCGCACATCTGTGCGGGATTTTTCTGTGTAAAATCTCAAGAATTATACTGTTATGC
>SVFN01000012.1 GCA_015056815.1 Lachnospiraceae bacterium | reverse complement strand
ATCACTCCGCTGCGGTATTGTCCGCCGCAACGAAGACTAATATACCCTATCTGAGTCCAAATGTCAACTACTTTTTTCAACTTTTTTCTATAATTTTTTCTATAATTTTTTCTATTATTTTTTATGCCGACAGATTTCCATCCCGGTTCCTGTCGGCACATGCTTTCAAGCTTTTTTTCTCATATCACTTCTTTTGGGTCTATTCCTTTCATCCCATGCTTTTAGGAGTTTATCCTGTCTGTATATTTGTGCAAAAAATAACCACTGAGTCTGAAACTGACCCGGTGGTTATGATAATCGTATCACTGCAATTTCAAAGAAGCGGTCTCACCTGCGCATTTCACACCCAAATTCAGTATCCCGATGTCCAAAGCCTTTGCCTCCGGGATCTCAGCTACGAGCACAACATCAGTTCCTGCGCCCTGTGCCAGTGTTCCCTGATAAGTGGAAAGATCGTTTTCTAACATCGTCACCTGCATATTGGTCTTTTCGATCTCATCACTGCTGACAGAAAAACGCACTTTCTTAGACAACAGATCTACCATACAGTCTTCGTTTGAAATATTCTGCATATGAAATTTCAGAACCAGAAGTTTATTCCCCGGAGTGGAACGCATCGCAAAGAAAGCGCCTTTCTCGTCTGCTTCGTTTTCTTCCGGATAACTGTTTGTCACCGCACTTCCGGTATATTGCAGATCCAGACCGGAGAGACCCAGAAAATCTGCAAGTACAACAGGAGCTTCCTCACTTTGGTTCGCGCCGTCTCCGGCAGAAGGATCCGAATCCGAAACACCGTCTGTCGGTTCCGGCTCAGCGTTAGCATAGGCCTGTGCGATCTGATCGATCCGTTCCTGTTTAGCCCGTGCTGCCGCTTCCTCAGCTTCTGCGATCGCTATTTCTTCCTCGGTCAGCAGTCTGCTGTGATATCCCGTATCATAAGATAAAAGCACTGCAGCCGCGTACTCGCTGATCTGCTCACTTTCTTCAGCCGTCAGATCCATGATCATATTCCCGCAACCATTTAAAGAGAATAAGGATATTGTTAATAACAAACCGGTCAGTATTCTTTTTCTCATAGAATCTCCTCCCGTAGTTCTCAGGATACGCACTCGCGAAACATCCGTTTCGCTCGTTAACATATCGAGTGAAACCAAATGTCCGCTTCGCGGCCGCTTGGTTTCCTTCCGATATGTTACATTATATCATTATATCCATTAGGTCACAACCAAAAAATGGTCTGAATTTCTCTCCTCAGTCAGCTTTGCCGGCTGCTACTACCCGGGCAAAAGCCTTTGAGCGACTGACTCCTATCGCATCTCTAGTTCAAACCAGAATTCCACGCCGTCTTCATGGTTGATGACTCCATAATCCCGGTTCATAGATTCCATGATCGCTTTTACAATGGAGAGTCCGACTCCACTGCCACCGTATTCCCTTGTTCTTGCCTTGTCTACTTTGTAGAATTTTTCCCACAGGTGTTCTAATGCTTCCTCCGGGATCGGATTACCTGTGTTTCGTACAGACACCCTCACAACATCCTCTCGTTTGCGGATCGCAACCGAGATTTTGCGCTCTCCGTCCACATGATTCAGGGCATTGCTGAAGTAGTTCGTGAATACTTCCTCGATCTTAAACTCATCGCCCCACGCAGGTATGGAATCGGCATCGCTTTCCAGCGTTACCGTTACATTATTCTGTTTGATCAGAATGTTGGCAGACTGTAGGAAATTGTGTACAAACTCCACGATATCAAAGCGTTCCATCACCACATTTTCATTACCGAATTCCAGCTGATTCAAAGTAAGGAGTTTCTTTACCATGACATCCATTTTCTCCGCCTCATCTATGATCACATCGCAATAAAAATCACGGCTTTCCGCGTCATCATTGATGCATTCTTTCAGTCCCTCTGCGTATCCAAGTACGAGTGCTATGGGGGTTTTCAGCTCATGGGAGACATTCGCCAGGAATTCCTTTCGCATGTCATCCACTTCTTCTTTGTGCCTGATATCCTTTTGCAGTTCATTATTGGCTGTCTTTAATTCTGAGATTGTCTTCTTTAATGTATCGCTCATCTCGTTAAAATGAACACCGAGTACTCCGATCTCGTTCTTGACATCTCCGTTATAACGGACATCAAAATCCAGTTCGGACATTCTCTGCGACAACTCGGTCAGCTCTTTGATCGGAGATGCAAGTCTTTTGGTCACCAGGCGGATCACAATCCCTCCTGCCACTACCACCAGAATACCGATGTACGCCAGAAAGCGGTTGGCGATCTTCACACTGTCTTTAATCCCTTCCATTGCAGTACGCATCATGAAAAGATTACCATTTTGCAAAATTCCCCACATAGATAAATACTGAATGTTCATCCCCGGATCCTTATCCTTCTCAATCGTATAGGATTCCGTTTTCTGGTAGACTTCTCCCTTGGAATGATCCAAAAATACATTATCCAGAAGCTGATGGATCAAAGGCTTGGGATCGCCACCGGAATACACTACAGTCTCTGAGTCCTCATCAATGATAATGATCTCAAGGTTATAGGTTCTGCAAAGTCGTTTGATCTCCGAATGATATTCCTCGGTGGAAAGGCTCCCTGATTCTACCGCCTGGTTAATACTCTCATAGGCCTGCATCAGAACGGTCTGTTTATTACGCTGATAATACTTTTCCAGCAAAGTCGTATTCAGAATCCAGCATAAAAGAATAGCCCCGAACAGAAGCAGGATAAAAACGCCTGCGATCTGCTCGGAGATAGAACGTTTGATCGGTATATCATAGATTGTCTGTTTTTTTTCTTTTTTTCGTTTTAAAAAGCTAAAGAATCCCACGGCTTGATCACGCTTCCTCTTCATCCACTTCAAACTTGTAGCCCATACCCCAGATGGTCTTGATATAATTGCCCTGTTCTCCCATCTTGCTGCGAAGTTTTTTCACATGGGTATCGATGGTTCTGGCATCTCCGAAATAGTCGTAATTCCATACATGGTTGAGGATCACTTCTCTTGAAAGTGCGATTCCTTTGTTTTCCATAAAATAAGCAAGCAACTCAAATTCTTTATAGCTTAAGTCGATCGTTTTACCGTTGATCGTTACCAGATGTGCTGATTTGTCCAACTCGATCGGTCCCAGAACAATGTTTTTCTGCTCTGAACCGGAATTTGTCCGTCTGAGCACCGCTTCCACACGTGCCACCAGAACCCGGGGGCTAAAGGGCTTGGAAATGTATTCATCCACACCAAGCTTAAATCCCATCAGTTCATCTCTTTCATCCGATCTCGCCGTCAGCATGATGATCGGGACCTGGGAATATTGTCTGACCTCCCTGCATACCTGCCATCCGTCCATTTTCGGCATCATCACGTCTAACAGGATCAGTGCGATATCTTTCTGGTCAAAGAAAAGATCTACCGCCTGTTCCCCATTTTCCGCTTCTATGACTTCATAATCATTCTTAACAAGAAAGTCCTTGACCAGTTTACGCATCCTGCTCTCATCATCCACTACCATGATCTTCAGTTTGTCCATATGCCATCCCTCTTTCCGTTGGATTTGCTTTTCATTTTAACGGACAATTATGTTTTTCATGTGAACAATCACTTGCTTTCTTCAATCTGAAGCTCTTTTTCCTTTTCCCGTATGACCTTTTCCCGTTGTGTCAGCTCCTGTTCCCAGGAGGCATAACGGTCTGTCAGAACTCTCTTATAATTCAGTACATTCGCATTCTCACCCATATAGGTGATAAAAAACAGACAAAGGATAACGACAATCAGGGCAATATTGATATAGTTACCCATTTTGATCCGTCCTTCTTTTTCCTTTACAAGCTCTTTTTGTTCTTTCAGCTCACGCTCCAGTCTTTCCATCTTCGCTTCCTGTTTCTGGATCAGAAGTTCTTCCTCATCCGTGACGATATGCTCCATATCGTCCTGCGTTTCTTCTGCCACAGGGCGCTTCGCACAGTCGACCGGAATACAGATCAAAGCTTCCGGTCTGTCATGCTCCTTTAAAAAAGTCTGGATCTTTGCCAGAAAAACGATTCCGACAGGTGTAACAAACACATGGTTGCGCACTGCCTTTTCATAAAGCAATGCAACTGAGGCGATATTATCATAATTTAGTTTTTCCTCCAGAATGGAGACTCTTTCTTTCTCTACTCTGGCCGTATCCGCTTCTTCCTCTGTACGGAAACAGTATCCGTCTACGATAAGGTCTTTCTCATTCTGTGCCATATAACCTTACACTCCATTACCTTTTGCTATTGGTATGTTCACTCTCTCAGGTGCGGTAGTCACCATTGATCTTCACATAGTCGTAGGTCAGATCACAGCCCCATGCTCTTGCCTGCGCATCTCCCTCCGCAAGCGTGACTTCAATGGTAATCTCATCCGCTCCCAGTACTTCTTTTGCAAATTCTTCAGAAAATGCAACTCCCGCTCCGTCTCTGCAGACCGGAAGAATACCGTTTTGCGAGCAGATATCCACATTCACTTTCGTGATATCAAAATCCGCATCCGCATAGCCGATCGCACAAAGGATACGTCCCCAGTTCGCGTCTTCTCCAAACATGGCGCACTTGAATAGAGGGGAACAGATCACACTTTTGGCAACGATGACCGCCATTTCCTGATCCTTCGCTCCCATACAGTGGCATTCGATGAGTTTGGTCGCACCTTCCCCGTCTTTTGCCAACATCTTCGTAAGATTGGATAATACAATATACAATGCCTGTTTTATGATCGCAAAGTTCGTATCTTCCTTTGTGATCTCAGGATTTCCCGCCATTGCGTTTGCCATTACGACCACCATGTCGTTTGTGGAAGTGTCTCCATCGACACTTAAACAGTTGTAGGTAACCGGGATCACTTCATCCAGTGCCTTTTGCAGAAGCTTATGATCGATCGCCGCATCTGTGGTAACAAAGTTGAGGGTAGTCGCCATATTGGGATGGATCATTCCGCTTCCCTTCGCCATTCCCCCAAGATGGCAGGTCACGCCGTTTAATTCAAAACTGACTGCCACTTCCTTTGGTACCGTATCCGTCGTCATGATCGCCCACTCCGCGGCCAGATTTCCCTCGTAGGAAAGACCTGCCACCAGTTCATCCATATGGCTTTCGATCGGTTCGATGGGCAGGATCTGTCCGATGACTCCGGTGGAAGCCACCAGTATTTCTTCTTCTTTTTTCGCAAGGCGCTCTGCAGCAATGCGGCACATCATCTGTGCTTTCAAAACTCCGTCTGCATTGCAGGTATTGGCATTCTTCGAATTCATGACCACGCCAAATGACTGTCCGCCAGTCTTGTCCAGGTGCTGTTTTGTGACCAGGATCGGTGCACCTTTTACTTTGTTCTGTGTATAAACCGCAGCCGTCTGGCAGATTTCATCACTCACAAGAAGTCCCAGATCGTTTTTATCCGGATTCGCATTGAGCCCGCAGTTGAGTCCATTCGCACGAAATCCCTTTGCCGCGCAGACGCCGCCCTCTATATAAGTATATCCGTCATAGATTTCTTTTCTGATGGTTTTGTTTAATGTTTTTTCCATTTTTCTTCTCACTTTCTGATGGCATCCGCCAATGTATAGCATCTGTTGTCTCTCTGGATCGATTTGCTGATCTCAAAGGCCAGTACCTGTTTCATGTTCTCGTCCCTTGTCTTGACACATTTGGCAAATTCCTTGGCATCCTTGAAATGCTCTGCACGTCGTAAAGTATCCAGTATCTTTAGCTGAAGCTCCGGCATTTCTCTGCGGTTGATCTCTGCCACGTCTACCTGATTCCAACAGCGGAGCGCTTCATCCCTGCACTGTTTCGCATTCACATCCAGCTTTTCATCATCACAGCACCATGCCGCATTCAGGAAATAATTGCCCGCTTTTTTCATTTCGCCTGCCTGCTCATAGATCAGCGCGATCTTTACAAAAGACTGTGCTAAAGAAGGAAGTCCCGCAATGCCGTCACAATTTTCGTACTTCTGTGTGGTCAGAAAGCTTTTATCAACCTTCGGCGTATCTTCAAACACCGAAAAGACCGCTGTACAGTGATCGCACTGGTGTACCCAGAGCGGCATGGCACTTCTTCGCTTCTCAGGGGGTCTGGAATCCAGATCCGCACTTCCCTGTGTCGTTGCTGAAGTCAATATCGTGACTGTATTGACATGTCCGCACATCATACAGCTTATTTCTTTCTCTACAAATTTAGACATTCCCATTCCTCCATCTTAACCAACTGCCCGCAAGTGTTGCGAGCATTAACAGTATAACAGATTTTTGGCAGTTTTCACACTTTTTTTTCACAGTTTACAAATTCGTTATAATCAGGACACAAAAAAAACACAATTTTCTAGTATGATGTTTTTCGTAGAAACGGAAACGTTTCTATAAAAACTCCCCTCTCAAAGAGTTTTTCATATATCCCTCATTTTTACAGTCACCCCCTCAAATGACTGTAACAGAAATGCTTCCCGAACGGGAAGCATTTTTGTTTTACCTATTTTACCTGATTGCTCTCATTGATCGAGCCCTGTTCAAAATCCACTGCGTTTTGCAAAGTGGTATGGCTGATAGCGATCAATGCTTCTTCCGTTAGAAATCCCTGATGCGAAGTCACGACTACATTCGGGAACGACAACAGTCTTGCCGTCACAGAATGCTCTAAGAAATCATCTTCTCTGTTCTCAAAAACGTTGTCGCCTTCCTCCTCATATACATCCAGTCCCACTCCCAAAAACTTACGGTTTCGGATTCCCCTGATCAGATCGTCTGTCTTGATCAGTGCGCCTCTGGACGTATTCACCAGAATCACATTATCTTTCATCTTTGAAATAGTATCTTCATTGATCAGATGGTAGGTATCATCCATCAGCGGACAGTGCAATGAGATCAGATCACTCTGCGCTAAAACTTCCTCAAAGGAAACATATTCCACAAAGTCCAGTGACCGGTTCGGATACTTGTCATAAGCAATGACTTTCATACCAAAGCCATTACAGATCCGGCACATCGCAG
Organism: Lachnospiraceae bacterium; assembly: GCA_015056815.1. Lineage (GTDB taxonomy): Bacteria > Bacillota > Clostridia > Lachnospirales > Lachnospiraceae > SIG333. Next base: position 99,838 of record SVFN01000012.1, on the reverse strand, counting down.
CCCCGATTTTTCCTGTTCCGATAATTCCTGCCGTCCGCCCGTGAAGAGTCACTCCCGTAAGACCAACCAGACTGAAATTATTCTCCCGCACTTTGATATAAGCCTTATGGATCCGTCTGTTTACAGCCAGTGCCAATGCCATCGCATGCTCTGCCACCGCTTCGGGCGAATAGCCCGGTACCCTTAAAACCGTAATACCGCATTCATTTGCCACAATGCTATCGACATTATTAAATCCCGCACAACGAAGCAATATGAGCTTTACCCCTTCTTTCTGCAGACTGCGTATCACTCCTTCGGAAAGATCCGAATTGACAAATGCGCAGATCGCTTCATATCCCTTTGCCAGTGCTGTCGTATTCTCCGACAGTTCTGTTTCCAGATAAGTGATCTTAACAGAAGGATACTCCGGAAGAACTCGTTCAAAGGATTCTTTATCATATTTCTTGGTATCATAAAACAGAATTTTCATCATCCACCCTCTCCTTTCGATTCTATGAAAAAAGCGGACGGAAACATCTGCTTCCGACCGCTATGGACTAGACGAGAGTCGAACTCGTGTCCGAAGGCCAATTCCCTGTACTTCTACGAGTGTAGTTTGTTCTTTGACATTCCCTCTGCCGTACGAAAACAAACATCCTTACGGTTTCAGTAGCTTCATGATACGCCCACAGGCTCAAAGCTTTGCCAGTGTCGTTTCCTGCATAGTCGAAGCCGGGTTCTTAATGTGCAGGTGCACTAAGTCCGACTGCTGCCCTTAGGCAGCGTATGCTAAATTATCTTCAGCGTTTAATTTTAATTTGGCCATTTAACGCATTACCATGCGACTCGCTTCTCCAGCTGCATAACCCCCGTCGAAACCTTTACTAGCCCGGGTTAGTGAAAAACACTGATAGTCATAACTCTCCTGAATTTATTTTATTATAATGATTTTTCTTGAAATTGTCAACCTTTCCAGGTAAATCCAATGTTGCAAATCCAGTGTCACACGTCTTCGCCACCGCTTTCTGTTATGCATCCGCCTGTTCACTGCATGCAACATGTTTCGCACACGACCGTTCGTTTTATCCCGGAAAAGCAACCGTAACAGACCTGCTCCGGTTAATTAAATTTATGAAAGAAGTTAGCCAACGGCTCCACTGTATCGGAGAAATCACCGATTGCTTTATTCAGCTCATCAAAATTGATATTGTTGATCTTTTGCACTGCATCATTAAGACTGTCTGTATTGGTAACCACCAGATCATTTGCATTGGTAACCATCTCATCAATGTTTGCTACCGCCTTATCCAGTTCTGCGATAGATCCCTGAACCTGAGAGATCATCGTATCCGCATTTTTGACCGCTGCATTCACATCATTTAACAGTACCATGACTCTCGGAACCAGAATGATCAGTGCCAGCAGTACTGCCGCAAACAGTGCTACACTTCCCACCGCTGTGATCTTCTGTCCCAGTGCATCCTTTCTCTGACTCTCGATCAATTCGATCATAAGTTCCCGATCGGTCATATCCTCCAGTTTTTTCTTCGCTGCCATATAAGTCATCCTCCTTAGTATTATGATCCATGTTTTTCTTTCTGCCGGTAACATTTTACAGATTTTTCACTTTAAACTGTCTCTCCAGTTCCCGTCTCTGGTCTTTTTTGGCAATATCTTCTCTCTTATCATATAATTTCTTGCCTCGCGCCAGCCCCAGTTCCAGTTTTGCCCTGCCATTTTTAAAATACACCTGAAGCGGCACCAAAGTAAAGCCCTGCACACTGCTTTTCGCATCGAGTTTTGCGATCTCACTCCTATGCAGCAACAGTTTTTTCGGTCGAAGCGGATCTTTATTAAAGATATTTCCCATCTCATAAGGGCTGATATTCATGCCATAAATGAAAGCCTCTCCTTTTTCGATCCGTATAAACCCCTCTTTGATACTACACTTTCCCATGCGCAGACTTTTAACTTCCGTGCCATGAAGGGCGATGCCTGCTTCATATTTTTCATCAATAAAATAATCATGATATGCTTTTTTATTGTTGGCCACCAGTTTCATTGCATCTTTTGCCATTGTTTTTTCTCCCTGTCCAATAATTCATTTCATAAGAAAACACATTATCCCCTGACACTTTTCACTTACTGATCCATGTCAATTCTCTCCTCTCATCAGTCAGCTTCCTCCGGGACGGAATCCATCGTGAAGTCTATCGTTCGGGTGATCTTGTCAGTCTCCTTCACAATGACCGAAACGCGCTGTCCCAGCTTAAACTTTCTTCCGGTCGTCTCCCCTGTCATCTCATACGTATTCTCATCAAAGATATAATAATCGCCCGGCAGATCGGATACATGCACCATACCCTCTATCGTATTCGGAAGCTCCACATAAACGCCCCAGGCTGTCACGCTGCTGATCACACCTTCAAAGGTTTCTCCGATATGTCCGGACATATACTCTGCTTTTTTGAGTTTATCCGTCTCCCGCTCTGCCTCCTCCGCGCGTCTCTCCGTCTCGCAGGACTGTTTACATACCTGCTCTAGGATCTCTCTGTAATGAACAATCCGTTCTTCATCTAGGCGCCCGCGCAGATAGTCTTTGATAATGCGATGTATCTGAAGATCCGGATATCGGCGGATCGGAGAAGTAAAATGACAGTAATACTCACATGCCAGTCCAAAATGCCCGGTACACTCGCTCGTATATTTCGCCTGCTTCATACTCCGAAGTGTCAGTCTGCTGATAAGTGCTTCTTCCTCTGTCCCGTCAATACGTGCCAACAGCTTCTGCAGTTCCTTCGGATGAATCTCCTCCTGAACTGTTTTGATGGTATAACCGAAATTATAAATAAAAGCAGCCAGTGCTTTGATCTTCTCCGGGTCGGGATTGTCATGGGTACGATACACAAAAGGAAGCTCCAGCCAGTAAAAATGCTGGGCAACCGTCTCATTCGCGATCAACATGAAATCCTCGATCAACTTCGTTGCCTGATTACGCACATATGGTTTGATCTCGATCGGATGTCCCTCTTTATCCAGAAGGATTTTGCACTCATCAAAGTCAAAATCGATCGAACCGCGTTTTTTTCGTTTCTTGCGCAGACAGCCCGCGCACTGCGCCATCTGTTCAAACATAGGAACCAGTTCTTCGTATTCTTTGCAGGTTTCTTCGTCATGTTCCTCGATGATCTTCGCCACATCTGTATAATTCATGCGCCTGTCTACATGGATCACCGATTCCGTGATCTCATAATTGACAACCTCGCCTTTTTCATCAATGTCCATCAGACAGCTGAGTGCCAGTCTGTCCGTCCCCGCGTTCAGGGAACACATTCCGTTTGACAGCGTATGCGGAAGCATAGGGATCACTCTGTCCACCAGGTAGACGCTGGTTCCCCGTTTCAAGGCTTCTCTGTCCAGAGCAGAATGCTCCTGTACATAATTCGTCACATCTGCGATATGCACGCCAAGATGATAAATTCCTTCCTCCACTGTAAGGCTCACAGCATCGTCAAGATCCTTCGCATCCTCGCCATCGATCGTAACCATCAGAAGATCTCGCAGGTCTCTCCTGCCCGCCATATCAGCCTCGGTGACTTCCTTCGCCACACGCTCTGCCTGATTCAGCACCTTTTCCGGAAATTCCATAGGCAGATCAAACCCCTTGACAATGGACATGATATCCACCCCCGGATCATTGATATGTCCTAAGATTTCTACGATCTTCCCTTCGGGATTGCGCTTCTGCGTGCCATAATCCGTAATTTCCACAATAACCTTATGACCGTCTGTCGCCCCTTTGGAACGCTCGACAGGAACAAAAATATCCTTAGCGATCTTCGGATTGTCCGGTATGACAAAGCCGAAATTTGCAGATTTCTCATAGGTCCCCACGATCTGCTTCATGCCGTGCTCCAAGACGCTCACCACTTCCGCTTCCTGTCTCTTCCCACGCCTGCCCGCGAGCAGTCTTATGGTCACCGTATCCTGATGAAACGCACCGTTGACATAGTCTTCCGGGATATAGTAATCCTCGTCACTGCCTTCTGTTTCCACGAAACCGAATCCCTTTCCATGACTGATAAATACCCCGGTAAGGAGCTGGTTCTCCGGTCTTTTATATTTACCGCGTTTGGTGATCATGATCTCACCGTCCGTCAGGAGCGCCTCCAACACCCTCTTGAATTCCGGACGATCCTCCGGCGCCACCTGCAGCATAATGGCAAGTTCTTTTTCCTTCATGGGAACATAGAACTCATTGTCGATCAGATCGCAGACTATTTTTTTTCTCTCTTCAAAACTCTTTGCCATAAATACCTTCCTCAAAAAACAGTTTAAAAAAACCACTCTTTTGCAAGAGTGGTTTCTCATCAGATCATGTTCAGATTCAATACCGCTGACAATACGATAAACAATACTACCAGAAGCGTTGTGAATTTCACAAGCTTACCTTCCATGGAACGTCCTTTATTCTTGCCCCAGTAAGTCTCGGCAGCACCGCTGATCGAACCAAGTCCGGCACTCTTTCCCTCTTGCATTAAGACGATGACTGTCAATGCTATACAAATTATGATAAATACGACTGTTAAAATTGTTCTAACGACTCCCACGTCTAATTCCTCCTAAGAAAACTCTGAAATTATGGCAGCTGTCTGCCAAACAAGAATTATCTTAGCATATTCAAAAACAAATTTCAAGTATGTTTTTGCATTAAAGGGAAAAATCTGCAAAAAAATCCGTTGCAGCGAATCTTTCCTGTTTATACTTCATCAAAAAACCTTTTCGTTCCGGATGCTCTTGTCCCAGATCTTTGATCAGGATATCGATATTTTCCTCCGTCACACATCCCAGATCGCACAGAAGGCGGAAGCACTCCTGATTCTCTGCATATTCCTCTCTCACTACCTGCCAGCTCTCGGTATGTACTCCCGGCGGCATAAAACCTTTCAGATACTCCACGCAGCCGGAACGCATTTTATCCGCCATGCCGTAATCATGTAACAGCCGGGCCAGGATCAGTCTGACTTTGCTTTTATGTTTTTCCGATATATATTGCTCCTGGCTGGTATTGCCATAATCCTCTTCTCCGCACGAAATAGTCTTCGCATAGCCTTCCATATCATCCCGGTTCAGAAGTGTTTCCATGCGGGAATCATATTTCATAAGCCACTCCCTGCTTCCGACATCCACCGGGTCGAACAGATAGGGGGCATCCAGAACCGTCACTGTCGACATTAAAAGACCGGAAATGCTATTCAAAAGCCTGTCTGCCTCCTCGTGCGAGCACTGTTTTACCGCAGCCGGAAGTGTTAAAAACCTCGCTTTTTCCAGTCTGCCACACTCTGTAAAAACTCCTCTTCCAAGACCACATTCCACCGGATACAACGCCACCTCCCGCAGCCGATAGCAATGTGCAAACGCCCAGTCCTCTAGATATGTAAGTGTAGGCGGAAACGCTATGCTCATAAGATTTTTCTGTCCCAGAAAAGCCTTTTTCCCGATGGCAGTCACGGGATGCCCATCAATCTGTTCCGGTATTACCAGATGCGCATCGATCCCATGGTATCCCGTAATGACAATTTCCGTCTTTTCCGATTCATAATACAAACTTCCGTTTGCAGTCCGCAACTCTCTTTCCATACAATTTTCCTTTATAATTCCAGTTCTTTTATTTTTTCGATCATTTCCTTTTGTCTCTCGGAAAGCATCAGTTCCTCATTGTGCTTTTTATAATCTTCGGAGCCAAACATGCTAATAAATCTTGCGCTGTTTTCATTGACGGTAAGTTCGGTCACAAACAAAAGCATTTCGTTTCCGTCTTCAAAAGCCTGCTCAATAAAGACAAACAGAAAATGCAGACGTTCTCCGGTCTTTTGGGAGAACTGTTTTACCTTCAATACCCTCTCATCAAAGATCTCTTTGATCTGTGTAAAACTTGCACTGCCGTCCGCGCATTCCTGCAGCCGGAGTTTTTTTATGATCGTCTCCAGCAGTTGGATCACGCTGCGAAATTTGCGGTGATCCGCGTCCGATAAAGCGTTGGCGCTTTTGGCCGTGTCAATCTGTTTCTGTTTGGCCTGTTTGCCGTTTTCCAGTAATTGGAGTACCGCCTTGCCGTCTGCTCCCTGTGCCGTCTGTCCCTTCACTGCTTTCAAAAGCGGCATGATCTCGGTCAGTTCGTCAGACAGCGCCACTGCTTCCTTGATCTCACTCTGTATTTTGTCCTTTAGCATACCAAGCAGAGAAAGCCTCTCTTCAAATCCGGCTTCAGCCGCCTGACCGATCATATCCTGCGTGGCGTTCCCGGATAAGATTTCCTCTATCGGATAAATTTTCTTATATTTCTGAAACAGATCGTAGTAGGCGGTAAATTCACGCACGATCCGCTCGTTTTGCAGATACTGCCCGACCAGCGTCTCATCTACCTTTAAATGTTCCTCCTCATATAGCTGTAACGTCATGGAAAGATCCTCCCAGCCTCTGGCCGTTACATAACTCCTTCCTTTTGCTGTGGTTTCGATCACATAAAAATCGCCCTTGTTCATCTCCAGATAATTGAGGATCGCTGCATTCACTCCTCTTTGCAAAGCATACTCATGCCAGGCTTTATAATCACTCTCCACTTCCATCACTTTCAGTCGATCCATCGTCACAACATCAAATTCCCGCACCGATTTATTGTATTCCGGCGGATTGCCTGCAGTCACGATCACCCAGCCTTCCGGTACACTGTGACGTCCAAAAACCTTGTACTGCAAAAACTGCAGCATGGACGGAGCCAACGTTTCCGACACACAATTGATTTCATCCAAAAACAAAATTCCTTCCCGAATCCCGCTTTTTTCCATGACATCATAGATAGAAGCAATGATCTCGCTCATCGTGTATTCGGACACATCATATTCTTCTCCGTCAAAGCTTTTATGTCTGATAAAAGGAAGTCCCAATGCTGACTGTCTTGTGTGATGGGTCATGGAATAAGTCACAAGTGCAATCCCCAGTTCTTGCGCAACCTGCTCCATGATCGCAGTCTTCCCCAGCCCCGGTGCCCCCAGCAAAAAAATAGGACGTTGTCTGACCAGTGGAATACGATACTCACCGAATGCATCTTTTTTTAAATATATTTTAACGGAATCCTTGATATACTCTTTCGCCTGACCTATATTCATTTTTTCTCTCCTGTCTGTTTTTCGTTTTCTTCTTCGATCTCTTCCGGCTGCAGTACAAGCCTGATCGCCCATGGCGGTACCTGTGGTGCAAACAGATCCTCTTTCACAAACACAAATGCCACATCATACTCCGGCATTTTTTCCGGATATGCTCCATAGCCGTCTGTGAAGTAGATCAACCCTTTTAAGTCATCAAACTCTCTTTTCGCCAGCAACTCATCCACATGCCGAAACACCGGTCTGAAATCTGTGGAACCGAAACCGACGAACTTTCCATTTTTCATAAAACTGTCAAAATCCTCCGCACAGGTAATCTTGACATCACTCTGCACACTGCTGTCGCACTGGATGATGTGTACATTGATCTTCCTGAAAAAACTTTCGCTCTGCGTCATGATCCCATAGGTCTTTTGCAAAAATGCCTGTACAGTAGCCCCTCTGCAGGAAGCGGAAGTATCGATTGCGATCACAAAATCTTTGATCTTTTTATCATCCGCATATTCCAGCGGCTCAATGAGCGGCATATTGCCGTATTCTCTCAATCCATACGTATAGTAGATATAATCAAACTCCTCATCATTGACACGTATCTGCTCTCCCATTGACATAAATCTGCGCAAAAACCCTGCATAGTCATATTTTTCCCGCATAGCCTCCGACAGATTCTCAGTGATCGCTTCTCCCTTTGTCTTATCTTTGGAAAAACTTTTAAGATCTGCTTTGATCCGCTGTGTGATTTTCTTCCACTCTGCAAGCGACATGGCAAGTTCCTCCATCTCCTGCTCCTCCCAGCTCTCATGAATATCTCTCAAAAACAGCTCTTCCAATAGCTCCCGGCGGCGATGACTCGGCTCATTTACCAGAAAATTGCGGTACAGCTTCTCTGCGGTAAGTCTGCCGGCCTCTCTCTTATAATCCAAGAGCAGTCTTTGAAGCTCATCATCATAACGCAGTGATGTATGTGCCGCCTGCATGTCCATGATCATGTGCTCCACTGCCAGATCCGTTGCCAGATCCCAATAGGTACGGTTTAACTTATCATATTGAAAACTGTGAAAAAACACGCAATGCAGCAGACTGTGCAGATAAGCCCTTGTAATATAGTTCGGTTCTTCCTTATATTTAGACAGTACAAACACAGGATCATACCACAATTCGCCGTTTCGGATGCACATTCCTCCAAGACTTTCCACTGCTTTGGGCCGCAGATGTGTCAAAGCCGTATCCAGAAAAGCAAGATTCACCACAATATTATCCCTGGCCAACTGCATGATCTCTTTTGCAAGTATCCTGATCTGTTTTTTTCTCTCTGTTTTATCCATGACCGCCTTTGCAAAAATACGACGGAAATATCACACTATTCCGTCGTATTCCATTTCTCCGTTTTTAGATGGTATACTATATTTTACCGTCATCTTGCCTATAATGCAAGCTATTGTTATTCTTTAACGATTCTTCGATCCGCAACAGCTGATTATACTTGGAAACACGTTCGCTTCTGCAGGGGGCTCCTGTCTTGATCCGATCGCAATTCACCGCTACGGCAAGATCTGCAATAAAAGCGTCTTCCGTCTCACCGCTTCTATGGCTGATGATCGTCTGATAGCCGTTTTTATGCGCCAGATCGATCGTCTCCATAGTCTCTGTGATCGTTCCGATCTGATTGGGTTTGATCAGGATTGCATTCGCTGCTTTCAGTCCGATCCCTGCTTCCAGCCTTTTTACATTGGTAACAAAAAGATCGTCTCCGACCAGTTTTACCTTTTGCCCCAGCTTCGCGGTCAGCACTTTCCAACCGTCCCAGTCGTTTTCCGCAAGGCCATCCTCAATGGATGCGATCGGAAACTGTGAGATCAGCTGTTCATAATAGTCGATCAGCTCCTGCGTATCCCTGACAACCTCTGCAGATGCATCTCCTTCTTCCATTTTCTTTTGTCGGGTCTCCCCGGGAAAATGATATTTTCCGTCTGCCTCATTATACAGTTCGGAGGCGGCCACATCCAATGCGATTGCCAGATCCGTCTCCGGTTCATATCCGGCTCTTTTAATTGCTTCAACGATCAGTGTCAGAGCTTCCTTCGCATCCGGCAGATCCGGTGCAAAACCTCCTTCATCTCCCACTCCGCAGGACAGACCTTTTCCATGACAGATCTTTTTCAGATCATGATATACCTCCGCACACATCTGCAGTCCTTGTGAAAAACTCTTCGCTGACACCGGTAGTATCATAAATTCCTGAAAATCGATCGTGTTCGTCGCATGACGTCCTCCGTTTAGTATATTCATCATTGGCACCGGCATCTGCTTCGTATAGCAGCCGCCCAGATATTGATACAGCGGAAGGTTCAGTGAGCAGGCTGCTGTTCGCGCTGCCGCCATGGATACCGCCAGTATGGCGTTGGCACCAAGGCTTTCTTTGCCGGCTGTTCCGTCCAGTTCGATCATAAGCCTGTCAAGCTCCATCTGATCCAGAACATTTCTGCCGTACAGCCTCTCATTGATTTTCGTATTAATATTCTCTACTGCTCTTTTTACTCCCAGCCCCATATAGCGCGTCTCGCCGTCCCTGAGTTCTACTGCCTCAAATTGTCCCCTGCTGGCCCCGGACGGCACTGCCGCACTTGCTTCATAATAACATCCCGTCACAATATCCCTTGCCAGGATCGTTGCCTCAACAGTAGGATTCCCTCTCGAATCCAGTATTTCCCTTCCCTTTACGGAAAAGATCTTTTTATATGCTTTCATAAAAACAGGACCTCCTTTTCGTATCACAGATTCTTTAAAAAGGATGCCCTGTTTTCATTTTTTTATTCTCTGCTCTTTTGTCCTGACTATTGTGCAGTTTATTCAGTCCTTCCTTTGTTTTCTCCGGAAGTTTTAACCACTATGAATAAACGGCTGACCGCGCAGGGCAGTCAGCCGTAAAACACATCTTTATTTTTTGATCAGAAGAGAATTTCCTGTCATTTCCACTGGTTTTTTCATTCCCATCATCTCGATCATGGTAGGAACGATGTCAGCAAGACATCCGCCTTCTTTCAAAGTATATGCCGGATCTGCATTTACCAGGATAAACGGAACCTGATTAGTCGTATGCGCGGTGAAAGGAGCCCCTGTCTCACTATCGATCAGCTGCTCTGCATTTCCATGGTCTGCTGTAATAAACATCTGACCGTCTACAGATTTTAATGCTTCAACCGCACGTCCCACACACTCATCCACTGTTTCAATCGCTTTAACCGCCGCATCCAGCACTCCGGTATGACCTACCATATCCGGATTCGCAAAGTTGATGATGATCACATCATACTTACCGCTTGTGATCGCCTCGCACAATCTGTCACAGACCTCCGGTGCACTCATCTGAGGCTTCAGATCATAGGTTGCAACATCTTTCGGTGAATTTACAAGGATCCTGTCCTCGCCTTCATTTGGCTCTTCCACACCGCCGTTAAAGAAGAACGTAACATGTGCATACTTCTCCGTCTCAGCAATACGAGCCTGTTTCATATGATTGGCTGCAAGCCACTCACCGAATGTATTCGTAACAGATATCTTATGGAATGCCACATCCTTATTCGGGATGGTGGGATCATAATCTGAGAAGCAGACATAAGTAACATCCAGTCTCTTACCTCTGTCAAACGCAGTGAAATCGTCATCACAGAAGCATCTGGTAATCTCTCTGGCACGATCCGGTCTGAAGTTGATGAATACAATACTGTCACCATCTTTGATCGTTGCTACCGGAGCACCATCCTTACATACAACCGTAGGTTTCACAAACTCATCGGTCTCATCTCTGTCATAAGACTCCTGAATCGCTGCTGTTGCAGAATCTGCCTTCAGTCCTTCTCCCTTTGTCAGGGCATCGTATGCGATCTTCACACGATCATAATTGTTATCCCTGTCCATTGCATAATATCGTCCGCAGACAGAAGCTACTTCACCAACACCAATCTCTTTCATCTTTGCTTCCAGCTCTTCCACATAGCCCTTACCTGATGCAGGCGGAGTATCTCTTCCGTCCAAAAAGCAGTGAACATATACTTTGGAAAGGCCTTCCTTTTTCGCCATTTCCAAAAGTCCATATAAATGTGTATTGTGGCTGTGTACACCACCATCTGAGATCAGACCGTAAGCGTGCAGTGCAGAATCTTTCTTTTTGCAGTTTTCCATCGCTTTTTTCAGTGCCGGATTTTCAAAGAAAGTACCGTCCTGGATCTCTTTGGTAATACGCGTCAGTTCCTGATACACGATACGTCCCGCACCCATATTCAGATGTCCTACCTCTGAATTGCCCATTTGTCCTTCCGGAAGTCCGACTGCCATGCCGGAAGCATTTCCTCTCACAAAAGGGCACTCTGCCATCAGCTTATCCATAACCGGAGTCTTAGCGATCGCGACAGCATTCCCTTCTTTCTTTTCATTCAATCCATACCCATCAAGGATCATTAATACGGTTGGTCTCTTACTCATTTTTTTCTTCCTTTCTATCATCACTTGTTGCTCCGGCATGTTACGACTATTACGCCGCAGCTCCGGACTTATCCTAAACCCTAAACTTGTTGTCCGTTAGCATTATACACAATCAACTTATAATGTGCAAGCAAAAATCCCTTTTTAGTCAAATCTTATCAGCAAATCCTATACTATATAAATCTATACCAAAAATACAGCGTATACCTGTTCGTACACGCTGTATCTGTTTTCGTTTATTTTACTGCCGCAACCGGTTTGGATGTGCCATATACAGCCACCAGAACCGGCGATTTTGTCTTGACTTCCGTTGACTGATATCTCTTCTTGCCTACTTTTACACTGTGCGCAACAACATATACGTAAAAGCCGGAATTTTCTTTCATATTCGTAAACGCATAAGAAGTTACATTTGCGCCGACCGTTGCCAGCTTCTTATAACCGGAATTAGGTTTTGTGCTGTAGTAGATCGTATATCTCTTAGCGCTCTTAACCTTCTTCCAGATAAGTAATGCAGAAGTCGTAGTCGTCTGCTTGAAAGAAGCTGCTGCAGTCGGAACCAGGATCAGATCATCCGACCACTCACCATAATATCTAGTTTTGTTCGCGATCGTAAAAGCTCTGACTCTTGCTTTACCGCCTTTATTCACTATCTTACGGGTCGTCAGATTCATCGCTTTTGCCTTATCCCCTTTTACAGAGAACGTCTCAACCACCATGCCTTTTAAGTTGATCAGCTGAATCTCATATCCGCTTTCATTTTTTGCTTTATTCTTCCAGGCAATTCTCATTTCTCCGGTAACCGGGTTCCATTTCTTTAAGCTAACACCTGTCACCGCAGGAGCGGTCGTAACCACTTTATTGTTTCTCTTAACCTCTCCACAAGCCATAAATCCGGACTGTGTCTTGATGAACGGAACGATCTCCACTGTATATCTGGAATCCTGTGCAAGTCCGTTGATCACAAGCGAAGTCGTGGTCTTCGCTGCCGTCTTGATCAGCTTGGTAGACTCATCGCCCTTTCCAAGCCATATATTGTATCCGGTCGCACCGTCTACCGTATCCCATGTCACCGTAATAGAAGTAGATCCGGCTTCTGTCTGTTTTAAGATCGAACATGCCTTCGGAGCTGTTGAAACAATCAGGTTGTTTGAATAATTTCCCCATGTAACATTGAATGCACGTACCTTTACAAAATATGCTTTACTTGGTGTCAGATTCGTAAAGATGGCAGATGTCTCTGCTGTCTCCACCTCTTTTGTCCATGTTTTTCCATCTGCGGAATAAGAAACCCCATACTTGGAAGCTCCCGTCACTGCCTTCCAGCCAAACTGGATCGCTGTGGAAGTAGCCTGCATCTGCTTGAGTGCCGTAGGCACTGCTACCGGTGCTGCCTGTGCATGCATAACCGGTAAAACACATACCAGAGTCACTACCAGTACTGCCAGAATACTTTTCAGCTTTTGTAGTTTTACATTTCGTCCCATATTACTATCTCCTCATTTTTTATTTCTGAATCGTCATTCCCATAAGCTGTCCTTCCAAGCCACAAAAACACCTCATTCAGATAGGTCTATTATAGTCTTGTATTTTTAGGAAATCAACCGGATTTATTTAAATTTTTTCTTAAGAAATGCTTAGGACATATTGCAAAAATCCGCAGTCATAAGACTGCGGACCTTTTTTAAACATAGGTATAATTGATAAATGTTTTGGTGTAGGAATTCAGTTTTTTCTTTTTCCCGTTTACCTTGATCGGAACTTTATTTGCAATGACCTTATAGTAATAAGTCTGGCTGGTCTTCAATCCGCCCTGTGAGAAGGTCGTTTTCTTCGTAGTCGCTAATTTTTTGTATTTGCCATCTCTTTTGGTAGCACGGTATATACTGTATGTCTTAGCTCCGGCTACCTTCTTCCAGTTCAGTACAACTGTTTTCTGTCTGGTATAATAGTTGCTTCTGTACTTGCCGGTCACAGGAGGCTGAGGTACATAACTCTCATAAGCTGACCAGTCGCCGTAAACCTTGCCATCCGGAGTTGCCTTTCCCGTATAGAACGGCTGGATCCTGATCGAGAATCCTTTGTTCTTGACTTTGGAATTGCTGAAGGTATAATAAATGCTATAGTTCGCAGTCGCATTGACAATCAGCTTGCCCTTTGCATCCAATACTTGCACATTGTATCCATCCGGAGAAGCATAACATGACTTGATCCACTGCATGGACGGATTCGGTGTTCCTGCCTTCCAGCTTGTCAGTAAAGGAGTTGCCACCGGCTTCGTTGCGATATATGCATAATCATAAGCCAGTGTTTTCACTCCATTTCTATAATTTGAATCTCTTTTTAAAGCCTCGATCCAAACGGTCATCTCCTGACCTGCATATCCTGCATACTCACCTGTAAGAGTTGCTGATGTAGCGGTTGTGTCAAACTCTTTTCCCGCACATTTCACATGATAGTAGCTTGCTCCTGCTACCGGTGCCCACTGAACCGTCGCCGTTGTCGGTGTTGCTGCTACCTGCTGAATCGCAATATCAGCTGCCTTTGTTGTCTGCGGATTCCCCACAACTACCGCTGCAGCTGCAATCATTGCTGCTGCAAATGCCGCAAATTTTTTAAACCTGCTCATCTTCTTTTCCTCCATTTGTTCTTAAGTTTCCATTAAACTTCCTGTTTTCTCTATCACATTCCCTGTGTCCAGTTCACAATTTTATCACATTTTCTTCAAAATATCCACACACTTTCCCTTACAATTTAGCACGAAAAAAATCAGCGAAACCATAAATGATGCGGTCACTATTCACAGTTTCTGATACCTTAGTCCCAGAAACAGCGCATAAAAATCCGGCTGTAAATGATCACTTTACAGCCGGATCTATTCCACTATTTATCGGATACGTTCTTTACGCATTTACAATCTGACCAAAGTCTGCTTTCAGGGAAGCACCACCGATCAGACCACCATCGATATCAGGCTTAGAAAGGAGCTCTGCTGCGTTAGACGCGTTCATGGATCCACCGTACTGGATACGAACCGCCTCTGCTGTATCGGTATCATAAATCTCTGCGATGAGATCACGGATGCCTTTACATACTTCCTGTGCCTGATCGGAAGTAGCTGTCTTGCCGGTGCCGATTGCCCAGATCGGCTCGTAAGCGATCACCATGCTCTTGACCTGATCAGCCGTAACGCCTACCAGGTCAGATTTGATCTGAAGACGGATCCAGTCCATTGTCACGCCGGATTCTCTCTGCTCTAATGACTCTCCACAGCAAAGGATCGGTGTAAGGCCTGCTTCAAATGCCTTTTTCACTTTCGCATTTAAGAAAGCATCATCTTCCTTGAAGTAATCACGTCTCTCAGAGTGACCGATGATCACATATTTTACGCCTGCATCTACTAACATCGGTGCAGAAATCTCACCTGTGAATGCACCCTTGTCTTCAATATACATATTCTCAGCACCAACTGCTACATTGGATCCCTTAACAGCCTCTACTACCGGAACGATATCGATTGCCGGTACACAGTAAACAACATCGACCGCATCATTTACTACGAGATCCTTTAACGTATTTACCAATTCCACTGCCTGACTGGGAGTCATATTCATCTTCCAGTTGCCGGCGATAATTCTTCTTCTTGCCATTTTCGTTTCTCCTTATACTTATAGAATAAAATGATAGCAGGGTCAAAAGTCCGAATCCACTTTACGTTTGCTCGAAAGTGAATGAACGCTTTCCCCGATCCACATGGAGCACGGAGTGATGCGAATGCGCCACGAACGTGCGAAATGTGGGAGGATTGCGGGAGTGCGAAGCACGAAACAATCCGGATATCGGGTTTTGACCCCGACATCACAAAAATATTTATTTGTCGTCTGCTGCTGCAACGCCCGGAAGTGATTTGCCCTCCAGGAACTCTAAGGAAGCACCACCACCTGTAGAGATATGGCTCATCTTATCCGCGAAACCTAACTGGTTAACTGCTGCTGCTGAATCACCACCACCGATGATCGTCGTAGCATCTGTCTCAGCCAGAGCCTTTGCAACTGCGATCGTACCTTTTGCAAGAGTCGGGTTCTCGAACACACCCATCGGTCCGTTCCATACAACTGTCTTGGCAGATTTTACAGCCTCAGCATAAAGCTCTGCTGTCTTCGTACCGATATCAAGACCTTCCTTATCAGCAGGGATCTTGTCAGCATCTACCACTTCAACATCGATCGGAGCATCGATCGGGTTCGGGAAAGAATCTGCGATCGTAGTATCGATCGGAAGAAGTAACTTCTTGCCCTTCTCTTCTGCCTTCTTCATCATATCACGACAATACTCCAGTTTCTCATCATCTACTAAAGATTTACCGATTTCATAGCCCTTAGCCTTTAAGAAAGTAAACGCCATACCGCCACCGATGATCAAAGTATCACATTTCTCAATCAGGTTATTGATCACGTTTAATTTGTCTGCCACTTTCGCACCGCCAAGGATCGCAACAAAAGGTCTTACCGGATTCTCTACCGCATTGCCTAAGAAGTCGATCTCTTTCTGCATCAGGTATCCAACTGCACACTCGCCGCCCTTTGCACGGACAACATCCGTAACACCGGCCACAGAAGCATGTGCTCTGTGAGAAGAACCAAATGCATCACATACATAAACATCGCAAAGATCTGCCAGTTCTTTTGAGAACTGCTCGCCGTTCTTTGTCTCTTCTGCCCCGCGGAAACGGGTGTTCTGAAGAAGAACCACATCTCCCTCTTTCATCTCCTCAACCGCTTTTGTTGCAGCTTCGCCGGTTACGTTGTAATCTGAAACGAAGTTCACATCCTTGCCAAGTTTCTCAGAAAGTCTCTTGGCAACCGGTGCTAAAGACTCACCTTCGTTCGGACCGTTTTTCACTTTGCCAAGGTGTGAGCAAAGGATTACCTTGCCGCCATCCTTTAATAATTTCTGGATTGTAGGAAGTGCTGCTACGATACGTGTCTCGTCTGTGATCTCGCCATCTTTGAGCGGAACATTGAAGTCACATCTTACCAGAACTCTCTTGCCTGCAACATTGATATCATCTACGGATTTCTTGTTTAATCCCATATTCTTTTCCTGCTATGGTATTTCTACCTGATAGCTTTTCCTTTCTTTTTTGTTGAAAAAAGGTCCGGTCCATATGGACCGGACCTTATAATTTCCGAAACTATTCACTCAGGATCAGGAATTAACCTAACTCAGCGAAGTATTTGATTGTACGAACCATCTGGCTTGTGTAAGAGTTCTCGTTATCATACCAAGAAACAACCTGTACTAAGTTATCCTCGCCTACCATTGTCTGAGTAGCATCGAAGATAGAACCAAATGTGCTTCCTACGATATCAGAAGAAACGATCTCTTCTTCGTTGTAGCCAAAGGACTCTGTAGCTGCTGCCTTCATAGCTGCGTTGATCTCTTCTTTCGTTACAGACTTCTCAACTGTAGCAACTAAGATTGTGGTAGAACCTGTAGGTGTAGGAACACGCTGTGCAGATCCGATCAGCTTGCCATTTAATTCAGGAATAACAAGACCGATTGCTTTTGCAGCACCTGTTGAGTTCGGAACGATGTTGATAGCGCCTGCACGGCTTCTTCTTAAATCGCCTTTTCTCTGAGGTCCGTCAAGGATCATCTGATCACCTGTATAAGCGTGGATTGTGCTCATGATACCGGACTTGATGCCAGCTAAGTCATTTAATGCTTTTGCCATAGGAGCTAAGCAGTTTGTAGTACAAGAAGCAGCAGAAATGATCTTGTCATCAGCTGTTAATGTCTCATGGTTTACGTTGAATACGATTGTAGGAAGGTCATTTCCTGCAGGAGCAGAAATAACAACTTTCTTAGCACCGGCATTGATGTGTGCCTGAGCTTTCTCTTTGGATGTATAGAATCCGGAGCACTCAAGAACTACGTCTACACCAAGCTCACCCCAAGGGCAATTGTTTGCATCAGGCTCTTTGTAGATCTTAAGAGTCTTTCCGTCAACTGTGATAGAATCCTCGCCTGCAGAAACGGTATCTGCTAATGCGTATTTACCCTGTGAAGAATCATACTTTAACAGGTGTGCTAACATCTTAGGGCTTGTCAGATCGTTGATTGCTACAACTTCATAACCCTCAGCACCAAACATCTGTCTGAATGCAAGACGACCGATTCGTCCAAAACCATTAATTGCTACTTTTACTGCCATTTTTACTTCCTCCTAAAAATGTTTTTTTATATTATTTTGTCTTTTCTCTTAGCAGAGGTTTGACAAAATTTTGTCAGCAACCTTATAATACCTAATTTATTCCAAAATATCAAGAGGATTTTAAAAAAATTTTACGTAAGCTACACTTTCTGTAACATTTATGCTACAATTCTCTTGCAACTATATATAGGAACAGGAGGTATTTATGGCAATTAAGGTTGATTATCATTTACATTCCGAACATTCCGGTGACAGTACCGCTCCCATGGAGCAGATGATACAGTCCGCCATCGCAAAAGGACTTACGCATATCTGTTTTACAGAACATAATGATTTTGATTATGTCCCGCACCAGGATGATCCGGAAGACATCTTCTTATTAAATGTAGACTCTTATCTGTACGAACTGCTTCGCTTCAGAGAAAAGTACTCCGATCAGATCCGTGTTGTCTTCGGGATCGAGCTGGGACTTCAAAAAGAGTCCGTCCGCAAAAATGCGATCCTTGCAAAGTCACATGAGTTTGATTTCATCATTGCTTCCCAGCACGTTTTGAATGCGTCAGATCCTTATTATCCCGAATTCTGGGAGGGCAAGGAAGAAAAAAAGCTGTTGCGTGATTATTTTTCTTCCATATTGGAAAATGTGAAGTTAATGCCCAATTTCGATGTATGCGGACATCTGGATTATGTTGTGCGTTATTCTCCTTCCGGAGGAGCTTCTTATGATTACAGGGAATATCTGGATATTTTCGACAAACTGTTTGAGTATCTGATCGAAAATGAAAAGGGAATCGAATGCAACACCGGAGCCTATCGAAGCGGGATCGACATGACCAATCCATGTTTAGGTCTTTTGAAACGCTATCATGAACTCGGCGGTGAGATCATTACGATCGGCAGCGATGCTCATAAGCCGGAAGATATCGGCGCGCATTTTGACAAAGCCGAGGAATTTTTGAAGGAAGCCGGTTTCCGGTATTATTCCGTCTTTGAAAACCGCATTGCGGAGTACAAGAAGCTTCAGTAATTAAGACAGGAAGCCCTTACGATAAAAGAGCTTCCTGTTTTTAACCGCTCACAGAATCGTACCTCCGCCCAGCACATAATCCTTTTCATAAAATACAACCGCCTGTCCCGGTGTCACTGCTCTGACAGGTTCTTCAAATTCGCACCGTATCTTTTCGCCTTCCGGGAAAATAGTGCAAAACTGTCCCTGATGTGCATATCTTATCTTTGCCAGAACTCTTCTCGGCTCCGTCAGACTTTCCATCCCCATATAATTCACCCTGTCGCAAACCAGAGAATCCGCAAAAACATCCTCATTTGCCCCCAGCACCACTTCGTTGGTCTGTGGCCGTATCTGTGTCACAAAGACAGGGTGTCCAAAGGCGAGATTCAGTCCTTTTCGTTGCCCGATGGTATAATGGGTGATCCCTTTGTGCGTCCCCAGAATAGTGCCGTTTTTATCCACGAAATTACCGGTACCCGGTAATTTTTCTCCCGCTTCTTTCTCAATGTAAGCCGCGTAATCATGATCGGGGATAAAACAGATTTCCTGGCTGTCCGGCTTGTTTGCCACTCCAAGGCCGATCTCATCCGCAAATTTCCGGATCTCGTCCTTGGTATAATCTCCTACCGGCATCAGTGTATGGGAAAGCTGCTCCTGAGTCAGATTATAAAGCGCATAGGTCTGATCCTTTCTGGCTGTAACGGAATTGCGGATCGCGTATCTGCCGTTTGGAAGTTTTTCCACTCTGGCATAGTGCCCCGTAGCGATATAATCTGCTCCAATCTCCAGACTCCTTTGCAGCATGGATTCCCATTTCACATAGCGGTTACAGGCAATGCAGGGATTGGGAGTCCTGCCGCATAAATATTCCTGTACAAAGTAATCGATCACATTTTTTTTGAATTCCTTCTTAAAATTCATCACATAATGTGGGATTTCCAGGCGTTCTGCCACACGCTTCGCATCATCCACCGCACTCAGACCGCAACAGCCGCCGTTTTCCTCCTGCACAGCCTGCTCCTCATCCTGCCAGATCTGCATGGTAACACCGATCACTTCATATCCCTGCTGTTTTAACAGCCAGGCCGCTACGGAAGAATCCACACCACCGGACATTCCCACTACCACTTTCTTTGCCATATCTTTCTTCCATCCCTTCACAGCATTTATCCAGAATCATGATAACACTGACTATTTTTCCTGTCAATTTGTCCTGCTTCTCTTCTTTCGTTACTGTTTTGGTTAGTTACCATTCGCCCCGGTCCTCATACTTTTTCTGCCGGGATCATATAATTACTAACTTCTTCTTATTATCCGGAGTCATTATGCGTTTTCTGAAAAATCGTTTGTTCACCGGCACGCTCATTCTTACCGCCGCGGGATTCTCAAGCCGTATCCTGGGCTTTTTTTACCGGATGTTTCTCTCACAGACATTCGGAGAGGAAAAGATGGGAATCTATCAGTTACTCACTCCGATCATCGTCCTGTCTTATTCCCTGGCTGTATCCGGCATTGAGACCTCTGTTTCCAAATATGTAGCGGAATGCGGAGACGTTCGGAGTACTCCCCTCCGGCCGGTCATTCTGAAAACCGGGATTTTTTTCTCTCTGTCAATGTCTATTCTGACCGGTTTCTTTCTTTTTGAGTATGCTGACCCTATCTCTGTACATTTTCTCCTGGAAAAACGTTGTGCCGGTCTTATCCGGATCTATGCCATTTCCCTGCCGTTGTCTGCCATTCACGGTTGCATAAACGGTTATTACTTCGGTTTGAAAAAAACAGGTCTACCGGCTTTTTCCCAACTGTTGGAGCAGTTGATGCGCATCATTACCGTTTTCTTCCTCTGCCGGCAAATGCTTTCCAAAGGCAGTATGCCTTCGATTGCGATCGCAGCCGTCGGACTGGTTGTTGGAGAATTATCATCCGCTGTTTTTTGCCTGTTTTTCATATGGTTTCAAAACCGTAAGGTTCATCCGTTTCCGAGTGCTTCCTCTTTACCGCAAGTCGCCATATTAAGAAAGATCCTTCTCCTCTCCCTCCCGCTGACCATGAACCGGCTCATCCTGAATCTGTTTCACAGTATCGAGTCAGTCTCTATTCCAAACCGACTGCTTCTGTCCGGCTTGTCAGGAAGCGACGCCTTAAGTCTTTACGGTGTATTGACTGGAATGGCACTGCCTCTTATTCTGGTCCCGTCCACTCTGACAAATTCCCTTTCGGTCCTTCTGTTGCCTTATATTTCAGAAGCCGATTCCCTGAATCGCACCAACCGGATCATATCTGCTTTTCGTAAATGTGTCTTCGGCTGTCTGGCATTGGGCGTAGCATGCGGCATCTTTTTTTATGCAACAGGCAATCTCATCGGAACTCTTTTGTTTCACAGTGAAAAAGCCGGAGTCCTGATCCGCGCGCTGAGTTTTTTATGTCCCTTTCTCTATCTCGGAAACGTCCTGACAAGTATTCTGCATGGTCTCGGTAAAGCCGGATCTGCTTTTGCCATCCAGCTTCTCACCCTGTCCA
Organism: Lachnospiraceae bacterium; assembly: GCA_015056815.1. GTDB lineage: Bacteria > Bacillota > Clostridia > Lachnospirales > Lachnospiraceae > SIG333. The sequence goes on along the minus strand of SVFN01000012.1, from coordinate 78,462 downwards.
TCCGCCTGCTGTTTGTTTTCTTTAGTATACCCCTTCTTGGTATCAGAGGATATCTTTTAGGCCTCTTCTTCAGTCAGCTGGTGTTCTGTTTTTTAATTTTTATTGCCTTGCGCGAATACTTATACTATAATAAAAATGTTTTGTGACAGTTATACTTAATCGATATGGAGGACCATTCATGGGAATGAATTTCATCAGACAATTACCAAAGCCGGAAGAATTCCGAAAAGAATATCCATTGAACAAGGATCTCTCCCTGCTCAAAGCAGAACGAGATCGTCAGATCCGGGAAGTCATCAAAGGAAACAGCAATCAGTTTCTGGTCATCATCGGTCCCTGCAGCGCAGACAATGAAGATGCCGTTTGCGATTATGTTTCCAGACTGGGCAGACTTCAGGAGAAAGTACAGGATAGACTGATCCTGATCCCACGTATTTATACCAACAAACCCCGGACTACCGGAGAAGGTTACAAAGGGATCGCCACACAGCCGGATCCCGAAAAAGAACCGGATCTGATGCAGGGACTGATCGCAGTCCGTACCATGCATCTGCGCGCCATGAGTGAAAGCGGTCTGACTCCCGCTGACGAAATGCTCTATCCGGAAAACTATCCGTATCTTTCCGATATCTTATCTTATATAGCGATCGGCGCCCGCTCGGTGGAAGATCAATATCACCGTCTGACCGTCAGCGGTTTTGATGTACCGGCAGGTATGAAAAACCCCACTTCCGGCGATCTGACAGTTATGCTCAATTCCGTTTATGCGGCACAGCATCCGCATACCTTTACCTACCGCGGCTGGGAGGTCCGGACTACCGGAAATCCGTTGGCGCACACTGTCCTGCGCGGCAGTGTCAATGCTTATGGCCGCAATTTTCCGAATTATCATTATGAAGACCTGAATCGTCTGATCGAGCTTTACGAAGAACGTGATATCCTAAACCCCGCTGCGATCATCGATTCCAACCACAACAATTCCGGCAAGAAGCACAAACAGCAGATCCGCATTGTCAAAGAGGTTTTGCACTCAAGAAAGCTTAATCGGGATATTCATAAACTGGTCAAGGGTGTCATGATCGAAAGCTATATCGAAGAAGGTTGTCAGCAGATCGGTGAGGGAATCTACGGAAAATCCATTACAGATCCCTGTCTCGGCTGGGCAGACAGTGAAGAATTGATCACTTATATTGCCGAGAATTGTTAGCATACATTTCACATTTTTGTCAGATACCGAAAAACCAAAAACCACCATACTTACACGAAACTTACCGATAAGTATGGTGGTTTTTTGACTTGATAGTATCATTATACGTAAAAAGAACCCTGCTGTCTATAACTTTAGTACTATTTAATGTTATTTTTAGATTTACTTTGCCGTTTTGCAGCCATAAAGCAGATATTCTCCGCTTCTGTCGCATTACCCTCTCGGATGGGCTTTTGCATAGACTTCTCGTATCCTGTTATGATTCAGGTTTGCATAAATCTGTGTCGTGGAAATATCAGAATGTCCCAGCATCTCCTGCACGCTTCGAAGATCTGCGCCATTCTCCACAAGGTGCGCTGCAAAAGAATGCCGTAAAGTATGCGGTGTGATATCCTCTTCAATCCCTGCCTTCTTCGCATAAAATTTGATCAGTTTCCAAAATCCCTGTCGGCTCATGGGCTTACCGGAACAATTCACAAAGAGGATTTCCGATTTGCCATCCTCAAGCATGGAATCTCTTACCGCCCCCATATAATGCATCAATGCCTGTTTGGCTTCATTTCCAAACGGGATCACCCTTTCCTTATGCGTATCCCTGCAAAGGATAAACCCCATGGAAAGATTAACATCACTGTATTTCAGTGTGATCAGCTCTGTTACCCGGATACCGGTCGCATACAATAGTTCAAGCATCGCACGATCTCTGATCTCTTTGGGCGAATCTCCAGCCGGCTGTTCTAAAAGTCTGACTACCTCTGCAGTAGTCATGATCTCCGGCATTTTCTTCTCGATCTTCGGAGCTTTGAGCGTATCCGATATATCAGTCGCAACAATTCCCTCTTTATAAGCGAAATGAAAAAATGCTTTAATGGCAGCAATACTTCGAGATATCGTAGCCGCAGCAAATTTTTGCACTTTCAGATATGTAATATAGGCACAAAGATCCTCTTCAGTGATCGCAGCCGCACTTTTAATCCCTTTCTGTGTCAAAAAAGCACAGAATTTGGTAAGGTCTCTTCGATAAGATGCTTCTGTGTTTTCCGAAATTCTCCTGACATTATGTAAATAAGAAATAAACTGTTGTATTGCCTGCTCCATACTCCTAATGCCTTCCTGTCATTGCTCTTCTTCAGCAATTCTAAGTAATCCCCTGATACATTATACTGTCAAAAAAACAAAAAATCAAATGGATTTTTTCCCGTAAAACAGCGCTTTTTCAAGGTTTTCAGCACAAATCGCAATATGTGGAAATCCGTTTTTTATCACAGCACCACATCTTGTAAAAAAATTTTTTATATTATTTTTATTAATTTTTGAATTAAGATCGGATTTACATAACATTCCATCAGGATGCCGATTATCGTAACCAGAAAAAATGTCAGATACATACCTGTCCATCTAAGTTTTCTTCTGTTTCTTCCACACATTTCCTGCCACTTTTCTCCTCTTGCACATCCTTGATCAAAGAACAGAGTGCGATGTGCACGCAGCATCAGACAACTCTCTCCGGTATAAGCAGGTATATAGAACAGAATCTGCGGAAACAGTAAGACCAGCAGATAAAGGATCCCCTTCCCGCCATATTGGTAAAGATACATCGTCAATATGCTGCCAAAGCAGAATCCGCTCCAGATCAGAAAGCCACGAATGATCCATGCCCCAACTAATGTCACGGCACATATGCTCAGACTCATCCATAAAAACAATCGTTTTCGCAAAAGAAACACCAGATAGGTAGAATAGTTGATCTTGTAGCTGCTCATCCTCCACAAGAGAGTGTCCACAAAAAGGATCTGTCCGCTTTCTTTTTGATCACATCCCCATAAATACCAGAAAACACCGGTCAAAAATCCTCCCAGAAATAATATCACCAACTGCCTTCGCATCCGTTCACGCATTTTCAAATCCGATCAACCTGTCTTTTTTTCATAGTATGAAATATTATTTCACAATATGCTTAATTCTCTCCAAAATGTCTTATAAAGCAAAAAGACAGCCTTTTACAGCCGTCTTTTCGCTTTATAGGACATTACGGAAGCGATCGTTTTCGCGTCCTGCATCTGCCCTTTCGCTATCCTGTCACAAATCTCATCCAGAGTAAAGGCTTTCACCCTGATAAACTCATCTTCGTCCAGTCTTTGCGAAGATTTCTCCAGATCCTCAGCCACAAAGACATCAATCTGTTCTTCACAATACGCAACCGCCATTTTAAGAGAAACCAGAAATTCCATCTTCGAAATCTTTGTCTTATATCCGGTCTCCTCTTCCAGCTCTCTGTGTGCGCATTCCAGATAACCTTCCAACGAACCGTCTGCCAAAGTATTACGACCGCCTGCCGGAATCTCCCACGTAAAACGATCCAGTGCATTTCGGAATTGCTGCACTAAAAGGATACGTCCGTCCGGCAATACAGGCAATACCGCGGCAGCTCCCTTATGCCCGATGAAGTCCCATTTCACAATATTTCCGTTCGGAACCCTGATAGAATCTTCATATAAATCTATGATATGTCCTTTATAAACCAATTCTCTGCCAACACGTTCCAACTGCTCTGTCATCTTACACCTCTGTCTGAACTTCTCTTCAAGCAGCCAATACCTCTTCCATTAACTTCTCAAGACTCACTAATTTCACACAAATCACAAAGATATCAGTAGCAGCCGCCATCTCTTCCGGAGTCGGGAAAGAAGGTGCGATCCTGATATTGGAATCTTTCGGATCATTCTTATAAGGATAGGTTGCTCCTGCCCCGGTCAACACAACACCGGCTTCTTTACATTTCGCAACAATCTTTTTCGCGCATCCGTCCAGCGCATTAAAGGAGATAAAATATCCACCATTCGGTTTGGTCCAGCTTCCGATCTCCAGTCCGCCGAGTTCTCTTTCCAGTACATCAAGTACCGCCTCAAACTTCGGTCTTAACTGCTCGGCATGCTTCTTCATATGCTTCTTTACCCCTTCAATATCTTTAAAATATCTTACATGAAGAAGCTGGTTCAGTTTATTAGAGCCGATTGTCTGGATTGTCATTGATTTTTTGATCCACGCAAGATTCTCTGCAGAAGAAGCCAATGCAGAAATTCCTGCTCCGGCAAAGCTTACTTTGGAAGTGGAACAAAATTCAAACACAAGATTCGGATTGCCTGCTTTCTCGCACTCCGAAAGGATCTCCAAAATCTCATCCTGCCTTTCCGGTTCCTCATATAAATGATGAATCGCATAGGCATTATCCCAATAAATTCTAAAATCCTTTGCTGCCGGTTTCAATGCTGCAAATCGCTTTACTGTCTCATCCGAATAGGACGTGCCCAATGGATTGGAATACTTAGGTACACACCAGATTCCTTTTACAGATTCATCGTGATTCACATATTTCTCTACAAGATCCATATCCGGACCCGTCTCAAGCATCGGGATATTGATCATCTCGATCCCAAAATGCTCTGTAATCGCAAAATGCCTGTCATATCCGGGACAGGGACACAAAAATTTTACTTTATTTAACTTACACCAGGGTTTCTCCCCCATCACACCATGCGTATAAGAACGTGAAATCATATCATACATGATCGTAAGACTGGCATTTCCACAAACAATGACCTGATCGGCCGTAACACCCATCATATCACCCATCAGTTTTTTTGCTTCCGGAATACCATCCAGCCCGCCATAATTACGGCAATCCATTCCATTCTCAGCAATCATATCAGAAGTAGAATTCAATGCATCCAGCATATCCATGCCCATATCAAGCTGACTGGCTGAAGGCTTACCTCTGGACATATCCAGTTTTAAACCTTTTCCTTTCGCTTCCTCATAATCCTGAAGGGTCTGCTGATACAATTTTTCAAGTTCGCTTTTTGATAATTGCCTGTAAGATTTCATCATCCACCATCCTCATTATAGATACATTTTCTGTTCGATCTATTCAGAGTAATCACTATAGCCCGAATAGATGCTTTCCGTTTCTTTACTATAGTATGATTTCGAGGTCAAAACCTGATATCATACTATATGCATAGCTTTTTAACAGCGTATCCCCATACCGGTTTTTCCAAGCGGTATCGGATCTTATCTGTTTTACCGGATAAAAACATAATTGGATAATTGTATACAATTATGTCATTGCGATTATTCTACTATAAAAAAAACGGGAATGCAATAAAAAAACAGGCTTTTCACAAATACTGTCAATTCGTTCTGCATAAAAATAACTATTTTACTTTTCTTATACAAAATCACTAAAAAAGGACATCCGAAGATGTCCTTTCACAATGCAATCCTTTCTATCTACTCACTATCGATATCTTCGTTCGCTGCTACTGCAGATACAACCGATGATACAACCGATACGATGACAGCTATAATAATAACCAATAAGCCTCCGCCAAGCAGAACAAACATCCCCGCATTCTGTGTTTCTGTCAGTAATACTGATAACATCTCTTCACCTCAAATTCGTCCATGATCATCATTCACCGTTCGCGATGAGCTGCTTCGCAGTTCCCGCTCACTAACACTCATTCTATCATAGATTTGTTCGATTAGCAAGGTGTAGTTCGAAAATATCTATGGCAGAGTTTTTCTGCTTGACTACAGCATTTTTCCGGTTTCTGTGCTTTACGCAAAAAGACTGCTCATCCTACGGATGAACAGTCTTAATACTCAAAAATAACCAATGTTATTTGGCATAATCAATTACGCGGGATTCACGGATTACATTTACTTTGATCTGACCCGGATATTCCAATTCAGCTTCAATCTGTTTTGAAATATCTCTCGCCATCAGGACCATATCATTGTCTGTAACCTGTTCCGGAACTACCATTACACGTATTTCCCTACCTGCCTGAATTGCAAAAGATTTGTCTACACCTTTAAAATTGTTGGTAATGTCTTCTAATTGTTTTAGTCTTGTTGTATAAGTTTCGAGAGTCTCACGACGCGCTCCCGGTCTTGCTGCAGAAATGGTATCAGCTGCCTGCACAATACATGCGATCAGTGTCTGCGGTTCAACATCTCCATGGTGAGCTTCTACTGCATTGATCACAACTGCAGACTCTTTGTATTTTCTACAAAGCTCTACACCTAACTGAATATGTGAACCCTCCATCTCATGATCTACTGCTTTACCAATGTCATGCAATAATCCAGCTCGTTTTGCAACTCTGACGTCCAAGCCAAGCTCGGCCGCCAAAAGTCCGGATAACTGAGCCACCTCAATGGAATGCTTCAGCGCATTCTGACCATAGCTGGTTCTGAATTTCATCTTACCAAGTAATCTTACAAGTTCCGGATGAATGCCATGTACACCAACTTCAAGTGTAGCAGCCTCACCTTCTTCTTTTATCATTACTTCGACTTCTTTCTGAGCCTTCTCAACCATCTCTTCGATTCTTGCCGGATGTATACGCCCATCCACGATCAGTTTCTCAAGAGCAATTCTTGCCACTTCACGCCTGATCGGATCGAAGCTTGATAAGATAACAGCTTCCGGTGTATCATCAATGATCAGATCTACTCCGGTCATCGTCTCAAGAGTACGGATATTACGTCCCTCACGACCGATGATACGTCCTTTCATTTCATCATTTGGAAGCTGAACAACGGAAATCGTTGTCTCAGACACATGATCAGCGGCACATTTCTGAATTGCCGTAACGACATATTCTTTTGCCTTTTTGTCTGCTTCCTCTTTTGCCCTGCTCTCCATCTCTTTGATCATGACAGCAGTTTCATGTTTCACTTCGTCTTCAACAATTTTCAACAAATACTCTTTTGCCTGTTCAGAGGTTAATCCTGAAATACGTTCCAGTTCCTGTACCCTTTGCTCACTAAGCTTCGCAATATCTTCCTTCTGCTTTGCCAGTTCTTCCTCTCTTGCAGTCAGACTTGCTTCTTTTTTCTCGATCGCATCCGCTTTTTTGTCAATGTTCTCTTCCTTCTGTTGAATGCGTCTTTCGTAACGCTGCGTTTCTGCGCGCCGCTCTTTAATCTCTTTGTCCAATTCATTTTTCGTACGAATCGACTCTTCTTTGATCTCGAGCAACCCCTCACGTTTCTTGGCTTCAGCAGTCTTAATCGCTTCGTCTACGATCTCACGAGCTCTCTCTTCTGCGGAACCAATCTTGCCGTCAGCGACTTTGTTATGATGATTTGTCGTAGCGACATACGTCAGCGGTACTGCAATCACAAGCGTAACTACAATGGCGATAATGGCAGCCACTAAGCTTGACATGTACAGGAGCACCTCCTTATTAAATTTTCATTGTACAATAGCCACTAAATGTGCTGTCGGAAACAACACTACTATTAGCGAATTACAACACTCTAATTCTAAACTGATTTTGAAGTTATGTCAAGTAAAAGAGTCGAAAGCTTCCGAGATATTCTCAAATTTATATCCTTTACGCATCAATGCACCTACAAGTTTCCTATATTCTTTCTCATCGGAATGGTCTTTTTGATAGTGTTTTTTCTCCAAATAATTCCGGATCTGGGTAATCTCATCAATCCCGCCCTCCCGTTCACTATACTCTGCCAGCGACTGCCGGATCACCTCCTGCGAAATTCCTCTTTGCAAGAGCTTCTGCTCCATCTGCCGGCTGCTCATCCCTTTTGCATGATAAAAAATATATTCGGAAGCATAAAAGGAATCATCTACATATCCATAGGATTTCACATAATTCATCGCTTCCTGTGCAATGCTTTCCGGATAACCTCCATCCAATAGTTTCTGAAAAAGCCTTGCCTCGGTATAGGATCGCGCAGTCAAAAGATCCAGCGCACGCAGTTTTGCTCTTCTGGGCAACAGTTTCGTCATGATCTCTTCGTAATACGCTTCTTTTATCTCACTGTTCTCCCTGATCTGATAGGATCTCACTTCGCCTTTGTACAAAACAAAGGCGAATTCTCCTTCCACAAAAACCTTGTCTCGCTTTTTATCAAACGGAACGATCGCCGTTACTGTCATTTTAGTACCACCATATATCATTATAGTTTTCTTTCTGTTTGCCTATTCCGCCAAAGACTCTTTTTTCCCTTTTGAGTTCCTGGATGCTGTCTCTGTATCCACAGCCGTACCTGCTGCAACAGTCGGATCCGCTTCAAGACCATAATGCTGTCTTACCTTGTTCTCGATCTCTGCACAGATATCTTCATGATCTTTCAAAAACTGCTTTGCATTTTCCCGACCCTGACCGATCTTGCTTCCGTCGTAGGCATACCATGCACCGCTCTTGTTTACAATACCGACATTTGCAGCCAGATCCAGTATATCACCGGTTGCGGAAATGCCTTCACCAAACATAATATCGAATTCGGCCTCTTTAAAAGGCGGTGCCACTTTATTCTTTACCACTTTCACTCTGGTACGGTTACCGATGGTCTCTCCGCTCTGCTTTAACTGTTCGATCCTGCGCACATCCAGTCTTACAGAAGAATAAAACTTCAGAGCACGTCCTCCGGTCGTAGTCTCCGGATTGCCAAACATAACACCAACCTTCTCACGAAGCTGATTGATAAAGATCACCGTACAATTCGATTTGGAAATGATCGCGGTCAGCTTACGAAGTGCCTGTGACATCAAACGTGCCTGCAAACCAACATGTGAATCTCCCATATCGCCGTCAATCTCAGCTTTGGGAACCAGTGCCGCCACAGAGTCCACTACAACAATGTCGATGGCCCCGGAACGTACCATCGTCTCTGTGATCTCCAGCGCCTGCTCTCCATTATCCGGCTGAGAGATATAAAGATTATCGATATCCACGCCAATATTCTTCGCGTAGACAGGGTCCAGTGCATGCTCCGCATCGATGAATCCGGCAATCCCTCCCCTCTTCTGTACTTCTGCGATCATATGCAGTGTCACCGTAGTCTTACCGCTGGACTCCGGCCCATAGATCTCGATCACACGTCCTTTGGGAATCCCGCCAAGTCCAAGTGCGATATCCAGACTCAGAGAACCTGTCGGTATCGTCTCCACATTCATCTGGGTAGCCGGATCTCCCAACTTCATAACAGCTCCCTTACCATACTGTCTTTCTATCTGGCTCAAGGCCGCATCCAATGCTTTCAGTTTTTCTTCTCTTTCCATTTCGCTCTCCCTTTCAAGAACATTTGTTCTGTTTATTAGAATAGAACAAATGTTTGTTTTTGTCAATACTGTTTTTTACAATTACAAATCTAACATAACCACAGTCCTGTTTAAGTCGCTTTCTCCATGTATTTCCAAATAATTTTCCGAATAAAGCCGATCCGGAATCTCCAAGATCCATGTGCATTCTGTTCTTTTTATGCATTCAAAACCTTCTTCCTCTTCCCGCCGCATTATCGGAATCCTGTTTTGAACGCTTTATCATTTTGATCGTTCTAAACTATTCTATCTCATGAGTCAATGGTGAAATACCCGAAACACAGAGACTATGCCCACACGACAGACTGTCATGCGCGGATCACATACCGTTTAGAGCATTATACCTTATTCATCCCATAAAAGCAAGTATATTTTTCTTATTTCCGAATTGTATCGTTTTTATGTATCGATACCGTCATTTCTAAAAATTCAGAGACATATTTCTCATAAAGTTCCGGCTGCACCAGCACGGAAACTGCATGCTCTGCTCTCGGAATAAGATGTACGTCAGCCATTCCTTTCGTTGCCTTTTCCATATCCCTTGAATTTTGGGGTATGATAAAAGAATCCTCCGCCCCATGCAGAAACAGAAGCGGGATTTCATTCTCATACAGGGAATCGATCGGACGCATTTCTTTCAACGAATAATGATATTTGATCTTTGCTCCAAGATCTGCCAGTTGAAACATCGCTTCAGCCGGAAGATGCGCATTTCGAAATCCTCTTTCCAGGACATTACGGATGTCGGAAAAGCCACAGTCTGCCACTGCAAAATCCACATCCGGCCGATACTTCAGGCAGGCAATGGTGGCGGCTGCCCCCAGCGACTCACCATGCAGCCCCAGCACTGACAGATCCGGATATCTCTTTTTCGTATCTTCGATCACAGCTTTTAAATCCATTCCTTCCCGTATGCCATACGTTGTAAAATCAGCTTTATTCTCCCCATGGCCCCTAAGATCATAGATGACACAGTTAAATCCCGCTCTCAGATAGATCGGAACATATTTCAGAGCACCTTTCCGGTTGTCTGTATAGCCATGTGTCAGGATCATATATCTGGCTGTCGGTTCCGGATTGGTCAACAGTTCTGCATGCAGAACATAACCCTCCGCTCCTGTGATCGTATAATCCGTTTTGTCCAGTTTCCCGTAAAAAGAAGTGTCATAATGATCCGACTGCCATAAAAAAGCCTCTTCAAGTGTCTGTCTTTTCCCCGTCATGATATAGGTTGGAAGCCATAAGATAAGCATAACGGACAAAGCTGCCAAAATGCCTATGGCAATCAGGAATATCTTCATTCGTTTTTCTTCCTCTCTTTTTCCTCATTGTTCACCGCCAAGCTTTTGATCTGCTCTTTCGAAGAAGCCACAGTCCGCACAGGACAGCAGCCGCTGATACGATAAACACGATGCACACATCCGTTACACCCAATGTTTCTTTAAACAGAACCGGGAGCACTTCTTTCATTTCCTTCTGATATTTCATCATCAATACACTCACAAGATTGTTGCAAAAATGCATGAGCATAGAACAGAAAATACTGTCGGTCTCACTGACAGCGTATGCAAATATTATGCCAAGTAACGAAGTCGTGATAAACCGGATCAGGCTCATATGATAAATACCAAAGATCGCACTTACCACAATGATTGCCGTCAGACGTTTCGCATAGGTACGCATGGTTCCAAACAAAAATCCCCGGAACATGATCTCTTCACAGATTGCCGGAAGCACAGCCAGAAGTAACGCCAGCACAAACACCGGCAGCTTCATATAATCTTCAAACAGCTTATTCACATTCTGCACGGATTCTTTCATGAACAGGCTGAGGATTACTGATATCAGCATAAGAAATCCATATCCTCCGACCCAGAGGCAGAAACTTCCCAAAAGCTGTAAAGGTCCCGGTACTTTCAGGGAAAACAGCTTCTTAAACCCGCTTTTGATATACCATGCATATAACAGTGGCATTCCGATGATGATCGCCTGTGTCATCACGATGCCTGCCACACCGAACCTGACCTGGAACCAGGATCCGAAATACAGGTATAAGAGCATGGTCACACAGCATAAAAGGATCATATCGCCATAACCCGGCATCTGTCCTTTCTTCATTTCACTTCTCCTGCGGATAAACTTCACACTGGAAAGCCCCTCGGAAAACAGGATTGCTTCGCTATTGTAAATCCGTCCGAGTATCATAACTGTGATCAGACTATAGATCACGTTCGTCACAAATACAATTCCCAAAAGCGCATAGTCGTATTTAAACTGGAACAGATCGTTGATTGACAGCGCTACATTGACCACAGGAATCGCGGCTGTCGTTGTACTTAATTCGAGGTTTGGCACCATGGCTGCAAAACCGCCAAACATAAACACCAGCATAACCGGAGTGATATAATTGTTAGCCTCTTTAAAGCTCTTGGCAAAGACACAGACACACATACAGACCGCTGTCACAAAGAGTGCAAAGGCGATCATAACGATCATGGTGATCATAACCGCCGGGATATAACTTGTAAAATTGATCTCCACAGCGCCTTCTTCTTCCCCGATCATGCTCATCATAAACACACAGGCAGCTCCCATGGAGATAATATTGAGTACTGCCGAAACGCAGGAGATCACTGAAACCGCCAGGAACTTACTCATGATCATTTCCAGATTCGTTACCGGAAGAGTAAGAAGTGTCTCTAATGTTCCTCTCTCCTTTTCGCCTGCCGTCACATCGATCGCCGGATACATGGCGCCCATCAGGATACTGACAATGATCATCATCGGTATGACCGATCCCACCATGTTGCCGACGGTCTCCTCCACGGAGGAAAGCCCCACAGCCTTGTATGGAACCGGATACAGGATCGCATCTTCGTCCAGCTTTAATTTCCGGATGTTTTTTGTCCTGATCACATCCTGATATGCATTGATAAGATCTTCTGCCGCTTTACTTGCCGTATTGGAATCATCATTTGCCTCATAATAAGTGATCTGCAATGTCCCGTTCAGGCTGGTCACTCCTGTTTCATCCGTAACAAATGCTTCCTTTGCCGCTTTTGTTTTATCTTTGGGTAAGAAGGATATATATGCATCGATCTCGCCATCCGCCATTGCTTTCGAAGCATCCTCCACCGGTGTGACCTCAATCTTATATGTAAAGTCCTGCTCTTTGTCCTCCAAAAGCGCCGTCATCTCTTTCTGAAACGGAATATCTGTAAACGCCACTTTATAGACTGTCTCTTTCTGATTCGTCATGATCGAAGACATCAAAGCCGTCATACCGATGATCATAAGCGGGTACAGAACCAATGGGATCACTACCATCATAAACAATGTTTTCTTATCCCTGAAAATATCAGATATCTCTTTTTTTAATAATGCCCTGATGCTTACCGGATTCATGCCTCTTCCTCCCCACGTTCTGTATTTTCCCGTATCACAGCATGGAATACTTCTCTTAAATCTTTCGCTCCGTATTGCATGAGCAATTCATCCGGAGCTCCCTGCTTTACAATCTTTCCGTTCATGATCATCAAGATCCTGTCGCATAGGTACTGTGCTTCTTCCAGATAATGAGTGGAATATAAAACCGTCTTTCCCAGCTGCTTTTGCCCTTTCATGAATTCCACGATTGCATCCGCGCTCATGATATCCAGTCCAAGCGTAGGCTCATCAAAAATATAAATCTGCGGATCATGAATCAGACATCTGGCAATGGATGCCCGTTTCATCTGTCCGGTGGAAAGCTTCTCGATCCGGTTATCGCCGAAGGAATTCATATCCAGTACATCAAAGATCTCTTGTGCCCGTTTTTTGCACTCCTCCTTTCCCATCCCGTAGATTTCTCCCAGCATATAAAGCATTTCCCGTGTACTGAAACGATGATAGAGCTTCGTGTTTTCGGACAGATAACCAATCTCTTTTTTCATTTCCACCATATCTGTCAGGATACTTCCGTCTTCTTTGCCGATGATGACACGTCCCTCTGTCGGCTCCATCAGATTCCCTAGCATACGCAAAAGCGTGGTCTTGCCTGCTCCGTTCGGTCCCAGGATTCCCACAATCTCTCCCTTTGCCACCTCAAAGGAAATATGATCTACCGCATAAAATTCCTCCTGCTTTGTCACTGCTTTTTTCCGGTTGCCCGTCTGATCTTTGCATACATCCGTGCGCACAAAGACCTTACTCAGATTTTCCACCTTTATCATGTCTCATTCTCCATTTTTCATATAAATCAGGTCTTCTCTGTTTTGTCCTGAGAATAGATTGTTCTAAACGCCACTTTTCCACATTGGCATGATGCCCGGAAAGCAGGATGGGCGGAACCTGTTTTCCATTCCAGATCTCCGGTCTGGAATACTGTGGATATTCTAACAGATCGTCCTGAAAGGATTCAAATTCTGCCGACACATCATTATTCAGCACTCCCGGAACCAGTCTGGAGATTGCATCCATCATGACCATTGCCGGAAGTTCACCGCCGGTAAGTACATAATCCCCAATAGAAACATAATCTGTCACGATCTCTTCCAGGACTCTTTCATCGATTCCTTCGTAGTGCCCGCATAAAAGCACCAGTTCCTCTTCTTTGGCCAGTTCCCCTGCCATCTGCTGGTCGAATACACGTCCCTGCGGTGTCACATAAACCACACGCAGTTTTTTCTCTCCTGCCACTGCTTTGTACGCATCATAAACAGGCTGTGCCTGCATCAGCATCCCTGCGCCGCCTCCGTAGGGATAATCATCTACTTTTTTATGTTTCTCTATCGTATAGTCTCTTATATTGACAGCATGGATCTCGATCAGCCCATTTTCCACTGCCCTTCCCGTAATACTGGTGTTCATGCCGTCTTGTATCATATCCGGAAATAAAGTTAATACATGAAATTTCATATCTGTTCCATCCTGTTCGAATTTCTCTGATCTTAGCTTAATAGTATGATCAGGCCCTGATCGTTTCATCCAGCAGGCCTTCCAGCAGATGTACTCTGATCTCCCGTTTCTCTATATCCACCGACAGGATACATTCTTTGATCGCCGGGATCAGAACTTCCCCGCCTTCTGCCAGTTTTACTTCATACACATCATTGGCACCGGTCTGGATCACATCCTGCAAGATTCCCAATGCTCTGTCATTCTCATCCACTACCCTGCATCCGATAAGATCCACGATAAAGTATTCATCCTTTGCACATTTTACGGCATTTTCCCTTGTGACATAAAGATTTCTATGCTTATAGATCTCCACATCATTCATCGTATCCATCCCCTTAAACTTAAGGATCACGAACTGTTTAAAAAACCTGACGCTCTCTATTTCCAAAACCTTCTTTTCTTTTCCGGTGTCAAGGATAATCTCTTTCAGCTTTTTAAATCGTTTCGGATCATCTGTTGTGGGAAATACTTTTACTTCACCATGTACACCATGAGGCTGCGTGATCGCGCCAACCTGTAATAAATCTTCCATATAAAACCCTTTCTGCTATAATATGATGTCGGGGTCAAAACCCGATATCCGGATTGTTCCGTATCTTCTTTTTCCTTTATACCACAACAGGGACAGTTACCTGTCCCTGTCCGCTAATTATACAATTTCTACATCCACCCTTTTGTTCTCTCCCAATGAGGCCGCTTTTACAACAGAACGGATCGCCTTGGCAATCCTTCCCTGCTTGCCTATTACTTTACCCATATCAGAAGAAGCCACATGAAGCTCGATAATAACATTCTTACCCTGTTCTTTCTCAGTCACTACCACTTCATCCGGATTGTCAACAAGAGCTTTAGCGATTACTTCAACTAATTCTTTCATCCGACACCTCCAAAGTGTACTTCCTAATTTCAGTCTTATACAATCAGAACGCTTCGCTCATATCATTGTCAAATACAGTTTTGCTCTTATTTCTCAATACCTGCGTTTTTGAATAATCTTGCTACGACATCAGTAGGCTGTGCACCGTTTGACAGCCACTTCTTTGCAAGCTCCTCATCCACTTTGAATGCGTAAGGCTCAACATTAGGATCGTAAGTACCGATCTCCTCGATGAATCTACCATCTCTAGGGCTTCTTGAATCTGCTACGATCACTCTATAAATTGGATTCTTCTTCTGTCCCATTCTTCTTAATCTGATTTTTACTGCCATTTTTCTTTACCTCCGTAATTTCATGTACTATTGTTAATATTTATTTAGAAAGGAAATCTAAATTTTCCTTTTCTGCCTTTGCCACCCATCATGCCGGGAATCTGTTTCATCATCTTCTGGCTCTGTTCAAACTGTTTGATAAAACGGTTCACAACCGCGATATCCACACCTGCACCTTTCGCGATCCTGTGCTTGCGACTGGGATTCAGCAATTTAGGATTACGTCTCTCCTGCGGCGTCATGGAAAGCACGATTGCTTCCATCTGGGCAAGTTGCTTTTCATCCACCATGGATTCCAAATCCGCTCCGCCTGTATTCATTCCCATGCTCGGTAACATACTTAAGATCGATGACAGCCCACCCATATTCCTCATCTGCTTCATGCTTTCAAGATAGTCTTCGAAATCGAACTTACCCTTTTTCATGCGGGCAGTCATTTCTTTTTCTTTGTCCTCATCGATGTCCATGCTTGCCTGAGCCTTCTCGATCAGTGATAACACATCTCCCATACCGAGAATCCTGTTCGCCATACGATCCGGATAAAACTGCTCCAGATCTGAAAGCTTTTCACCCATACCTGCATACAGGATCGGCTTGCCGGTCACTGCCTTGACTGAAAGTGCTGCACCGCCTCTGGAATCCCCATCCACTTTGGAAAGGATAACTCCGTCAATGCCTACCTTATCATCAAACTCCTTGGCAACATTGACCGCATCCTGTCCGGTCATAACATCCACTACCAAAATCGTCTGATGTACCGTCACATTCTCTTTGATCTCGTGGAGTTCTTCCATCATGCTTTCATCGATATGAAGTCGTCCGGCTGTATCCAAGATCACTACATTATGGCCGTTTTTGACAGCATGCTCATAAGCTGCCTTCGCAATATCCACCGGGCTGTGATTCTCTCCCATGGAGAAGACCTCCACTCCCTGCTTCTCTCCGTTGACCTGTAACTGCTTGATCGCCGCCGGGCGGTAAACATCACAGGCCACCAGCAGACACTTCTTGCCTTTTTGCTTAAACTTCCCTGCCAGCTTTGCCGTAGTCGTTGTTTTACCGGCACCCTGCAGACCACACATCATAATAACTGTGATCGCTTTACCGGGCTGGAACTGGATCTCTGTCGTCTCGGAACCCATCAACGAGATCATCTCCTCGTTGACGATCTTGATCACCATCTGTCCGGGATTCAATCCGTTCATAACATCGGCTCCGATCGCCCTGGCCTCTACTGACTTGATAAACTGCTTTACAACTTTAAAGTTGACATCCGCCTCCAAAAGAGCCATTTTGACTTCTTTACATGCCGCTTTGACATCTTCCTGTGTCAAACGTCCCTTGCTGCGAAGGTTCTTAAATACATTCTGAAGTTTCTCTGTTAAACTCTCAAATGCCATACTACAGCTCCTCTAAAATTTCAGCAGTCAGCCTGCGTATTTCCGGCAGATTCTCACTTGCCTGTATCTGCGTGATCTTACGCTTGATACTTCCAAATCGCTCCACCAGATGAAGCTTCGATTCATAGTCTGCCAGGATCTTATCACAGCGTCTGATCAGATCATGGACACCTTGTCTGGAAATACCGTAATCCGAAGCGATCTCGCCAAGAGACATATCCTGATACACCGCATCCTCATAAATCTGTCTCTGGTGTTCTGTCAGAAGTTCTCCATAAAAGTCATATAAAAGTCCCTGCTCAACGATTTTTTCCATAAAAACACCCACTTTTTTCGCGCGACCTTGTTTATCATACACGAAAGCAAAGTGGGTGTCAAGTGTTTTTTCTTTACACCGATCAAAGTTTTTATTTTTTTAACAGATTATTCAAATGGATCTCCCAGCGTATTCCAGAGTTCATTCTGCTCAAGCCCTTTCTTTTCGACCGGCTTTTGCGGATTCCAGCCCTGGTTCTGTTTTCCCTTGCGGTATCGGGTTTCCTCATCCCATTTGGGTGCCATTGCATTCCATTTGGCTCTCTCCGCCTGATAATCCTCCGTCTTGGTGTGGGCATCCCATTCCTGACTCTTATACATCCTGTCTTTTGTCTTCCCGGCCTTGTCTGTTGCTTTCCATACATTTTGTTCCGAAGCGAACTTATTATCCTGCCGGAACATATCATTATACATTTCTTCCCGCCGTTCCAGGACCGCTTCTTCTTCCTCTTCCGCCTCATCCACTGCATCCATACCTTCCGATACTGCACTCTGGCTAAAAGCAGGATTCGGATTATATCCGGTGTTGGTATGCACCTCTCCGCCCGACCAGATCTTCTGGTAGGACATGGGGTCTTCTTCTTTTGACTCATTCCGGCTAAATGCAGGATTCGGATTATATCCTGTATTCGTTCCGGAAGCTGTGTCAGGCTTCCAGACTTTATTGACCGGTCCCTCTTCCTCCTGCCTGTTCGCGCTAAATGCAGGGTTCGGATTATACCCTGCGTTCGTCCCCGTCGCTTCACTCGGTTTCCAGATCCTGTTCACAGGGCCTTCTTCTTCCTGCCTGTTCGCACTGTATGCAGGGTTCGGATTATACCCTGCGTTCGTCCCCGTCGTACTGCCCTTCCAGACCTTATTTACAGGGCCTTCTTCTTCCTGCTGACTTACACTGTATGCAGGATTCGGATTGTATCCCGTATTGGTCCCGGTCGTACTGCCTTTCCAGATTTTATTAATGGGACCTTCTTCCTCGTGCTGACTTGCGCTGTATGCAGGATTCGGATTGTATCCCGTATTGGTCCCGGTCGTGCTGCCCTTCCAGACTTTATTCACAGGGCCTCCTTCTTCGTGCCGGTTCGCACTGTATGCAGGATTCGGATTGTATCCCTGATTTGGCTTTAGCCCCTTATCTTTTTTTTCAAACAAACTCATTCAGTCATCTCCTTGCTCATATGTACATCAAGCTGCGGATAAGGAATCTCTACTCCTTCTTCATCAAATGCCAGCTTGATCTCCTCCAGCAGACGCCATCTGACACTCCAGTAATCTTCATTGCGCACATAACAATGGGTGCCAAGCACCACTGCCGAATCGCCAAGCTCATCCACAAAGGTCACGACAGGTTCTTCCTTCAGTACACCCGCATCGGCAGAAACAGCATCGTGCATGACCTGTTTTGCTTTTTTCAGATCCGCCCGATAAGAGATTCCGACCTGTACTGTCAGGCGCCTCTTATAAGTAGTTGTCACATTTGTCAGACTTGAATTTGCCAGTGTCCCGTTTGGCAAAACCACGATCCGGTCATCCGGTGTCGTCAGCTTCGTATAAAAAAGCTGGATTTCCGAAACAACTCCCTCATTTCCCTTCGTATCCTCAATGATATAATCTCCAACCTTAAACGGCTTCAAAAGCAGGATCAAAACTCCGCCCGCAAAATTGGAAAGGCTTCCCTGCAGCGCAAGGCCGACAGCGACTCCCGCCGAACCGACCACTGCAATGACGCTTGCTGCATCCAGCCCAAAGCTGGTACCGATCATCATGATCAGGATCACATATAATACGGCCTTTATCAATGAATCCAAAAACTGAATCACGCCTGTATCTGCCCCTGCCCTGATCAGCGATTTTTTCAGAATCTTGCGGATCAGTTTGATAATCTGCCCGCCAACCACAAACACCAGCAGGGCAAGCACGACCCTGACGCCCAGATTTAACGCTTTCTGCGGAAGTTCCTGCAGAAACTTTTCAAATATGCTGATCTTTTTCTGCACATCCTGCAGATTTGCCGCCTCCAGCGCCTCATTGATCGTATCAGCGGCTCCCTCCAGTCCTGCTGTTAACAGTATCCTGTCTGTAAACATAGTGATAACTCCTCATGATCATTCTGTTTTTTGTTACAATTAATTCTTCTTTTGTCCTGTCTCTTTTCCTACTGCTCTTTTTTCTCTTCTTCCGTCTTCTTTTGCGATGTTGCTGTCTTGGTTCCGGCCGCTTTTTTGGTTACTGTTGTTTTCTTTGCCGCAGTCGTTTTCTTTTTCGCCGTCGTTTTTTTCGAAACAGCGGAAGCCTGTGCCTTTTCGTCAGGCTCTTTCTTGTCGTCTGGCATATTCTTCCCTGTGCGTTTTGCCTCTGCCTTGTCGTGTTCTTCAATGCTCTTCTCGATCCTGGCAACCTCTTTCTCTCCTGCCTCGACAAGCTTCTCGAGATCCCTTTCTTTATTCTTCAGATCCTCCGCCTGTTTTCTGGCCTCGGCAGCCCTGCGCTCCATATCTATTGCCCTGCCAATCGCATCCTCCGCCTGTCTGACTGCTTCTTCCTTCGCCTCACGCATCTGCATAACAGCTTCCTTTGCTTCCTGCAACTTTTTCAGAGTCTCCTTGCGTTTGCGTGCTGCTTCCTTTCGATGTTCGATCTCCACCTGCTCTTCTTTGGTAAAAGGTGTATAAGAAAACACCTGCACACAAAGGGGCGGCATCTTAAAGGTGATGGAATCATCCCTGTCATCCCATTCTCTCTCGGTACTGGAGATCATCCCTTTATTGCAAAGACCTTCTCCGCCGAATTCCTTCGCATCAGAATTGAATATCTCTTTATATTTACCGGTATAGGGAACACCGACGGTATACTCCTGTCTTGCCTCATTTGCAAAATTGCATACCACAAGCAGAGTGTCTTTCTGATCTTTTGTCTTTCTGAGGAATACGATCACATTTTCATTCGCTGAAATATTGTTGATCCATTCAAAGCCTTCCGCCTCATCATCCAACTCATAAAGAGCCGGATTCTCTTTATAAAATGCATTCAGCGCTTTCATATAGTTTTGTATATTCTTATGATCCTCATATTTCAGAAGATCCCATTCCACGGAACGGTTTTCGTTCCACTCATCAAACTCTGCGATATCCTGTCCCATAAATATGAGCTTCTTGCCGGGATGCATCATCATATAGCCGTAAGCCACACGCAGATTCCTATATTTGTCTTCGATCTCACCGGGCATCTTACCGATCATGGAGGACTTGCCATGAACCACTTCATCATGCGAAAAGATCAGAACAAATCTTTCACTGTACTGATAGATCATGCTAAAAGTCAGTTCTCCATGGTGCCCGCTTCTGAACAGCGGATCCTGTCTCATATATTCCACAAAGTCATTCATCCAGCCCATGTTCCACTTCAAGTCAAATCCAAGGCCGTCCTCTTTGATATCGCCGGTCACCTTCGGCCATGCCGTTGATTCCTCAGCAATCATCAGTACTCCTTTTGCCTCTTTGTGAACCAGACTGTTGATCTGTTTGATCATCTCGATCGCTTCCAGATTTTCCTTGCCGCCATACATATTGGGAACCCACTGTCCCGGTCCTCTTCCATAATCCAGATACAGCATCGAAGCCACAGCATCCATACGGATACCATCTGCATGAAATTCCCGGATCCAGTAGAGCACGTTGGCCACAAGGTAATTTGCCACTTCCGGTCTTCCATAATTAAAGATCAGCGTCCCCCAGTGCGGATGTACGCCTTTTCTGGGATCTGCGTGCTCATACAGACAAGTGCCGTCAAACTCTGCAAGGCCGTTGGAATCCTTCGGAAAATGTGCCGGTACCCAGTCGAGAATGACACCGATCCCATTCTTATGCATGGTATCCATGAAAAACTTAAAATCATCAGGACTTCCGTAACGGGCCGTCGGCGCATAATATCCAATGGTCTGATACCCCCAGGAACCGTCATACGGATGTTCCATCACCGGCATCAGTTCAATGTGGGTATATCCCATCTCCTTCACATACTGCGCCACTAAAGGCGCCAGTTCCCGATAGTTCAAGTAAGGATTCCCTTCCTGTGCATCCTCTTCTTTGTCGGGCACTTTGCGCCCAAAAGACCCCAGATACAGTTCATAAATACTGACAGGTGTCTCTATCGCTGCCTTTTTCTCTCTTTGACTGATCCAGTCATCGTCAGACCAGGCAAACTTCTGTGCGTCTGCTACGATCGATGCCGTATCCGGTCTCAACTGACTCTTGAATGCATACGGATCCGATTTTAAGAAGGTAAGTCCTCCCTTGATGCAGATCTCAAATTTGTAGCAATCCCCTTCCTTCGCAGCCGGAACAAATAATTCAAAAATACCGGAATCCCAAAGTCTCCGCATCTGATGCGTTCTTCCGTCCCAGTCATTAAAGTCACCGACCACACTCACACGCATGGCATTCGGTGCCCACACTGCAAAGAGCACGCCCTTAACACCTTTTACTTCCATCACGTGTGCGCCAAGCAGCTGATAGATCTCATAATGATGCCCCTTGGCAAAGCGCTCGGTATCCTTCTTCGTGATCACCGGATCAAACTGATAAGGATCGGTAATCTCGAGTTTGGTGTTGTCTTCCAGCGTAACCTCCACAGTATAAGACAAGTCTGTCATTTTCGGAAGCAATGCTGCAAAAAAACCTTCCTCGTCCGCAAGGTCCATCGGGAATGCCTCTTCTTCCGTCAGTACAGTTG
The DNA here is from genome assembly GCA_015056815.1 of Lachnospiraceae bacterium. GTDB lineage: Bacteria > Bacillota > Clostridia > Lachnospirales > Lachnospiraceae > SIG333. The sequence continues at coordinate 56,528 of SVFN01000012.1, read as the reverse complement.
CCCTGACAGCTCCCGGATAATAGAACTGTACCAATGTCCCTCCCGGCACACTATGTGCGCCTAACAGTCTGTGCGGATTGTCCTCCTCTGCGTATACGATTGCTTCGATCTCCGGCCAGTTCATCAGTTTATATAGTTTTTTGTTCATAGTTTTCCCTCTTTCTGTCATAGCTAAGCGCCGGAGGTCCGGCGCTTAATTTTATTCTTTATTCAGACTCTTCTGATAATTCTTTAATACCCACTCCGGTATCTGGCTGTTCTTATAAGAGGCTGCTGCACCAGCGGATTCTGTTAATTCTTCCACCACAGCGGTTGCTTCTTTGAAGCAGTCATTCTGTGCAAAATACTCATATTCCACACTGTATCTGGATCCATACCGGTTTTTTAAACACATAAGCTGCATAAGCCTGGGAGATTTGCGGACTTCATAATCAAGGATCTTCTTTCTGCTCTTTTCCTCCGTCTCTCTTTCATAAATATCTTCTGTCAGCATCTTCAGCTGCAGCACCCAGATCACGTCCGCACTGTATTCAACATCCGAAAATTTCTCAAGGTCTGTGGACTGCGTATACTCTTTTCTCGGCAGTCCGTAAGCGACCAGGATCGGCACTTTGTATTTGCGGGACAGTCTTCTGAGTGCGGACACGTTTCCTTCAAACGCCTGATAGTAATCGATCACAACCACCGGACACTTCTGCGTCTTTTTGATAAATTTGTCCACATATTCTTCCAGTGCCACTATATCGAAGTCGGCTTCACATTCGATGATACTTAAGTTTGTAGACACTCGGTTGTAATATTTCTGCAGATAGATATTAAATTTAGCGGATTCTCCCGTCCGAAGCTGAACACTGGTCAATGTCTCCTCTTCACCGGACAGATAAGCCTCTCTGGCCACACTCTTGCTGACCAGCCCCAGGATGCTCTGCTCCATGGAAAAATACAACACCTGTTCTCCGGATTGTGCGATCTGGTCCGACATCTGATTCAGGAAAGTAGTCTTGCCGGAAGAGCCCAGCCCTCCAAGAATATAAACACCTGCCTGTAAGCCTCCGGACAGTTTATCAAGCTCCTCATAGCCGGTAAGTTTTGCCTTATTGGCAATATAATACTGCATATCCTTCCCAAGCTTTGATTCCAGATAAGATTTTACGTTGTCCGCTTTTTTCTGTGTATCCATCAAGGTCTGCGCACGTCTTTTCAATTCGCCGACGACTCTTAAAAATCCTTCCGGATTATTCTGAAGCATCTCGTTGGGTGTCAGATAATCTCCCGCAAGGTTCTCATCAATATAAGGAATCTCATGCTGTGCCAAAAAATCCATAAACAGCTTCTGGTTTGCCTTGCTGGAAGGATCATTGTTTAAAGAAAGGATAAAGATACCGTCAAAATTGTCTTTCCCCTCTAATATCGACATTAAGATCTTAACATTTTCAGAGGTGTTGATCGCGATCGCCCTGCCGCCGCACTGGAAAATACTGAGTGCACAGAATGCACTTTCCACCACAAAGATCACACCGCCGTTTTTCAGTACGCCGGAATTGTAAAAAGTATCGATCCCCTGGCTGTTATCCATCGCCGGTCCGGATGCTGCCTTATTCGCTCTGGACGAATCCATGGCATACTTCATATAATATGTATTGGCTCCATTATAAGGAACTATGATATGTCCTTCATGAAAACCCAGATTACAACGAACGATCGTCTCGTCTTTCAGACCGAGCCCCCTCAGAAAAGCAATCGCTTCCTCGTTGCTTCCCAATGCTGTTTTGGCCTGCTGGATAAATTCACTATAATCGTTTTTCACAGCTTTTTCATTGTTGTTTCCAATACCATCCATAGTATCAAACCCTTTCTTTGTCAATTAGTCTCACAGGGCATCTTGCCCTCATAAACTCCCATAGATATAGTTTAACAATGAAACAAAGTGATGTAAATACAATTTTGTAATTTTTCATTTTTTTTCAAAAAAATCCGCTCTCATTTTTGTCATTCTTGAAAAGTCCGTCAAAACGTGTTAGACTATCCCTTGTTCAGGTGTATAAATACGGCTTATATGCCGTCATGGAGCAATGATCATTTGAAATATCTCATAAAAAGGAAGTGAAAATCAGAATGACAAATGAAGACAAACTCTTCTTAGACCGCATTACAGAATTTTCCAATAAGGTGATGAAGGATATCAATCCGGATCCCCGCGTTACCCCGATCTCCGAGCAGATCGAATATCTTCGTCCCATAATGGAAGAAATCGCAGGAGAGACAGGAAGTTCCCTGGAAGATGTGTTTATCCGCTATATGGATCTTGCTTCGGAGGCAAGCGTTGCCAGAAGCAATGAATTCGACAATGATTTTGCGGATTTTGGCACGATTGATTTTGCCAAATCTCCCTATTGATCACATCCGATCATCCAACCGGACAACAATCGTGCATAAAAAAGCGGCGGATCACTCCGCCGTTTTCTTTTGTCCTGTCATTATTTGACTACTCTTACACGGAACACACCGTCAATAGCCGCCAGTTTATCCATGATCTCCTGTGTCGCAGCTGACTCCAGATCCAGCATGGTATATGCCACTTCTCCACGGGATTTGCTTGACATATCCATAATGTTGATTCCTTCGTCACCGAAACAGGCTGTAAATTTCGTCAGCATATTTGCCACGTTTTTATGAAAGATCGCCACACGTCCTGCCTGTGCACAAACACCCATATCCAGTGCCGGATAGTTCACACTGTTTTTGATATTGCCGTTTTCCAGGTAATCCTTTAACTCCTCTACTGCCATCACTGCACAGTTATCTTCGCTCTCCTCTGTGGAAGCTCCCAGATGAGGGGTAACGATGCATCCCTCTTTGCCTGCAGTAGTAGGATTGGCAAAATCCGACATATATCTGGCAATCTTACCGTTTGCGATCCCTTCCAGTACCGCCTCTTCATCCACCAGTACATCTCGTGCATAGTTTAAGATCACAACACCGTCTTTCATCTTATTAATCGCTTCTTTCCCGATCATACCTCTTGTGGAATCTAAAAGCGGTACGTGGATCGTGATGTAATCACACTCCTCATAAATCTCATCCACATTTAAAACATGTTTTGTCTCTTTTTTCAGATTCCATGCCGCATTCACAGAAAGATACGGGTCATATCCATATACCTCCATACCAAGGCGAACTGCTGCATTTGCCACTTTTACGCCGATCGCGCCAAGACCGATGACACCGAGCTTTTTGCCTGCGATCTCATTTCCGGCAAATTTTTTCTTTTCTTTTTCCGCTTTCTTTGCAATATCAGGATCTCCTGCTGCAGATTTCACCCACTCGATACCACCTGTCAGATCACGGCTTGCAAGAAGCATACCTGCGATCACAAGCTCCTTTACGCCGTTCGCATTCGCACCGGGTGTATTGAATACCACGATACCTTTCTGCGCACATTTGTCAAGCGGGATATTGTTCACTCCGGCACCTGCTCTTGCCACCGCCAGTAAGGAATCCGGAAGTTCCATTTCATGCATGGAAGCACTCCTGACCAGAATTCCCTGCGCCTCGTTTACGTTCTCTGTCTTTTTATAATCGTCAGAAAAAATGGAAAGTCCCACTTCTGCGATCGGATTTAAGCAATGATACTGAAACATAATCTTCCCTCTTTCTTTATTTTAAGTTCTCTGCTTCAAATTTCTTCATGAATTCTACTAACTTTTCAACACCCTCGATCGGCATTGCATTGTAAATGCTGGCTCTCATTCCGCCGACACTGCGATGTCCTTTCAGGTTCTCAAAGCCTGCGGCCTTAGCTTCTGCCACAAACTTCGCATCCAGATCCGCGTCACCTGTCACAAACGGAACATTCATCAGGGAGCGATCCTCCTTCACAACCGTTCCCTTAAAGAGTTTGCTCTCATCCAGAAAATCATACAGAATTTTTGCTTTTTTCTCATTGTGCTCTTTCATTGCCGAAAGACCACCCATTTTCTTGATCCACTTAAACACCTTGCCACAGATATAAATGCCATATGCAGGCGGTGTATTGTATAAAGAATCATTGTCTGCATGGATCTTATATTTCAACATGGTAGGAGTTCCCGGAAGCACATCTTCCGTGATCAGATCCTCGCGGATGATCACGATCACGACACCGGCCGGTCCGATATTCTTCTGGACACCACCGTAGATCACGCCGTATTTCTCAACGTCTACCGGCTCTGATAAAAAGCAGGATGAAACATCTGCTACCAGTGTATGTCCCTTGGTATTGGGAAGTGTATGGTATTTGGTACCATAAATCGTATTGTTCTCACAGATATAAACATAATCTGCATCCTCCGGAATATCCAGGTCGGAACAGTCCGGGATATAAGAAAATGTCTTATCTGCAGAGGAAGCCACTTCAACGGCATCTCCGTAGATCTTTGCCTCCTGGTATGCTTTTTTCGCCCACTGTCCGGTTACAATGTAGGCTGCCTTTTTGTTCTTCATCAGATTCATAGGAATCATAGCAAACTGCTGGCTGGCTCCCCCCTGTAAAAACAGTACCTTGTAGTTGTCAGGAATATTCATCAGATCCCTCAAGTCTGCTTCGGCTTCCTTGATAATGTTGTCATAGACCTTCGAACGATGGCTCATCTCCATTACCGACATGCCACTGCCCTTATAATCTAACATCTCATCTGCAGCTTCTTTTAATACTTCTTCAGGTAAAACTGCGGGACCTGCTGAAAAGTTGTAAACTCTTGACACTGTTTTTTCCTCCTATACGTTTATACTTTAATGTACTAAAGAAACATTATGACTATTTTAACTACTATCTGCCATTTCTGTCAATGCTATTTTTCATTTTTAATCTTTTTATTTAAAGTCGCTTACCCACTTTTGACCCTGATATCATTTAATAGAAAATGATCACCGGAGTACCTATCTCGACCAGATCGTATAACACACTGACCGCTTTTGTCGGTGTATTGATACACCCATGGGAACCGTTCGTCTTGTAGATCGTGCCGCCGAATTTTCCCCTCCAGCTTGCATCATGAATGCCGATATTGCCGTTGACTGCCATCCAATAGCTGACCGGTGTACGGTAATCCGGTCCGATCAAGGTGCGGTGGCGCTGCTTATAGTATACATAGCAGACCTTCTCCGGCGTTCCCCGGCCAAGTCTGGTATTTCCTGTTACCACAGGCGTCTGAAGGATCATTCTGCCGTTCTGATAATAATACAGAGTCTGTATGGACATATCCACTTCGATATAAGTGTCCCCGATATCGTCATCTCCTTCTGCAAATGCACGCTGGGAGTATTCAGGAATATGCACCTCTGAGACACCCCGGGGCGCTGTATCCATCAGATATTCCACCTCAGCCTTCTGGTCAATGGCATTGCCATAGCTGGAATTTTTGATCGTAACCTCACGTCCGCTGGTAGCACGAAATCTGCGCACCTTATCAGTGGTATCGTACTTTTTCGCGAGGCTCTCCACAAACGCTTTTACCTTCTCTTTATCGTAAGTCAGGATACCGTCCTCATTGTAAAAGAAGTTACCGTCTTCATCCAGCGCGATCCAGTCAGAAAGAACCGATGCATCCACCACTTCCTCATTCGATCCGAACACATAAGTGATCTGACTCTGCTGAAGTCTGTTGACATCCTCCCACTCCCAAAGAACTTTTTTCATTGCGGAAGTATATCGTTTCGGAATATAACAGCCTTCTTTCTCCAGATCCACCCGGTCTCTTCCGTCCATGATCGCAGCATCGATCGCCGCTGCTGCTTTTTCCCCATCCAGGATCAGCAGTGTATCATCACGAAGCTCATATCCGTCAGCTGTCTTTTGGATCTCAACGCGGATATCTGTTTGACCACTCCGGTCAGTCAGCTCTTTATGTTCCTTCATAAAGGTTTTCAGAGCTTCCCGGTCATAACTTCCCACAGGTTCCACATGATAATCCGTAAATTCTCCTCCTCTTTCCAGCATTCGCTGTGCCCATTGTGCGGTACCGCTCTGCTTCTGGATCTTCTTCAGCTCTTCTTCATAGCTGTAAGCAAAATCGATCCGCGAAAGAGGAAGCTCTATCTCTCCCTCTCTCGTACTGATCATGATCGTGCGCTCTTCCAGAAAACCGAGCAGTTTTTCGTTCATCTGCTCCGGCGTGATATCCTCGGCGTAAACATCATTGATATATGTGCCGAACATATATGTGCCATCATATCTTTTTTCCAGCAGAAAATATCCGCCTCCGATCAATACAGCCGGAATGACCACAAATATAATGCATAAACTCGCTAAAAACTTCTTCATATTTTTTACCTGCAACTGTAATGTGATGGAGCCCGTTATCCGTCAGTCTACTCCGCCAGATCATCCGCATCAAAGACTTCATCGATAGGCTTGCCTGCCGGAACCATCGGAAATACTTTATCATCACTGTCGATTATGCAGTCGATCAATACCGGTCCTTTCGCCTGCAAGGCTTTCTGCAGAGTCGGAAGCACTTCTTCCTTCTTCGTGACACGGTATGCCTCACAGCCAAGACCTTCTGCGACTTTGCAGAAATCCACTTTATCTTTTAGTATCGTCTGAGAATAACGTTTGTCATAAAATAACGTCTGCCACTGTCGTACCATTCCAAGTACGGAATTGTTGATGACCACCTGAATGATCGGAATGTCATAGCGGCTTGCAGTCGCCAGCTCATTCATATTCATGCGGAAGCAACCGTCACCTGCGATGTTGATGCATACCTTATCCGGCCTTCCCGTTTTGGCCCCGATGCAGGCACCAAGACCATATCCCATGGTACCAAGGCCGCCTGATGAAATAAACGTACGCGGGCTGGTATATTTGTAATACTGCGCCGCCCACATCTGGTGCTGCCCCACATCTGTTGTGATGATAGCCTCACCGTTTGTCGCCTGATCGATCTGCTCCATGATATAAGGACAGGTCAATACATTTTCATCATATTTCAGAGGATACTTCTCCTTCAGTTCCTCTACCTTCTTTACCCATTTTGTATGATTCTTTTTCTCAACCCTGTCCATCAGATCTTTCAGAACATGCTTCACATCGCCGACCAGTGACGCATCAGTCTTGATGTTTTTGTTGACCTCAGCCGCATCGATATCAATATGGACAATCTTCGCTCTGCTTGCAAAAGTCTTCGGATTACCGATAACGCGGTCTGAAAAACGTGCTCCGATCGCGATCAGAAGATCACACTCGCTGACACCGAGATTTGATGCCTTGGTGCCATGCATACCGATCATACCGGTATAGAGAGGACTCTTGCCGTCAAATGCGCCTTTTCCCATCAAAGTGTCACAGACAGGAGCATTCACCTTTTCCACAAACTCTGCCAGTTCCGCAGAAGCTCCGGAAGAGATCACACCGCCTCCCACATAGAAGAACGGCTTTTCCGATTCGTTGATGAGCTTTGCCACCTTATCCAGATCTTCCTCGGTATACTTGTCCTTGTATTCTTTTTCCTCCGGTTTTTGTGGTGTGTACTCACACACATTTGCCGTCACATCCTTTGTAATATCCACAAGCACCGGTCCGGGTCTTCCGCTTCCCGCGATCTTGAATGCCTTGCGGATCGTGTCCGCCAGGATGTTCACATCCTTGACGATATAATTATGCTTTGTGATCGGCATGGTAACTCCGGCGATATCCACTTCCTGGAAAGAATCCTTTCCCAATGCCGGAAGGTTCACGTTTGCCGTAATGGCAACCATGGGAATGCTGTCCATGTAAGCCGTAGCGATACCCGTAACAAGATTCGTAGCCCCCGGTCCGCTGGTCGCCATACAAACGCCTACCCTGCCCGTTGCTCTCGCATAACCGTCCGCTGCATGGCTTGCTCCCTGCTCATGGCTTGTAAGAATATGTCTGATCTCGCCACTGTGCTTATACAGAGCATCATATACATTCAGAATGGTACCGCCCGGATAGCCGAATACGGTATCCACTCCCTGTTCCTTCAAACATTCAATTACAATTTCTGCACCTGTCAGCTTCATCGTAATCTCCTCCTGTTTCTTTCATTTATCATAAAAATCGCTGCCTTTATGCTTCCGGTCCCTTTCCCGGGATCTGTAATACGGCACCTCGGTTACCGCTTGTTACCATCTCACGGTATCTTGCAAGGTAACCTGTCGTCACGCTCGCCTCTCTTGGCTGCCATTTTGCTTTTCTTTCTGCCAGTACCTCGTCAGACACTTTCAGATCCAGCGTCATCTCCGGGATATTGATACGAATGATATCGCCTTCTTCTACCAGCGCGATCGGTCCGCCCACTGCCGCTTCCGGTGAAACATGCCCGATAGACGCACCTCTGGAAGCGCCCGAGAAACGGCCGTCTGTGATCAGTGCTACCGTTGATCCCAGTCCCATTCCCGCGATCGCCGAAGTCGGATTGAGCATCTCTCTCATACCCGGACCGCCTTTGGGTCCTTCATAACGTATCACAACAACATCGCCCGCCACGATCCTGCCGGATTTGATCGCATCGATCGCATCCTCCTCGCAGTCAAAGACCCTTGCCGGTCCTTCATGTACCATCATCTCTTCCACAACAGCCGAACGTTTTACCACGCTTCCGTCCGGTGCCAGATTTCCTTTTAATACAGCCAGTCCACCGGTCTTACTGTACGGGTTGTCAACCGGTCGGATCACTTCCGGATTTTTATTTACTGCATTCGCGATATTCTCTCCTACCGTCTTGCCGGTAACGGTAATGCAGTCTGTATTTAACAATCCGATATCTGCCAGCTCTTTCATTACCGCATAAACACCGCCTGCCTCATTCAGGTCTTCCATATAAGTCGGGCCGGCCGGTGCGAGGTGACAAAGGTTCGGTGTCTTCTCACTGATCGGATTCGCAAATGCAATGTCAAAATCAAATCCAACCTCATGTGCGATAGCCGGAAGATGCAGCATACTGTTGGTGGAGCATCCCAGTGCCATATCCACGGTAAGTGCATTTAAGATTGCATCCTTCGTCATGATATCGCGGGGTCTGATATCTTTTCGATACATTTCCATGACCGCCATACCGGCATGCTTTGCCAGTTTGATACGTTCCGAATAAACTGCCGGGATCGTTCCGTTACCGCCAAGTCCCATACCTAACGCCTCGGTCAGACAATTCATGGAATTGGCTGTATACATACCGGAGCAGGAACCGCAGGTCGGACATACATTATGTTCAAACTCTTTTACTTCCTCTTCGGTCATCTTGCCCGCCGCATGTGCGCCGACTGCCTCGAACATGGAAGAAAGGCTTCTCTTCTGTCCGTGCACATGACCGGCTAACATCGGCCCTCCGGATACAAATACCGTCGGTACATTGATCCTTGCCGCCGCCATTAAAAGTCCAGGAACGTTCTTATCACAATTCGGTACCATGACCAGGGCATCAAACTGATGTGCAAGTGCCATACACTCCGTGGAATCCGCGATCAGATCCCTGGTAACCAGAGAATATTTCATACCGATATGTCCCATGGCGATACCGTCACATACCGCAATCGCCGGAAACACCACCGGTACACCGCCTGCTTCCGCCACGCCAAGCTTCACTGCATTAACGATCTTATCCAGGTTCATGTGTCCCGGAACGATCTCATTATAGGAGCTGACAATCCCCACCATGGGTTTTTTCATCTCCTCCTCCGTAAATCCCAGTGCATTAAACAACGATCTGTGGGGTGCCTGCTGCATACCCGCTTTTACATTATCACTTTTCATTTCTTATCCTCCTGAAAAACATCTTTCCGCTATATCCATTTTTTCCAGACACTACCGGTCTTAAATGCTCATCCCGGCATGACCGCTCAGATCCTCTCGCAGATCAGATCTCCCATCTGTGCAGTGCCAACCTGTGTTACCTGTCTCTTTCCTTCTTCATCCTGCGGCATGATATCGATCGTGCGGTATCCGTCCTTTAGCACCTGTTTTACCGCTGCCTCGATGGCATCCGCTTCTTTATCCAGATCCAGCGAAAAACGCAGCAGCATCGCAGCACTCAAGATCGTGGCGATCGGATTGGCAATCCCCTGTCCTGCAATGGCCGGCGCGGAACCGCCGCTTGGCTCATACAGTCCGAATTTTGTATCGTTCAGACTTGCGGAAGCTAACATTCCGATGGAGCCTGTGACCATACTTGCTTCATCCGATAAAATATCTCCAAACATATTCTCTGTCAGGATCACATCAAACTGCTTCGGATCGCGGACCAGCTGCATCGCGCAGTTGTCTACCAGCATATGCTCCAATGTCACTTCCGGGTAATCCTTTGCGACTTCTTCCACGACCTTTCTCCACAACCTGGAGGAATCCAGTACATTCGCCTTGTCCACGCTGGTTACTTTCTTACGGCGTTTCATGGCGATGTCAAATCCTTTGATCGCGATCCTGCGGATCTCTGACTCCGAATAGGTCAGGGTATCGATCGCTTTTAACTGTCCATCTTCTTCAAATGTCTTGCGTTCCCCGAAATACAATCCTCCGGTCAATTCTCTCATGATCATCATGTCAAATCCTGCTTCGCTGATCTCCTCTTTTAAGGGACACGCAGCCGCAAGCTCGTTGTATAATACAGCGGGACGCAGATTTGCAAACAGATTCAGACTCTTACGGATCTTCAAAAGTCCTGCCTCCGGTCTTTTCTCCGGCGGAAGTTTATACCAGGGTGAAGTGGAAGTATCCCCTCCGATGGATCCCATCAAAACCGCATCCGCAGCCTTCGCTGTCCTGATCGCTTCATCTGTCAGCGGGATCCCATGTACATCGATGGAAGCACCTCCCATCAGGATATCCGTAAACGAAAACCTGTGTCCATAGCGATCCGCCACTTTCTCAAGAACCTTCTTTGCCTCCGTCACGACCTCCGGTCCGATCCCGTCACCCGGAATACATACAATATTATAATCCATGTTGCCCAACCTCTTTTCCTATTTACTCACTTATCCTTTATCATATATGAAAAAAACATAAATATCAACATTTTTCATAGAAAGAACGACTATTATAACTTTTTTTCATAATTTCCATAAAACAGGGTTAAGATTGGACTTTTCATCGTATTGCCCGCCAGACTTTATAGGCATATATAATTGACGGACATATTGCACAAAAAAAGGAACCCGCATCTACGGATTCCTTTTACCCTCTGTTTATTTGCCTTCCGGTTTCTCAACCTGCGCGATCGCCGTTTTATTCATCGGGATACGGCAATGTCTGTCGCTGCCGAACTCCACGATCACCGTGTCGTCTGTGATATCGATCACAACACCGAAAAATCCGCTGGTCGTCATGACACTGTCACCGATCTCCAGGGAAGCGAGCAGACTGTTTAACTTCTTCTGTTCTGTCTTTTGCGGACGGATCATTACAAAGTAAAGAACCACAACCCATACCACAACCATACCGATTGTCAGCATGGAACTCATCGTTGTCGCAGATGCCTGGTCGGCTGCCAATAAAATTCCCATACTAGGACCTCCGTTTTCTTAATAAAATCTGTAAAACACCAACATATAACACTATACACAATTTCATGCATTCATGCAAGTATAATTTGAAACAATCTGTCAGGGATCAGTACGCACACAGTTACTATTCACAGCCGAAATGCGCATTTACGGCGTAATAAACTATCATGGCTATGCCAATGGCAAAATCCGTTACTTTCACAGGCAAAACGACTGTGTGTAGTAACCTCGCACAGTCTTTCTGCCCGCAGATGCCCCTGCCTGCGTACTTACGAAAAATCGGATTCTGTTTTATCGGATCTCGTTTTTTCCTCTCCTGCGTTCATCTTCGCAAGCATTTCCTTCTTAAAGGAAGAATATCTGTGCTCCTCGATCGCAAGACGGATCTCTTCCATTAGATGATTATAAAAATAAAGATTATGAAGGACACACAAACGCATCCCCAGCATTTCTTTGGCTTTTAGCAAATGTCTCACATAAGCCCTGCTGTAGCGCCTGCAGGTCGGACACTGACAGCCCTCCTCAATCGGACGCTCATCCAGTTCATACTTCGCGTTAAACAGATTCAACTTACCCGAATGGGTATATACATGCCCATGTCTTCCATTTCTGGTCGGATAAACGCAGTCAAAGAAATCCACGCCCCGCTCCACACTCTCCAAAATATTGGCAGGTGTCCCGACTCCCATCAGATAAGTAGGCTTATTCTGCGGCAGATACGGCACTGTCTCCTCCAGAATATAATACATCTGCTCGTGCGTCTCTCCCACCGCCAGACCACCCAGTGCATAGCCGTCAAGCTCCATTTCCGTGATCCTCTTTGCATGCTCCTTACGGATATCGGCAAAGACAGCTCCCTGATTGATCCCGAACAAAAGCTGACCTTTGTTGATAGTATCCTCCAGTCCGTTCAGCCTCGCCATCTCTGCTTTACAACGCTCCAGCCACCTGGTGGTGCGGTCCACAGAATTTACCACATAATCCCTGTCCGCCAGAGAAGGAGGACATTCATCAAACGCCATCGCTATAGTGCTTGCCAGATTCGACTGGATCTGCATACTCTCCTCCGGTCCCATAAAGATCTTGCGCCCGTCCACATGGGAATGGAAATAAACCCCCTCCTCTTTGATCTTTCGAAGTCCTGCCAGGGAAAACACCTGGAATCCGCCGGAATCTGTCAGGATCGGTTTATCCCATACCATGAACTTATGAAGCCCTCCGAGTTTCTTTACGATATGATCTCCGGGTCTGACATGAAGATGATAGGTATTGGATAACTCCACCTGCGTCCCGATCTGTTCCAGATCCTCCGTGGAAACAGCTCCTTTTATCGCAGCAATGGTCCCCACATTCATAAACACCGGTGTCTGTATGTCACCGTGAACGGTATGCAGTACCCCTCTTTTTGCCCTGCCGTCTGTCGTAATGATCTTATACATATATACTGTCGGAAAAAAACGTCTTTCCGCGCTCCTCCTTTTTCCATTTTATCATGATAAATATACTTTATAAGGGATTATACCACAACAATACTATAGTTGTAATTGTCAATCACATTTTTTTCTGATATGATATTTTTTAGTGTTACCGTTCACAACCGTTTGACCTGTGACAGTAATCCCTGTGAATCGCAGCAGATTTTTGTTTTTATAACTTTTTTTCGAAAGCGGTTCCGGAATAATCTAGAAGAAAGGATATTGTATCGATCCGGCACATCGCAAACTTCCTTGACGCCTGATAGATACAGGAAACACAATATGGCAGGTTCCATCTTTGGCAGACATTTTTCAATACAGACCTGGGGTGAATCCCACGGAAAAGCTTTAGGCGTGGTGATCGACGGCTGCCCCGCAGGGCTTGATCTATGTGAGGAGGATATCCAGAAATATTTAAACCGGCGCAAACCCGGTCAGAGCAAATTTGCCACTCCCCGCAAAGAAGGGGATGAGGTACAGATTTTATCCGGTATTTTTGAAGGCAAGACCACAGGTACTCCTATCTCCCTTCTGGTACCCAATACTTCTCAAAAATCCCACGACTATTCGGAAATTGCCACCTATTACAGACCCGGTCACGCCGACTTTACTTTCGATGCCAAATACGGCTTCAGGGATTACCGCGGCGGAGGACGTTCTTCCGGCAGAGAGACGATCGGAAGGGTTGCCGGCGGCGCCGTTGCTTCCATGATCCTGAAAGAACTGGGTATTTCCGTAATGGCTTACACCAAATCCATCGGAGATATTTCCATAGATATGTCTTCCTTTGAGAAAGCTGCCATCTATGAAACCCCCACTTCCATGCCGGACAGATCGGCGAGTCTGAAGGCAGAAGCCTATCTGGAAGAATGTATGGCAAAAAAAGACTCCGCAGGCGGTGTAGTCGAATGTATTATCAAAGGACTTCCCGCTGGTATCGGCGAGCCGGTATTCGATAAGCTGGATGCCTCTCTTTCCAAAGCCATCATGTCCATCGGTGCCGTAAAAGCTTTCGAAATCGGAGACGGCTTTGCGGTTGCTTCTTCAAACGGTTCCGGAAACAATGATGCTTTTTGCATCAAAGATGGGCATATTACGAAAAAGACAAACCATGCAGGCGGTGTCCTTGGCGGCATCAGTGATGGTGACGACCTGATCTTCAGAGCTTATATCAAGCCCACTCCTTCTATTTTCCGGACACAGCAGACCGTGAATAAATGCGGAGAAGAGATCGATGTTTCCATCAAAGGACGCCATGATCCCATCATCGTACCGAGAGCTGTTGTCGTAGTAGAATGTATGGCTGCCCTCACGGTATTGGATCTGATGTTTGATAATCTTTCATCCAGAATGGACTATCTGAAACAGATTTATGGTGATAAATAACTATTCTAAAAGGCATTCCGGATCACTCCCGAATGCCTTTTATATCGTCGTCTGTTCCGGCCTGTCAATGGCACGAATCTGTGCGCAACGGCAAATCCTGCCGTCAGATTGTTTTGTTTTTTCATTCTATCCATGATTATGTGCAAAATTAAAGAGACAGCATAGACAATCCTGCCGCTGCTGTCTCTTATCACGAAGGAAATGTGTTTCATAAAGATATTGAGATGGAGATTTCTTAAATGTTTTCTTATTCTTCTGACAATTTATGAAAAATAACGCAGTTAGGCTTTTCAATCGGGATTTCCCTGCCATTCATGATGATCAGTCCCTTTTCCAGATCCACATTAAAAAAGGTCATGGTATTGCTTTCATGATTGAGTGATACCAGATGCTTATTATCCGGGAACAATGCCGCATCCTTCGGATAATCTCCGCTCACCGGCAGGCAGAGTATCTTGGTCAGTTCTCCGTTTTTGTGATTGATCTTGTATATGATCACACTGTTGTCTCCTGCATTGGTGCTCAAAAGATACTTCTCATCTTCGGAAAAATTTAGTGCGCTGGCCGCAGAACCGCCCGCATGATAATCATTCAGAGTAGAGATCGTCTGTATCTTGGTAAATTCCGGATTGTCATTTTCTTCTTTATAAGCATATACATCAATGATATTTTTCAGTTCATGCACGATATAGACAAATTTGCCGTCCTTTGTCATCTTGATATGGCGTGGTGCTGACTCGATCTCGCTGCGGATCACATCCACATGCTTTAATTTACCTTGTTTGGAATCAAACCGGTATACATCGGTATGGTCCATTCCCAGATCGGCAGCCATCAGATATTTGTTGTCCCTTGTCATCTTGACACATTGGACATGGGGTCTGAAATTGCGTTCTGCAATGCTGCCCAGTCCTTTATGATAAATCTCATCGGTAATCTTGCCGACCCCGCCATCCTTATTTAACTTCAGCACCGTGATCTTACCATCATGGTATCCGGCCACAAACAGGTACTTGTCCTCATAGTCCGTTGACAGATAAGAACCTCTCATGCCGTTGATCCCGGCATGATTGATGGTCTCCAGATCTCCATCCGGCAGGATCCGGTAGGATTCCACGCCGAAGTCCGTGATGGAATACAAGAATTTACTGCTGTGGGAAATCGTGATATAAGAGGAATTGGTAATCTCCACCTGTCTCTTTAAGGACATTCTTCCTTCCTTCATATCTACATCATAAATCGTGATCCCGTGATCATCTCCCCTTGTATAGGTAGAAACATACGCGATATATTTTCCTTTTTTCATTTCTGCTGCCACTCCTTACTATACCTTCTATCTCGTTAGGTGATTGTGAAACACTGTAATTGCAAGATTGTCATTGTGCGCTTTTTCTCACTTTCTTATCATACCACAGCTTTCCGTTTTTGTTAAGTCTCCCTGTTCGGGTAGTTTTTCCTCCTTATGCATAGCCAAATGCAAAGGCAGAACAGATTTCCCTTCATTTTGTGATTGACATTCCGGATACCTGTATGATCGATGACACCGACCTTTGCAATGTCATCGGCAATCTCCTTGAAAATGCCATCACCGCCTGCGCAGATGTGACAGTTGAAAAGCGTTTTAAATTCCCGAATTTTTATCAACATAATTTTCTGTTTTATGTTACAATACAATCATCATTTCAAACAGGAGGCAACGAACATGCAACAGCGATCTATTCTTTCCTTCGAGGTATTCCCTCCGAAAAAGGACGATGAATTTGAAGGTGTTTACTCTGTTTTGGATAAATTGAGCAGTTTAAATCCTGCTTTTATTTCCGTGACCTACGGTGCCGGCGGAAGCCGTTCCAAAAAGACTGTGGAGATTGCGGATTATATTCAGAACAAGCTTGGCATCACGGCACTTGCGCATATGACCTGTGTCGGCAATCAGAGGGATGCTATCGACAACGTTCTTTCCCAGCTTGAAACAGCGGGCATCACCCACATACTTGCACTGCGCGGCGACCGCCCCGCTTCCATGACGGATGAACAGTATCACAGTCGTGCATTTCTTCACGCCAATGAACTGATCACCTATCTGAAAGAGCAGAATAAAGATCTCCATATCAGCGGTGCCTGCTATCCCGAAAAACATTTTGAAGCGATGAGTATGCGCACCGATCTGACCAATTTGAAACGTAAGGTAGACAGTGGATGTGAAAATCTCATCACCCAGCTGTTTTTAAATAATGATGTGTTTTATTCTTTTACGGAAAACTGCCTTGCAAACGGTATCACGGTCCCGATCCATGCAGGTATCATGCCCATTACCTCGATCCGTCAGGTTGAGACCAGCATTTCTTTATCCGGCACTTCCGTACCGAAGGCTTTTTCGGACATCATCGCCCGTTACGCTTCCTCACCGGAAGACTTCCGTAAAGCCGGCATCGATTATGCGATCCGTCAGATCCGCGATCTGATCGACAACGGTGCGGATGGTGTACATATCTATTCCATGAACAAGCCAAAGACCACGGCTGCGATCATGGAAGGTATCCGATGATTTCTATTTCGTAAAGGACAAAAGAGGCTCTCATGGAACGCATTTTTCACTATCACATAACAGAAAAAGAAGCAGGATATCCTATTCGGGATTTTCTTTATAAAAAAGGGTATTCCCGTCAGAATATCATCGCCCTGAAAAAGAAGGAAGACAGTATTCTCTTAAACGGCAAATGGGAATATATGAACTGCCGTCTTCGTCCCGGTGATGAACTGATCGTGAAGCTTTTGGAGGAGAGATCCAATGAGCAGATCCTCCCGGTGGATCTGCCTTTCCCGATCGTCTATGAGGACGAAGACCTTTTGGTCATCAACAAACCGGCAGATATGCCGACACATCCCTCTTTGAACAATTACACCAACACGCTCGCCAATGCAGCTGCCTTTTATTTTGCAAAGCAGGGTATTTCTTATACATTTCGCTGTATCAATCGCTTGGATAAGGATACGACCGGGCTGACGATCCTTGCAAAGCATATGCTCAGTGCCGGAATCCTGTCCAAAATGGTTCAGGACAGAACGATCCTGCGAGAGTATCGTGCACTGGTAAGCGGTACGCTCCCTCAAAAATGCGGTACCATTGATGCGCCCATCGGCAGGGAACATGCCTCTCTGATCACACGACGGATCGATCCCGTAAACGGCGAACGGGCTGTCACTCATTATCAGGTGCTAAAAGAATATGATACATTCAGTTATGTATCCCTAAGACTGGAAACCGGTCGTACCCATCAGATCCGTGTGCACATGGCTTCCGTCGGCTGCCCGCTTTTGGGAGATTATCTGTATCATCCCGCTTATAGCAGACAGCCATGTTTAACCGATTCCTGCGCTTTGCAATCCGGTCGTTTTCTACAACCCACCGCTTTACAGACATTTTCCTGCCCGGATACACAAAAAGAAAGCCTGTCCGCCCGAAATCTGCCCGCCCTTACCAGACAGGCACTTCACGCTTACAGACTTTCCTTTTTACATCCGATCACAGGAAAGCCGCTTACGTTCACCGCTCCCCTTCCGGATGATATGTCCGCTCTTCTTACCGGATCATCTCTGTGAATCCGACTTTTTTCTTTACCTTGCGCAGTGTCTTGTTGGCATAATAACCTGCCTTTTCGGCATTTTCTTTTACGATCCTGTCAATGTAATCTTTATTCTTGGAAAGATCCTGATACCGATCCTGTAAAGGCTTTAATACCGAGATCACACTTTCTCCCACTGCCATCTTGAAATCACCATAGCCCTTGCCGTCGAATTCCTTCTCCACCTCCTGAGGCGTCAGATCATTACATGCACAATAAATATCGATCAGATTGCGGATGCCGGGCTGTTCATCGCGATAACGCACGCAGCCTTCCGAATCGGTAACCGCACGCTTGCATTTGCGCATGATCGTATCCGGATCATCCATCAGATAAATACTTCCGTTCTGGTTCTCATCCGATTTGGACATTTTCTTCGTCGGATCCTGTAAAGACATTACCCTCGCCCCGCTCTTTCCGATATAAGGCTCCGGAACCGTAAAGACATCTCCGTAAATCGAATTGAAGCGCTGTGCGATATCTCTGGTAAGCTCTAAATGCTGAAGCTGATCCTTCCCGACCGGGACCACATCTGCCTGATACAGCAGGATATCTGCTGCCATCAGTACAGGATATGTATAAAGTCCGGCATTGATGTTATCTGCATGTTTCGCTGCCTTATCCTTAAACTGTGTCATACGATTTAACTCTCCCATGTAAGTAAAACAATTCAGGATCCAGGAAAGCTCTGCATGCCCGGACACATGAGACTGGTAATACAGGCAGTTCTTCTCCGGATCGATCCCTGCCGCAATAAACAATGTCAGGAGATTACGCGCTCTTTTGCGAAACTCGGCCGGCTCCTGTCTCACAGTAATGGAATGCAAATCCGCCACTGCGTAGAAACACTCGTATTCGTCACAAAGGGTTGTCCAGTTCTTTAATGCTCCCAGATAATTTCCCAGTGTCAGATTCCCTGTAGACTGCATAGCACTGAATAATACTTTTTTGTCGTTGATCATGATTGACTCCTCTCTTTTGATTCCTCATCGGAAAAATAATCTTACAGTAAAAAACAAAAAAAACATTTCCTAACCGGAAATGTCTGCCACCAATTATACACAATCCTGCAGATACGGGGTGCTCCACCCGATATCCTCCTCCGGTAACGCTGAGGCTGCGGCACAGGCTACTTTGATTTCACCCTGCATCTCACAAATCCATTCTCCAAAACCTGTCATACCGCCTCTCACCACCGGCAGCTCTCTTTGATGCATCAGCTTAGGATACTACTTTTGCTCATTGATTTTATGTGTCTTATGAAATTAGTTACAATCTATCATACTTGAGACGATGCGTCAAGAGGGGAATTTGAAAGCAGGCTTCCTTCTTCTTTCGACCTTTCATCAACTGTCCCTGTTTACCCGGCGGTCGGCACAGAGGTCCGCCGGACCTCTCGCGCCCCGGGTAAAATCCTGAAGCAGGATCTCTGTATCAATCCCTGTTCTCCACGCCGCGGATATCGCCACAGTCACAGTCTCCGTCATCTGTGGTGTTAAAACGGAGCGTATCCGACAGGCGTACTCTTGCACGGATGTTGTCATTGTCTGTGCATCCACAGTCATAGTCTCTCGGATCTCGGTCGATATCAGATCTTCTGTCATTACAGCCACAGTCCTGTTTTTGTCCCATGCATCCACAATCACTGTTTCCGCCTCTGCCTGCCCTGCGCATATTGTCATTTCCGTTTCCGCCGCATCCGCAAGTGTTCGTTTCGCAACCGTTTTCACGCATCCTGTTCCCGCATCCGCAGGAATTGCCGTTCCATGGTCCTCCCGCACAGCACAGTAATAGTAAAGGAAGTAAACAATTGCTCATCACAAAGCTCCTGATCGCTTTTTTACTATCCTATGTAACATTTCCGAAATGTTGCCTGTCAGCGCAGTACTCTTTTACGAATATAGTCAAAAGTCTCCTGCTCTCCCTTCTTTGCCAGCATTGTCAGAAGGATCCGCAGCTGTTTGTATGTTTTGGGATGCATCAGGTTCGTATTCTTCCCCTGCATCAGATATGCCAGCGGACTTGCGTCCGTGTATTTATCCCCCAGATAAACCTTGCTGGCTGCAATACGATCCATCACCATCTCCACAACATAGCAAACCGGCATGGGTGCAGGTGCCATCCCGCCCTCGATCTCTCTGGAAGAATAATCGATCCAGTACTCATAATGGTGTTTGTTGCGTCCTTTATGGTGAAGCCACGCAGAAGAGTATCCAATCGCTTCACGTTCCGCATTATTCGGGCTTCTGTTACCCTGATAGTATTTCGCTCCGACCCAGAACTCACTGGGCATGTATTTGGAAAGGTCATGCATCAGTCCCTGTCTGTAGAGCCCGACCGCAAAGCAGCCTTTCATGACCAGATATTTGTGATACGTGATCGTACGAAAATGTTGTATGGCTTTCCACATGCTTTTTTCCTCGTAACTTTTTTATCTTTCCCGGTCGTTTATCAGGATCCGGATACTTCTTGGCGGGAGTACGATACTGAGCTGTTTGCCAAGCTCTTTGCGCATCTGCCCCTCCCTTCCCAGATATTCGTTGCCTCTGTCGGTATCTGCCACATAGTACCAGGTCTGTCCGGACGGGAGCTTAGGAAGCGCAAAATTCATTTCTTCCCAGTACATGTTATAGACGATATAAATAAAATTATCTTCCACTCCGCGCGCCTTACGCGCATACTTACCACAGTACAGTATTCCGATATGGCGGTTATAGTTGGCAAGATCTGCCCGCCAGGCCAGTTCTCCGTGGTAGGAGACATCCGGATAACCGCATCCGATATAATCTGTCTGTCTCATTTCGTCCTGCATATGCAGGATCGGATGCTCCTTGCGGAATGCGATCATCGCCCGCATAAATTCAAACAGATCCTTCTTCTTATCCAGATCGTTCCAGTCCAGCCAGTTGGTAGTATTATCCAGACAGTAGGCATTGTTATTGCCCTGATGGGAATTACCGAACTCATCCCCTGCCAGGATCATCGGCACCGCCTGTGCAAACATCATCAGACAGATCGCATTGCGGTACTGTTTGGCTCTGAGCTGCCTTACCGCCTTCTTTCTCGCAGCACCTTCCTGTCCGCAGTTCCAGCTGTAGTTATACTCATTCCCGTCTTTATTCTCTTCCCCGTTTTCCCAGTTGTGTTTACGATTGTATGATACCAGATCCATCATCGTAAAACCATTGTAGGACGTGATCTGGTTGATTCCGACACAATCCCTTCTGTTTCTTCTGAAATGCTCTGTCATCTTTGGCAGCATATCAGCATCACCCTTCAGAAATTTCCGGGAATCGTACAGGAAATCATAGTCCAGATATCCGATATTTTTAAACGTCTGTTTCGCCCCGTAGACCGCATATTCCACCGGCTCATAGGATTCAAAGATCATTTTCGTCCGTGAGAGCATGGGATCTTTGCGTAAAAGATCCTGAATGATATGATGCCCGTGAAGGACAAATCCATCCACATGGTATTCATACACCCAGTATTTTACCACTTTGGCAATCTCTGCCGCTTCGGTCCCCTTAGGGAAATACATCTGCATCAGCACTTCCAGTCCGGCCTTGTGAAAAGCACGTATCATATCCCTGCACTCCGTACAGGCATCCTCTTTGTCCGAATAGGCACTTTTGGGCGCATAGTAAAAAGCAGTATCCGAAAATCCCCAGTAGTTTAACTTATACTGCCAGGTCTCCTTGCCCTCATCCATATAAGGCGCGATCGCAGCATCGATCGGTTTGTATTCCGGATTGCGGATAATCTCGTCAAACTCATAAAAGGGCATAAAGCAAACTCCCGTGATCCCGAGCCCGGTAAGATACGGGATCTTCTGCACTGCTCCGGCAAATGTCCCCCGCGAGGTGACTTTGGAGCTTTTATGCTTCGTAAATCCCCTGACATGTGCATGATACAGTATACTCTCATGAAATGGGATCTGCGGGCAACAGTCATCCTGCCAGTCATAACGCTTTGCACACAGATGCCCTTTCAGATAAGTCTCATCTGCATGACAGACTCCCCATCTTCTGCGCCCTGTAAGATTTCTGCAATAAGGATCCACAAAACAGCGATCATCACAAAACAGTCTGTAATCCATTTCGCCAAATTCCAGCCCGGTAATCCTTACAACATAAAGGCTTCCAATCCTGCAGTTCTCCGGAAAACGGATCTTTAATTCCTTTTTGCCGATATATAATATAATACCGCAGGAGTCCTTACACTCCATCGGAACTGCGATCTGAATCCCTTCTCCCGTAAGAAAAACGCCAAGCGGCTCCGGTACTCCTTTTTGTATCTGATAAGAATATTTCATAATTTCCTCCTATGCGAAAAGGCGCATACTTGTTTCGTATTATACCACAGATTAACCCCGAATGAAATATTTTGCGGTTATTTTTTGTAACACCTTGTAGTTGACGTCTCCTCATGGTACAATCGTAAAAGATACCGATCAGATCAGCTTAATAACAGAAAGGAGCTTCACAGATGAGCGACGAAACAAAGATCCTGGAAGAAGAAGGCAGCGAGGAAATGACCGTCACTCTGGAACTGGATGACGGGACAAATGTGGACTGTGCCGTCATCACGATTCTCGAGGCAGGCGGCAAAGATTATATCGTACTGCTTCCGCTTGATGAAAACGGTGAAAATGAAGATGGCGAAGTATGGTTCTACGGATACAGCGAGAATCCAGATGATCCGAACGAAGAACCTGAGCTTTCCTACATTGAGGATGATGCCGAATACGAAATGGTTGCCGAGAAATTTGACGAATATCTCGATGACTGTGAATTTGACGAGATTCTGTGATCCTTTGTCAGTTCCAAATCACTTCAAAAGACCTGCCGGGATTTTGCAGGTCTTTTTTATTTCCCGCGGTATTCTTCTGAGATCTCCTGCAAAAACGGCGATGCATTCATGATCCCGTTCTCCATATGGCAGCTCATCCAAAGGCCTTTTTTCGCCCGTGTCATCGCTACATAAAACATCCTGCGTTCCTCCTCCAGATCGGATCTGCTCACTGCTTTTTTATGCGGTACAACATGCCGGTTCAAACCTGTCAGGAACACATAATCAAACTCCAGCCCTTTTGATGCGTGAAAAGTCATCACATGTATCGTCCTATCGTCTTCTTTATTTTGACTGTTTCGGTCATTTTCGCAGATTGCTTTCTCTTTGCCATACAGTTCCCATTCCCTTGCAAACTCCAGAAACTCTGTCCTGCTTTTCCCTTTTAAGCGCAGCAGAAGCTCCTTAAAATCTTCTTCAAATTCCTCCTTCTCTTCCCTGCTTTTTGCCAGCGATTCATATACGTATCGCTCATATCCCATTTTTTTCATCAGATACAGGCAGGCGCTGTATGCATCACACTCTTTCAAAAAATCCAGATCCTCAAACAAAGTTCTAATCTGCTTTTGCATCCGTTCATTTCCTTCATAAAATAGAAGAAGTGCCTTTTCTCTTACATTTTCTTCTCCCAGCGCTTCCCTGCTCAGATACCGGAACGGTTTGTTCATAAACTGCAAAAATGCTGTCCTGCTTCCCGTCTCCAGAAAACAGAAACATGACCTGATGTCTTTCACGACAGTTCTGTCATAAAAGTTGTCTCTCTTTTCTGTTTTGTCGATCCGGTATCCCCTGCGGAACAGTTCTTCCTCTATAAAAGCACCGTTTCTTACTGTCCGGTACAAAAAAGCGATCTTTGCCTCCGGTTCCTTTTTCTTCAGTGCTTCCAGCTGTTTCACCGCCGCTTCGGTCTCTTTCTCCAGCCCTTCAAAACATTCTGTCCGCAAGCCGAAGCCCTTTTCATGCTGTGCGTTGACCACTTTGGAAAACCGTTCTGTATTGTGCGATATACAGGTTAATGCTGCCGACAGGATCTGCTTGTGGCAGCGATAATTCTGATCCAGAACAATGGTCTTTGCCCCTTCATAATCCTCCCGGAACTTTCTCATATATTCCGCTCCCGCTCCGCGAAAGCCATATATTGACTGATCATCATCTCCCACAACCAAGAGATTGCGTTCCTCTCCTACGAGCATTTTTACAATCTCATATTGTAAGCCATTGATATCCTGAAATTCATCAATCTGAATGTATCGGAAACGTTCCCGAAGTTTTTTCGCGGCAGACCGATCTTTTTTCAGATACTCATGGCATAACAGGAGCATATCGTCAAAGTCCAGAAGTCCCTCTCTTCGCAGCCTTTCATTATACGCATGATATACCTGCTCAAACTGCGCCCGGTCCAGCACGCCGAAGTCTTCCTCATTCCGATCATCCATCCTGTTTTTTATAAGGCTGATCTTTTGTAAGATACTATCCAAGATTCTATGACTGCATCCATCTACCGGATCCAGCGGAAGTGTATACAAGATTTCTTTTAAGAATTGCCGTTTTTTGCTGTCCGGGCAGATCTGCATCCCCCGGTACCTTGCCGACTGCTGCAGTATCCCGTAAAAAACGGCATGAAATGTACCAAATACGGTACTTGATGCAAGGCTGTCCATCCTGACGGCCCGTTCACGCATTTCCAGCGCTGCTTTTTTTGTAAAAGTGATGGTAAGGATCTGTTCCGGCCGGGCATGGCAACATCGGATCAATGACACGATCCGTGCTGTGATCACAGCTGTTTTGCCGGATCCCGGCCCCGCCAGAACAAGCATGGGACCTTTATCATGTCGGACCGCACACTTCTGGTTCTCATTCAGTCTGAGTGCGGACAGTTTCTCCGTCTGTCCGCTCCCAGAACCCGGATCTGTGTGATACGCCATTTTACGTTCAGGCATTCTCCAGTAACGCAATTCCCTTCCTGATCCTTGCAAGTGATTCTTCCTTACCCAGAATCTCCATGATCTCTGTCGCTCCTGCCGGTGTCATCTGCTTGCCGGAAACAGCGGTACGGATCGGCCACATCACAAATCCGTTTTTATATTCCTTTTCTTTGACGTATGTGAGGAGTGACTCATAAAGTGCATCATTGCTGTAATCTTCCTGTCTTTCCAGAATCGGAAGCACTTCTTTTAGCACAAAGAGAGCCGTCTCTTTCGTTGTCTTCATCTTTTTATGCGCATACATGTCAGTGTTATACTCCGGAAGTGTCTCAAAGAAATCAATATGCCCCGGAATATCTGTCAGGACTTCGATCCTGGTCTGTACCATTTTCGCAATCTTCCTGAAATCAAACTCTTTGGTCAGTACTGTTTTCATGACCGGAAGTGCCATTTCATAGAAAACCTCCGCATCCATCTTCTTAAAGTACTCCCCATTCATCCATTTCAGCTTCGTGTAATCAAAAACAGCCGGCGATTTGGACATATGATGATAATCAAATTTCTCGATCAGCTCATCCAAAGACATGATCTCCTGATTATCCTCAGGCGACCATCCCAGAAGAGCCACAAAGTTTACGACCGCTTCTGTCAGAAATCCCTGCTCGATCAGATCTTCATAGGAAGAGTGCCCGCATCTCTTGGAAAGCTTGTGATGTTCCTCATCCGTAATCAGCGGACAGTGCACATACACCGGCACTTCCCAGCCGAATGCATCATAAAGCCTGTTGTATTTAGGCGAAGAGGAAAGATACTCATTTCCTCTTACCACATGTGTGATTCCCATCAGATGAT
Organism: Lachnospiraceae bacterium; assembly: GCA_015056815.1. Taxonomy (GTDB): domain Bacteria; phylum Bacillota; class Clostridia; order Lachnospirales; family Lachnospiraceae; genus SIG333. Next base: position 30,920 of record SVFN01000012.1, on the reverse strand, counting down.
CATCCACAACATTGGCAAAATTGTAGGTCGGGAATCCATCGGATTTGATCAGGATCATATCGTCCAGTTCTTCATTGTTCACCGTGATATCTCCATAAATCTCATCCTGAAAAGTCGTCGTTCCTTCGTTGGGAACATTCTGTCTGATCACATAAGGCTTACCGGCTGCAAGATTTGCCTCGATCTCTTCTTTGGAAAGATGCAGACAATGCTTGTCATAAACATTGATCTCTTTCGTCTCACCATTTTCAAGACGGATCGTCTGATGAAGACTTTCCAGCCTCTCCTTATCACAGAAGCAATAATACGCTTCCCCCTTCTCGATCAACTTCTTCGCATACTCTAAATAAATGCCACTGGCCTGTCTTTCACTCTGCACATAGGGTCCTACGCCGCCATCCTTATCCGGTCCTTCGTCATGGATCAGTCCGGTTTTCTGCAAAGTGCGGTAAATAATATCCACCGCTCCTTCCACATATCGCTCCTGATCCGTATCCTCGATACGCAGGATAAAATCTCCGCCCTCGTGTTTCGCGATCAGGTAGGCGTACAGTGCTGTACGCAGATTGCCCACATGCATCCTGCCGGTGGGGCTAGGCGCAAATCTTGTACGAATTTTTGTTGTTTCCATCATAATCTCCTCTTATTTCGTGTATTTCTATCTTTACTGTTGCTCTGTCCTTTACTCTAAATCCGGGATCTTCTTCCCGGCTTCTTTTTTGAATGCATTCACTTCTTTGGTAGCCTGTACGATCGCAATATTGGTACCGGCTCCCGCCACACAGCCTCCGGGGCATGCCATTCCCTCGATCAGACAGCCATTTTTCTTGCCTGCTTTCGCGAGCATCAGCATTTTCTTACACTCAGCAAGGCTTTCAGCGTGCTCGATATTGACATCCACATCCGGATAATACTCTCTGATGCATTCTTCGATCGCACTTGCCACGCCGCCTGCCACACCGTATCCACGACCGGCTCCCGTCGCATCCTCCATGTGATCCATCGCCTCGATCTCCTCGATCAGGATTCCCTTCGCCTCAAACATTCCCACCAGTTCCTCAAAGGTAATAACAAAATCCACATCCGAGCGTACAGTCCTTCTGGAAGCCTCCAGCTTCTTGGACGCGCAGGGACCGATAAATACGACCGATGCATCCGGATGTTCTTTTTTGATCATTCTGGCCGTTGCCACCATCGGCGTCAGCTCATTGGAAATGCTTCCGATGGTCTCCGGGAAAAATTTCTTGGCAAGCATAGACCAGGAAGGACAACAGGAGGTCAGCAAAAAAGGAAGCTCACCGGTTGCAACCTCCTCCACATAATGTTTCGCCTCCGCGATTGCTCCCATGTCTGCCCCGATCGCTGTTTCATAGACATCCGCAAATCCAAGCTCCTTTAATGCGGTCTTAAACCGGTCCGGTGTCACACCTTTACCAAATTGTCCCACAAAGGCCGGAGCTACCTGTGCAATGATCTTCCTGCCGGACTGCATCGCCCGGATCAGCTGAAAGATCTGTGATTTATCTGCGATCGCACCAAACGGACAGCTTACCATACACTGTCCGCAGGATACACACATGTCATTATCAATCCTGGCACGTCCCTGCTCATCATTCTTGATCGCATTAACGCCACAGGCGGCGGCGCAAGGACGTACCTGATGAGAGATCGCATCATAAGGACATACCGATTTACACTTACCGCATTTGATACACTTTTCAGGATCAATATAGGACTTTCCCTGTACCATGGAGATCGCACCTCTGGGGCATACCTCCCGGCAGGGATGTGCCAGACATCCCATACATTTGTCTGTCACGATATAGGAATTCTCCGGACATTTATTACATGCAGAAGGGATCACCTGCATCAGCGGCGGCTCATAATATTTCTCTGCGATATTACTTTCTTCCACACCCTGTGAAACATGGACCGGTGCATTCTCCGGCCGCAATGACATTCCCATCGCCAGACGGATCCGCTCTCGTACAACAGCTCTCTCTCTGTATACGCTCTCCCAATAATCCGGATTATCTGTATTAACAAGCTTATAGGGAAGTGCTTCCATGTCGTCGATCAGATTATCGGAATGATAAGCCAGATCTGCTACCTCTTTAAAGACTCTCTTGCGTACTTTTCGTACCTGTGTATCTATCCCTCGCATTCAAACCTCCACTTTATAAAAGGCTGTCCGCCGCATATGCAGTTGACAGCCTTCTCATTCATTGTCCTTAGAAAATACTTACTAACTTCTTCTTCTCAGCCTGATACTCTTCCTCACTCAGAATACCGTTATCACGAAGCACCTTTAACTTCTTGATCTTCGTTTCAAACTCGGATACATCCTCTGCAATGCTTGAAAGCACTACCGTATCATAAGAAACAGGCGCAGGTGAAGGTGTCGGTGCTGGCTCCGGAGCCGCTACCGGTTCCGGTGCAGGTGCAGGTGCAGGCGCGGGTGAAGGTGCCGGTGCAGGTGAAGGTGTCGGTGAGGCAGCCGGTGCTGAACCTGTCGTGCCTTCGCGCAGACGATCTGTCAGTACTTTTGCTTTTTCCTTTGCATCAGAAATAGAACTCATCAATTCCTCACCATACTCAAATCCCGGCAGGAACAGATAGCGTTCGAATCCGGTCGCATCATTCTTGATCGTAAGCATCAGGGTCGGTCTGTTCTGGTAGTCTACCGTTGAAACTTCCTTTAAGTTTAATAAGTAATGCGCTACATTATCAAAGCGCGTATTCAATCCTCTCGGATTGTCACTGATCGCCAGCCTTCCGCTGATACGAAGATTCGAAATGGCAACGCGGAGCCCTTCTTTTTTACCAAAGATACCCCCGACTTTGACATCCCATTCTTTTTGATAGATGATTTTTTCGAGACGAATACACTTATTACATACTTCCCCTGCTGATTCGCCGCCACAGATTAAACACTTCATACTACTCACTCCCTATATATACACTAAATTCATTACATATCCTGATATATATCGATGCAACCGGTCACAGATCGATCACATGGCGGGCAAAATGATGCCTGCCAAAGAAAAGCCCAATAATACCGGCACAGAAAACAGCTTAAAATATAGTCCATTTAAAGCTACCAATCTATCATACCACAAATTCTTATAAATTGTAATAAAAATTTGAAAATAAAATGCACAATTTTAATTTTTTATATTAGACCCCTTTTTTTCGGGTTAGAAAATATCGATATCTATTTCTTCATATCCATATTATCACAATTGTATAACGGAAACAATATATTTTTCTTAATTTTCTGAAAAAAAGAGGTGTTTCTTTCAACACCCCTTTTTACCTCCGGTTTTCTTTTTTCACTGTTGACCTATAAAGTCATAAGACTATCTGGACTGTACTGTTTTGTCAAATTCCGGATTATAAGCATAAAAATTCTTCTCATCCAGTTTTTCCTGTACCAGACGAAGCGCTTCGCCGAATCTCTGAAAATGCACGATCTCTCTGGCACGCAGGAACCGGATCGCATCACAAACATCCGGGTCATCCGCCACGCGCAGGATATTGTCATAAGTCGTCCTTGCTTTCTGTTCCGCTGCAAGATTCTCTGTCAGGTCTGTGATCGCATCCCCTTTTGACTGGAATTCACAGGCATTGAACGGGATTCCGCCTGCCGCCTGTGGCCAGAGCGCTGTTGTGTGGTCGATATAATAAGGCCCAAAACCGGATTTTTCGATTTCTTCAACCGTCAGATCCCTGGTAAGCTGATACACAATGGCTCCGATCATCTCAAAATGAGCAAGTTCCTCTGTCCCGATATCCGTCAAAAGCCCTGCCACCTCAGGATACGGCATGGTGTAACGCTGCGAGAGATAGCGCATGCTGGCACCAAGTTCTCCGTCCGGCCCGCCATACTGGCTGATAATAAATTGAGCCAGCTTCGGATTTGTGTTTTGGATCTTTAGCGGATACTGTAACCGTTTTTCATAATTCCACATTTATGCACATCCTCCTCTCCAGGGCAGTTCCTCCAATGCCCATTTCCACTTTCTGTCATTATTGTCACCATCCACATTCGCGATCGTCAACGGTCCATAACTTGCAGCATACTCTTTTTCCAGTTTATTCTTAAGTTTGTTATAGTGATTGAAATAACGGATCGCTTCCGTCTCATACGGATGAGTATCCAGATACAGGGTCATCTCCACTACGGCAAAAGACACTTCATGGATCGCTTTCATCAGTTTTTTGCGATCCATTGCCTGTGTCATGCCCGGTTTATTTGCGTACATCATGGCAGCACCCCCTCATAAACGGTTTTTCCAGTTCCGGGAAAAGTGTTCCGGCCTGTAAGGCATCACACAGGTTTTCAAACACCTCATTCATATACTGCCAGGGGATATACACCATCGCAAGCGGTGCACTCTCCCATTTCATTTCTTTCTGATACTGATACATTTTTTCTCCTTTCCTTGGCTGTCCTTGTCAACAACTCCTCCTGCCGGAATCATTAACAGTCGCAATGTTGAAATGTTTCATTCTTGCCGAACGGTCGCATTTCACATTCTGATACATCATATGTAAGGAGACCTGTGTTGGTTCCGGTGTCCCGGAAAGATCAAAAAAAAGAGTACCTGTCAAAGACAGATACCCTTACTCCTTTTTCTTGTTTCCATTATCTTTTTTTCCCTGCGAAAGCCAGTACGATGATTCCGGCTCCGGTATGCGCACCAATGGTGGGGCACACATGGCTCAGCAGGACCTTTTCGATCCCAAACCGTTCCTGTATCAGTGCTTTGACACTCTCGGCATCTTCCGCACAATCACCATAACCGATCAGAACCATGTCATTTTTTTCTTCCTGGCCGGACGTCTGCTCTTCCATCGTATCCACGACCGCCTGCAATGACTTCTTACGTCCTCTCACTTTATTGAGCATCTCAATCTTTCCTTCCCCGTTCATTCGCAAAACGGGTTTGATCTGCGCAAGCGTGCCGACGATGGCAGAAGCTTTGCTGACACGCCCCCCTCTGTGGAGATGGAACAGATCGTCCACCGTAAAGATCGCATGAAAATTCTGTCGGTTCTCCTCCACATACTTCACAACTTCTTCCAGTGTTTTTCCCTCATTGCGAAGTTGTACAGCCTTGCAGACCAAGAGCCCCTGCTGAACAGATGCCGAAAGAGTGTCCACCACTGCCAGCTTCGCATCCGGCATCTCCTCTTTGATCATATCCGCTCCGATCCGCGCACTGTTATATGTACCGCTGAGGCCCGATGAGAGAGCCAGGTACAAAACCGCAGTTCCCTCAGCCAGATATTGGCGGAAACACTCTGCCGCTTCCTGGGGATTCATCTGTGATGTGGTCGGCATCGCTCCCTGTTTCAGCTTCTGATAAAACTCTTCTCCCGGAAGCTCCTGTGCGGCCCGATAGCTGATCCCATCCATCGTAACCGGCAGATACAGGCTGGTAACATCATTCTCCTCTAAAAAGCCTTCCGGAAGATCCGCTCCGGAATCTGTAATGATCTTAAACATAATCCCTCTCCTTATTTTGTGCAAAGAACGTGCTTTTTATAGAAAAAAACGTCCTATTATCTCTTTTCCGAGAGTGCATCTGATACAATTTGCGTCAGAATGTATCAGATGCACTCCTTGTTCCATTTGCTATATTAACACCGATGTCCAAAACTGGCAAGGGTTTTCTGATACCATTTTAAATGGTTTTTATTTCTATGTTGCAGGCTCTTCATCGAATACTCTCCGGAAGTCTGCGCCTGAAGATCCTGCCAAGCAGCTTTTTGCCATCAAACGGAAGCAGCGGAGACAGATAGCTTTCTCCGGAAACAGTCTTATTATTGATCAGGGCAAACAGTAAAAGTCCGACTCCCGCAATATAGCCGTAAACCCCAAACACCGCAGTCAGGATCAGTGTGATCATGCGCATAAACTTGATCGCGTACCCCAGTTCATAGCTTTGTTGCGTGTAATTGGCAATGGCCACAAATGCCATGTAAAGCATCACTTCACTGTTAAACCAGCCGCTTTTGACCGAAAACTCTCCCAGCACCAGCGCCGCCAGTACGCTTAACGGAGTACTCAGCATATTCGGCGTATTGACCGCTGCCAGCTTCAGTCCGTCGATTGCCAGTTCCAGCAGCAAAAACTGCCACAAAAGCGGAATATTGATCGTGTCTTTGACAATGATAAACCGAAGTCCCTCGGGAATCCATTCCGGATACATCATCAAAAGCAGGAAGGTCGGCGTCAGGAAATAAGTCATGACCGCGATCAAAATCCTGGACAGACGCAGATAAGATCCTGTGACCGGCGGAAAATAATAATCATCCGCCTCCTCGATAATATCCAGTACAGAAGTCGGAATGATCATGGCGGAAGGCGAATTGTCCACCAGGATCACAATATCTCCCTCCAGTATCTGGGCGGCAGCAGCATCCGGCCGCTCCGTATACTTAAATTTAGGGAACGGATTGAACCATCTTCCGGTATACAGACATTCTGCCAGACTTTCCTGATTCAGAGTCAGTGCATCCACCTTGATCGAACGTATCCTGTCCTTCACCCGCTCCAAAAATGCATGATCCACTCTGCTGTCCATATAACACAGTACAATATCCGTGCGGGAGCTTCTCCCCGCATTCATGATTTCCATACGCAGATCTGTACTGCGGATCCTGCGACGGATCAGCGCCGTATTAAAAATGATCGTCTCCACGAATCCATCCCGGGATCCCCTTAGCACCTTGTCCTTCTCCGGTTCATCCACACTTCTGGCCGGGTAAGTTCTGGAATCGATCAGCACACATTCGCCGAATCCCTCCACCATAAGGCCGAACACACCGGAAAGAATATCCTGTACGATCTTCGACCACTCGCCGGAAATCTCCACTTCCACATAAGGCATAAACTTTTTGGACATTTCCGCTGCTTCCTTCGGCATTTCCTCTGCTTGGATATCCATAAAAAACTGCAGCATCTTCTGCATCATTTCATCTTTACAGAAGCCATCGATAAAACAGATCGAAGCTCTCCGGCCGCCGATCTCAATCTCCCTCCAGACAATATCAAAGTTACGTTCTGTCTCCAGCTTCTGTTTCAGATAATTTTTGTTTTCACTATAATTACCGGACATACTGCCCTGCAGATCCTGTATCTTTTTCTTTGCCGCTTCGTCTAATTTTGTGACCATAAAAAAACTCCTCTCAGAACATGCTTTTTCCAATCATAGCATTCCCGTCTGAAGGAGCTTTTATTCATTATTTTGTTGTACTTCCGAAACCACCGTTTCTGATGTCTGTCACATCATCATCCACCGTGATCCCGTATTCGATGAAGATCCCCTGCATAAATCCCTTTCCTTTCGGAATGACCAATACCTTTCCCTCATTGGAATCATTGGTAATCTTGGCAAAAATGTGACCTTCATTATCGGAATCGTAATAATCCGCATCAATGATTCCGACAGTGTTGTTCAGCTGGAGCCTGTATTTGAAACCAAGCCCGCTTCTGGGATATAGTTTCAGTACAAAATCCTCTTCCATCTTCACGCGGATCCCTGTCGGGATCTTAGCCGTCTCACCAGGCTGCAAAGTCACTTCCACCGGTGTAAAAAAATCATATCCCGCACTCTTTGCAGTGGCACGCCGCGGCAGTATTAATTCCTCATAGATCTTGTCGATCTCCTTATCATTGTACTGTGGAAAACAATCCTGCATTCCTTCCTTAAACTGTTCCAGACTTACTCTAAAAAATTGTGCTACTCTGCGCATAGTTCCCTCTTTATCCATTTATCTGCTGTTCTTTGTCTCTTATTCACACCCGCAGGATATACCGCTCTGTTCTGCCGTCTGCACAAATGGCTCATCTGCATAATCTGCGCAATGCAGAACCGGAATCTGCGGAGTTTCTGAAGCAAGTGTCTTCTTCACATCGATCACTCTCTGGTTCTTACTGCCCTTCCACATCAGCTTCACATCCCTTTCATCCAGGACAAACTCACCATCCACCAAGACATCCACATACTGCATCATCTGAAGCTGATAAATCTCTTCCCATGAGTCTCCCGTATACAGCCAGATCGTCTTGTCCGGATATTTCTCCCGGATCTCGATCATCAGATTCTTGACGTCCAGCCTGTTGGCATCATGAAGCGGATCTCCTCCGGAAAATGTGATCCCTGATATATAACTTTGATCTAACTGCTCAAAGATCTCCTGTCTGGCAGCCTCATCAAATAACAGCCCTCCGTCACAGTCCCATGTAAGCGGATTCTGACATCCCTTGCAGCAATGATCGCAGCCTGCTACCCACAATACGACCCGCAGTCCGTCACCGTTAAGCATGTCATCCTTTGTAATATTGTGATATCTCATAGCCTCTTCCCTGCCTACATACTTTTTCTTTCCGCGATCTCTGCCATCTTGGCATCACTGAGACGAGTGTCCCCATGTACCCTGGAATATGCCAGATAACCGTTCATACGGTCGATCTTCGTCAGATTCCTGCTTCCACACTTCGGACATACATCCATTTCCAGTTCCTGATGTCCACAGTTGTCGCAATATGCCAGTGACAGGTTCACCCCCTCATAAAATCCCATTTCCATCGCCCTGCGGATCAGGGTCTTGATCGCCTCAAGGTTGTAATCAATGGGATACTTTACATACTGGATCTTGCCACCGTTGGAAAGCTCCCAGAAACGATACTCCAGATTCTGCTTCTGGATCGGGGTAATATCCTCCGTCACATGACAGTGGAAACTGTTGGAAACATAATCCCTATCGGAAACGCCTTCCACGATCCCGTATTTTGCCCGAAACTGTTTTACCTGAAGACCGCACAGATTCTCAGCAGGCGTCCCGTAGATCGCATAGAGATTGCCGTCCTCTTCTTTAAACTCCGCCACTTTTTTATTGATATGCTCCAGTACATCCAACGCAAACTGGCCATCTTCTGCCAGGGATTTGCCATTGTATAATTCCTGCAGCTCATTAAACGCCGTAATCCCAAAGGAAGCCGTTGCCGATTTCAGGATCGGTTTGATCTTATCATGAAGCTGTAAATGTCCGCCAAGGAAGCCGCCTTCGCAATAGGCCAGAGGATTCGTGGAAGCACGCATCTCCCCCAGATAGGCATAAGTTCGGATATGAAGCTGGCGGATCAGATTCAGGTAATAATCCAGCACTTCATAAAAGTCCTTATTCTCCTGTCTGGACTTGGCCAAGATCATGGGAAGATGAAGACTGACTGCCCCGATATTGAATCTTCCCACGAAGATCGGGGAATCTTCATCATCCGCCGGGTGCATGCCGCCTCTCTCATACCAGGGCGAAAGAAATGCCCGGCATCCCATCGGGGAGATCACTTTCCCGTAGCGCTTATACATGCTGGCAATGTACCCCTTTCCGGTCAGGCTCAGCCAGTCCGGATACATGGTCTTGGCAGAGCATTCCACACCGGCCTCAAACACATCTTCCAGCTCACCACCCGGTCCATGGAGGTTTTCATCATACAAAAAGACAATCTTCGGAAACAATACCGGTTTCTTGCACTCCGCTTTCCCCTGTCCGCCCTTTCTGACCTTCAACATGGAGATGGTGGCAAGTTTCGCAAACTTACCGGTTCCTATCCCTGCTGTCACTGTAATGAACGGATAATCTCCGCGGCTGGATGCTACCGTATTGAATTTATACTCCCAGCCCTGAAATCCCTGCTCAAATTCTTTAACTACATCCTGATACGCTTCCTTTTCGGCAGTCTCATCGGATATGCCAAGACGTTTGTATTTTTCCAAACTTTTTTTGTAGGATTTCTCAGCATAAGGCTCCAGGATCTTATCAACCTCCGGCACTGTGAAACCGCCATACTGTTGGCTCGCAGCGCTCAAGACGATATCGCCGATCACGTCAAATGCCACATCCAGCGTCTTCGGCTCATTGTACCAGATATTGCCCATCTCAAACCCGCCTGCCAGAACATGCGCCACATCAAACAGACAGCAGTTCATGGTATCGCGTCTGGCCGACATATCATGCACATAAATATAACCATCCCTGCACGCCTGAATCTCCTCCGTCGTCATGAAAAATTTCTGATATAACTCTTTATTAAACTGGTTGAAGATCAGACTGCGCTTTGTGGACACCAGTGCACTGTCCGTATTGGCATTTTCCTTGTCACCCACATACATTATGGACTGGCTCTTCTTGTAGACATCATCCATCATCCGGACAAAATCCTGCTTATAGTTGCGGTAATCGCGGTAACTTTTTGCCACAATGGGCTTCACTTCCTCCAATGCGCTCTCCACGATGTTATGCATGATCGGAATCGGAATCTCGGACTCTTCCAGTTCATTTACCTTATCCACCACATACTGGCAGATATGTGCTTTTTCTTCCTCCGTAAACTTCGTAAGCGCGCGGTAAGCCGACTTCCCCACTGCATCGATGACTTTCTGTACATTAAAGTTTTCGCGGCTGCCATCTTTTTTGATGACCTTCACCTGACGGCTTGTCTTATATTTTTCTCCATAATTGACCGCATCCTGCGCCTGCGGTTTCTTTGTCCCTGCCATGCTGTTTCCTCCTGCTCTGCCGGTCTTATTCCATTCGGGCCGGCTGCCCGGTTTGCACTTCGTGCCATAAAAACAGCGCAAACAATAGATTTTGCGCCATATCAATATCGTGTTCCGTACAGTTCTTTTGCCACCATATCTTGTGGTCATAACAAGGGTAACACTTGATTCTTTGACTGTCAACCATTGTCTCAAAATAAAATGTACCAAAAAACGTTATAAATTTTGTCAGTTTTTGCAAATGACTCTGTCAGTCAATCAATACGCATTCAAAATCTCCTGTAAATAAGCTCCGTACTGATCTACAATCCTTTCCGGTCCCTCGATCTTTGCATTGCTTCCCAGTCCGGTCAACCATGCAAAAAACTGCGGACTCACCATCACACGGATCCGAACCACAAAACTGTCTGTATCCATGCTCCGGATGTCTATATCCGTACCAAACCGGTCCATGATCACTCCGATCAGATCATTCCGACAACGGATCCGGACCAGCTCCTCCTCGCCTCCGAACATTCCGAAGATCTTATTGGAATAGATTGCCGGATTAAAGTCACGGAAACGTTCACCGCCCTTTCGCTGCTCTTCTTCTTTCCATACATCGCTCATTTTATCCACGCGGTAGTGCTTCAGGATATCGCTCTGTTCCTCATAGGCAACCAGATAATAATTGGAATCCTCCCAGATGAGCTGATAAGGACTTACCCGGTAACGCACGCCTCCCTTTCTGGGATGCAGCTTTTTATCCAGCCCCCATTCCATATACTGAAAGGAAATCTGGCAGTTCATGTTCATGGCTCGGTGAATAGCATCAATGGAATAATAAACGGATTCATTCATGGTCTTAGCCCTGTCCGCCACATAGACGCTTCGCTGTAACTGCTTGGCCTCATGAACGCTCGCCAGCTTCTCAAGCTTCGCGATCAGCTCTCTCGATCTGCGTCTGGTGATAAATTTCGAAGACTGCACCGCATCCACCAGCAGTTTTAATTCCGGCAGCTCGAACTCACGACTGGCCAGATAATATCCATTATTTTCCCGGGTCTTATTGTTCAGAATATCAAATCCGAAATCGTTCAGCTTTGCCACATCATCATAAATGCTCTTACGTTCCGCCTGTATATCATATTCGCCCAGCTTATCGATCAGATCCTTCACGCAGATCGCATGCTTATCATCTGTCTGTTCGGACAGGATCTTCAATATATATAGTAGTTTCAGCTTCTGATTGACTGACTTTGACATCACATTTTCCTCTTTTCCTGCGCATAAAGAAACAAACAGGTGTCCGAAAAGAACACCTGCTTTTATTAAACTTCTGATTTCTTAACGTTTTCCGTCACCGCTTCCTCCGTGTTTCCCGCTTTGGCGTCTTTCGACCTGCGCAACTTCACGCCGCAGATAAATGCCATGATCACCAGAACAACGATCAGTAAAAATAATAACAAGTAAGATGCAAACGCATTTACAAACAAAATCAGATTATTCATCAGTTTCCTCCTTAGACACTGTTCCTATTGCGTCATCGTCCGTACCTGTCCATACCGGACAACTACTTTATCATACCATTTCTCCCACTACATCGTCAAGTAAGTTTGTACCATCTGCCGCCGAAGTCGCCAACTTATCACAGCGCTCATTCTCCGGATGTCCGGCATGCCCCTTCACCCAGACAAATTCTACCCGGTGCTGCTCCTTCGCTTTTAAAAGCCGCTTCCACAGATCAATGTTCTTAACCGGCTTTTTGGTACTCGTCTTCCAGTTGTTCTTAAGCCAGCCCTCGATCCAGTTCTGATTGAAGGCATCCGTCACATACTTGGAATCCGAGATCAGCTTCACCTCACAGGGTCTTGTCAGGGCTTCCAGTCCCACGATCGCCGCCATCAGCTCCATTCGGTTATTGGTCGTCTTTTTGTATCCGGCGCTGTATTCCCGCTCATGAAGCGTTCCCTTTGTATCAATGTATTGCAGCACACATCCATATCCCCCCGGTCCTTCCGGATTTCCTCTGGCTGCGCCGTCTGTAAATATCGTCACTTTCATGTAATACTCCTGTTTATATTTGTCTGTTTCCGGTTGCCATTCACAGCCGAAATGTGCATTTACTGCGTATCTACTGCTTGATAAACTATGGCTGCTATTGGATTTTGTCCATCGTAAAGCGATTCTGATTATGCCACTTGCCTCACAAGATCCCGGCCCAAGTATTCTCTCGCTTCAGATACTTCTCTGCATTTTCACCGGCTTTTTGCACGATCTCATCCGGAAAACCAAGTACCCTTAAAAGTTCTACCGCATTGCGGGTAACCGCCCTTCCGTCAAGAAGTTTGTAGGCAAATACCACATCATCTCCCTGAAGCTTCTCTTCAAAATGATAATTATCAAAAGTGTCCTCCAAAAGCGTCGTAAGCTCCAGATCATGTGTGGCAGCAAAACAGAGCGCATTTTTGCTCTCAATGGCATTTAGGATTTCTGTGGAAGCTGCGATCCTCTCCACCGTATTGGTACCACGCAGGACTTCATCGACAAACGCCAGTACAGGAGCCTTTTCACTTATTTCGCAGGCGTCCAGGATTCTCTTGACCGCTTTGATCTCGACAATAAAATAACTGTCTCCACCCATGATATCATCCCGCAGACTCATAGAAGAGTATACCCGAAAAAAATCTGCCCGGTAAGATTCAGCCAGACATGTGCAGACAGTCTGTGCCAGAATCGCATTGACCGCTATGGTCTTTAAAAAAGTCGATTTGCCGGAAGCATTAGATCCCGTAAGTAGCACACCTCTCTCACAACAGATCGAATTGGGCACCGGATCCTTTAAGAGCGGGTGATACACTTTCTGTACGTTTAATACACTGCCGGCTTCGCTCTTCTCCAGAAACACCGGTTCGCAATAGTATCCTACACTTCTGCGAAACAGCGCCACACAGATCATTGCCTCCACATACCCCACCGTATCAAACATCTCTTTTAATTCCGTGCAATGCTCAGACACCGTTTTATGCATGGATCGGAATTTCATCAGATCAAAATGAAACATCATCCGCATATAATCCCGCACCAGTTCCATCGGATCACCACTTGTTATGCTATTTCCGACAGCAATGTCAGCTCCCCGCCTGAATGACGAAAACTCCGTACAAAGCTTCTCAAGCCTTTCCCATTCCCTTGAAACTGCGGGAACCTTCTGCTTTACCAGTTCCTCCGTCTGCTGCAGCATTCTCAAAATGTAGCGGAAGGTAGTGATATACGGCTGGATCTCACCCTTCGCTTTAAAATAAGACAAAAAATTATAAATAACAAGAGCTCCCAGCATAAAGATACCATAACCCGGCTTCACAAACATAACACCCACTGACACGATCATCAGAAACAGCACCGCCAGATCTTTTGCATTGCCCTTCACTTCCAGGTTCTGCAGATAATCCAGATATTCATAAATAGAATATTTCCCGGTTCTGCCGATCCTTGCATAGTAAAGCTGAAGCTTCACCCGTTCCTCATCATGCTCCTCAAAGTACCGGACGATCTCATTACGATGCTTTAATTCTTCCCGGTCAAAAGACGGCTTGTGAAGGATCCGGTAAAGCATCTCTTCCCCCGCTGCACTGTAGGAATAATCCAGTCTTTTGAAAATCTCATCCATGGACAGATCGTTCCATGTGATCCGGTCGAGTCCAAACTCGTCGGACCGGTCATGCTCTTTTGTTCTCTGAAACAGGAAATGTTCCTCATCATAGGATTTGTCCGGTGCTTTCCCCGGCAGCTCGCGAAGCTTCTTTTCAAATTTCTGCCTGCTGATCCTCTCTAATCGCATCCCGTTTAAAAACCAGAAGATCAGACCTGCTCCCATGAGCCCAAATAATAAATAATATTCCACTGCCTTTTACCATCCCTATCAACTGATCCATTGCAACACAAAGCCCTCAAAAGGCTGCGCAAGAATTTCCGGATGGGAAATATTCCCATCCGGAAGCCATGTCCGATCATTTAAACTGTGCCGCAATGCGGTTGCATTTCTCATAAAGCTCATTCACATCACAGCCAATGTCAAATCTTCCATCTTCATAAAGGATCCTGCCGTTTATCATTGTCATTTTGACATTCTGTTTGCTGCCGCTGTAAACGATGTTCTTCACAATATTGTTAACCGGCTGCATGTTCGGTTGTTTCAGATCTAACAGGATCAGATCTGCAAGACTTCCCTCTGTCAGCGTCTCACAGCTGCCAAGCCCCATCGCTCTTGCCCCTCCGACTGTAGCCATCTTAAGTACTTCCACTGCGTCCACACTGGAAGCATCCATATCATGATACTTTGCAAGTCCTGTCACCAAAAACATTTCCCGGAACATATCCAGACAATTGTTACTGCCTGCTCCGTCGGTACCGATCGCAACATTGATCCCCGCTTTTAAGAAGTCCGAGATCGGTGCAATACCACTGGCAAGCTTCAGATTGGAAGCCGGATTGGTAACCACAGACAATTTTTTCTTCTGAAAGATCTCAATATCCTTATCGCTAAAGTGTACACAGTGATATCCGCCACCACCGTATTCGAACATGCCAAGCTCGTCCATCAGCTGAGTCGGCGTCAGGCCATAACGCCCGATACATTCCTCCACCTCCTGCCTAGTCTCTGAATTGTGTGCAAAGACCGGAGCCTTGTATTTTTGCGCCATCTTCGCAATATTCTCCAAAAGCTCTCTTGTACAGGTATACTCCGCATGGAAACCGAGCTGATAACTCGACAGTTCATTACGTCCATTCAGTTTAAGGAACCGTTCCTCCATCACCTCCGGAGCCGGTCCGAAATTGTTGATCCCGCTGACCTGGACATTGCGCATACCACACTCTGTAAACGCATCCTGAATAGACTCCGGTGTCAGATACATCTCAAACACCCCTGTCACACCGGAAGTCAGATATTCTAATACGGAAAGCTTTGTAAGCTCATAAACCTCCTCACTCGTCAGCTTTCCTTCAATCGGAAAGATCAGATTATTCAGCCAGTTCTGTAACGGCTCATCATCTGCCATGGAGCGGAACAGTACCATCGCAGAGTGCGTATGTGCATCCTTAAACCCCGGAAGCAGGACATTGCCCGCACAGTCGATCTTGCGATCCCAGTGATCGGTATCTTTACCATATTTTTCGTAAAAGCTCTCAAGCCCGTTCTTACCGTCCCCCACATAGGCGATCTTGTTACCGATCACCCAAAGCTGCATATTTTCCTTCACACAGACGGGTTCTTCCATCGTGATCACACGGGCATTGTAAAATTGAATTCGATTCATATAATCTCCTATCGTACTTCTTATAATAACTCTTGAAAGTTCTTCACAGACTCCGTCAGAAGTTTCTTAAATAGCGGCGCCGCCTTATTGGCTGCCTCCTGTACCTCCTCATGCGTCAGTGGATTCTCCGAAAGCCCCGCTGCCAGATTGCAGACACAGCTGATGCCGCAGATCTTCATCCCCATATGGTTCGCTGCGATCGCTTCCACAACTGTGGACATTCCGACCGCATCTGCCCCGAGTGTCTTTGCCATACGGATCTCTGCCGGCGATTCAAAAGAAGGACCTGTAAACTGAAGATAGACCCCCTCTTTTAACGGAATATCATTCTGATGAGCCGTTGATCGGATGATCTCCTGTAAGTCTTTGTCATAGACCTCACTCATATCCGGAAATCTCGTCCCAAGCTCATCGATATTCGGCCCGATCAGCGGATTCGGCGCAAACGAAGATATATGATCAGTGATCAGCATAAAATCCCCCGCTCCGAAATCGGTATTGATCCCGCCGGAAGCATTGGTCAAAAACAAGATCTCTGCACCCATCAGCTTCATCAGCCTGGTCGGTAATACCACATCCGAAATATCATATCCTTCATAATAATGTACTCTGCCTTTCATGCAGACTACCGGAATATCCTCCAGATAGCCAAAAATGAAGCGTCCCTCATGCCCCGGAACCGTAGAGACCGGAAAGCCCTCGATCTCGGAATAAGCCACTTCATCCACAATCTCAATCTGTGAAGCATAATCACCCAGTCCGCTTCCCAGTACGATCGCAACCTTTGGCTGAAAATCCGTTTTTTCCCTGATACTCTCTAAGCATCCTGTCAGTTTGTCATATACCTTACCCATAACTTCCTCCCTTGCTCTTCTATCCTAGTATTGGCATTTTTCTACTGTTTCTATTCTTTGCTAACCCTGACAGTACCATTTTCTCCTCTCCCCAAAGAAAACCGCACCGCTGTTACTATTTTACCATAGCGGTACGGTTTTTTCTAGTTTTATCATAAAAATGTGTTACTATTCACAGCCGTTTTGCCTGTGAAAGTAACGGATTTTGCC
This sequence comes from Lachnospiraceae bacterium, assembly GCA_015056815.1. Taxonomy (GTDB): domain Bacteria; phylum Bacillota; class Clostridia; order Lachnospirales; family Lachnospiraceae; genus SIG333. Next base: position 13,985 of record SVFN01000012.1, on the reverse strand, counting down.
AATTAAAATCGCTTCGCGATGGGCAAAATCCAATAACAGAGATAGTTTATCGAGCCGTAAATGCGCAGTAAATGCGCATTTCGGCTGTGAATAGTAACCAAAATGTGCCTGTTTGTTTTGTCAGCAGTCTAAATGATAATGCACACGATCCCTCCTGTGGTATCATTTACGATCTTTTGCATACTTTCCTGAAGTTTCATCTGACTTTCTTCTCCGATCATCGCAATCTTGCCTGAAATGCCGTCACTGACCAGCTGTTCGACCGTTTTTCCAAAGATGTTCGTCTCCCAGATCCCGTTTGTCTGTGACCCGGTATCGGAAATATACTGGATCAGATCTTCCGCCTGTTTTTGTGTTCCCACGATCGGCGCGATCTCTGTCTCGATATTGGCACGGATAAGATGAATGGAAGGACTCTGTGCCTTGATCTTCACCCCGAACTTATTGCCATGACGGATGATCTCCGGCTGCTCAAGCCGGATCTCCTCCCTTCCCGGCATGACTACCCCATAGCCCTTTTGCCGTACCGACTCCATGGCACTTAATACTTTCCCGTATTCCTCTTTCATACTGCCGATGGTGCTTAAAAAAGCAAGAAGTTTCCGCTCACTGTCAATTTCTTCGCCGAGCATTTCGCTGAGCATCTGATAGTACCAGGTATCATCCACGTCCAGATAAATGCTGACACTGCCATCGGACATATCGATCTCATCCACTTTTGCCCGTGTAACATACTCGCTTTCCATCCGAAACGGTTTCTCCAGAAAATCCCTCATGTATGTATAGTGCTCCATCAGCTCACGCACTTTTGCGATGATATCCGCCTTGCAGATATGTTCTTTGGGAAGTAATTCCAGCCATCCTGGAAAATGAAATGCGATCTGTGTCAGTGGAAATTCATAAAGAGACTGCTCCAGAATTTTATGGATATCCTCTTGTTTTAACTGCTCACAGTTTAAGATCAGAGGATGGATTCCATAACGCTCTTTCAACCGGTTTTGCACCTTCTGCGCCTCTTCTCCGTAAGGTCTGGCCGAATTGATGATCACCAGAAAAGGTTTCCCAATCTTTTGACACGCCTCGATGGTACGGTTTTCAGCCGCTTCATAATTTTCCCTCGGAATCTCCCCAAAACTGCCGTCCGTCGTGATCACGATGCCGATAGTCGCATGATCATTGATCACTTTCTGTGTCCCGACATCCGCAGCCTGTGTAAACGGAATTTCATAAGAGAACCACGGTGTTTTTACCATGCGCTCCTGCCCGTCCTCCATATGCCCGCCGGCTCCCTCGATCATGAAGCCGACGCAATCGATCAGCTTTACCAGAACGCTCACTTCATCCGAAAGCCTGACTTTTGCCGCTTCTTTGGGCACAAACTTGGGTTCTGTGGTGGTGATCGTCCTTCCCCCGGCACTCTGCGGCAGTTCATCCATCGCCTGTTTCTTATCGTATTCGTCTTCCATCCCCGGAAGCACGCAGACATCCATAAACCTCTTGATAAATGTCGATTTACCGGTTCTCACCGGTCCCACCACACCCAGGTAAAACTCTCCGCCTGTGCGGGCCTTCATATCTTTATACAAATCTGCGTCCATAAAAATACCCCTTTCCCTGTTTATCTCTAATATATGGGAAAGGGGTTTTACTTATGACTGATTCCAAAGGGAATCTTTTCCTTTAATCTTCATCAGCTTCTGCAACCTTGCTTGCTCTTGCCGCAACCTCTGCCTCCTGCACATCGGAAGGTGCCTGCTCATAACGGACAAAGCTGTATTCGTATTCGCCTCTGCCTCCGGTCATAGAGCGAAGCACTGTACAATACCCATGTAGAGTCATCATCGGAATCTCTGCCTCAATGGTCTGCTTGCCACCCACGATCGGATTCATGCCAAGCACTCTGCCCCGTCTCTTGTTCAGATCGCCCATGACATCTCCACTGTATGCATCCGGCACTGTCACCTTCAAGGAAGCGATCGGCTCTAACAGAACCGGTCCTGCCTGCATAAAGCCTTTCTTAAATGCCTGAATGGTCGCTTTCTTGAACGCCATCTCGGAAGAATCTACCGGGTGATAAGAGCCATCATAAAGAATACCTTTCACACCGACTACCGGATAAGCCGCCAACGGTCCCTTCAGGACAGCTTCCTGCATTCCCTTCTCAACAGCCGGGAAGTAATTCTTCGGAACAGCACCGCCGACTACTTCCTGCTCAAACTCATACGGTTTCTCCAGATCCCCGGAAGGTTCGAAACGCATCTTAACATGACCATACTGACCATGTCCGCCGGACTGCTTCTTATATTTATCTTCCACATCGGATTTCTTGCGGATCGTCTCGCGAAAGGCTACCTTCGGCTTGGAAAGCTCGATCTGCACCTTGTACTCATTCAGCAGTCTGCTGGTAATGATCTCCAGATGCTGGTCTCCCATTCCGTAAAGGAGCATCTGACCATTCTCAGCATCATTCACGCTGCGAAGCGTCAGATCCTCGTGCGTCATCTTCTGGATTGCCTGAGCGGTCTTATCGATATCCGCCTTGTTCGGCACTTTGTAGCGCATACAGGTATACGGGGTGGAAATATCCATCTTCGCAAACTGGATCGGGTTTGCCTTCGTGGAAAGGCTGTTGCCGGTACGTGCGCCCGTCAGTTTCGCCAGTGCGCCGATATCGCCGGCATGAAGCTCCGGCACTTCGATCGGCTTATTTCCCTGTAATACATAGAGCTTGCTGACTTTTTCTTCAATATCCTTATCAATATTGTAAATCGCATCATCTTTCTTAAACACGCCGGAGCAGACCTTGATCAGCGAATATTTACCGATGAACGGATCCACGATACTCTTAAAGATAAATGCGGATTTGTTCTTGGAGAAATCATAATCCGCCTGATAGATCTCGTTCGTCTTGGTATTGATCCCTGCGATCGTACGGTTCTCGGGGCTCGGCATATACTTCACGATATCATCCATCAACGCGTAAGTACCCTGGTTCAGAATATTAGAACCCATGGAGATCGGAACAATGGAGCCGTCGATCACATTATTGCGAAGCGCTGCCCTGATCTCCGCCTCAGAGAAGGTCTCCCCTGAGAAATAACGGTCCATCATCTCCTCGGAAGTCTCAGCCACTGCCTCCAATAAGGTCTCACGATAATTCTCCAGATTCTCCCTGCTGTAATCCGGCACATCGCACTCCACAACCTCCTTGCCCTGCCAGCGGCTCGCCGTCTGGCTGACAACACTGATATAGCCGACAAACTTTTCATTTTCCCTGATCGGCAGATGGAACGGCGCGATCTTCTTGCCGTATTTCGCGGACAGATCCTCCACCACCTGTCGGAAAGACGCATTATCAATATCCATATCTGTTACATAAAACATACGAGGGAGCTTATATTTCTCACAGATATCCCATGCTTTCTCGGTACCGACCTCAACACCCGCCTTGCCGGAAACCACGATGACTGCAGCATCCGCAGCGCTGACTGCTTCTTCCACTTCTCCCACAAAATCAAAATATCCCGGAGTATCCAGAACGTTGATCTTAACATCCTCCCATTCGATCGGTATCAGGGAAGTGGAAATAGAGAATTTTCTCTTCTGCTCCTCTTTGCCATAATCGCTGACTGTGTTGCCTTCTTCAACCTTACCCATTCGTGATGTAATGCCTCCAAGATACGCCATAGCCTCTGCCAGCGATGTCTTGCCCGAACCCCCATGTCCCAGCAGGACTACATTACGGATCTTGTCTGTTGTGTAAACTTTCATTGAAATACCTCCTGTTTGTTTTTACAAATCTTATAGGAATATTTTTTATTTCAGTTTTCTTACCCCCATGGGAATATTTTACTAAATATTCAGACATTTTACAAGTCAAATTGTATAAAAAAATAGAAAAAATCCGTGGCGTGTCGGTTAAAACTGACAACCACGGATTTTCCATTCCTTACTTATTTAATCTTCACAGTAGAAGCCTGCCCTTTTTTCTTAAGGAGCTTCTGATATATCTTCTTTTGTTTCTTCGGCACCTTGATGGTTGCTTTCTTGTGGATCCCCTTGAACGCTCCCTTGCCGACTTTCTTCAGTACAGTCGATTTGATCGTGATCTTCTTTAAGTTCTTATCCCCCTTAAAGGCATTTGCGCCGATCGTTGTTACCCCTGCCGGGATCGTGATCTTCTTTAAGGCAGTACATCCGCTGAAAGCATTCTTACCGATGCTTACCACGCTTGACGGGATCGTCACGGAAGTTAATTTCTTATTGCCTTTAAACGCATTGTCTGCGATGGCAGTCACTTTATAGGTAATGCCGCCCACCGTTATGCCTGCCGGGATCGTAACCTTCTTCGCATCCTTGTCAGAAGCCAGCTTGAATGCCGCCTCAGCCGCTGTGTTATCAGATTTTGTCACTACAAAAGTACCAGCTGCCGTATTGAAAAGACTTCCCACGGCCTGTGGTTTTGCAACTGCCGGTGCCGGTTTGTCGCCGTTGCCCGGTTTGTCGCCGGAGGCCGTTTTTTTGAGCGCTGCAAACGCTGCCTGCAACTCTTTCGCCGCCTGATCGACATCTGCCTGGGAAGCCGCCGCATCGATGCGTGCAAGTTTCGCAGTCTCCAAAGCCTTCTCGTAATCCTGCCAGCTCTCTTTTGTATAAGCCGACTCGGCCTCGGTCTTTTGTGCAACCGCTGCATCCAGAGCCGTATAAACCGGTGCTTTTACCTCACCGATCGTATACTTTTCATAAACGATCACATCATCCAGGAAAATCTGTGATACATCCGTTCCAACCGCAATGCTGACAGAACCGTAGCCCTGCGTTGTAAACTCAAAGGAAACCTTATGCCATCCATTATCGGAAGCAGTGTCGGGACGTACATTCTGAACCAGCTTGATATCTCCCGACCCGGTCACATTCGCATGGTGCTTGACTTCCATTCCCACACTGCCTGTTTCATCATCGCCGCAGTAAATCCAGGCCTCGCCCAGATACTCCGTATTCGGTTTCACTTCAATGCTGCCAAGTTCTGAATAGCCGGTCGTACCTGCTGAAGACTGGTTCACCTTCAGACTGTAGCTGCCAGTGTGCGCCTGCGCATCGGAGATTTCTCTGGACGCCTGCCATAGCCCCCAGTTATGCTTTTCTTTCTCAAAGCTTACATTATCATACTCAGAGCCTTCGTTTCTCTTTTCCACCACATTCTCGGCCTTATCCGGCGTATTGATCACCTTTCCGCCAAGTTTTTTAAGTCCCCTGATCGCGCTCTCCAGAGCCGCCGCTGCCCGATCGGTATCGGGCTGTGTCGCATAATCGTTGTCTTTTACTGTCTTTGCTGCCTTTAACGCTTTTTTGAAATCTCCCCAGGTATCCTTCGCAAAATCCGCTTCCTTATAGCCCTCGCCCAGTCCGATCAGGCTGTCAAGCCATGTCTTATCGACATCCTTCACTTCCTCTAAGTTACCTTCACTCTGACACTCATAAGCACCGATGTCCACTCGTGCGGAACCGTTCGCATTGATATGAGGCGTCGCATTACCTGCATAATCCTTCTGTGGGAGAGTAATATGCGTCTGCACCAGTTCATTCTCGATTGCATCCTTAGACTCCTGCGGAACCGGCAGGAAGTTTGCTCCCTTGTCCACCGTCGCTGCATCCTTGTCCGGAACAAGTCCTTCCACCGTACCAAGCGTCACCTTACCGTCCTTAAAAGTACCGGTCGTATAGGTCACCTTTGCAGAGTCAAACGGTGAAGAAGCGCTGACTGCATTCGCATCCTCTCCGGGAGCCGCCTGTGCAGCACTTCCATAATAGGCATTGCTGTCATAGCTGATACCGTCATTGTCTGTCATCGTCACCGGTGTATCACTGTTGCCGCAGAAGATATTGTTGTAAATCTCTGTTCCGCCGGAAAGCGGTGTGCCCCAGCTTCCCTGCTGCACCACTGCCATGTCAAAGTCCTGATCCCAGTAGATCGTATTGTTATAGATCTGATTGCCGATACCGCCGGACTCGCCCACACGGATCGAGCGCGCACCGTCAAAGGAACCGCCGTCATTCACACTCAGATTGTAACGGACCACAACATTCGCATTGTAGTAAGGACCCGGGCAGGACATATAGAAACCACCCTTATTGTCATGGCTGTAATTGTACTGATATAAAATATTCTGATTGCCGTAATCGCTGTCAAAAGCCATACCGTCCTGTGTACTCTCGGTATGTGCCGCCTCGTTGTACTGCATGGTCACATTATCGCAGTCCCACATCCAGATCGCCGCATGCGCCGGATTGCGCCCGCTAAAGGTCCACTCCTCACTCGCGGAATGATCGACCAGATTGTACTCTGCCGTACCGCCCGCCGCATTGATCAGGACGATACCGTCACCGGCAACATCATGTACATAATTGTGACCCACATAGACATTCGGCCAGCCTACCCACGGATTCTTGCCGGCATCCTGACTGTCCGCGCCGCCTACGATGGAACGCGCCGCCCAGCTTGACTCCATGTAGATCGCCTCATGGCAGACATTGTACACTTCATTGCCGGTAATGCTCAGATCCGCAAATCTTGATGCCAGTGCATCCCCTGTCACAAGAGCGATGATGCCGCCAGCACCTTTGTCCGCGCCCGCCTTCATAAAGCCGTTTACATCATGAACGTAATTGTTGCGGATCGTAACGCCGGGAAGTGTCGCCCCGTTTCTGTTCTCCACCACGATACCGCTTAAGAGATATTTGCTCTGATCGTATTTTGTCTTATCGCCCTTTAAGTCAGAAGCATCTTTCTCCCAGTTTGTCACTTCCAGATTCTCAACGGTCACATATTGGGAATTCAGAACATGGACAACTCCTGCGTCCTGTTTCTTTACATTCTTCTGTCCCTCTGCAAGCCACGCATTACCGTTTCCATTGATCACCGGCTTCGCCCCGGAGCCGTAGCTGCCAAGGATGACCGGATTTTCCTTCGTTCCCTTTGCCCTGATGAGCTCTAATTTCTCATCATTCCAGGTACAGCCTGCCTTTAAGAGCAGCTTTCCGCCTGCCTGTAAGCGAAGCTTCGCAACATTCGCAAAACTCTTCCATGCCTTCGCCTCCGAAAGACCGTCATTGGCATCATCACCGTTTACCGCATCAATATAGAAAGTCTGTGCACTTTTGATGACATCCTCTTCATCTTCCTCAACGCTTGCCATCGCTGCGATCCAGCTGACAACCGCATCCGATCCGCTGGTCTTGCCGACGCTCACATTCACCTTCACAGAGTCCTCCGGCACCACGATCTCTGTATTGATCTGAAGTGCCGAATCACTGCTGCCCAGTGTAAAGTTCGTACCGCCGATGGTCGTCTTAACGCCGTTTGTATCTTCGGAAGTGACCGTCACCTTCATGTTGCGTTTGGTATTCCACCATTCCTGATACCCCGTTGCGATCACATAAGTACCGGGTGACAGCTTCATCGAATAATCGATGGATTTGTTGGAACGGGCCCACCAGCCACAGTTATAAAAATCACCGCCGTTGGCTTTGTCACCGATATCCGCTGTCAGGCTGGAGGTATATCCCCATCCGTCCGCCTCGCTGTACGGCTGGTCGGATTTTTTGTTCAAAAGCTCTGCCTTGGAAGAAACAAGCTTAAACATATCCGACTCTGTTTCTCCCTCTTTTGTATTACAGTCGATCAGATATTGTAAAGAAGACGGAATGATCGTAACCGGCAGAGTAAACATCGCACCGTCCAGCGCCGTCAGCTTTCCTGTCACGTCAATCGTACCTACCGCGTAAGGATCCAGGTTCATCTTGGTATCCTCCACACTCCAGTCTACCGGAGTACTGTCATAGGTTTCTCCCTTATAAACAACCTTCAAAGTCTTCGGAAGATCTGCCAGAAGATCCGAAATGCTTGAGGCAGTCTCCGGGATCGTGGTCAGCACCTTAGTATTCTTGCCAAGCTCGTCCTTCGTCCAGCACTTGTAATCCTTTAACATCATGGTATTATTGACGCCAAACTCTACCGGGAGCCATACATAACGGGAATCCTTCAGATCATAGCCCTTGTCCGGATTGTACCAGCGGTCACCCATATAGATGTATTTGCCATCTGCCGGATCGCCTACCGGGAAAATACAGGTAGACTGCGTGCTAAAGGTCAGATTCGTGGAATCCCCCACACAGGGATCTCCCATGTTCTTCCAGGGACCGAGCGGTGAATCCGCAACAGCGTAGCGTGCCTGGTTGGGCGCCCATCCGGTACAGCCGGAGGTCATGAGATAATACTTGCCTTCGTATTTGACCATGGCAGGTGCTTCTCTCGAATCCGTACTGGAGATTGCAAAATCCTCACCCTGGATCATCAGCTCGGGATCCTTGACCAGTCCGGTATAGGAATCATTTAACTTCGCGATATACATGATCGCATTTCCTTCAGAGGAATACAATACATAGGCATCACCGTTATCATCTTTAAACAGGTTCATATCACGCACATGACCGCCCACCGAATCAAATCCATGGGAATCAAAATCCGCATGTGCAAGCATATAGCTTCCCAAAAATCGAAACGGTCCCGTCGGCTTATCCGCGATCGCGACACCGGCTTTTGCCTTGGCATAATTACCTGCCGACTCGGTATCATAAGGGGTCTGTCCATCCGCGTGGAACCAGATCACATATTTGCCCGTCTTGTCATTGTAAAGCATCTTCGGGCGTTCGATGACCGTGTAAAGCCCCGACTCGTCCTTGGGATTTTGCTCATTTACCTTTCCCTGTGCCAGATCTGCATAGACCAGTTTCTTCTCCTCATCGGATAAGCTTCCATATAAAGATCTGAAATACTCATCTGTTTCAAACTGATCGTAATCGGTCATGGTACGAAGCACCACGCCCTCATCCTTCCAATTATAAAGATCTTCGGAAGAATACATATGGATACCGGGACAAGGTCTGTAACCATACGTCTTATCCTCTCCGATCCAGTAATACTTCGTCACGCCGTCCACCGTCAGCTGCTGGATCTGACCGCCATGTGCCTGGATACGGTTACCGTTCGTATCAAACAGTCTGCCGGCCGCTGTCCCCGGGATCGTACCATACCCTAACTTCGCCCAGTTCGCATATTCTGTATTCAGTTCCGAAAGTGCCGCCGCATTGGCAGCCTCATCCTTCGAATCCTTACTCACCAGCCCCTGCGCATTTTCCATCGCCTGCGTCAGTGCGGCAGGCATCGTACCATCCCCGTAAGGATGTGCCTCCCCTATCTCACTCAGCCTTTCCTTAAGCTTCGTCGCAGACTCCGACAATGTCTCATTGGCATAAGACTTTATCGCTTCTGTCTGCTCTTTCGCATCCACGGTAACCCCGCCCAAAGGTACACCGGCAAATGCAACGGTCGCAGCCATTCCGACTGCCAGAAAACGATTCCATTTCCGTTTTAACATAGTTTCTCCTTTCCTTTCCTCTCCTGTTTTTGTATATTTTTCCTATACAGTTGTCTTATATTGTATCATTTTTACAACAACATTGTCAATTCTTTGTCGCAATCCGAATTTTTCTTTTATGTTATTTTAAATAACAATATTAAATCTTTTTTATTCCTCTTTTTCTGTTTTTTTATGTTTTTTTCAAAATCACTTGCATTTTCTTCCTTACTTTGCTATAGTTACTATAATTTTAAAAAAAGAACCGTTGTTACCAAGATGTTATTTTCAGCAACATTTTGCCGGCCGATTGTCTTTCGCGAGCCCGATACCTCATATAGTACACGCCGGTAGCCGTTTCTCTGCCATAACATCAACCATTTTTTTACAAGGAGATCATCATGAAAAAAATATCACCACAGTTATTGGCTGACCGTACCATAAGCGGCCGTAAAGCCAAAAAAATGACACAGCAGCAGCTTGCGGATGCCACGGGTATCAACCGCACACTGTTAAGCCGCTTGGAGTCCTGTGACTTTATGCCTTCGATCGAGCAGCTGGAGATGCTCTGCGATGTATTGGATATCGACCCGGCATCTTTGTTTGCCGAGGCCGGCGATAAGCTCGAGAAAGTATCCCCTAAAAAAATCGCGATCGCGGGAACCGGCTATGTGGGACTTTCCATCGCCACTCTTCTGGCACAGCACAATTCTGTCACCGCTGTCGACATTATCCCGGAGAAGGTCGATCTGATCAATCATCGCAAATCTCCGATCCAGGATGATTATATCGAGAAATATCTGGCAGAGAAAGATCTGGATCTGACCGCCACCACCGATGCCGAGGCCGCTTATAAGGACGCCGACTATGTCGTGATCGCAGCACCCACCAACTACGACAGTAAGAAAAACTATTTCGACACCAGCGCCGTAGAGTCCGTGATCGAGCTGGTATTAAAGGTGAATCCCAACGCAGTCATGGTCATCAAGTCCACCATTCCGGTCGGCTTCACCCGGAGTGTGCGCGAGAAATACCATACCGGAAACATCATCTTCAGCCCGGAATTTTTACGCGAAAGCAAGGCGCTGTACGACAACTTATATCCCAGCCGTATCATCGTATCTACAGACCCTTCCGATGCGAAGTTGGACAAGGCCGCTCATGATTTTGCCGCGCTCCTGCAGGAGGCTGCCTTAAAGGAGCATATTGACACTCTTTTTATGGGCTTTACCGAAGCAGAAGCCGTGAAGTTGTTTGCCAACACCTATCTTGCTCTTCGCGTCTCCTATTTCAACGAGCTGGATACTTATGCGGAAATGAAAGACTTAAACACCGCCGATATCATCCGCGGCGTCTGTCTGGATCCCCGCATCGGCACCCACTACAATAATCCAAGCTTCGGCTACGGCGGATACTGCCTGCCAAAGGATACCAAACAGCTTCTTGCCAACTATGCCGATGTCCCGCAGGATATGATGAGCGCTATCGTGGCAAGTAACCGTACCCGTAAAGACTTTATCGCCGATCAGGTCCTGAACATGGCAGGCTATTACGATTATTACAACAGAGGCGATTATTCCGCAGATCAGGAGAAGGAATGCGTGATCGGTGTTTACCGCCTGACCATGAAAAGCAATTCCGATAATTTCCGCCACTCTTCCATCCAGGGTATCATGAAAAGGATCAAGGCCAAGGGTGCTACCGTCATTATCTACGAACCCACCCTGAAAGATGGCGAGACTTTCTTTGGCAGTAAAGTTGTCAATGATCTGGAGACCTTCAAGAAACGTTCTCACGCGATCATCGCCAATCGATATGATGAGTGTCTGGCAGATGTGGAGCAAAAGGTATATACCAGAGACATTTTCAGAAGAGATTAACAGCAAAAGCCACCGGCCGTTTTCACGATCACCGGTGGCTTTTTCATTCCTTTTTGCAAACCGCCTCTTCCATGCTGTATGCCGGTTATTTTTCCCCCGGCATAGCCATGAGCGCTTCCATATATCCGATCAGACGGTCACGCTGTTTTTCACTCATCTCATGATAATTCTTTATCAGTATCCCCATGTCCGTCTCCTTGTCGATCACATACCAGGAAGCATTGTTTCCCCTCTCCCCTGTATTCTCGATCCCCGAAAGCAGCCACTCCGGTGTGACATCCAGCACTTTGCAGATGAGCATGATCTTCTCGGAAGTAGGGTTCGTCCTCTTACTTTTCCACTCACTGATGGTGCTCTGGGAAATACCGGTCTGTTCCGAAAACTCCTTCTGTGTCATATTAACCTGTCTTAACTTTTCGAAAATCCTGTCACTGATCGTCATTGTTCTTTCCTCTTTTCTCTTCAGATCTATCACCTGCTTTGAACAGCTCTTTATAATCTGTCTGTTCTTTATTATAAGCAAGTTTTCCGTGCTTTACAACCGCCTAAGATCATTTTTCTTTTTCAAAAAGGGCAACAGTATCCACCCTGAATACCATTGCCCTTCAAACTGCCTTTCTTATGCCAGGACAGTACTTCTACTTCACTTTCACCTTCACAGTCACAGTCTTTGTTGTGCCCGCGAACTTCTCATTGCCGGCAGCCGTTACCTCTATCTTCAGCTTATAGGTTTTCTTCTTCATTCCTTTCTTTATGGTCAGCTTACCGTTCTTTTTATTGATGGTAAAGCCTTTTACACCTGTTTTTATCTGATAGGTCACTTTCCCTTCAGCCTTTTTCACGGAAAGAAGCTTCTTAACATCGATCATCTGTTTTTTCTTTTTCAGCTTTTTGAACGATACCTTGACGTTCTTGCCTTTTACCACCATGGGATTTGCTGCCTTTACGGCAACGTTTCCGCCGGATGGCGTCGCCGGTTTTGGTGCAGGTGTCACCGTACCGGAATTACCCGGATCCGTACTCTGTTTTTGTGCGATGAGCTCTTCAAGTTTTGCCTTGACCGCACTGAGATTAATAACGGTCGCTTCCGGAATCTTTTTCTTTCCTTCCAGGCTGAGACTGTTGTAAGCATAGATTGCAGCGCGCACCACAGCTTCATCGTCCGGAGTGATGGACGCAGGTATCTGACTGATGGCTTCCAGACATTCCTGTGCCTCTTTTTGATCCTGCTGCGAAACCTCTGCCAAACGCCGTTTTGTTATCATCTCGCCCAGCTTTTTTTCTGCCGCCAAAAGCTCAGAAGCATTGGTCACCAGACTTCTCTGCTGTACAGACAGCTCCGTGTATGCATCTTTGGCTGCTTTTACCTTCCCGGCGAATTCCTGATATTGAGCCTGAAAGACTTCTTCATTTTCTTCAGCCGTATCGATCTTTCCAAGGTCCGTATTGTTTATGTCCTGAATGAGACTGATGACTGCATCGGCTGTCTTTTTATTATTGGAAGCCTCCTGCTCAAGAATAGAATCGGTCTTTGTCATACCGTCATACAGGTTAAGAACTTCCGCTACCTGACCGTTCATGGAAACAAGCTCTTTTGTGACTTCTTCCGGAACAATAGCCTTCTGCTCGTCACTGAGTTCATCATATGCCGCATTCACATCATTGAGATCATTCTTCAACGCCTCGATATAGGCAATATCCGGTTTGGTTCCGCCTTCTATTTTCAGGTTAATACTTCTTGCTGCCGCTCCCAGGGCGGGGGCGGTCTGTGTGATCAGAGCCTGTGCGGCAGCTGCCCCATCTTTAAAGCCTTGGATCAGCGTTTCACTCTTTTTAAGTTTTTCCGTAAGCTCAGAAGATACTCCTGCTTTCTGCTCATCTGTCAATGCATCATACGCTGCTCTTGCCTGATCCACATACACTTCATCGGACAAGAGAAGATCCATTTCATCCGGCAGAGAATTCATCATCTTTTCCACCGATGAAATGATTCCGTCATCCGAATAATCCGGTTTCTCTACCGTTACAAGAAACTGTATCGTATTTTCCTTACCGGGAATACCGTTTGCCGCCTTAAGCTCAACAGGATATGTCCCGATTCCAAGTCCCGGTTCCACAACGAGTTTTCTCGTAATTGCCATCTGATCCTCGGCATCCTGCCAGTCATGAAGATATCCATAAAGATAAAAGGTAAGTCTGTCACCGTAGCGGATCATCAGTTCATCATATGATGTTGTATCTCCGGCCAGAAAACGTTCGTATAGTTTTCCGTCATCCGGTGTTACTTCATTGTTCATTATCTTTCCCCTCTATCTTCCGGATCCGACTGTTCTTCTATCACCGTCCATCCTTCCCGGGATCATTATCCGGTTTCCACCTTTTCGCGCAATACTGTGATCTTATTCGGGATCAGATTGAATCCTTCCTATCTTTCTGCAGTGCCCAATACATGCTGTTTTTTTCCATAGTAGCATAAAGATGTTTGGGTTTCAATGTAATAGAAGTTTTTGACAGTGCTATTTTTACAGAACCATATATGTTTCTGAACACCAGAACACACATTCCTTACACTTCCCATTTCAAGATGAATGTGCTATATTTAAATCACATCAACCTGGCGACACAGGAAGATATTGATAAAGGACTCGTTATCTGGGCAAAGCTTTTTCAGGCAGATACCTGGGAAGAG
>SVFN01000054.1 GCA_015056815.1 Lachnospiraceae bacterium | reverse complement strand
TACAGTCAATTTCTTGGAAACAATAGGTTGACTTAAAATGAGAAATGATGATTTGTGGTCAATAAATGACAATAATAAAAACTCGAATAAACCAGAAATGTCAAGAGGATATTTTTAATATATGTTCCACTTGTTCCCGGATACGGTTCCAGTCAGAACATCTGCAAAAATTGGCAGTCGGAAATTCACATTCCTGATTCCAGGGTCTGTTATAGACCATCACTTTCAGTTCCGGCAGATGTTCAAAAAAACGAAATGCCATCGGAGAATCTTCCACCGCAAAATCAAATTTCATCGAATAATAGTCTTCCAGTTCCAGGTTGAAATCGCTGTTCCTGATGAATGAGTCCCTGCCGTACTTATTCAGGCAATACAGCTTAGCCCTGCTCAGCATGATCACGGCAGAAGAGAGCCGACTCCTTTACTCCATAACTTCCTTTAAGAAAATCCTCTTTTCAAAAGCTCCACGTTTTGCTGCTTTCGAAGCCCGGATTATTTCCAGTTCTTCCAGCGAATATCCTCTCGCCTTTGCCGCCGCATATACTACTTCCAGCAAGTCGGCAAGTTCTTCAATATTCTGATCCTTATGATACTCGGCGAGTTCTTCATCCAGCTTTAAATCGACCATTTTCAGGTAGTCTTCCTCAGAGAGAATCTCTGTGAAACAGGTTTTTCCGTCAGCTTGTATTATTTCCGGAATCTTGTCCCTCACCAGTTTGTTATATGTAATCTTTCTCATTCTCGCTCACCCTTTATCACGTTTCTTGTCTTCATTAAACGACTCCGGTTCCTTCTCTGGCGGATCCTGAGCCGGACATCTGCAACTCATAAATCCCTTTCCCGAAATAAACGATCCATCTTTTCTTTGTTACTCCTTGGCTGATCCACGATCTTTTCACGCATCATTATCGTAAATGCCACCTTTATAGAATCTGACATTCTTCTGCCTTTTTTAGAATCCGGTACCGCAATAACCTCGCACATCGCTGCCACTTTTCCGGATCTTAAGACAGACAAGACTACCGGATACAGACAGTTTCTGTCAAATGTCAACTTACAATACTGCGGGATATGGTCAAACTGCAGATAAATGGCTGTTTCCCTGATCCTCACTTTTGCCCGGTTTCCTTCCATGAATGCCTTTTCCTTACCGTATTCCTTTATATACCCGGTAAAGCTGTACAGATATCCTTCTTCTTTTTCTTCTATCTTCTCTGCAAGCTTTTCCGCCGCATAAAAAGGATAAATATATTCATCCATCAAAAGCGGGAAAAGACGTACCATGGCAGGATCTGTCCCCGGTTTCCCATGATGGTTCAGAATAGTTTCTGCCACCTCCACGATACTCTTTGTAAAATGTTCAAAGTCCTCCTCTGCGGGATTCCAAATGTATCTTCCTTTAGTAATTTCAAGATCAAAAGCTTCTCCATCAAGCATTTCGAAAGAAGCATAAATGCTGCGTTCTTCTGCTGCCATCACATTGACCGGTGCATTCCATTCTTTACGGATCCTGCTGCCGTCTGTTTTGGATGGTTTGGAAAGAACCTCATATGCCTCGATCAGGTTCCGAACCATCTCCCCGGCGAATGTTGCGTCCATTCCTGTCGCATCCGGATGATATCGGTGAAGCATTTTCCGAAATTGTGATTTTATCTCTTTTGGCGACTCTCTTCCTTCAAGTTCTAAAAGCCGCATTGCAGTCTGCTTATCCATACGTTTCATTCATTCTTTTTTACAACTACTTTCTTAACAGGAATGCTCCCTCCTGTATTGACACACTAACAGGAATACCTTTGTGAACAGGATTATCAGACAGACTATTCTCTTCTTAATCATCCGTCCCGGTAAATTCTGTTTCCAGGAACTGTATCTTCCCGTTTTGATCGTAGGAATAATAGGTATCCAGTGTTCCGAGAATATCCCATTTTCCGCCTCGCAGACTTTGAACACCTTGTCTGGCACGGATGGCATTCTTATCGCCGATCCTGACGGCTTCAATCTCCCATATGCCCCAGTCGGCAGTGGTTCCGTACGCATCTCCCGGCTTATAGGTATCCCCATTTAAAAACTCATCTGCCAGTTTGCCAAGATCCGTTCCCTCCTGGGCTTCTCTCATTTTTTCATAGTGATCTTTAAGATCGACAGTGATGGTCTGACCATCCATAGTTGTGATATCTACGGTGGCAGGTTTGCTTCCCACAGTCACCACGACCGGGAAGGCATTGGTCGGAGTTTCGTTCCCATCCGACTGTTCAAAATCGCCGGAGTTCTCAAGCTCGATCCAGCCGTCGCCTTCCTGTTTCAAAACCACATACTCCTCAAGGGGCATGGAATTGACATGGGGCAGGACCCTTACAAGGATCTCCGGTTCGCCATCTTCATCCAGATCCATACTCGAGGCATCAAAATCACAAATCAGTTCATGAGAACCCTGATAGATGTTTTTACCATTCAGTTCCAATGACCAGCGGATAGTAGTATCATCCCCCTCATCTTTTTCATCTTCTTCCGGCTGGTAGGCATAGATATGATCCTCTATACCGTTTCTGTCAATATCCTCGCCAAAAACTACACTCCCCTCGATTGCTTCCTGAGCAGATGCAGGCACTGCACTTACATCCCCGGCGTCTGTTTCCTCTACCGTCTCTGACTCCACAGACTTCACAGCTTTCTTTTCTGTTACTGCGATCTGTAGATTCTCAGAGTCGCTTTCCTGAGCTACTGCCGTATATGTTTTCTCCGGACTTGTTAAAAAACACACTGCCGTCACAATGCAACCAACGATTGCCAGCATGACGATCCAGATTGCGGGTTTCTTATAATTAAATATTCCTTTCACTCTTTCTTTCACTCCTATCTCTCCGAATGCTACCGGACAGGCTGCGATCCGGCTTGCCGGATTGCTGAGTAAAAGCAGTGTCTGGGAATAATCCGCCTTACTCTCCCTGTCCAAATTTCTAATGACTCTCTCATCACAGGCCATCTCCAGATCTCTGCTAAAGAGGCTATACGCAAGCCAGCAGAGCGGATTAAACCAGTGAACGGCAAGAAGAAAGAACCCCAGCGGCTTCCAGATATGGTCGCCTCTTCTCAGATGCGCTCTTTCATGAGCCAGTACAAAACGCTTCATACTGCCATTCAGGCATCCCGGAAGATAGATTATGGGACGAATGATTCCCAGGATAAAGGGATATCGGATCTCGTCACAGATACGCACGTTTTTTCCGGTCTTGACGGAAGCAGCAACGTAATGCTTCATACGCAAGTAGGAAAAAAGTGCCTGTGCCATGATCAGACAAAAAACCACAAGCCAGATGATCGTCAGAATACGGACAGATTCCGCAACACCGGCCTTCAGGACTGATATATCATTCGTTTCGAACCGACCGGCAGCATCACTGCCATCGACAGTCCGACCCGATCCGGATGCACCGGCAGGGACTTCCGTTTCCATATGCCGTTTCTCACTATCAAAGCTCTCATTCTGTATCTCTGACACGGCTCCCGTGGTCTTGCCTGCAGCCTGCGTTATCTTTGCCCTTGTCATCAGATAGTGCGTGGTCGGCAGCTTTTCCTCTGAGGGCATCACGCTGAAGGGACTCTCCGGTGTCACCGGGCACAAAAGCCGTATGGCTACCAATGCCCAGAACAGGCAGCTGATCCATTTGGGTGCCTTCCGAAACAAAAGGCGAAGCAAAAGCACCACCAGGATCAACAGACTCGCATACAGGCTTAAGTTCAGTATCTTCAAAAACAACTGTTCCATGCTACTTCTTCTCCCCGCTTCTGAAAGCATCAATGAGGCTTTGGATCTCTTCTGCCTCTTCACTTGTCAGGTTCTTCTTGGAAACAAAGGCTGCCACAAAGGCAGGAAGAGATCCCGCAAAGGACTCCTCCACGATCCTCCTGCTTCTGTCGGAATAAAAGTCTTCCCGCGAGATCAGCGAGGTTACCACGCCATTCTCATTATGCAGAAGACCTTTTTCGCAAAGTTTACGAAGCACGGTATAGGTCGTTGGCTTTTTCCATCCCAACTGTTTTTCACATATCTTCACAAGATCACCGGAGCCGACAGGTTCATTCTCCCACACAATATCCGCAAAGCGCTCCTGTACGACTCCCAATTCCAAATCTGCCATTGTCTTTCTCCTTATTGGTTTATCCGGATAAACCTTTAGTTCTGTTTTAGTTTATCCGAGTAAACCAAAAATGTCAAGTGTTTTTTCTAAACTTTGTAGCATCGCAGTATCGCACCAAGAGACTACTCTATTCCAAAAGCGCAGCGAAAACCTCTGTTTCTTTCAAAATATCCCCGTGCAGTTTTTCATAATCGCCCGGTGCTTTGTTTCTGAGCAGTTCGGTCAATTCGCATACGGGAGCGAAGATCGGATGCAATGCCAGATTGCTGACACCGCCCTTCCACTTATGAGCAATGTCAAATGCACGGTCAAGATCTTTGTCCTGCAAAGCCGTGTGCAGCGCATCGGCGGATATTTCCTGTATACAGATTTTTACCAGTCGAAGGTAGAGTGCCTCGTTGTTCCCGCAGCGGGAAATCCCTTTATCGACATCGATCCCGAGTTCCTTCAGTTTTTCAATCGTAAGCATAATTTCTCCTCCGATATAAAAGTTCCGTATCCGAGCAAATGGTGCGGGGAGGCAGAGAATATTCTCTCCTCTGTCGCATTCTCTCCGCCGTCATTCATTGTCCTCTGGTACCATTTTCGGATACTGTTCATTTTGTGATGAACTTTTCAAACTCATCCACAGGAAGCGGACGGGAAAAGTAGTATCCCTGTATGATATCGCACCCCATATGCTTCAGTACACTGACCTGCTCGGCAGTTTCGACGCCCTCCGCGATCGTCGTGACTCCGAAGGAATCTGCAAGCCGTATCATTGCTTCCAATAATCTTGTATCCCTGTGCTCCCCGAACGCGCTCCGAATAAACTGCATATCCAGCTTCAGAGTATCGATCGGCATATAGGATAACATACTGAGCGAGGAATAACCTGAGCCGAAATCGTCCATTTCGATCTTGAAGCCGAGCTCGCGAAGCCTTTCCACCTTCTCTACGATCTGATCCGAGCTTTCGGTATACGCCGACTCTGTGATCTCAAGCAGCAGTTTCTCGACACTCAGCCCGTTTTTTTCAAGGATAGCAAGAAGTCGGTCGATCAGCTTCGGATCATAGAGGTCGATGCTGGAAACGTTCACCGATACAGGCAAAGAAATATTCAGCCGTTCCTTCCAGTCTCGTATCCGCGCAGCTGTCTCAGACCACACATAGTGATCGAGCTCCTGGATCAGTCCGTTCTTCTCGAACAGCGGAATAAATATACCGGGACTGACCATGCCAAGCTTCGGATGCTTCCAGCGCACAAGCGCTTCGGCGCTGACCAGAACCGGCTCATCCCCCTTTACATTGAACTTTGGCTGATAGAAGACAGCAAACTGTTTTTCCCGAATAGCGGTCGCAAAATCGTTGACCAGCTGATCGGCAAGCATCTCCTTCTCACGCATGAAATTGTCATAGATCCCGATGGGATTCATCAGATTGTCTTTCACGCTGTCGGCCGCCATTTTGGCACGGTCGAACCTGCGCTCTATATCAAGCGTTTTATCAACATCGGAGTAAACACCCATTCTGAGCCGAATGGGATGATCACATGCTTCTCCATCTCCAAGCGGTACGGAAAGAGCGTGAAAGATCCTGTCGTAGTCTGTGTGATGCGGACAGTAGAAGAAAAAGGTGTCTGCATTTCCGGATGCAAGACAGATATTTCCGGTCCCGATATGGTTTTATAGTCAAAACCGTATTCATCAATATTGTTCTGCACACCTGTCGAGGTGTAGATCAGTCCGTCCGTATCGACGAAAGCGAACTTATCCAGCTCATACAGCTTTTTCATCCGGAACTGATATGCTTCCAGATGTGCTTTATCACTCAGATCCTCTTCAGTCAACAGATCCATTGCAACGCGGATCGTCTGAATATTACTTTTCAGATTGTTCTCAACGACCTGTTCACGTCGCCCGGCAAGCTCGTCTAAATAAAGAAGGCTGACTGTGCGGACAGCTTTATCCGTATCTTTTTTGGTGCTTTGCCCCACCCAGAGAGTACCGGTCAAAAGCAATAGCACGCCGAACACACTGCAGACTGTTATGATACTGATTGTTTTTTTCTTCAGGTTCTTCATATCCAAATTATCCCGAGTTTTCTGCTCATTGCTGTTTTCAGTATTGATAATCCATTATAACCCAAACGTCCGATGACGGCAATCTTTATGAGACTTCCCCAATGACCTGCTCTCTGATCCGCTTCCAGCCCGTACAGCGATAAAAATTTGAATTCGGGAATTCGCATTCCTGATTCCAAGGTCTGTCATAGACCATCACTTTCAGCTTTGGCAGATGCTCCAGGAAACGAAATGCCATGGGAGAATCTTCCACCGCATAGTCAAACGTCATCGAATAATAATCCTCTAATTCCAGGTTGAAATCACTGTTCTTGATAAACGAGTCCCTGCCGTACTTATTCAGGCAAAACAGCTTCGCCCTGCCCAATCCATGCTCGTCAAGCCATCTGCGGGATGCCTCATATGCACTGGACGGACGTCCTGTTATGACCGATACCTCATATCCTCTGTCGATCCATTCATTTAATACGTCACAAGCTCCCGGAGTTTCTTCATAGGAAAGCAGTATCTCCGGACGATGTCCTTCCAGCATCATCTGTTCATATTCTGTCTCCGTAAGCCCAAAAGATTTCTGGAGATTAAAATACCGGATCTGCTCATAGGGGACTCTCTTTCCAAAAAGTCTCTCCGCGATCCCTGTAAATGCCCTTGCTGTTTCACATATACAATCGTCAAAATCCACATAAATGTTCATTTTCGTCTCCTTCCAAACTGCTTCTCTTCCCATTGCGTTTCTCCGCTTTTGCTGCCTTCTATCTCAATCCTTATATTTTTTAGAGCACCTGTTACCCGGTTATAATCTGTCCGGACAAGATCCGTTTCAGCACATAAAGTAACAGCAGATGCCCCGGATAAAAAACGTAAAAGAACCACTTATATCCCCTCCCCTTTTTCCCATTATAGAAAAGAAGCGGAATGATACTGAGACCGGTCGTACAATAATATCCCATCGTCCTTGTGAGTGCCAGAAAAGCGACTCCCACACCGTTCCTGACAAGTTGTTTTTTGTCCTTCAATACATAGAACAAAAAAACAGACACAACTGCAAAAATGGTGTAATCCACCCTGACGAGTAATGCAACAACCGCCACTGCCAAAACACTCACTGTCCCGAGAATCGTCTTCCCTGTGCTGTATTTTTCTGTGTCCTCTTTTCTTTCTCCGCGAATGAGATCAAAGATTTTCAATGCGAGTACTGACAACATGATCAAACACCATGCTGATCATAGCAATCACCTTCAGCATTGTTCCATCTAAAAATCTGATTTTCTTACCTTTTTCCACGCTTAATCTCCTGTTGCTTTCTTACAATCAATGCTTAGTTTGTCCTCTTAACCTCTTTGCATTGGTATCATTTATAAAATCGCCTCAAACACCTTAAAAACTGTAAAATCACCATACTCCAGCGTGTACTTTGGATGTGAGTCAATGAATTTCTCCCGCTGTTTTAAATAAGCATCCATTTCTTCTCTGGTCTGAATCAGTCCATTATTATTTAAGCGAATGTCAGGAAACACATAAGGTATCTCGTTATATACAGCCGAATAATTGTCTCCGTTTTCGTAGGCGTAATCATAGCCCAGAAATTCCAGTTTCATATTCGAATCCAATTCCATAGATGGTGCCGGTATGTCTGTCAGGACTACAAGAATTCTATATTTTATTCCCAATTCCTCAGAAACCAAAATATATTTCCTGACATACTCCAAATCTGTACATGCGGCTACCCAGGTATGCGAAGGAAGTATCCAATGGTCTCTTCCTATATGTTCTTCATAAAATGGTTCAAATTGCGATCTGTAATCATCATTGTTGTTTAAATACCAGTTTTCTCCGGAATTCAAACTAAATCCACTGCCATCAACACCTCTATAACCGTTATTAACGGCTTTCTGGATTATAAATCCGTTTACATACATACGTCTGCTCCCATCTTTACAAGCAGTACCTCGGTCAGTTTTCTTGTTCTTAATCCATTGTGTACACACGCATTTACAAATAAAACCATGTGTCCCCTCCGTTATCACCGATGTTTTGGTTATTTCATAGCCACCAGCACAGCATCCTTTGGATCAAAGTAATCGTTTGAGTTACTGCTAAATCCTGCTGCCATAGAAGCTCGCTCAAAAGGAATCTCTTCCAGATTGCTCAGATACACAAAAACGCTGTCCTTTGCAGCATTGTTCATTCTTCCTGTGATTTCAAGCCTGTACTTATAAGTATGGTCATCCGTTTTCCATGTTCCATCTGTCATTTCATAGTAACGAACCACCGTCACAAGTTTGTCTTCTTCATAATACTGCTCCGTAAGACCGGGATCCGTTACTTCATAGGTATTTAATATTTCGGCCTCATCTTTACTCTCCCGGGTCTCATCTTCTACGAATGACAGGCAGAATTCTACAAACTGTTTCTGTTTTGCATAGGATTCAAATGTAAACTGCTGAATGCTTCCTTTATCTTTCTTCCAGTACAGATAAATCCAGGGACCACTGTCACCGGCCTCGGCAGATTCTTCTCTTTCCCGAACAGTCCCACCATTCACAAGATCATAGAACTGTGACCACTGCTCTTTTGTAAGCTCTCTGGTTCCGGTCAGGGTAGTGTCATCTTCCGTGCAGGGACCGTAATCATCTTTACGTTCCCTGGTCTCATGAAAGAACATATATTTCCCGTCTTCCACATAAAATCGATATCTCTGATAATATGCATCATAGTTAATGTTTGATTCCGTATAATAAAAGTCAGAAATATCTTCTTTTAAGATATCCTTACCAACCATCTTATCATGATGAAACCAAGTCACTGTCTCCGTCTCCCCTTTGACTCCACATCCCATCAGCAAAACACTGAGCAGTAATCCAACTGTAATCACAAGTCTTTTTCTCATAAACACCTTCCCAACACCCACTGATAACTTGCATCCGCTCCATTTGAACACCGTTCACAATTTAATCCCACCAGAAATACCAAACCTTCGATACTCTCAAGCTCGCCGCCACCTCACTGATCGTGCAGGTCTGTGTCCCTTGATCCACTCTGTCCGGCGTAAATGCATAGTGCTCCTTAGCAAGCTCCAGGGCAGCGCTTTCCGGTACACATTCGGGGACTGCCATCTCCAGAGTATCGTGAGATATGGTAACAGGAACCGCACCATACTTATCGAACCAGTATTTGCACACTGCAGCCATCTTATCCGGTTCCGGACATTCATTCCATCCTCCAAACGGCAAATATGCAACCAATTCCCATGGGTTTGTTGTACGCACCTCAAAAATAATGGTTTCCTCCGTCTCGTTGCTTCCCAGCTTGACAAAAGAGGAAACACCATTGATCTTTTCCGGAGCACCATCATAATTTCCGATCAGTTCTCCTTCTTCCCTTTCCGAATCTTCCGCATATTCTTTATATCGTTCTTCCAGATATTTCTTTCCATCCTCTGAAGATGCAGCCTTCAGCGCTTCTTCCACGGAATACCCTTCTTCCAGGATAATATTCCAAAAATCCTCCAGCACCGAATCCACAGGAACGATAACCGGAAAGAACCCTTCCTTTTTTCCAATCGCCAGCCGTTCTTCATATACGTTCATAATCTGATCATAATCTGTCCCCGCACGATAGATCATATAATCGTAGTGAAACTTTCCTGCCATTTTCTCTGCCAGTTCACTAACAGAATGAAACTCCTTTTTTCTTTCCGTTTTCTTTTTAAAGAATCTCATAGCTTTCCTTACTCCATAACTTCCTTTAAAAAAATCCTGTTATCAAAAGCGCCGCGTTTTGCAGCTTTCGAAGCCCGGACTTTCTCCAGTTCTTCCAGCGAATATCCTCTTGCCTTTGCAGCCGCATAAATCACTTCCAGCAAGTCGGCGAGTTCTTCAATATTCTGATCCTTATGATACTCGGCGAGTTCTTCATCCAGTTTTGAATCAACCATTTTCAGATAGTCTTTCTCAGAAAGAATCTCTGTAGAACAGGTCTTTCCGTCAGCTTCTATTATTTCCGGAATCTTGTCCCGTACCAGTTTGTTATATGTAATCTTTCCCATTTTCCAATCACCTTTTATCGCATTTCTTGTCTTCGTAAAAAAGACGTCCCCTAGCAGGATCCGTACCCGTCTTTCCCTTGTTTTTATCTTACACATCCAAGTGCTTGAATCAGCCCATCTGCACTTGAATTTGCATGTTTCTCATAAACAGCAATATGTTCCCAGTCCGTACTCCGATTCTTAAAAGAGGGATATAAAAATCCGCAAAACGGCTCTCCCATCTCATAATCTCCCGTGACAGATGCGATTGCACAAATCAGATAATCATATATTTCTTCGGATTCCCATTTGCCACATAAACAGCCGGACTCTCTTTCTGTACTGTTTCTGCCATATAATCTGCTTCCTGACCGCTACCCTCCGCATAATTAATTATAACCCCCGGCTGCACATTATAACAATAGTCACAAAAGCAAAGTTTATTAAGTTTCGTCAAAGTTTTCTTAGCGATCGTTTTGCTTAAAAACTACCGGTTATTTTTTCATACGTCCGCCTTTAGAGCGACAGATACCGCCATCTGTTAATTATTACAATATAGTAACCTTCTCAACTTTTAATGTATTTTGTTCCTCTCCCAGTTCCTACTACATTTCCCCCCTTAACCATTATAGGCTCTCGGAATCTTTAGCCCAGATTCCAAGGGCTTTTTCTTTATGCTCATTTTTCAAATCCCCCCAAATTCT
>SVFN01000053.1 GCA_015056815.1 Lachnospiraceae bacterium | reverse complement strand
TCTGAAGACCGGGTGAAAAAGTGACGGTTGATTGATCTGTCATAATAATGACTCCTTTCTGAAATGGATTTGAAAAATAAAAAGTGGTGAAAATCAATTATCCGAGAGGATAATTGCTGGGGAAGAATCCCCGAACCGATTCCTATTTTAGGATAAATGGCAGAATTTGTCAAACGGTGTATGATGGTTATATAAAAATGGATAGAAGAGATAGCGAGGAAGCAAAATGGTTAATTGGAGAGAAAATGGTAGGATTAAACTGATGATCATTGTTGGTACACGTCCGGAGATCATCAGGCTTGCTGCTGTGATAAAGAAATGTAGGAAGTATTTTGATACGATTCTGGTACATACCGGGCAGAATTACGACTATAATCTGAACGGCGTATTCTTTAAAGACTTGGGACTTGATGATCCAGAGTTGTATCTTGATGCGGTGGGAGCTGATCTTGGAGAGACGATGGGAAATATTATCGCAGCCAGCTACAAAGCAATGGCAGAGTTAAAGCCGGATGCAGTGCTGGTGTTGGGAGATACGAATTCCTGTCTTTCCGTGATCGGAGCCAAAAGACTTCATATTCCGATTTTTCATATGGAAGCAGGAAACAGATGCAAAGATGAGTGTCTGCCGGAGGAAACAAATCGCCGGATTGTGGATATTATTTCAGATGTGAATCTGGCATATTCTGAGCATGCACGCCGGTATCTGGCAGACTGCGGTCTGCCCAAAGAACGTACTTATGTGACGGGTTCTCCTATGGCAGAGGTGCTGACAGAGAACTTAGAGGCGATCAAGGCATCCGATGTCCATACGAGGTTAGGCTTGGAGAAGGGAAAATATATTCTTCTTTCTGCTCACAGGGAAGAGAATATAGATACAGAGAAGAACTTTACCAGTCTGTTTACAGCGATCAATAAGATGGCAGAGAAATATGATATGCCGATCTTATATTCCTGCCATCCAAGATCAAGGAAAAGATTGGAGGCGTCAGGATTTAAACTGGATTCCCGCGTGATTCAGCATGAGCCTTTGGGTTTCCATGACTATAACTGTTTACAGATGAATGCGTTTGCGGTTGTTTCGGATTCCGGTACACTTCCGGAAGAGAGCAGTTTCTTTACTTCAATGGGACATCCGATCCCGGCAGTCTGTATCAGGACTTCGACAGAACGGCCGGAAGCATTGGATAAAGCATGTTTTATTTTATCCGGAATAGATACGAAGGGATTATTACAGGCGGTGGATACTGCGGTTGAAATGGTGAAAGAAGAAAAGAACGGTGGTGCGATCCCGGTACCGGATTATACAGATATCAATGTTTCTGATAAGGTAGTGAAGATCATACAGTCTTATGTTGGCGTAGTCAATAAGATGGTATGGAGAAAAGAAGTTTGAGGGGAAAGGGTATGAATATACTTGTGACGGGTGCCAAGGGTATGGTAGGAACTGCTCTTGTCAATAATCTTAAGAATATAAGAGATCAGAAAAATCAAACCAGACCGGGAATCGTGGTGGATGAAATATATGAATATGACATGGATTCCACAAAGGAAGAATTGAATGAGTATTGCGGTAAGGCTGATTTTATTTTTAATCTTGCAGGGGTAAACAGGCCTGAGAATCCGGAAGATTTTATGAAGGGAAATTTCGGTTTCGCAAGTGAACTTCTGGATTTGCTTAGGGAAAAAGAAAACAAAGCGACGATCATGCTCAGTTCCTCCATTCAGGCTACACTTTCCGGTAGATTCGGAGATTCGGAATATGGCAGGAGCAAAAAAGCGGGAGAGGATCTGTTTTTTGAGTATGGGAAAGAAACGGGAGCGAAGGTGGCGGTCTATCGATTTCCTAATCTGATGGGGCATTCAAGACCGAAGTATAATTCGGCTGTTTCCACTTTTTGCTGGGCGGTTGCGAATGATGAGCCTTTTACAGTGAATGACCGTAGTACAGAATTGGAGCTTCTGTATATTGATGACCTGATCGAAGGGATGTTTGATCTTTTAGAGGGAAAAGAAAAACATTGTGAATTCGATGGTGTTGATACTGTTTTGAAGGCGGATGGGAAGTTTTGCTGTGTACCGGTGACACATAAGGTTACGCTCGGAGAGATCGTAGATCTGTTGGAGGAGTTCAAAAAGCAGCCCCAAACGCTTATGATGCCTAAAATGCCGGAAGGCTCTTTTGCCAAGAAGTTATACAGCCTGTATTTATCCTATCTGCCGGCAGATAAATTTAAATATAGTTTAAAAATGAATGTGGACGAAAGAGGATCCTTTACGGAGCTGGTGCACACGGCGGATTGTGGGCAGGTGTCGATCAATATCAGTAAACCGGGGATCACAAAGGGGCAGCACTGGCACAATTCGAAATGGGAGCTTTTTATTGTAGTCGCAGGACATGGCCTGATTCAGGAACGCAATATCAATACAGGAGAGATGGTCGAGTTTGAGGTTTCCGGTGCCAGGATTGAGGCAGTTCATATGATTCCGGGCTGGACACATAATATTATCAATCTCTCGGATACAGAGGATCTGGTTACGGTTATGACCTGTAATGAAATCTTTAATCCGGAGAGACCGGATACGTTTTTTGAGAAGGTGTGAAGATCCAAGCTTGTTAAAGGAGCTGTTGGCAAGCGGACTTTCGGATCTGGTAAAGCCCGGATTCTATACGCAGACGGATCAGATAAATATATGCGAAGGGTAAAGGCAGATGGCAAAGAGTAAACGTAGAGACTGCACAAGCTGTATTGGCTACAGCAATATGATTGAAGGCTATAAATGCGGACTTGGATTTGAAGTTGTGGAAGATATAGAAGGCGGATATGACGGATGGGAAGTGGCGGTTCATCCGTATGAAGATACATGTGAGAAAGTAGACATTCCAAAAACAAAAGAAGAATTCGTTAAGACTGCAGAATTGCTTGGGATTGAATGGGATATAAATGATGTTCTGAGTATAGAAGAGTTTGAGTCATGCTTTTAGTACAGTCCTTTTTGGGAGAGAGAATTTAGTCGGAAAAAATCAGGAAAATGAGGATATTATCGGGTTAGGAAAAGTTTGTCACAAAAGCGAAAGTGTATTGACAAACTTTTTTTTACACAGTATAATTCGTATAAATGGATATAACACGAAAATAAAAATATTTTCAGATCGTCCATCGAATGACAAGGATATTTCTAATAAGATTCATTTCCAGAGCCATTTCATAATGCAATCATCGTTGAGTAAACGTTCGAGCCTGTAATATCATTTTTCATTCCATTGAAAGATTACCCCTGATAATTCGCGGTTGTAAAGCATGGAAAACCGG
Source organism: Lachnospiraceae bacterium (assembly GCA_015056815.1). GTDB lineage: Bacteria > Bacillota > Clostridia > Lachnospirales > Lachnospiraceae > SIG333. Next base: position 8,419 of record SVFN01000053.1, on the reverse strand, counting down.
CTTATAATAGAAAGGAACAGACAGATCATGAAAAAGACCAAGGACTATGATAGTGTAGCCAAGACCATGAAATTGAAGCATAAAAGATTATTCATTCCGGTTATAAATGATAAATTTGGAAAGAATTATTCTCTCGATACACCGGTGGAGGTCCTTTCAGCGGAAGGGTATCTGACAGAGGATGAGACCGGGCTGGATGAGAAAGAGATCAAAGAACGGTTGACTGATTTTCTGGTAAGGATAAAAGGGGAAGTGTACTTATTGGAGTTTCAGTCCTATGATGACGGCTCCATGGCAATCCGGTTAGCGGAGTACGCTTTCATCACGGCCAGAAAGAATGCAATATGGCGAAATGGAGATGCAGTGCTTCCACTGCCGCATTTTGCAGTGATCTATATCAAGAGAACTCCGGACACGCCGAAGTATACCAGGATCCGATTTACGTTGCCGGATGGGCAGAGCATGATGTATGAGGCAGAGAATATATTTCTGGATGTATTCAGCAAAGAATATATCATAGAGAAGCGGCTGTATCCCTACATTCCGTTTTACATTGCCCGCTATGAGAAGGAATTATCCAAAGAAGGTGATGTTTCGCAGGCAGAAGCGGATCTTCAGTATTTCAGGGATGAACTTTTGAAGCTTCATGAGCAGGGTGAATTGTCCGATATAGAGATAAAGGATCTGGTGGGATTTGTCAATACGATCATTACACATATCACAGACGGTAACAGAGTAGAGAAAAGGATGGTGACAATTATGGGCGGAGTGATATTAGAGACGGAATCGGAAAGATTGATACGTATTGGAAGAGATGAAGGCATTTCCATTGGAGAGAAACGTGGCGAGAAGCGTGGCGAAGAAAAAGGGATTGCGTCACTGATAGAAACCTGTCAGGAGTTAAATCTTTCTTTTGATGCGACAAAGCAGAAATTGATGTCTAAATTTGCGCTGAAGGAGAAGAAGGCTTTTGAGAAGATGAAGAAGTACTGGAAATAGGGAAGAGGATCGGACGGAACTTGTCAAATGTGCCGATAATCTGGTTGCAGAGTTTGTTTGAAGAGGAATACAGGCCGGTGTATAAAAATGGATGGGGAACGTCTAAAGAAGAGAGAGAAAAACAGGTAAATGTGAGCTTCCTGCCCGAGTTACACTAAACAATCATAGGCAATTCTTTTTCCGCATTCTTGTTTTTTCCATGCTCCGGAGCAAACAATTGAATCGGCAATCATAAAGATCTTTTCTATGTATTCATCCGAGTATAGATATGGAACATAGGTGTCATGTGTTATGACTGTACTTGGAATGAAACAATTGAAACCGGAATTGACCAAAAACATCATCAACTGCCTTATATAGTGAACATGTTGACTGGCTGTGTTTAACGAAACGCCTGCACTGACTTCTTTTATCCAGTTTTCAATCACTGATTCGGGTATTTCCTTGACTGCATGTTTGATCCCACAAAGATAACCATCAAAGAGAATCATTGTTTTTCTGTAATGCCTATAAGCCTCTTTGCTTAGTTCCAACTTTCTTACAGAAAGATGTAACCTTATTTCATTTCCAAAAATCGAGTTCAACTCTGGCATCTTACTCCACCTCCCCGCATAAAAATGCACGGAATCTGCCCGAAGGCAGAGGCGGAGCCAGGCTGTATCTTCTGAGATTTTCTACATCTATACGGGCGTAATGCTTAATTGCATTATTGGAACTGTGTCCCAGCACCTTTCTTACGGTTTCAAAGTTCACGCCATCATTGACCATGGCACTAGCTAGGGACGATCTGAGTGCATGCGGGCCTTTTTTGCGTTTTCCTGAATCAACCCCTGCAAGATCAAAGCATTTCCTCAATGCCGTCCTGATTGATGAAGTTGTTATTGGATTATACGGAGCATAAACATTTATGAAAACAAAATCTGTCCGTGCAGACGGCCTTACTGATAAATAATCTTCGATTGCCAATTTCACTTCTTTAAGCAATGGAAGATGCAGCGGGTTTCCCGTCTTTTTCTGAATGATGTTTAAATCATTTTTATTCTGGACATCCTTTATTCTTAAACTTACGATATCCCCGGAACGCAACCCCATCCTTGATGCAAGAAGAAGCATGGCGTAATTCCTTTTGCCTAAAACAGTCGCCGTGTCAATGGCGTTTTCTACACTTTTTATTTCATTAATCGAATAAACACTGGGTATGACATAAGGCTTGGTATAATTCGGCACAATCGTAGAATAGTCGAACCTGATGCCCTCATACTCTGTCAAATATCTTAAAAAAAGTTTGATTTCTCCCCAATGCCTGTGATCCGTTATTTTTATGCAAGCCCGTGATATCGAAACGGGAGACATATCCGCGAGAGAACTGCAATCCGCCTTAGATAATTCTTCCATAAACCAGGAGATGGCATATCTTTTGTTTTTAACGGTACCGGGTGCGTGGCCGGTATCAACGCTCCAGCGACAATATCGAATAACTATTTCAACAAAAGCATCCGGCATGCAAAAGTGTCTGCCTTTATCTGAATGCACGTTATTCCATGTATTCTGTAATATATCATTTAGTCGGTATATCACAGTCCTAAGATCGGCATAATACTGGTTTTTGCCATGTTCGTCACAATAATTCTGTAAAAAACAATTTCCTCCTTCCACAGTGTAGTGATCATAACCCTTTTCATTGAGCCATTTGAAAATGCTATTACATTGATACCGATAACCAGTAATGGTAATAGCAGAGCATCCTCGGCCCTTCAGCTTCTCGAGAAGGATTTCTCTAAGTCCTTCGAATAAATAGATTTGTTCTTGCATTTGCATTATTGCAACACCTCCTTATTGTAGTTTGTACAATAAGGATATATGTGATATCATTATTCGAGAAGATTTATTTTATATGCTGTAGCCAATGATAATGGCATAACTCTTTTCGAATAATAATTCTTTTCGGATAATCGGTGAAGCCGCAGACAACATAAATGCCGGCAAAGGAAGAAGGATCAGCGTCTCTAAGCATGGCGCACCGCCTTAAGGATCCGAAAGAGCATTTCATCCGATGCAGAAGGATCCAGAGAAATTTGAACGCCCTCCAGTGTGACAGAGATCGTGTTCGTGTTACACGAGTTGTGCAAGTTGAACGAGTTGCACAAGTGACTGGTGTCCATAGGAACTACAGAAGCAGTTCCATCCGGAGCAGGGGAGAGACAGGAAGAAAGCGGAACAATTTCCTGCAGTAAGGAATCTGCGTAGCTGTCTTTGAGACGCCGTTTCCAATAGTAAAATGTGTGAATGGTATAGCCGTTTTGATCACACCACCATTGCTTAACAGTCAGACCGCTTTGGACTTGTTCCTTGCAGAGGACAGCCCACTGGCTGAGCCTGATCTGCTGTAACTGTTGTGTAGTGTTCATGAGAACCTCCTATCATATCGCACAGAATGTGTTGAAAGATGAGGTTATTATCTCATGGTTACGGGATTTTGGTAAGGTACTCATAATGGAGTGCTTACGATGCCGGAACGCTCAAACTGGTAGGGACTGATGAGGAGACAATCTATAAGAATTTTAAACTACTACTTGAAGATCAGGAAGAGTATAATAAGATGAGTCATGCATGCAATCCCTATGGTGACGGACATGCTTGTGAGCGGATTGCGGATATCTTAGAGGGAAAAACATATAGTCCATGGAATCTGGCGTGACATTGCCATGCATGTCTATAGAGAGGAATCCGCGCGTAGGGATTATTAGGAATATCAGAATGGAATTACGTAATTTCTTTACATTTATATGTTACTTGTGATCTATCGGTTGCACCTGTTAACGTGGAGGAGGAACGCATTATGGATAAGCTAAGTAATAATTTGTTCTTTTATGCAAACAAGGAATTGTCTCAAGATGCTTTTATTTGTTGGTTGTGTTCATTTGGACTGGAAGGAGCAAATCGCTCTGATATGGAACTTGTCAAATGCGCCAACAATCTGGTTGCAGAGTTTGTTCGAAGAGGAATACACGCCGATGATATAAAAACGGATGAGGTACGCCTGAAGAAGATAGAAAAACAGGTAAACAACATAGATGTGCTTTTGATGATAGAATATCTTGGGGAAACATACCGGGTGATCATTGAGGATAAGATACATGCATCAGAACATGACAATCAACTGCAGAGATATAAAAAGAGTCTGTTCAAGGAAAATGAAAAGCTCATAGGGATTTATTTCAAAACGGGTTTTCAGTCTGATCGAACAATGGTAGAGAATGAGGGGTATGTTTTTTTCGATAGAAAAGATATTCTGGGTATTTTGCGAGAGTGTAGATCAGAGAACGCTATTTTCCGGGATTATTGTGAATACTGGGAAGAATTTGAGCGTTTGGCGAACAGTTATAAGCTACGGCCAATCGATGAGTGGACGGACTGGCAAGTGGTCAACGGGTTCTATGATGAAATGCAATCTGAATTAAAGAAGCGGGGAGTAAATGCCGGATATGGTTATGTGTCGAATAAATCCGGAGGATTTTGGGGACTTTGGTTTGGCACTGACAATAACCTGATTGAAGGGAAAGATTTTGTTGCAGAAATTTATCTGCAGGTGGAAATAAAATGGAATAACGATGCCGGACGACATGATGTTAAGATCTGTTTAAAAATGGAGAAGAAATCCGATCATTCGCAAGATGATCAAACAAGAAAACTGCGAGATTTCATAGTCGACAAAATGGGAAGCTACGGCTTTGACAGACCCGGAAGACTTGGATATGGTCAGTATATGACGGTCGGCAATTATCGCATGTCAGTAAACACTGCAGCGGAGCTTGATAAAGCAATTTTTGATTGTCTTGCTGATTACAAGAGATTGGTCAATGATATTAAAGGGCAGTGGTAGGGACCAATGAGGAACACTTAGAGAATATTTAATGGAAGTGTATATTATCGGGTTAGGAAAAGTTTGTCAAAAGCGAAAGTGTATTGACAAACTTTTTTTTACACAGTATAATTCGCATAAATGGATATAACACGTAAATAAAAATATTTTCAGATCGTCCATCGAATGACAAGGATATTTCTAAGAAGACTCATTTCAAGAGCCATTTCATAATGCAATCATCGTTGAGTAAACGTTCGAGCCTGTAATATCATTTTTCATTCCATTGAAAGATTACCCCTGATAATTCGCGGTTGTAAAGCATGGAAAACCGGCTTATAATAGAAAGGAACAGACAGATCATGAAAAAGACCAAGGACTATGATAGTGTAGCCAAGACCATGAAATTGAAGCATAAAAGATTATTCATTCCGGTTATAAATGATAAATTTGGAAAGAATTATTCTCTCGATACACCGGTGGAGGTCCTTTCAGCGGAAGGGTATCTGACAGAGGATGAGACCGGGCTGGATGAGAAAGAGATCAAAGAACGGTTGACTGATTTTCTGGTAAGGATAAAAGGGGAAGTGTACTTATTGGAGTTTCAGTCCTATGATGACGGCTCCATGGCAATCCGGTTAGCGGAGTACGCTTTCATCACGGCCAGAAAGAATGCAATATGGCGAAATGGAGATGCAGTGCTTCCACTGCCGCATTTTGCAGTGATCTATATCAAGAGAACTCCGGACACGCCGAAGTATACCAGGATCCGATTTACGTTGCCGGATGGGCAGAGCATGATGTATGAGGCAGAGAATATATTTCTGGATGTATTCAGCAAAGAATATATCATAGAGAAGCGGCTGTATCCCTACATTCCGTTTTACATTGCCCGCTATGAGAAGGAATTATCCAAAGAAGGTGATGTTTCGCAGGCAGAAGCGGATCTTCAGTATTTCAGGGATGAACTTTTGAAGCTTCATGAGCAGGGTGAATTGTCCGATATAGAGATAAAGGATCTGGTGGGATTTGTCAATACGATCATTACACATATCACAGACGGTAACAGAGTAGAGAAAAGGATGGTGACAATTATGGGCGGAGTGATATTAGAGACGGAATCGGAAAGATTGATACGTATTGGAAGAGATGAAGGCATTTCCATTGGAGAGAAACGTGGCGAGAAGCGTGGCGAAGAAAAAGGGATTGCGTCACTGATAGAAACCTGTCAGGAGTTAAATCTTTCTTTTGATGCGACAAAGCAGAAATTGATGTCTAAATTTGCGCTGAAGGAGAAGAAGGCTTTTGAGAAGATGAAGAAGTACTGGAAATAGGGAAGAGGATCGGACGGAACTTGTCAAATGTGCCGATAATCTGGTTGCAGAGTTTGTTTGAAGAGGAATACAGGCCGGTGATCTAAATCATAGAAAAGAAAAGACAAATCACTCCGAATCTGTTATACTTGCCACATAAGCAAATATTTCACACTACATTGACTGGATTTTCAGTCATCTTAAGCGGGGATAAGGTTTTCTTATCCATCGTTCCTATCATCAATTCGGAAATTCTTGCTTATAAAACCCAAATGAGAGAACAGGCAGGAATGGACGAAAGAAAAATTGTATTTTACTCTTTTCCTGTCTGCCAACAGGAAAGGAATGAAATATGGAACAGATAGAAGCAAAAACGCAATGGCATCCGGCTTTTTGTTCTGCGATGAAACTCGAACTGATTGAAAACAGAGAAGATTTGATTTATCAGTCAGAGTATAATCTCAATAAGAAACCAATTGCCATAGACCTTCTGGTGATCAAAAAAACATCGGATATTGAAATATCCAATGAGATCGGACGGATATTTAAGGGCAGCAATCTTCTCGAGTACAAATCGCCGGCGGATCATTTAAACATTGATACCTTTTTCAAAGGGCTCGCGTATGCATGCTTATATAAAGCCGGCGGGAGCAGGACGAATGAGATCGGGGCGGATGACATTTCGCTTTCATTCGTAAGAGAAAACATGCCTCATAAATTGTTTAAAATACTTAGAGAAATGGGGTATACGATAGATAATACATATCCGGGCATATATTATGTATATGGTGTTATGGTATTTGCTATCCAAGTGCTGGTAACCGGAGAACTGGATCCGGATGAGCATATCTGGCTTTCCTCTCTGACAGAGAATCTGGCATCAGATAATGCGGAAAAGATCATACTGAAAACGCAGACATTATCATGGAAGGAAGATCAGGAAAATGCGGATTCTGTCCTTCAGGTGGTGGTGAGCAAAAACAAGGATTTGTTTAGAAAAAAAAAGGAGGCGGCAGAAAATATGTGTGAGGCTTTAAGAGAATTAATGCAACCGGAAATCGATCGGGAGATAGCGGAAGCAGTAGATGCTGCAGTCGCAGAGAAAGACGCCAAGCTCAAAAAACAGGAGGAAGAGATCAGACTTTTAAAAGAACAGCTTGCTGTTGCAAACTGCAAATAAAAAAGAAAGTGGTGTTAATCTTAAATCATCCGTAACCGTATATACACAAAACTCAAGGATGCAGAGGAAGAAATGTTGGAAAAGCCTAATTACATGAATGTACCGGCAGCCATAAGGGAACTTGAGAAGATAGAGATGATAAGACAGGCCGATGGAGTATACAGACTTGACCATGCAGTAACTACAACACAGAAGACGATACTGAAAGCGTTTGGTATTGATGCTAATTATATAAAACGAAAATCAAAGGAAATCAGCGACTGGCTGAATCCAAAGATACATAAGGTAAAGATTTAAGAGGGAGGACTGACCTGGCACGAGGACGAAAGAAGGTATCAACAAGCTCATTGGATGCAAAGATCGAACAACAAAAGGCTGTGATTGGAAAAGGCAAAACTTAGGTATGAAGCTGTTATTTATAGTTATTCAAGTCATGTCAGGATGCTTAATGCTAACCTTCCATATCTGCTTGATTGTTTCTGGTCTAACGTAAAACAATAAACAGTAACCGGGATTGGAGTTCAATTCCGGCTGCAATTATTTTGGTCATTGAGTGGTAAAAACATTGGAAGTTATGATTACTCATAATGGAGTGCTTACTTATAATGCACATACAGTGATCCTTTTTTTACGAACCATGATTCGCATAGATGGACAATATGCAATATTAAAATACCATTACTGAGAAAGTATTGTAATGTAAAACCGCCTTCGCATTACCTCAATTCAAAATAGTATATGCGAAAGCGGCTTTTATTTAATCTTTTATTCGTCCGGGGAAATACCGGCGGCGATCAGTTTTTGCCGAAGCTTTTCGATTTCTTCATGAGAAACAATGACTTCCTCGCGAGCAGCAGTGATTTCGGCCTGTGCGATTTGATAGCCTTCTTTTCGACCTTCTTCTCGACCTTCTTCTCGGCCTTCTTTTCGACCTTCTTTTCGGCCTTCTTCCCGGCCTTCTGCCAGACCTTCTCTGCGGGCCTGAGCTTTGATGGAAGCAACATCGTGCAGGTATTTTTCATGGGCTTCCGCAATACTGCGGGCGCTGGTATCAGCATCTACGTA
>SVFN01000052.1 GCA_015056815.1 Lachnospiraceae bacterium | reverse complement strand
AGCCTGTGGAAAACCACAGGCTTTACTTCTCAAAACAATCATTATTTAGCGTTTACTAAATCCTTTAATGCCTTTCCTGCTTTAAACTTCGGAGCTTTGGAAGCTTCAATCTTCATAGTCTTGCCAGTCTGGGGATTTCTTCCCTCTCTTGCAGCTCTTTCAGATACTTCGAATGTACCAAATCCTACTAACTGGATCTTATCACCTTTCTTTAACTGCTCTGCAACAACATCTGTAAAAGCCTTTAATGCCTTCTCAGCGTCTTTTTTTGATAAACCAGCCTGCTCAGCCATAGCTGCAACTAAATCTGCTTTGTTCATTGATATTTCCTCCTCTTACTGGGTATTAATCTACGCATCAAGCGCGCCTATGTATAGTTATAATGGTATTTGCTTAAAATGTCAAGAAAAATCGGCATATTTGCGCTATTTTTTTCGCTTCTGTCCGCACCTGCTATTGCTCTGACAACTCGGAAAAAGAATAGTTTACATCCTTCGCCGAATCATCGATCTGAAGGGAATAACTTCGCGTATGATATCCGGTTTTGCGGACGGATACCGTATAATTCCCCTGCACCTTCGGAAAGCTTGTCGGAATCAGCCCGATATAGTTATCATCCACATATAGCTCCGCCCCCACGGGCGCATCGATATATACCTGATAGTCGGATGCTGCCGTCCGGGAAGCAAGCGGACGCTGTGGCACAATATCATTGATGGAGACGGAATTGGCACTGACGGTCTTTTTCGGATCCGATCCGGTCTTTGCTGTCTGTTTCTCCAGTTCAATATTGATGCTCGCATATTTTTCTGTTACTTTAATGTATTTGCCGAGGGTCACATAACCGTCTGCAGAACATACCAGCTTATGCACGCCAAAGCCCAGATTCACTTCCTTCGAATAGTCCATCTGAGTGCCGTCAATGGTGAGAACTGCATTTTCCGGTGAAATCGTGAAAATGATCTGTCCGATATCCTCAACACCGCTTTCTCCCTGCAGATCCTTCACATCCACTTCCACTTCGGCACCGTTTGCCACTTCAATCTCCTTCATTCCGCTCACATCATGATTGGAGATAAAAAGCTGGTACTTGCCCTCCGGCACCGTCAGCAGCATCCCTTCTGTCACAGGTTTTATGACGGACTGTCCCACTTCCACCCAGCCGCCTATGAAGAAATCATAATTCAGAAGTCTTACGTATCCATGCCCCTTTGTGACCGCAAGACTGTATACAGTATGTCCTACCGTCCGGACCATAAGAGTATCCTGTGCATTGATGTTCATCAGCTCCTGCCTGCCGCCGTCCATCACGACCGCCACATGTTCATCCAGCTTATACTGTTCGCCGTCAAAACTCATGGTATGGGCAGCCTTGTTGATCTCAAACATCGTCACGTCTTTATGGACTGTGGCATCCTCTCTCTGGAAGATCCCTTTCGCCAGCTTCGTTTTGCGCAAAAAAGCCACCGTTACCAGGCTCCCGTCCTCCAACTGTTCCATCACCAGTTCCTCACCGTTCGGATCCTTGATCTGCGTCGCCGATGAATAATTCAGCGTATAGGTTTTTCCGGTCTTTATATTCTGCAAATGGATCTTTTCCTTCTCCGGCTCCTTGAATATAAGCACTGCCTCATCCAGGGAATCCGCCAGGGTCCCTTCATAAGCCTTCGCCTCCTGCCCGGCCGGCTGTTTTTCCGGAATGGCCGGCGACAGTGTCTCCTGCCCGCATGCCGTCAGAAAAAGCAGGATTGCCACTGCCAGAATACCGTTCTCCCACAGGTTAAGTCTCTTCTTTCTATTCGGATAATCCTTCGTCTTGCTCTCTCCCATGTTTCTGTCCTTCTTATCTGTCGTTCCCGAATCCGGATCAGACTCCATAAGTCTGCCGGAACTGCCCTAAAAATTCCTTTCGTCCCCGTTCCATTTCCAAAAGTGCTTCCAGCTTCTGTTTCTGTCTCTTAGGCGGAAGCGACTTACGACGGTTCATGTATCCGTTCGCGATCTTCCAGAATTTCTCCGGATAATAAAATCTGGTATAGAGAAACTTACGCTCTTTTTCGCTTAAGGGAAGTTCCTTCTCATAAGCCTCCAGACAGGCCTGCCCGAAGGCAAAAGACCATTTGTTCTTCTCACATACCTTACGCACGAATAAATAAAGATCCTTCACCTGCAGATCCGGTCGGCATCGCTCGAAATTCTGTATGTAAATATCATCTTCCCCAAACAGAATGTTGTGCTGGTTGCAGTCTCCATGGCAATACAGATGATCTTTTTTGACATGTTCCTCCAAAATCCCGTATTCTTCCTGATCCAGATAGGAATCCGCCACTGCGATCTGCTCCGCAAACGCTTCAAACTCCCGCAAAAACAAAAGATCAAAATCATTTTTACAGGGTTTTTTGCGGATAAACTGTCTCGCACGAAGCAATTCTGCCTTTCGCTTTTGGGATTCATACAGGATAAATCCCGGACGGGTACGGCAGGTGATGTCGCACAGAGTTTCCATCTGATCTGCCGGTATTTCCCGATAGGTCGGGGTTCCATCGTCCTGCTGCCCACCCGGAGTACCCTCCTCCGGCTCTGTTCTGCGCCTGATCATCAACGGCTCCTGCATCAGACCGCGGACCGCCCGGTGCATACGTGCCATCTGTCTGACCGCCAGTACACATTCCTTCCGGTCCATTACATTGCATTCCCGGCCACCGAGATATTCCTTGACAATATAACGTGTCCCTTCGTAGTCCGAAACGATCAGATTTCCTTCTTTATCCCGCAAAAGACCATCCACATTCGAAAAGCCGTTTTTCTTCAGCCCTCCCGTAAAGGCTTCCTGCCATTCCAGCTTCTCTTCACTTCCGCTATATTCCCGCAAAGCCACATCTCCGGCCTGTGTGCGGGCGATCAGCATCCCTCTGCCCTTCTTCGTACCAAAAAGCTCCAGATCATACTGATCAAATACCGCTACCGCTCTGTCATTCACATCTTCTTCCCCCATCTTTTAGTTTCTGATCGGAAACGATCCAAACCTTTTCCCGGATCGTCACTTTATTCTATCCTATGACAGAGCCGAAAAAAGTATGATGGAGAATCCCTATAAATTAAAGCGTTCCTCTAAATTCGTCCAGGTGTCCCAGCAGATAGTCTTTCTCATTTTTGTCCGGTTCATCCAATACCCGCTCCAGCATGCGTTCCAGTATCGCACCTATTTCCCTGCCGGGCATCACTCCCGCACCGATCAGATCAACACCTTTTACAGCCAGATCCTTCAGGGAAAGGCATTGTTTCTCTTCCAGGATCTCCCGGTAAAGGATCTGCAGCATCTTTAGACGTTCGCACTTTTGTGCTCTTTGATACTCACTTTGCGCCAAAAGATCCGCTCTTTCCACTAACAGCAGCAATGGAAATAACTCCTCTCCGATCTTATGGATCGCCCGGCGAACAGTTTTTTTGCACGGTTCGATCCGGTAATCGTGATAAAAAACAAGTTTTCTTACCTTATTTACAGTATCGTTGTCAAATTTCAGCCTTTTTAAGATGTTCTCCGCCATATCGGCAGAAACCGCAGCATGTCCGTGGAAATGATCGACGCCATCACTGTCTGTAGTCTTCGTCTGTGCCTTCCCCAGATCGTGACAAAGCATCGTAAGGCGCAGCACCTTCAAGTGCTCTTCTTTATCGCCGATGCCGCTTATCGAATGCAGAATATGCTCTCCGACACTATAACAGTGATGCGGATTGTTCTGTCCCGTTTGCATGGCCGCATCAAACTCAGGCAGAATGACGGCCGTGATCTGCGTCTCATACAAGATCCGGAACAACTCCGGGTGCGGGGATGTAAGCAGTTTCACAAGCTCTGTCTGAATGCGTTCGGCACTGATCTTTGAAAGGGTCGGCGCCAGACGAAGGATGGCCTGTTTCGTTTCCTCATCGATCTGATAGTCCAGCTGTGCCGCAAAACGGACGGCTCTCATCATGCGAAGGGCATCTTCCGAAAATCGTTCCATCGGCTCTCCGACTGCCCGGATCGTTTTTCTTCTGATATCCTCCATGCCCTCAAAAATATCCACAAGTCCCGACCGCTCATTGTAGGCCATTGCATTGATGGTAAAATCCCTGCGTTTCAGATCTTCTGAAAGATTCGAAGTAAACGAAACCTCTTTGGGATGACGGCAGTCTTCATATTCGCCATCGATCCGGTAGGTCGTTACCTCATATCCCACATGGTCTAACATCACCGTGACGGTCCCGTGGATCAGTCCGGTATCGATGGTTCTTTCAAACAATGCCTTTACTTCCTGCGGTCTTGCAGAAGTCGTAATATCCCAGTCGTTCGGAATGCGTCCCAAAAGGGAATCTCTGACACACCCTCCCACCGCATAGGCTTCAAAGCCTGCTGCCTCGATTGTTTCTATGATATTTTTCACCTGTTCCGGTAAACGGATTCTGATCTCTTCTTTTTTCATAGGTTCATTATACTATCAAGGTCTTCTTTTTGCCACTGAAAGTTTTTCAAAGTCTTTACCTGCAAAAGATCGTGACTTTTTAGAAAAAATTTACACTTAATTTCTTTACATATCCATGTGGTGTCATTAAAATTAAGATTTGTTAAGATTCATGAAAGGAGATTCTATATGACGAAACTATTCAAATATATGCTTGAGACCAAAGGCACTATCTGCATCATCCTGCTTTTGCTGATGATCCAGGCCTATTGCGAGCTGACGCTTCCCTCTTACACTTCCAATATCGTGGATGTCGGGATCGCACAGGGTGGGATCGAAAACGCCACCCCCGACCTGTTAGCCGAATATGCCGCAAATGGCGTGGATCTTCATCAGCTCCAGATGAATTACCTGCTAAGTACCGGCGGCAAAATGTTAGGCTTTGCCTTTTTAGGGATGGCAGCTACGATCCTGATCAGCTTCCTGTCCGCACGAAGCGGAGCGTTTATCGGCAAAAAACTGCGGGAACGGGTATTTGAACGGGTGATCACCTTTTCCGGCAAAGAAATGGATCAGTTTTCCACCGCCTCTCTGATCACTCGCTGCACCAACGATATCCAACAGATACAGATCGTGATCACGATCATGCTGCGTATGGTTTTGTTCGCACCCATCATGGGGATTGGCGGGATCATCAAGGTCGCCGGGACCGACACCGGTCTTGAATGGATCATAGTCATTGCCGTTTTGTCAGTCTTATGTCTCGTCGGTGCGCTGATGTATGTCACTTTACCAAAATTCAAAAGCATGCAGACGTTAGTTGACAGGCTGAATCTGGTCTCCAGGGAGATCCTGACCGGCCTCCCGGTGATCCGTGCTTTCAGCCGGGAGGATTTTGAGGAAAAGCGATTTGCCCGGGCAAACGAAGATCTGCGCCGGACACAGCTTTTTACCACCCGTGTCATGTCCCTGATGTTCCCGTCCATGATGTTTATCATGAACGGTGTCACGATCCTGATCCTCTGGTTTGGAAGCAGGGGAGTCGACCGCGGAAATCTGATGGTCGGTGATATGATGGCCTTTATCAACTATACCATGATGATCGTCATGTCCTTTTTGATGCTTACCATGATCTCGATCCTGCTTCCCCGCGCAGGCGTGGCTGCTGCCAGGATCGATGAAGTTCTGACAACCGCTCCCTCCATTTGCGATAGGGATAAGCCCATCGATCGCGCCGGCTCCTTTACCGGTGAACTGGTCTTTCATGATGTTTCTTTCCGCTATCCCAATGCCGAAGCGGATGTTTTAGAGCATATTTCCTTCACCGCAAAGCCCGGAGAGACCACTGCCATCATCGGAAGCACCGGATGTGGCAAATCCACACTGATCCATCTGATCCCCCGCTTTTATGATGTCAAAGACGGGGCGATCACGCTCGACGGCATTGATATCCGGGATCTGTCCCAGAAAAAACTTCGGAGCCTGATCGGACTGGTTCCCCAAAAGGGCATCCTCTTTTCCGGCACGATCGCTTCCAATATTAAATTTGCAGATGAAAGCATTTCGGACGAAGCGATGAAAAAAGCCGCCCGCATCGCGCAGGCAGAGGATTTTATCGCGGAGAAGAAAGAGGGCTATGAAAGCCAGATCGCCCAGGGAGGAAGCAATGTCTCCGGTGGTCAGAAACAGCGGCTTTCCATCGCCAGAGCCATCGCCAAGAATCCAAAGATCTTTTTGTTTGACGACAGCTTTTCCGCTTTGGATTACAAGACCGATTCCCAGCTCAGAAGAGCGCTTGCCGCCCAAATGAAGCATGCCACCGTCATCATTGTGGCGCAGCGCATCAGCACGATCCTGCACGCCGATAAGATTATTGTCTTAGACGATGGAAAAATCGCCGGGACAGGAACGCATGAAGAACTTTTGCAAAACTGTGAAACATACCGCGAGATTGCTTCTTCACAGCTTTCCGAAGCCGAACTGAATCAGAAAGGAGGAATGGCATAATGGCAGAAGATACCGTGATCAAAACACCGCAAAAACAGAGACGAAGAGCCGGAGGCCCACCCGGAATGCCTGCCGAAAAGCCAAAGGACTTCAAAAAATCCATGAAGCAGATGATCGCTTATATGGGCAATTATAAATTTGCCATCCTCATCGTTATGATCTTTGCTGTTTTAAGTACCGTCTTTCACATCGCAGGACCGAAAATACTCGGAATGGCGACCACGGAACTGTTTCAGGGCTTTATGGCCAAACTAAACGGCACAGGCGGTATCCATTTTGAAAAGATCGGGATGATCCTGACCGCTCTTTTTGGCCTCTACCTGCTCAGTGCCCTGTTTTCCTATATACAGGGATTTATCATGTCCGGTGTGACGCAAAAACTCGTCTATCGCTTCCGCGAGGAGATCTCACAGAAGATCGGACGGATGCCCATGAGCTATTTTGAATCAAAGACCGTAGGCGAGATCCTTTCCCGCATCACCAACGATGTGGACACGCTTGGACAAAGCCTGAACCAGAGCATTACCCAGCTGATCACCTCCGTTACCACGATGATCGGTGTCCTGATCATGATGCTCTCCATCAGCCCGCTTATGACACTGATCGCATTAGTGATCCTCCCGGTCGCAGCGCTTCTCGTCGGCGTGGTGATCAAATTCTCCCAAAAACACTTTATCGCCCAGCAGGCTTATCTGGGAGATGTGAACGGACAGATCGAGGAGGTATTCAGCGGTCATAACATTATCCGTTCCTTTAATAAGGAAGAAGATGTCCTCAAAAAGTTCCGGGATACCAACGAAAAGCTGTATGAATCTGCCTGGAAGGCACAGTTTCTCTCCGGACTGATGCAGCCCATCATGAACTTTGTGGGAAATCTCGGTTATGTCGGCGTAGCGGTATTGGGAAGTATCCTCGCGGTACAGGGGCGGATCCAGGTTGGCGATATCCAGTCCTTTATCCAGTATGTACGCAATTTTACCCAGCCCATCACACAGATGGCACAGGTTTCCAATATGCTGCAATCCATGGCTGCCGCAGCGGAGCGTGTTTTTGAATTTCTGGCAGAAGAGGAAGAGGATCAGACAGTCGTCGATCCGGTAATGCTTCCCCGCGTAGAAGGCTCTGTACAATTTGAAAATGTACAGTTTGGCTACAAACCGGACCAGACCATCATTCACAATTTCAACTGCAGCGTAAAACCCGGCCAGACCGTCGCGATCGTCGGTCCTACCGGTGCCGGCAAGACCACGATGGTGAAGCTTTTAATGCGATTTTATGACGTATCAAGCGGTGCCATCAAAATTGATGGACATAATGTCAAAGACTTTAACCGCAGCGAACTACGGGAGCATTTCGGAATGGTGCTGCAGGATACCTGGCTGTTTCAGGGTACGATCATGGAAAATATCCGTTACGGCCGTCTGGACGCCACTGATGACGAAGTGATCGCCGCAGCCAAGGCGGCACATGCACATCATTTTATCCAGACACTTCCGGGCGGTTATCAGATGGAATTAAATGAAGACGCCACCAATGTCTCACAAGGGCAAAGGCAGCTTCTCACCATCGCCCGCGCGATCCTGGCAGATAATCCCATCATGATCCTGGATGAAGCCACCAGTTCTGTCGATACCAGAACAGAGGCCCGCATCCAGAAGGCCATGAACAATCTGATGAAGGGAAGAACTTCTTTTGTGATCGCACACAGACTGTCTACCATAAGGGATGCGGATCTGATCCTAGTCATGAAGGATGGTGATATCATAGAGCAGGGGACCCATACGCAGCTGCTCGCCAAAAACGGATTTTATGCAACACTATATAATTCCCAGTTTGATGCTGCAGGCTGATCCGGCAGACAATACAGCGCTTCTACGGGCAATGATTGGTACATTTGTACGAATCATTGCCTTTTTCTTTTTTCTCCTTGTGGCTGCAAAAAAGTGAATATTTTGGAATATTTTACCATTTTAGTCATTATTGGGGTAAGAAAGTGCGTCTTTGCATGGTAAGGTCAAGATGATACATTTTTCCGTTTGGATCCTTTAAACCGAAAAATGACTGTTGGTAAAAACAGTAGCCGAGGTGATTTTACTTGAAGATATATCCTAACAACGGGAAATCCAACATTGCGGGCATTAACATCCGCAAATACAGATTATCCCGTAAATTAACGCAAGAAGAGCTTGCCACAAAAATGCAGCTCCAGAACGCGGAGGTCACTCAGAAAATGATCAGTCGCGTAGAAAATCAACAGAGGATCGTTACAGATTATGAGCTTTTTATCTTTGCCAAGGCATTGGAAGTTGAAGTAACCGATCTTTTGGTGGTAAACTAACGCCTATAAAATATTTTTGTACACTTTCAGGTGCACATAATTCCCGCAAGCCTAAGTCCGCGGGATTTTTTATTGCCTATATGACACATTCTCCCCCGGTCCCGAAAACTATGCCGTTCAGAAAGCTGCATCCAATAGAGCTTTTGTATTTAGGGCTAGCCATCGTGACAAGGAATTGGTACAATGATGATAATACAAAATCACAGGCGACAGCAGAGCGGCAAGACGGATCAAAGCCGGCAGACAACTCCGCTTTTAGCATCTGACATCGTTTCAGTATCATCTTTTGGGGGAATAAAAATGAATAGCAAAGATAACCGAGGAAGTTCAGATATCGGCAAACTGATTAAAATCATACTATTTGCTGCCATTCTTCTTTTTGGCGCCAAATATGCATATGAGAATTATATCAAAGTAATAGATGTCACAAATGATTTAAAAATGACAGAAGCACAGCTGGCGAACAAATACGGGACCACTTTTTCGGACAATCCGTCCATGGCAAAACAGGTTCCGCAGTATTCCAATCCCCAAACAACTACGATCACTGTCAGATCCGACGGTACCTATGACGTTATTTACGCCAACGGCCGGCAGATCGGTGTCGGCACCGGTGGGAAGCGCTGTCAGGCTTATCATGTAAGATGGGGATACAACGAAAAAGATGTAAACGAAAAGCTCGCCTTTCAATATGAAGAAGAACCCTCCGAAGTTTTGAATGATATGGCCGAGGGGCATTCCACTGCTACCTTCTATGTCAAAGGAAGCACGAATGAAGGCATAGTTTTTGTCCGTAATAACACCACCAACTGTGTCATCTATATCTTATATTATTCCAATATTCACAAAGCCATGGAAACCCTGGAAAGTGTCTTCTGATCACGTTTCCAGACGTGAAATTGAATCATAATAATTATGGTTAGGGTGTCAAAAGTACCCTAACCAAGTTTTTTATTTCTTAGCCAAAAAATCTACTATCATCTTCTTTTCGTCTTCCGTAAGGAAATTCATGTGGCCACGTCCCTCCAAAAGATAAGTCTCACAATTCGGTATGATCCTTTTCGCCCTTTCAATAACATCTTTTCCCGGAAAATGCCTTAAAGTGGTCGATTCAAAGTCCTAAAAGGATAAACATATTACTGACTCTTTTTATTTTGCAAAAAAAGCATCGATACCATTGGCGATTCCATCGGCAATCCTGTATTGATAATCCTCCGATGCCATATTGGCGTCCTCGGTCGGATTCGTCATATATCCCATCTCTACGATCGTGACCGGCACCTGACACCAGTTGATCCCGGTCATGGTATCCGTCTCCCAAACATACTGTCTGTTACAGCCTGTTGCTGCCACCAGTCCGTCCAGCACGTTGGTGGAAAGGGATTTGCTCTCGCTGTAAAGACTGCTGTTATATGGATTGGAAGCACTCTGGCAGATGGTCATGGCACCGCTTGTACCGCTGTTTTCCGATCCGTTGGCATGAATGCGGATAAAGGCGTCTGCCCCGGCATTATTGGCCACCTGCGCCCGTTCCGCATTGCTGATATTCACATCATTACTCTCGCGGATCATCAAAACCTCATATCCTCTTGCCTCCAGTTCATCACGCAGCTTTAAAGATACCTGCAGCGTCAGCTCATATTCATTTAATCCCGAAGTTACGCCATGCGTACCGCTGGCAACCTTGGCTTTCATTTCGGAGGCTCCGGGACCCACTGGCTCTTTCTCGCTGTTTCCCTGCGCCTGATGCCCGGCATCGATCGCAACCAGATACCCCATGTTTTCTCCGACAGCCGGCTTGTCCTTCGTGTATTCGCTCTTGACATAATAAAAATATCCATCAATGAGGATTTTTGTCCAGTCTTCTACCTCTTCCACTTTATACAAAAGTGTCCGACGGGCTGCCTTTTGATAAATCTCGGACTCCGTATCCGGAAGGACGCGGATATTAACGGTATCTGTCGTATAAATCTCTGTCGTGACAATGTTGTCAGGATTTTCTGCCCGTTCGGGTAAGGAGATGGACTCCGTCTCTTTTGGCTCCGAAATCCTGTTTTCTGAAACCATATCTGCTTCAGTTCCCTTTGCGGCATCACCGGTGTCTGATAGAGACTCTGTATCCGTCATAAGCTCCGCTTCTCCCGCCGCGATCTTTACTTCCTCGTGTGTATTTTCTGTTTTTGTGACTGTTTCATTTTCTTTCTGTATCGCTTCCGTTCTTTCTTTCCCACAGCCACATAGCAGAGCTGTGATCAATGCAAAGACTGCCAGCGCACAGATTCTTTTCCTGATCTTCATAATTTCACTCCTTGAGTTACCAATTCTTTCCCATTATTAATTCCCTGTCGCATGCAGCGGTTACGTTTCCTGTTTCCGACCGGCCGCTTTCAATTATCCCGGTAGATCTGACGCACCGCTTCTTCCCTTGTCAGTTCATTTCCATGCTCCTTTAACCATTTCCGTTGCACTTCATAATCGGGCAATATCTTCTCGACTTCTCTCCAGAAATCTTTTGAATGATTCATTTCTTTAATATGCGCAAGCTCATGGACGACCACATAGTCCAGTACCTCCTTGGGCGCCAGCATTAACCGCCAGTTAAAGGAAAGTGTGCCTGTGCTACTACGGCTTCCCCATCTGGTCTTCTGATCCCGGATCGAGATTGTCCCATAGGTCACTTTCATCTGTTTTGCAAAAAAAGCTGCCCGGACCGGGAAATAGCTTTTGGCACGCGCCCGGAAATAGCGCTCCGCCCTCGCAAGCTCCTCCTCCGTATAAGGACATTCCTCCTCGCTTTTCTTTTGCTCCTTTGCCCGCTCCATCTGCTTCAGATAATTGCGAAGAATCCAGGTCTGCTGACGCTTCACGAAATCCAGTGCTGTCTGTGTTGACACCCTTTTCGGAATACGCACCCTGACGATGCCTTCACAGTCAATGGTAAGCCCAAGGCTCTTACGGTCGGAACGAATGATTTCATAAGGAACCCTGATCTGCTCCGTCTGCCCTTTACGCACGATGCTGTATATCAATTCCTGCACGCTTTTGCTCCTTATCTTCTCAATCAAACAGTGCCTTTTCTGTATTGTGATAGATATTCTGACCGTCCTTCAGCGTCTTTGCCCTCAACTTATCATATTGGATGTACATCTTCTGGACACCGTTTTCCAAAAGATAATAGTGCATGATGTAAGGTACCAGAAGCACCAGCAAAAGTAAAAACAGTGCCGCTGCCCCGATGGAAGGCTGGAAGCACATCAAAAAAAAGGTGCCAAAGGTCAGAAGCGCAAAGGTCAGCGTAACCATCAGATGGATCAGTCTTTCATGCATAAAAAAAGAAATCTGTAATTTGTGCTCCTCGATCAGTTCTTCGTAGCTCAGACCGGAATCGTTCTGTTCCAGCAGACGATCGACATATTCCATATAGGTCAGAATCCGTTTTTTCATAAGTCTCTCCTTCACGAAAAATACTCTGTTTCTCTATTGTATCAAAATCATCCGTAAACAACAAGAAAAACAGTCACTCCTTTTCTTTCAGGAGTGACTGTTTGTTACTGTCCTTTATACAATGCTCATGTACGGTAAGGAAGCAAGCAACCGAAAACAAGAGATAGACCGCCAGCACTACACTATTCCGAACCAA
>SVFN01000051.1 GCA_015056815.1 Lachnospiraceae bacterium | reverse complement strand
GGGCCATTAGCTCAGGTGGTAGAGCACTTGACTTTTAATCAAGTTGTCCGGGGTTCGAGTCCCCGATGGCTCATGGATGAGAAAGGCTTAAAACCTTGTATTTGCGAGGTTTTAAGCCTTTTTGTTTGGGATAGTGATTAAAAGTGGTGAAAATAATAGGCTTTGGCTATTTTCGTTTTTGTGGTTGACAAACGAACAACAGTTCGATATGATAAAAGCATCGAACTTTAGTTCTTTTGTATAAGAATAAACGTTTATCCGGCCACAGACAAGGGACAGGATCAAGTTGCTAAAAAGAACATATTGATTGACGGATCGGATAAAAACGGAATTCGTCTATTCAAAACTGCTAAAAATCAAAGTGATTTTTTAGCAGTTTATTTTATAGCCGGAACATTCATAAACGATTGAAAATGGTCTATAATAGAAAAAGTGTTGTAAAAGAACCAAAGGAGAGGAAGAAGAATTATGGTAAGAGCAAAACTGAAAAAGCTGCTGGCGGGCACCCTTGCCGCGGCAGTGACCGTAACAAGTGCTTTGGCGGGGCCGGTACCGCTAAAGGCAGAGCCTGTGTCAAAGACACAGAAAGAACCGGACAACCTCACAGTGAGCGAGGATGGATATGCCGGCTATCTGTTTGCCTATTTTACGGGCAGCAGCATGGCAATCCACTTTGCAGTAAGTGCGGATGGCTATCATTATACGGCTTTAAACGGAAATAAAGCTGTGGTAAACCAGACGGTAGGACGAAAGGTAGCGAGGGATCCGTATATCATCAAAGGTCAGAACGGTGATTATTATATGCTGGCGACGGATCTAAAGGGGGGCGATAATAAGACGGAGCTTGACAATAAGGGCAATTATGTCTGGGGCGCCAATGACAGTATCGTAACCTGGCATTCGACGGATCTGATCCACTGGGATCAGGAGACGCTGATCACGATCCGCAATCAGTATGATTCCACCAAGGCAGACAATCAGAAGAGAGTCTGGGCACCGGAGGCGATCTGGGATGCCGAAAAAGAATCCTATATGATCTACTGGTCCATGGAAGGCGGCGAGGAGTATGGCGACAATCTGATGATCTGGTATGCTTATACCGATGATTTTACGGAGCTTACCAGTGAGCCGCAGGTACTTTACAATCCGAGCCCGACCGGACTGAACTTAAAACAGATGGGTTCGAACGGCGGAACGGATGCGATCGATGCGGATATCATTGAGAACGACGGAAAGTTCTATATGTACTATAAATGGAGCGGTGGTAATACGGCAGGTATCAATCTGGCAGTTTCCGATACACTGACCGGCGGTTATGCTCCGCTTGATTATGATCCGGATGAGGAAGACGTACAGAGCGCAGGTGAGCTGTGCGGATCTGCCTATGTGGAGGGCGGTGACGTCTACAAGCTGAACGGGCAGGAGAAATGGATTCTGATCGCAGATCATAACTGGCAGAAGTTTTATGGCATGGCAGAGTCAGAGGATTTGGAGCACTGGACAGATGTGCCGGCCGACGACTGTGTGATCAATTTCTCACAGGGAGATGGCAATCCGAAGCACGGTGCGGTCATTCCGATCACGGCAGAGCAGTATGAAGCACTCTGGGAGGAGTGGGGTGTAAAGGAAGCGGATGGAACGATCGCAAGCTCTACGTCCATTCCACATACCGTGACAAGCGAATATCCGGACACACCGGAGGGAAGCAGCCAGACACCGGTTGCGAGCTTTGATTTTGAAAACGTAGAGGGAAGCACGGCGAAAGACACATCCGGCAACAATCACGATGCTGTGATCATGGGAACTCAGGGCGAGGGAGCTGACCAGTGGGCGATCAAGGATGGAGCTTTGGTTTTGAATAACTCCACAGCAGTTACTTCCGGAAGCGGAAGCGGTGCGTATCTGGAGCTGCCGGATCTCTTTGAAAGCGGTATGGATACCATGACGATTTCCTTTGATGTGACACCGGGAGCAAGTCAGCATAAGAACTTCTTTACTGTGGCGATCGGGGATGCGGCCGTTACCTGCGAAAAAGCAAAAGGTGCTTATTTCTATGGAAGAGTGAATCCGACGCAGATTCTGTCGCATATTACGAAGGCAGGCTGGGGGAGCGAGGAAAAGGTTGACACTGCAGCCAATATGTCCAACAGCGGTAAGAAGACGAACCTGATGTATGTATTCAAGCCTGACCGCATCAGCGTGTTCGCAGACGGCGTGCTTGTGGCAGAGGGAGCGACAACCATTAAATTATCCGATCTTGGCTCCGAGCTGTCCGCGTGGCTGGGCAAGTCTTTCTACAGCGGCGATGGTATGTTCAATGGCACATTTGATAATATCGAGATCTATGACCGGGCTTTGACGGATGAAGAGATCCTGGAGAAATTCCCGCAGGAAGCCGGCAACAGTACATTACACAAGGTTTCTGTTCAGGGAGCATGTGTGATCAAAGAAGACGTGGATACGGACAATAAAGTCATCACACAGTATATAAGCAGAAATAACAGTCAGTTAAAGGATCTGACCAATGCGGCTGTGGATTTTGAAGTGCTTTCCGGCTATAAGATCAGCGGATTAAAAGGCTTTTACAATCTCGAGGATGGCGAAAAGATCACGATCAGTTCCTTAAGTGATCCTTCTGTGAAGGAGGAATGGTTTATCCAAGGGGTTCTTTGCAATAATCCGGCACTGGGCGGATTGTATGCGGATCCGGATATCGATGCATTTAACGGCAAGTATTATATCTATCCGACAACGGATGGTTTCCTGGGCTGGAACACACAGAAATTCCATGTATTTTCTTCGGATGATCTGGTTTCCTGGAAGGATGAGGGCGTGATCTTAGATCTCTCCGCGGGAGATGTAAAATGGGCGAATACTACGGACTGTTATGCATGGGCACCGGCGATCGAAGGAAAGAATGATAAGTATTATTTCTACTTCTGCGGACGCGACAAAGCGACAAACAAGCAGGCGATCGGAGTCGCTGTGGCAGACAGCCCGACCGGACCTTTTGTGGCAGAGGATGAGCCGCTTATGACAGTAGATGCCTGTAAGGAAGCGGGCGGTCAGTTATCCCAGACGATCGATCCGGCAATCTACACAGATGAAGAGACCGGCGAGTCTTATATGCTGTTTGGTAACGGCGGTAACGGCTATAATATCGTAAAACTGAATGAGGACATGATAAGCTGGGATCCGGAAACGCTGTATCATTATCCGAATGGGACTTTCCCGAATTTCCGTGAGTCTATCCATGTATTTAAAAAGGATGGCAGATATCACTTCACCTGGTCGTGTGATGATACAGGATCTGAAAATTACAGCATCCGCTATGCGGTGGCAGATTCTTTGTATCCCGAGAAAAATACGGATGGAAGCTGGGGCGCGTTTAAAGCAACCGATCGCGGACTGATCCTTGCGAAGGATCCTTCGCAGGATATTCTGGGAACCGGACACCATTGCTTCTTAAAGATACCGGGGACAGAGGATTACTATATCGCATATGCGAGATTCGGGACTCCGCTTTCTGCTTATGAAGGAGATAATAAGGTAAAGGGAACACACAGAGAGGTCTGCCTTGAGCCGGTAAGCTTCGATGAAGACGGTTATATTGAGAAGATCCAGCCGACACATACCGGGATCACAGAGCCTGTGACCTATGGAAATAACAAGGAACAGGAGAAGGATCAGAAGGCGGCAGATGAAGTGGCAGGAATGATCAACGATCTGGTAAAGGCATCTGCAGGTGATCTGGCGGCTGCTGTTAAGAAAGCAAGAGAAGCATATGATGCCCTGACTGCAGAGCAGAAAAAGCTGATCGCACCGCAGGTTAAGGAAGCTCTTGAGAAGGCGGAAGAGTCGTTAAAGCCCGCCAAAGAGGATCCGAAACCGAGGCCGGCAGTTGTGACAAAGAAACCGGCGGCAAAAGGAACCGTGTTTACCGAAGGCAAGCTTTCCTTTGTTGTGACGAATGCAGACGCTTCTTCTCCTGAGGCGGCATGTAAGCTGTGTACAGATAAGAAAGTGAAAAAGATTACGATCCCACAGACGGCAAAAGACGCAAACGGTATTACCTATAAAGTGACGGCAGTTGCGGTGAATGCGTTTAAGGGAACTAAGACTCTGAAGAATGTCACACTTGCAAAGAGCATTGTTTCCATTGAGAAAAATGCGTTTAGCGGATGCACGGCACTGAAAAAGATCATAATCCCTGCAGAAGTGAAGACGATCGGGGCAAATGCATTTAAGGGAGATAAGAACTTAAATAAGATCATTGTGAAGTCCGGCGCACTTGAAAAAGTCGGAAAGAATGCATTTAAAGGGATCAGCAAAAAAGCAGTGATCCAAGTTCCTAAAAAACAGAAGAAGGCTTATGAAAAGTTATTTGCAAAAAAAGGACAGGCGGCTTCTGTGAAAGTGAAATAATGTTAGCGGATCCGGACAAACGGATCAAAGGAAAAGGGAGTCGGATGCGGCTCCCTTTTTAACGACAGGAAAGTGCGGAATGTGGGAGGATTGTGGGGGTGCGAAGCACGGAACAATCCGGATATCGAGTTTTGCCGCCGACATCATATGATTGAAAAAAAGGTGATGGGAATGTTAAGAATTTGTGTTTTTTGCTTTGTGAATCGAAAATGTGGTATACTTTGAGAAAAGAGGAGCTTCCGGAATATCCCGGAAGCTGTGAAAAGAGCGGATAAAAAGTGATATAGAGGCAGATTACATGGCAGAAAGCATTTATGGAGTATATGAGGAAAATCTGATAAAGATCAAAGAAAACCTGGAAAAGCGTTTTGAAGAATATCAGCAGGTGATTTATAAAAAAACCGGCGACAAAGCATTTGAGCATATGGCGGTACGGATCAAATCAAATGAGAGCATGAGGGAAAAATGTACCAGAAAGGGATTGCCGCAGACGGCAGAATCTGCGCTGTCAAAGATCAAAGATGCGATCGGCTTTCGGATCATCTGTCCTTTTGTGGAGGATGTGTTTGCTATTGTGGAATATATCCGAAGCTTTGATGACAGTGAGATTATAGCTGAAAAGGATTATATCCGTCATGCAAAACCAAATGGCTACCGCAGCTATCACATCATTTTGGCAGTGCATACAGACTATCCGGATGTATTGGGGAATGAACAGGGCATCTATTATGCAGAGTTTCAGATCCGAACGATCGCAATGGATACCTGGGCTGCTCTGGAGCATAAATTAAAATATAAGAAAAACATTCCGAACGAAGCCCTTCTGGTAGCGGAGTTAAAAAAGGTGGCAGACGAGCTTGCATCCTGTGATCTTTCCCTGCAGACAATACGCGAATTGATCGAACAGGCATAACGGCTGCCTGCCGGTATATATCCTGCGGGGGCTTCGGAGCAATGAAAAGCCTGATACGGATCAAAGAAAAGACGAAGGAGTAGAGACGATGAAGATATTACTTGCGGAAGATGAGAAGGATCTGGCGCGTGCCCTGACGGCGGTTTTAGAACATAATCAGTATGAAGTGACCGCAGTCTGTGATGGCCTGGAAGCAGTAGAGGCGGCAAAAAGCACAGCATATGACTGTATGATATTTGATATCATGATGCCGAAGATGGACGGTATTACTGCTTTACAACAAATACGTGAGGCGGGAGATGTGACGCCGGCCTTGTTTCTGACGGCGAAAGCGGAGATGGATGATAAAGTGATTGGATTGGATGCGGGGGCCGATGATTATCTGACCAAGCCTTTTGCTATGGTGGAGCTGCTGGCAAGAATACGTTCCCTGACCAGAAGGAAGGGAGAATATACTCCGAAAAAACTGTCGTTTGGATCGGTGACTCTGGATGTGACAGGACAGGAACTGGTGTCGGAAAATTCCGTCCGGCTGGCCGGCATGGAGTCGAATCTCATGGAGTTTTTTATGAGAAATCCAAA
Source organism: Lachnospiraceae bacterium (assembly GCA_015056815.1). Taxonomy (GTDB): domain Bacteria; phylum Bacillota; class Clostridia; order Lachnospirales; family Lachnospiraceae; genus SIG333. Next base: position 6,748 of record SVFN01000051.1, on the reverse strand, counting down.
CAAAAGTTTTACTATGGAAGAAATCCATGCTCATGTCTGGAAGGATAGTGCGGAAACGGTCGATGTGGTTTGGGTTTACATCTCTTATTTACGCAATAAACTGAAATCGATCGCAGGGAATATCTGCATTGAAGGAAAGCCGGACGGAACCTTTAAGCTGACAGAGACATAAGCTTTGCGCCGGAAACTGTCATATGGCAGGGACGCTTAGCCGGGTAACGAAGCAGCGGAATATGGCAAAAACAGATTACAATGGAGAGCATTTGCGGCTTGGATCGGAGGATATATGTTAAAAAAACTGAAATTAAAATTTATAGTCATCGCCACCTTGTCTATGATGCTGGTCCTTGTCATTGTATTGGGATCTGTCAATATCATTACGTATACCAATGCAGTTGCCGATATCTATGCCACACTGGAATTTGTTTCGGAAAAAAGTGAACGGGATCTTTCGGAAAAGGCGCTTTCAGAGTGGCAAAAAAAGAAGATCACACCGGAGACACAGTATGAAACACGTTATATCATAGTAGATGTGGATGAAAAGGGAGTACTGGTCAATTATAATGATGAGCACATTGCCGCGATCGATGAAGAAGAACGGGAGATGTTTCTGGAACCGGCCATAAACAGCAGGCGTTATAAAGGATTATATGAATATGATGGTTTGAATTATGCTTATTTGAAGACGTTCAAAGAGAACGGAAATATAAAAATTGTCATCATGGATTGTACGAGAAACATATCTGCAGTACATTTTTTTGTGAACTTTTCCTGCTATATCGGTACACTCAGTGTTCTTTTGACTATGCTTATCCTGAGTTTTTTTGCGCGAAAAGCGGTACAGCCGTTAGTGAGAAATATCGAGGCACAGAAGCAGTTTATCACCAATGCCAGTCATGAATTGAAAACACCCCTCGCGGTCATTTCTGCGAATACGGAAGTCATAGAAATGATGGGCGGTAAAAGTGAGTGGACAGAGAGCACGGTAAAACAGGTGCAGAGAATGTCAGAGCTGATTTCCCAGCTTGTGGTGCTTTCGCGTCTGGAGGAAAGGCAGGATCTGGTACTGTCGGATGTGGATATGTCAGCGGAAACAGCAAGTGTGACAGAGTCTTTGCGGGTGGTTGCCCAAACCCAGGGAAAGAAGATGGAGTGTGGGATTGATGAAAATATTCATGTGAATGCGGATCAAAAGGGACTTCACGAACTGATCAGCATTCTGGTGGACAATGCCGTAAAATACTGTGACGAAGGAGGAAAGGTTACGGTCCGGCTTTATCAGAAAGGGAGAAATGTCATACTCTTGGTCGCTAACGATTATGCCAAGGGGGAAGGCGTGGATTATAAGCGTTTCTTCGATCGGTTTTACAGAGAGGATCAGTCCCATAATAACGAAAAGCAGGGATACGGAATAGGGCTGTCGATGGCAGACAGTCTGGTCAGGATGTTTAAGGGAAAGATACAGGTAACTTACAAAAAACCTGTCATCAGTTTTACTGTGATCTTATAATAAGGGGGCAAACCCCGATATCATTTTTATGGAACTGTGAACCGTAACATATCAGATCACAAAAATGTTGACGAAAAGCGTTTATAATGATAGTATATAAAAGTGCGTTGGCACCTTTCTATGCGGGCGTGGCGGAATTGGCAGACGCGCCAGATTTAGGTTCTGGTGGGCGACCGTGCAGGTTCAAGTCCTGTCGCCCGTACTATTCTAAAAACCCGGTTTTATAAGGAATGTGATGGAAAACCTTATAAAACTGGGTTTTTTTATACTCTGTTTTAAAAGTGGTGTTGCTGATTATTTGCAAGTTTTTTGAAAAAATTACCCACAGATTACCCACGAATTACCACTTTGATCAGAACAGGGAGCGACTGATCATGTCAGACGCACGTTTCTTCATGGCACGTTGATTTTCAGCGAGGGAATGTCTGTAAATATTTTTCATAACATAATCCGTCTCCCATCCACCAAGAGAAAGGATATCGTGGGCATATGATAAGATTTTAGATATAGAAGATTATCATTGCATGGGGAGAGGATTAAACGATGAAAGAGACCATTAAATGTATCATTTCAGTCATGAAAGAGATTGCCAAATGGACCATTTCTTTGATGATGGCATTTCTTTCATTAGTGGGCTTTTTTTGCAGGCGGAACAGGAACCCTTAGCGCAGAGTAAGCAAAGTCAGAGCACGGCAACCGATCAGCATAATGGCTATAATTTTAACACTTATGATAATCCGGAACAACAGAATACTTCAGATGCCTGGGTGTTAAATACCAGTACTATGAAAATACATCATCCAAAATGCAATGATGTTAAAAAAATTGCACCTGACAATTATGCAACTTCCAATTCGTCATTGGAAGAACTGAGACAAAACGGTTATTCAGAATGCGGTCACTGCTTTAAGAAATAGGATGGTCTCTGATCACAGTAGGTTCATAGTTGGAAAATGAGGTGAATGTGATGAGAAAAAGAAGAAAAAAACCAAAAGGGATAGGGATATTAATCATAACACTCTGTCTGATTACCTATGCTATGTTTTCCGGTTCGTCAGACGAGAAATCTGTTTCAACAAAGCATAATGTTGAGACTTCTTTATCGGAATCAGTGGAAACAGAAAAGCCAAAAGAAGTACAGTTGCCGGAAAGAACAGAACCGGAAAAAGATATTGATATAGTAGAGAAATCCGAAGAAACGGCTCCGTTGGAAGTCTCAGCGGAAGAACCGGAAGATATCGTAACTGCACAAGATCCACAAGATAGTGTTTCTTTGTCGGGAATCCCGGAATATAGAGGACAACCATATGTTGAAATAAATGGTAATGTTCCGTTCTTTACACAAGACAGCGCGTATGATGTTACATTCGAAAACTATTCAGACAAAGATGCTTTGGGCAGATGCGGTGTTGCATTTGTCTGCATTGATGCAAATAATCTGCCGACAACCGAGAGAGGACTGATCGGACATATAAGGCCCAGCGGATGGCATACGGTGAAATATGATTTTTTAGAAGATCGTTATCTTTATAACCGCTGTCATTTGATCGGGTACCAGCTTACCGGTAATAACAGCGAAGAAAATCTGATCACCGGCACAAGATACATGAATGTTGAAGGAATGCTGGGATTTGAGAATCAAATTGCGGATTATATCAGACAGACAGAGAAAAGAGTGTTATACCGTGTCACTCCCTGTTATACCGGAGATAATCTGCTGGCAGATGGTGTTTTAATGGAAGCACAGTCTTTGGAAGATGATAATCTTTGCTTTTGCGTCTACTGTTATAATGTACAGCCCGGTGTTATAATAAATTATGCGGATGGTAGTAGCCAGGCAGAAGATCCGGTGGCAGAAACCGTGCAGAAAGATATTCCGGCAGATCCTGTGGCAAATGAGGAGACGGAGAAACAGAATGTCAGCATACCGGAGAGTACCACCTACGTACTGAATACAAATACCATGAAATTCCATTACCCTGATTGCGGAAGTGTGCAGGACATGAAAGAAAAAAACAGAGCATTTTTTACCGGAAACAGGGACGAAGTAATCAGGCAGGGATATGATCCTTGCAAAAGATGCAATCCATAGGCATTAAGAATGGTAAAGAAATGGCCTTTCCCAGTCGCATTTTTTGATCGGCTGATGCAGATTGGCGAGGAACATTATGGTTGTGTGTTTAATCATGATATTGGCATTTTCGCAATCAAAGCATATGATGAAGAAAAAATTTATTTGTATCTGCAGGAAAATCTGAGAGTGAAAAATGCAGGAGAAAATGACCATGATACAAAAATTTAAAAATTATAAGCATATTGGCAGTATTGTAAATAAGAGGTCGAACCAAATAAATGATTGGCTGAATAAATAAAGTGAAGGGCAATTTGGAAGATGGAGTATGGGAGAAATGTTAGTTGAAAAGATTTATTTTGATCTGGATGGTGTGCTTGCGGATTTTGAGCGTGGCGTAAAGGAAATATGTGGTCTTGTACCTCCGTCACAAAACGACAAGCATCATAAACCGGGGCATGATGATGAAATGTGGGAGCGTATCAAAAAAACCAAACATTTCTATGATTATTTGGAACTGATGCCGAAAGCAAAGGAACTGTTTGATGTAGTTTATGGAAGATATGGAGAGCGTTGTGAAATTTTAACTGGTATACCAAAGCCAAAACGTGGAATTGAAAATGCCGGTGAGGACAAGATAAAATGGGTGCGAAGGCTTTTGTCGGAGAAAATTGTGGTAAATATAGTCCTTAGAGAGGAAAAACCACAGTATTGTAAAGGCAAGGGATGTATTTTGATCGATGATATGCAACGAAATATTAGAGATTGGAATGCAAATGGAGGAACCGGTATCGTATACACCAGTGCCGAGGATACCATTGAACAGTTAAAGCAACTTGGTATTATATAAGGATGCGAGATGCTTTTTATATTACGAGTATAATGACAACTGGGAAAATTCATGCTATGATACGATATAGAAAGAGATAAGCGGAGCGAAAAAGCATCTCGGAAAGGAAGAAAAAGACATGGCAACATTGAATCACATTTATAGTATCTATAGTGAAAGCTATGAATCAACACTCGAAAAATATTTTGAGCGGGGATTGATTTTCATGCGCTCATATAAGACTAAGCAAATGCGAGAAAATGTTGTTTTTACGGAAATCTGCCGGGAATCGATAGATTGAAGCAAATAGAAGGACATGTTTGGCAAACCGCTTACCTTGTATGAGGCAGGCGGTTTTTTTGTGAGTGGAGATGAAACTGTGGTGCCGGTACAGTATGGAAGGGCACTGCGCTAGAACAGGTAGCTTTAAGGCATTACGCAAAGACTTTGTTTTGAAGACGGAATGGAGGAGAACATGATTAGGATTCCAGCCATTGATATGGTGGCAACAGGCAGAAATATAACAAGGATGAGACAGGATGCGGGACTGACCGTAAAGGATCTGCAGATCTTTTTTGGGTTTGCAACACCGCAGGCAATTTACAAATGGCAGCATGGGGCAGCAATGCCCACAATAGATAATTTAGTTGCATTAGCGATGATCTTTGGCGTATCCATGGATGACATTATCGCCGTAGATACAGATGTAAGGACAGAGATCGGTGTTTGAAAAAAGAATAGGGATCGGTAGATGCTGCCGATCCCATCCGGCCCCTTCGTCTAAAGGTTAGGGCGCTGCAGATCCGGTGGATCTGCGTCTAGCGCGGACCGTAATGGAATGAAGACAGTAGCCTTTCAAGCTACAAATGCCGAGTTCAAGTCTCGCAGGGGTCATTATGGGCAGGTCGCATAGCGGCAATTGCAGCGGACTGTAAATCCGCCGACTTCGGTCTACGCCAGTTCGAGTCTGGCTCTGCCCATTTATGTTTGCGTGTCCGAGATGGCTTATGGTGCCGTCTACGTTCCACTCCGGTCGGCGCAGGACTGATGTCCACCGGACATCATGCGCCCTGCTAAGGTGGTGTGCAAAAAATGCACCGGTGGTTCGAATCCACCCGCAAACGTTCTTTTCATAGAGAATATTTCGTGATAGCGTCAGGAGTCCTGGCGCTTTTTCCTTTGATAAAGACATGTATATAAATGAAGGGTTTGCAGTTTCAGTTAAAAAAGGGATATTCCTAACAAAAATAGACTGACAAATAAACATAAATATGATAAAATTGAAATAATAAATACATGGAAAGAGAATTGTTGAGATAATTGCGGCAGGAAAGAGAGGGGATGCCGGAAACTGTTCGGAAAAGAGACCTTTTGCGAATAGTTTATTTAGGGATTCAAGATTTACTATTTACTATTTTTATGATTATTGTTTCAATCCGGCTAAAGAGATTGTTATATAAAAGTATCAATATAAATATTGAAAAAGAATCGAAAGATTATGACGTAAAAAGATGCAAAACTACATGGTCTGTAAAATGACAGGAAAAAACCTTGGGTTGTGATGGTATACAATCTGAGGTTTTTTTATGTAAAGAATAATGGCAGGGCATGGTATCCCCGGATAAAATGTAATCATTAATGAAACGGGGGTAATGCCATGTGTGAATATGCTTATGTCAGAGTATCATCATTAGAGCAGAATGAGGAGAGGCAGCTGATTGAAGTGAAGAAAAACGGTATAACGGATGAGAATATTTTTGTTGACAAACAATCCGGTAAGGATTTTGACCGACCGATGTATCGGAGATTGAAAGAAAAATTGCAGCCAAATGATGTTGTGTATGTTCTTAGTATTGATCGGTTGGGAAGAAATTATGAAGAAATACAGAATCAGTGGCGGATCCTAACAAAAGAATTGAAAGCGGATATTTGTGTTTTAGATATGTCCTTACTGGATACTAGACGCGATAAGAATCTGTTAGGGACTTTTGTTGCAGATCTTGTTTTGCAGATTTTATCTTTCACGGCAGAAAACGAAAGAAACGCTATCAGGGAGAGGCAACGACAAGGGATTGCTGCAGCAAAAGCAAGGGGTGTAAAGTTTGGACGTCCAAGAAAGAAGATTCCGGACGAATTTGAAAGTCTTATTCTAAAATGGGAAAAGAATATGATTTCAATAAACACAGTTGTAGAAGAGTGTAACATTAGTAAAGCAACATTCTATCGAAGGTTGAGGGAATACAGAGACAAATAGAAAAAAGAAGGGGCTGTGAAAAAAGCATAGCCTGAAAAACAAAGAAGGATCAAGGGTTATCAAAACCCAAGATCCTTCTTTTGT